>JBFOMG010000026.1:0-52599 GCA_040830725.1 Rhizobiaceae bacterium
AAGACCGGTGACGATACCAATCCTGGTGGCGGTGGAAACGACGACGGTTCCGACAATCCCGGCCTCGGTGGCGGCGGTCCTGGCGGCGGCGGACCCGGCGGCGGCGGACCCGGCGGCGGCGGACCCGGCGGCGGAAAAGGCGACCGTTAACAGTCCACTTGGGTTTTCTGGATATGCTGATGCCGCCGCACATCACGGCGGCATCAGTTTTTTGGGCAGTTACCGATCAGGATCGTTCGATGCGAAGAGCAGCCTATTTGAACCCGGATGTACCAAATGGTCTGGGTAAGTTCGCAACAATCTGGCTAATGCTGATTTTTATGTCTGTTTCCATTCTCAATTCGTCCGTTGCATTGGCAGCACCGCGTGAGAACTGGAAACTCTCGTGTTACGCTTACCGCGATGTGAATAGAAATGGCGTCTTCGACATGGGCGACCGACCCTACGGTGCTCTACCAATCAAAATGCACCGGCCAGACGGAACATTCCGGACACTTCGTTCAAACCTCGATGGATTTGCCAATTTCAAGGTTCAATTTGGCGAAACCGAAGATGCGTTAATTCACGAACCGGGAACCTACAGGGTGGAAGCGTTGGTGCCACCGGGCTGGGATTCGACCTCCGAAATGGACCGACAAACACTTCACATGCTCCGCCTGCCAGATGCGCCGGGCGGGATGTTTGTCAAAGATACCTGCAGGCCGATAGGCGTCGCACCGATATTGAAAATTCGCGGGACATTTTCGGTGACCGAAAACGTCCCAATCGACAAGTTTGAAGTCTTTCTGACGGATAGCGACGGAAAGAAGTTCAACGTCCCACACAGCAAATCCGGACATTTCGAGTTCGCCGGATATCCTTCCGAATGGTTGCTGGAAATTCAAAATGACCAAGGTGCGGACGTTTACAGCAGACGTTTGGAGCTGAAGGATGCTGCCATACTATTGGGCCAAATCGACCTTGCCCAGCCATGGCTTGAAAAACCCGAAAGCGCGATCGAAACGGTTCGTTTTGACGACCTGACGATCTCCGACGCCCTGTTTGAAATTCCCTCGGGCTACCACGGTCTGAATTGGCTCAACTGGATATCCGTTCACAACCGGTTCTACCTTGGGGCTGGCTACGTCAATTCGACGGTTTCATCAGAATACGTCGCCTACAACAGTTCAGGTACTCCCGCTCGAATTTGGAGCGATGAGCCGTTCGATTTTGTCGGCACCTATATCAGCGTGGCCTGGACACGAGGATCGGAAAAGGACGTCGTCGTCCGGGCCTGGCGTGGTGACGAATTGGTTCACGAAGATCGCATGAGGTTGACCCGTGCAGGCCCCATCTATTTCGCCGCGGGATATCAGCAGATCACCAAGCTTGAATTCAGGTCAGAGATCTATGAGCGGATTACGCTCGACGATTTCAGTTTTCGCCGGTAATTCGGTTCAACGTCCCCGATTGGTCAGCGAAGCCAAGATGGTCCGTGTCCGTCTTGGACCGGATTTGCCTTTGTTACAGGTTGGAAGATACCGGCTGGCATATCCATAGCTCATTGTCTTCAGCTTGCCGGACAGTCCGCCCTTTTTCCGAATCCATGAGCGCACCCAGCCGGGGTAGTTGCGCATCATGTAATTGGCTGCCGTTCTGTTGTTCTTGGCGGTAGAGCCATAAGGCATGTGGAACCGGAATTTTGCGCCTCTTGTTATGCAAACCCGGTTTCTTGGAAGGGCAAGATAAAGCGTACAAGCAGAATCACAGCGACCCGCAAACCGCACGAAGGTACCGCGCTGCTCCATCTTTTTCATTTTCAAAGCATATCTGATCAACACGCCGCCGCGATCACCACGGATTGTTACCGTTTTCTTGTCTGCATAATACGGTGTAGCGGTCGCCGAGAGAGGCATCACCATAAGAAGCGCCACGGCTGCGATCTTTGTTGAAATTTTGCCCATTTTTCTGGCATCCCCGTTTGCAGGCGAACGTAACAGGGGAGGCTGAAGATCGGATTAGTGCCGAGTTCTCAATTTGTTGTCCTGCGTTAGTAGTCTGTTAGGTATAATTACGTCGGTGAGCTCCCGCCTGCCCGGCTTTCGTTCGTTGAAGGATCGACACGCCGGGCCGATCATCAGACGCCGAAAACGTTTCCGGCCATGAAGGTTTTTCGTTATCGAATCCCGGACAATATTGCTTAGCGCATCGAGCACTCGATCTCGTGGCTCAGATAGCTCTCAAATTCATTGGGGATTGACGCACAACCATGCCCCGGATCAGACGAGAGTTGCCATTTTCCCGAACGCCGATCGACGCCAGCGAGATCGAAAGCCGACCGCAACGGATTCGGATTGGCGTCTACTTCAAGAAGACCTGGACCACCCACTGCTGCCAATAGTTCCGCAGAAGCCGCGATGCCGATCCCGCCACCCAGGAAATGGGGGCAATAGATCCGCCCCGCCGCAACGGCAGCCTTGCCGATCTCGAAGCAACCCGAAACGCCGCCCCATTTGGCCGCGTCCGGCTGTAAATACTTGAGATAGCCCTGGTCGATTGCGCGTTTGAATTCCACCAGACCGGCAATATTCTCACCTCCCGCCAGTGGGATCCGGGTTGATGCCGCCAGTGCTTGCCAGTCCGTTTCCGGAGCATCAGCGACAATTGGTTCTTCCATCCATCCGAGCCCGCTGTCGTCGATGCCAGCCAAAAAGGTCCTGGCCTGGTCCAGATCGAAACCTTGGTTTGCATCCGCAAACAGGGTTTCTTCCTCATCCAGGCTCCCAGCAAGCGCGTTAAGGGTCTGAGCTTCATTTTCGTGACCAAAACCAACTTTGACCTTGAATGCATTGAACCCGGCTTCGCGGGCGCGGGCGATCTCGGCCTCGGCTTGTGTGATGTGAATACCACTGGCGTAGGCTGGAACCTCATCAGGGGCATTGGCATTCAGTAGCTTTCGAAGCGGAAGCCCCGCAGCCCGCGCTTTCATATCCCAAAGGGCGATGTCAATTCCCGCCACACACTGTCTGAACGGTCCCCATTCACCGCTCTGCAGTGCCCGGACATGGGTTTTGTGGCTGAGAGACATGAAGAACCGGACCGGGTCACCAACCACCTGCCCCAACACTAGCTGAGAGAGGTCGCGATCGATCAGGTTTACACGATGTTCGGCACCGGCGGCTGGCCAGTTGGCAAAGACCTCTCCCCATCCGAAACATCCATCTTCCGCCTCTACACGCACGAATACACCGGGCCGATCCAGCATGCGCCCAAACGACGTCTCGACCGGTGCCGGTATCGGGCAACGGTAAGAGAATGCTTGAATTCGGGTGATGCAATGCGTTGAATTCATTGCGTTTTTCTCCCTTCAGCAGCGGCCTGTACACGTCGATTTCAAAGGTCAGCCCCGTCGGATCATTTCAGCTGCTTTTTCGGCGATCATGAATGTCGGAGCATTTGTGTTTGCCGAGGTGATGCATGGCATCACCGACGCATCAGCTAAACGAAGGCCATCAACCCCACGCACTTTAAGCTCAGGGTCAACGACCGATCTTTGATCGCTGCCCATGCGGCAGGTTCCCGTGAGATGATAGACGGTGCTGGCGTGCTTTCGAACGGCGTCGAGGATGTCTTCATCGGATTGAATATCGGCTCCAGGCACAATCTCCCGGCGCCAAAGATCAGCGAATGCCGGTTGGCGGTATATCTCGCGAACAATTTTCAGACCTTCGATCATCACCGCGCAATCGTGTTCGGTACTGAGATAGTTGGTCTTGATCTTGGGATCGCGAAAAGGATCATCCGAAGTGATCGAGACCGATCCCCTGCTCTCGGGATGGCATTGCCAGTACGACGTCGTGAAACCGGAATAACGATGGAGCGGGGCTCCGGGTTTGTCGACGGACAACGGCATGACAAACAGCTGAAGATCCGGACGATCATTTACCGCGAATTTTGTGCACATCGCTCCGCCGACTTGGCCGGCACCCACTGTCAGCGGGCCACGCGACCGCATTAGCCAGTCCAGTCCCATCTGGGCCAGCCGGAGTGGGTTTCGCACGTGATCGTTCAGGCTGCCACCTCGGGAAGCAAGTTCCACGATCGTGCGCATCTGCAGGTGATCTGTCAGGTTTTCACCAACCTCCGGTGCGTCCACCCGTACCTTGATTCCGTGCTCTCTCAGCAAATCGGCAGGCCCGATGCCGGAGAGCTGCAAAATCTGCGGGCTTTGAACAGATCCGGCGGCAAGAATGACCTCACGGATCGCCCGAACCACGTGGATTGCGCCGCTCTGATGGTATCGAAGTCCGGTAACCCGATCGTTCTCAAATTCCAGGCCGATCACCGTGGCCCGCGTTTCCAACTTCAGATTGGACCGCTGAAGCGCCGGTCTCAGAAAGGCTGTTGCGGCGCTTTCACGCCAGCGGCCGCGAAGGGTGAGTTGGTATTTGCAAAGCCCGATCGGCGAGGCGGCATTGTAATCGGGATTGTCCGGAAGCCCGAACTGGCGTGCAGCCTCAATCCATCTGTCGCAAGCTGGACTGTCATTGCGCAGATCAGAAACATTCAGAGGACCGTGTGCCCCCCTGTATTGCGAGGGCGGTCCGGAATAGGTCTCGATGCTTCGAAAATGCGGCAAGACATCCCGATATCCCCACCCTTGAGCGCCACGTGCCTCCCAGTCGTCGAAATCCTGAGGTTGCCCACGAATATAAATTAGCCCATTGATCGAGCTGGAGCCTCCGACAACGCGGCCGCGAGGAACGTCCATCTGGCGCCCGGCAATTCCCTCGTCCGGTTGGCCTTTGTACAGGTGCGAGACCCGTTCGTTGTAGATCGCTTTGTAGTAACCAATCGGCAGTTTCAACCAGAAGCCTCGATCGGGACCGCCGGCTTCAAGCACCAGAACGCTACAATCTCCGTCCTCGCTCAGGCGGGAAGCAAGAACTGAGCCCGCGGTCCCCGATCCGACAATGATGTAGTCGAATTCCTGGTCCATGGATTCCCGAACTTCCTTCTCTACGATCAACCGGTCGTGGTCCGATGGCCAGAAGACTGTTTGCTCCCGCCAAAAACTCTTTCCTACTGCGTTCTGTCAGTTCGGATTGATCACCCAGTGCCCGCGTGATCGCTTGCGGCTTGTTCAGTTCGACGGCGCAGAAGATAGCGCCCGATAAAAATCTTCGAATATTGCATCTCTCGCGACGTCATAGGCTTCACGCATCAGGTGACGACCGGGGCTGTGTTGCCAATTGAGAGACGCGTCCAGCGCCGGCGATTTTGTCAGGTGCGTTGGGACATAGGCTGAATCCAGTAGCCAGGCTACGTTGATGATGTCCCAGATCACCCAGGTTTTCGTCTCCGGGTTCGAAATTGCATATTTCTTATGCAGCGGATTATGCGTGTACAGATGCCAAAGATAGTCGCCGATCGCGCCGCGCCCTTTTACGAACTCCCGCATTTCAGGCAGCGAAATCGTCAGTTGTGCGCCCACATGGTAGCCCGGCAGATAGACGTGAGGCACGCCGCATTCGAACAACAGGCGCGAAGACAACTGGTCCTGCACAAGATTCAGTGACGGCGTATTGTTAAAGGGTGCGTAGCTTGGAAAGCCGGAGGTCCAGACCACGACCAAATTGTCGATGATGTCGGGCGCCATCAACAGCGCAGACCCGACATTGGGCAGAGCGCCCATGGCCAAAACATAGACCGGACCGTCTTCACGCTTGCGGGCCTGATCGATGATGAACTGAGCAGCGTCAGATTCGATTGGATGATCATAGCTGGAAAGATGCGCGGGAGATCCCCGGAAAACCCTGCCTTCCGGGGATTCGCGGCAGGCGTCAAACACCCGAAGAATCTCTTCGTAGGACCTTTCCTCACCGACGTCAGGGGTTACGAATTCGATATCGTCAGCCGTACGACCGTCTGCAATCAGCCGTTTGGCCCAGCCGGTAAACGGACCAATGAAATTCTCATCATGGTCGGATTCCCGGCCACCCTGGAGCGCCTCAACGGCCGCATAGATGCCATCACGATGATGCAGGAAAGAAAACGGCGCCGCGGTAACCCCCTCAAGCTTGAGCCTGTCTTGCGACAGCAGTGCCCAGGCCACCGCATATTGGTCATCGATTTCATTGGCGGTGTCAGTGTCGATGATGACCCGGGGCATTGGCCCGGGCCGGCCCAGCCGCTCTGCCATCAAATCCGGATCAAGTTTGGCAAACCTGCGCGCGGCCTCTTCCACTGAAATCATGCCATTAGCCTCTAATTTCCGAAGCCTTTTCCGAAGGCCTCTTCCTTGATGAAACGCTCGGTGATGAGCAAAAGAATGATCCCCGGCACTGTCACGACGAGGGTTATCCCGGCAGCGGAGGGATCAAGCGTCCCGCCTGAAATCTTTGAGAACAAAAGCGTCGGCAACGTCACGATTTTGCCCTGACCCATGAAAAAGGTCAGCAGAAAGATGTTGGTCGATACCAGGAAGGTAAAGAGCGCTCCCGCAACTACTCCCGGAAGAAGCATTGGCAGCGTCACCATGCGCAACACCTGCCAGCGGTTTGCCCCAAGGATCATCGCCTGTTCTTCGAAATCCTTGCCCAGGCCCTGATAGACCGCTGTGAGCATGCGTATCATGTAGGGTATCGTCGGGATCAGATGCACGATGATGATGCCGAGATAGCTGCCGGCCAGTCCAATCTGAATGAAGATCATCAACAGCGCGATACCAATGGCGGCTTCCGGCACGATAAGCGGCATGGATAGGAAAAATTCGAAGGCCGGTTTGCCGCGAAAACTTTCGCGCGCCAGAACCCGCGACGCAGGCAGGCAGATCACAAGACAAATCACTGTCACTACACAGCCGATAAAGACCGTATTTACGGTCGCAGGCCAAACCTGACTGTAGGGCGAGAACACGTAATCCCAAGCTTGTGGCAAGACCGATTTTTGGCGCTGCTCCAGCCACCAGGTGCCCGGCAACAGGTCGGGCCAGGTCCAGCGGAATGCAAAACTTTGAATAATGAGTGGGATAAACGGGCCAAGGATAAATCCCGCAATCAGCCACAGGTAAATTTTTTGAAAGGGGGAAAGCCGTTCACTCAAAGCGATGGCGGAAGTTTTCCGGTTGGCCATCGTCAGTTCCTCCCGATCCGACGCTCGTAGCGCCGATAAATGGCGAGGTAGCTGTAGAGGATGATTCCCGCGATCAGCGCGATCGAAACCACTGTCGCCATGCCCTGCAGCTGAAGCGTGTAATCGGCATCATTGAAATAGCGCCAGGCGACGACGGGAAGTGTGTCAGGGAAACCACCACCCAGGATGAACGGCGCTTCGAACGCACCGATGTTGAAGGCAAATATGATCAGCGTCGACGAAATGATGCCGGGCAGGATCTGCGGCAAGGTGACCTGAAAAAAGATCTGCCACTTGTTTGCGCCAAGAATGGCGGCAGCTTCTTCGGTCTCTCGCCCAACACCCAGCAGCACTGCATAGATGGTCAGGGCGACAAAGGGCGTCTGCTTCCAGACATAGACGGCAATCACGCCCCAACCCATGTGGGTTTTGAGAATCTGTGGAAATTGCGATGGATCATCAATGACGCCCGCAAATGCCATCAGGCGCGATATCATGCCACCGTTTCCGAGCATGATGACGGCCAGCGCAATTCCGACCGTGTAGGGGATCATCAGCGGCAGTTTGTAAAGATATTTGTAGAGTGTTTTGCTGGGAAAGCTGCGAACCAGCGCCAATGCCAGGACGATACCGAGTATGAGCGAGATAATGGTCGCTGCAATGGCATAGTAGAGCGTAATCCAGAGCGACTGCCAGAAGAACTTGTCACCCCAAAGCGCTGAAAAATAGCTCAAGTCCGGGAAGGTGTTGACGCCAAACCAGGGCGCAAATCCCAAAGACTGCATAACACCCAGGATCAGCGCACCGCCAAACATCACCGTCAGGACAGCCATGACTGGCATGAGCTGAACCCACATCAGGATGCGTTCGCGCCGATGGCGTGCGAGCTCGGTGGTTTTTGCGTCAGACATGACCGGCCCTGGATTGGGGCCCCGGCTCACACCGGGGCCCTCGCCTGTTTACTTGTTCAGGTTTGCAACGGCACGCTCAACGATCACTTCGATCGAATCGGAACTGTTGCGCTCGATATATTCGAGCCATGTCGCCTCGATCACATCCACAAGCGTCGCGTTGGTATCGGGCGCCGTATTTGCGTCCAGATCCGCCTGGGTAATGCCAACAAAACCGGGCGAAGCTTCAGTCAACTTGGCTACTTCGGCGTCTGTCAGTTTCCACGGGTCGATTCCCGGAGGCATGCCCGCAACTTCGAGCTTGCTCGCCTGGGCGTCCACCGAGGCCATGAAGTTCGTCATCACCAGTGCGGCCGCAGGATTTGGCGCGTTGGCCGGCACAACAAGATAGTTCTTGTTCTTGATCATGTTGCCTTCCGGAAAAACGAACTGCTCTGCACCCTCCGGATACGTTCCGTCACGCAGACCGATCGCCACACCGTAAAGACCGAAAGTACAGGCAAAGTCGATTTCGCCGTTCAGGAAAAGACCCAACAGTGCGGAAGGATCTTCAGGGTAGCGCGCATTGCCTCCCGCAGCGCCCAACAGATGAGAATCGAGCGCCTTGAGGTACTCCATGCCTGGCTTGATCAACCGCGCGAGCTCCGCCGCTCCCAGATCATCAATGGAGTTCTGGAACGGCACTGCACCGTTACCGTCCGGGTTATGGGCGTAAACCGCTGCCTGAACGAATGTGTTACCAATGAAGTGCGGCGGCTTCACATAGGCGAACTTGCCCGGGTTGGCCTCCAGATAAGCGGTCATCTCTGCAAATGTGCTTGGTGTGTCCTCTTTCGACACGCGAGCAGTGTTGACAGCGCAGATATATTGCTGACCCGACCAAGGCATTTCAGAGGCGTTCGTCTCCACGCCAAAGTCGCGCAGGTTGAGAAGAGCCCGCGGATCATCGGGATTCCACTCGATATTGGCGCTGTTGGGCAGCTTGTCGGCAAAGGCGCCGAACAGGGCATTTTGACGCTTCAGGGTGGCGAAGTTTTCACCATTCACCCAGATTGCGTCGACACTGCCTTCGCCGAGACCTTTACCCGAGCCGATCTCTGCCAGAACCAGATCAACCGCGTCCTTGGTGCCGGTGATACGTACCGGATTGAGCTTGACGCCTTCAGCTTCAAGTCCCGGAACCGCGAAACGATCCATCCAGATATTGATCTGATCGCTGCCGCCCCAATAGTAGAGGTTGACCTCTCCTTCTTGTTTGGCGCGCGCTTGAATCTCTTCCCAGGTTGCGTTTCCTGAAACGACGGCGTCGCGGAAAGCGTTTACATCCTGGGCACTGGCCGGACTGGCCGCCAGGCCAACCAGGACGGATAAACATAGTAGTTTTTTCTTCATAGTTTCCTCCATTTGATTAGATTTCCGGTTTCAGCTGCTTGGATTTGCCGTGAATGATCCAGATGCGATCGGGCGGGATGGTCAGCCAGACCTCCTGTCCGATCTCGATCACGCGGCGGGATTGTTCGGTGACAGAGATTGTTTCGCCATTGCAGTCGATACTATAGGCAATGTTGGCGCCAAAGAAATCGCGCGCAGTAACCTTGCCGGCAATCACATTTTCGGTCGCCGTCTCAGGTGACAAGTGAAGATCGATTGCCTCACTGCGCAGCATCACATGTGCCGCAGCGCCGTTTTCCTCTGCGGATTCCGCTTCAAATGTCAGCGTGCCAAACGCCGCGGAGGCAGTGTTGCCATTGATCACAGCCTCAAACACGTTCGTCGCACCCATAAAGTCGGCAATATCGACGCTGTTGGGCCGCTTGTAGAGCGCATCGGGAGCGTCATACTGCGCCAGGTCGCCATCGAAGATCACTGCGACGCGGTCGGCCAGTTCCATCGCCTCGATCTGGTCGTGTGTCACAAAGATCGTGGTGATGCCGAGGCTCTGCTGCAGGTCCCTGATGAAGCGGCGCATTTCTCCGCGCAGCTTGGTGTCGAGATTCGCCAACGGCTCATCCATCATCAAAACCGAGGGCTTGGTTATCAGCGTGCGCGCTATGGCCACGCGCTGCATCTGACCACCGGAAAGCTGCGCCGGAAACCGGTGCCGGAACTGCTGAAGCTGGACGACATCGAGAATCTCCTCCAGCCTTTCCTTTATTTCGGGCGCCGGCGTACCCCGTACTTTCAGCCCGAAGGTCACGTTCTTCTCGACCGTCATATGCGGAAATAATGCATAACGCTGAAACACCATGCCCACATTGCGGTTCTGGACGGCTACTTCCGAAACGTCCTTGCCGTCGAAGCAAATCTCACCCGCCGTCGGAACTTCCAAGCCGGCAATCATCCGCAGTGTCGTCGTCTTGCCACAGCCCGACGGCCCAAGAAGCGCCACGAGCTCTCCCGACCGGATATCGAGGTCGATATGCGAAATGGCAGTGAAATTGCCGAATTCCTTTCGGACGCCTTTGAGTTGAACCGCGGTCAAGCTGGGCCTCCGACGTTTTTTGGCAGGCCGGAATGAGACGGAATGACACCAAGTGCTTCCATTCCACACCATTGACAAAATTCTTCGAAGGTCTCTCGAAATCTGCCCGGAACAAGAATGAAATGATGTTCCAGTCCGTGCTCCATGACCGTTGTGACGATATCTTTGGCCGAGCAGGGTCCATCGACGCTGGAGAATTCACCGACCCATCCACGACAACCGGTGAAGCCCGGTGCGGACCCCTCAGCCACAACGCCTTCCACCGCAAACCGGGCGGTGCCGTGGTGCGAGACGCGTAGGATCGTGACCGGGCCATGCGCAAACTCATAGTCTGCGATTGCCCCATAAATCGGCCCGGCATCCGTGCCGCGCCCGATCATGGGATGATTGATCCAGGCAACCCGGTCCTTGGCCATGTAAAGCGGTCCCCCGCCGCCATGCCACATCAGGATCTGGTCTCGGGCAAAATCCGGTGATGTCATGTCGAGCAGACAACCGACCCGGCCCGTCAGGGATTTGGCAACCAGTTGCGTAACCGCCCCCAGAACGTCGCCTTCAGAGGCCACCGGGACTCCGTCATTTTCCTCCAGCCAGCTGAAGGCGGCGCCAGGATGCATCCCCGGGTTTTCCTGCAAAGCCGGCCAGTCCGAGACGGCAAGTGCGTCGTAATTGCCTTCCGAAGCGATTGTTCTGAGCGCCAGAACTGCGCGTGCCGTCAACGCCATTTGTTCATCGGACACACCACGTGCTTCAGCGGCGTTTGTCATCGCACGCAATTCGTTGGTGACATCTTCATCCGATTGCGCGGCCATCAGATCGGTCATGCGATGGATGTCCACATGTTCCGTCCAGACACCCAACTGACGCATCATGACATCCGACGACACTTCCATGTTGTAAAACGTCATCGCCAGTCCACCGACCACCCCGATACGAGCCCCCTCCAGCGCCTTGCGGGCGGAAAGCGCCCGGATGGTTTGACGCATCCGCTTGGCGAGATCGTCATCCCCGGGTCCGCCAAGATACCATTGGACCGGTTCTTTTTGCAGATCGCGCACACCGCGCACAATCGACATGGACATGTTCAGGGAGACAAAATTGTTCAACTGGATATCGTCGATATGCGATGGCTCCGGGGTTGCCCAGACCCCGAGAGGCTTTGGCTCACGCGCAATCTCCCGGACCACGTCTCCCATGGTGAAGCCGCCGTGCAAGAGCAGGATGAAATCCGCGCCCTTTGCCCGGACTTGGCCAACGGCTTCGCGCGCCTCCGTGCTGTTCATGGGGGTGATATCGGCGGTCACAACACTTGCACCCTCTTCCGCCGCCAATGCGTCCAACCAGGACCCGCAGGCATCGAAAACGCCATGCTTGAACGGAAAGTAGCTGGGCAGAGAAGCGGTGATGAGACCAATTACCAGAGACATGAGATGTCAGCTCCCCTTGCTATGTGCCCGTCTGGCGCGGGGCTGGCCCGGCCAGGTCGAAGCTGATGGGTCCCTTGCGGAAGAGCATGTCGAAGAAAACAGGCTCTCCGGCGCTGTCGAAAGCGGTGCAAGCTTGCGACAGGATCGGGGTGTTGACCGGTATTTCTAGCCGGTCGGCGACATCGGGCGCGGCGACCAGGCAATCGATGGTTTCGCAAGCGCTCGACCAATCCACCTGGAACACATGACGCAGAATGCGCAGTATTGACTGGTTTTGGCCGCTTTGGGGAAAATGCTCAGCCTTGATCCCTGGTACCAGGCGCTGAGGTATCCAGGTTTGCGTCAGCATCCGCGGCGAACCATCGACCGTGCGCAACCGCTCGATGAGAACCAATTGCTCATCAAAAAACTCGGCTACCTCGCGGGGCAATTTCCCGGTCACTTTTTCTATTCTCAGGAGTTTTGCACCCGGAACGCGCCCCTCAATCAGAACCTTGTCCGTGAAAGACACCAGGCATGTCGACAACAATGGAGAGAGCGTGGCGACGTTGTATCCACTGCCCCGCCGCGATGTCAGAAAGCCTGCGCGCACCAACAACTCCAGCGCCTTGCGTACGGTAACGCGGCTTACTTCGAAAGTGTTGGACAGTTCCTTTTCGGTTGGCAGGCGCATCCCCACTGCATACTGACCGCTCTCCAACCGCCCCAATATCTCGTCATGCACGACCTGATATTTTGGAATGGCGTTCAATGGATCGCCTCCTTCAGCAGAGCTAATCGATCGCGACCGGTGGTTTCCATCCAACGTACCATCGCTGCAGGTCCATCTGAACCAAATATTCCAATCGCATCACTCCAGATCGCGCGGCCACACATGAAGCCTCGCGCGTTGACACCTACTTTGCGCGACAATGCCAACCCATCGCGAAATTGCTCGAATGTAACGCCGGCACTGAGGTAGAGTATGGGGATGTCCCCGGCCGCTTCTGCCGCGCTACGAAATGCTTCCCCGGCTTCTGCCTCTGACATCGCGCCACCGATATGTGCAAGGCTCACCGGGATCTCGACCTTGAGCAGGTCTATCGCGAATTCCGGTGCGGCAAAATCGCGGGTCGCCGCGCGCACCAGTTCTGGCTTGGCAAGTGCGTATTCCACCGAGTTGCCGTCCGGAATGGCACGGTCATAGACAATCGGCTCGAAGAGAAAAGACACGCCGTTTTCCCGGCATTGCCGACCGATCGAGGCAACAAGATCCTTCTTGCGGCAATTCAGTTCATTTGGATCATTTGGGCCATAATAAAGGAAGAATTTCAATATGTTAACGCCCAAGTCACGATAGTCTGATATGCTGAGATTATCGGGCAGCTTGGTGATCCGGTCCTCGTCGGAAATGTGATAAACATCTGCTTCATAGGCAAGCATTTTGGCACAATTTGAAGCGTATGCCGGCAGCAACTCGCGCCCAAGGGCTGCATCGACCAATACGGTGGTCGCATCGGGGCTGAGCGTTTCCACCACAATGCGTTTGAAGTCGTAGAGATCCGTGTCGCTTGCATTCGGCCCACGCTTTTCGCGCAAGGCTGCAGCGAGCCCGCTGCCCTGATCCACTGCCACACCATAGATTGGACCATCCACGAGCACGTTCAGTTCGCCTCCATCCGGATTGCAGGAAAAAACGGCGTGTCTGATGGCGCACACCAAAGCGCCAGCATCTCATCCGTCGGCTCCAGAAAGGAAATCGAGAAACCGCCCATTTCCTGTGTGGTGACATAGCTGCCCACCATGGGTGCGATGGGGGTAATTCCGTGCGCTGCGAGAGCCTTGCGTGTCTCCTCCCATATGGTCAGGAGCTCCATCATCGTGGTGCCGCCCATTCCGTTCACGATGACGCAAGTCCTTGACGAACGAGCCATTGGCCTGTCTGCCAGGAGCGCTTCGACCATCCGCGCCACCAAATCGCGCACCGGGCCAACCTTTGCCCGTCCGACGCCCGGCTCGCCATGCACCCCCATGCCGAGATAGATCTCGTCATCCGGCAGCGAAAACATCTTGTCTCCGGTCAGCGGCGAAACGGGCGGGGAGACCGCCGCCGCCAGTGTCACCAGACGCTCACGCACGGCTTCGCCAAGGGCCAGGAGTTCGTCCAGCCCAACACCCTTTTCGGCAGCGGCACCAAGGATCTTGTAGATGAACATCGTTCCCGGTGCGCCCCTGCGATCATGCTTGCGCTCGGGCGGCGCCGAAGAGATGTCGTCATACATTGGCAAAGGTGCAGTTCGAATACCCAAGTCTTCGGCCATCATCACTGCAGCACGCCCGTTGATCAGGTCGCCGGAGTGGCTGGAGATCAGCAGAATCGAACCGGCCTTGCCGGTCACCTCGGTAATGCCGTCGAGGATCAGATCCGCCGACGGGGCCGCGAAAACATCACCGACCACATTGGCATCAAGCAGGCCCTGCCCCACAAATCCCATCGCGATGGGCTCGTGCCCGGAGCCATTTCCGATCAGCAGCGTCACCTTCTCGTCAGGATCCTTGCGATGCTTGGCACGGGTGATCACGCGAGGGTCGCTTGCACCGCGCTGTACCTGCGGAAACGCACTCACATAGCCGTCCAGCATATCGTCAACCATGCTCTGGGTACTGTTGAAGAGCTTCTTCATGACGCCACATCACCCAGTGTTTCGAGCATGATCACAACCGAAACCGCGCCAGGATCCAGATGTCCGCGACCACCGCCCTCGACATATTGCGCCCGGCCGCGCCTGGCCGGAATGTCCCTGGTGGAATCGCGTCCTGTCTTTGCGGCCTGTATGGCATCCGGGAGTCCGCCATTGGCCAGCGCATCCACCGCCGGGCCGAGCGCATCGACCATGCTCTTGTCGCCCACCGCCACATCGCCGAGATCGCAGACGCGGGCGCCGGCTCGGGCCAGGCCCGTATCGAGAGGCGCGCCTTCATCAAGATGGGATTCGATTTCCAGCATGACCAACCCGAACAGCGTACCCGACGCTCCGCCCGATGCACGCATGAAGGCTTTGGCGCGTTTTCCGTCTTCGGCCGCCACGGCTTTAGTCAATCCACGCAGCATGGTCGTGCCGTGATCGCCGTCTCCGACCGCTGCATCAAGCGCGTTCAACCTGTCCGCTTCTTGCA
This sequence comes from Rhizobiaceae bacterium, assembly GCA_040830725.1. GTDB lineage: Bacteria > Pseudomonadota > Alphaproteobacteria > Rhizobiales > Rhizobiaceae > JAWKWH01. The sequence continues at coordinate 15,090 of JBFOMG010000026.1, forward strand.
GGTAGCGGGAGTGAAGTGCCGTAAAAAACGCTTCAGCTGTCATGGCCAAAAACGTCTTTCAGATATGCGAGCGTTTGAACCGCGGCTTCGGTCGGGTCAGGTTCGATATCCCGCCAAATATTCAGATCGCGACTTGATGGATAACCGGCCATCACGAACATCTCGGCCACCACCCATTTGTCATACCCGATCTCCGCCAATGCGGCGGCATCTGCCGGAAAATCATAGCGCCCTGATCCTGGCCGTCCCCGGTCGTTGTCGGAGACATGATAATGAACCAGCGTGCTGCCTGCTGCGCGCAGAGCGGCAGGTGGGTCCTTCTCCTCGATATTCATGTGAAAACTGTCCAGCAGCACTCCAATGTGCTTGGAGCTTGTAGCGCGAGCAATCGCACATGCCTCGGCTGCGGTCGAGGTCAGATCGCTCTCGAACCGGTTCAACGCCTCGATCCCCAGTGTGACGCCGTGATCCGCCAAGACCCCGTCAAGCCGTGACAGCGTCTTTGCAGCCTGCGCTGCCCGTACCTTCTTGTTGGCCGGATCAAAGACACCCCAAGGTGCTGCCACCACGCCGGCAAGACCCTTGGACCCGAGACGTGCTGAAACTTCGATCGCCTCGGTCAGTGTCTCCACCGCGCGTTTCTGAATACTTGCATCTTGCGAAGTTGGATCCGCTTCGGGGCCAAGCCCGGTCGAACAGGTCAGCTCCAGACCGAGATCGGAGGCCTGCTGACGGATTTCGTCAGTGCGATCGAGGCCAATCCCCAGTAGCGACAACTCGACACCATCATAGCCGATTTCGGCAGCCGTCTTGAAAATTGGAGCCGGATCGTCGGTCCAATTCTCCATCCACAGTCCTGCGTGAATTCCAAACTTCATTAGGCAGGCACCTCGATCAATGGTCGCGGACATATTAGTTATAACAAATTAGACCTGTCAATCGAGGAGATTCGAATTGGCGCGCTTTCCACCTGCCGTGCGCATCCTTTTCGACCAGGCAATGGCTCGGCTGCCCAGACGAAACATAGGCGGCAAAATCAAGCAGAGAAACCATGTAATCTGGGGGGTGGACCACTCTAAATCCGGTCTGGAGCGAAGCATTGTTCCCGAATTTCCGGGGAGATTTCCACAGGCAGCGCAATCTGGGATCAGAATGCTCAATGTCGACCACGAACACCGGCCGGGGTCGCTGCATTTACATCAATGGCTAATACAGACTTGTAGGGACAAATTTGATGAGTCAAAGTATGCACCATGATTTGGAGGCAAGGTTGGTTCTGATCGTCGGAGCATCACTGACGAAATTCAGCAGGCGCCGGGACGGAACATCGTTTCGCGACTGGGCGGCCGAAGCGTTCGAAGGAGCGCTTCAAATGGCGGAGATCGAAAGAACCGACATAGACGCGTTGATCGTGTCGTCAGAGAGCGACTTCTTCACGCTTCAACTGAACCCGGCATCGATCCTTGCGCAGGATCTCGGGCTTGTGGGAGCAGCGCCTTTGCGCGTGGAAGGCGGAGGGGCATCCGGGCAACTTGCAGTCCATGCCGGGGTAGAGCGTGTGTTATCGGGCCGCGCCCGCCACGTTGCGGTTGTCGGTGTCGATCCGTCGGCGAGCGCGTTGAGTGGCGACAGCATACGCAAACTCTATGGCTATTCTTTTGATTTCTGGACCGACGGACTGACCGGGGCTACCGCGACAGCGCTCTATGCGTTGTCCTGGCAGGCGTTTGCCGCCGCGCGAGGGGATGACGACGCTGTTTTGAACGCAGTGACCAAAAAGAACCGCCGCAATGCGCGGCTCAATCCGAACGCCCATTTGCCGCGCCTGCATGAGGATGATGAATTTGCGTCCTCGCCGATGATTGCATCGCCCTATCGGCGTCTGCATTGTTCTCCCCTGAGCGACGGCGCGGCGGCAATCATTCTTTCAGCGCCGGAAGCCGCTCCTTCAAACCGCCGAAAATCGGCACCAAAGATCAGCGGAATTGGTGCGGCATCCGACAGGCCGGCGCTCGGCCAGCGTAAAGATCCGGGAGTGTTCACCGCCAAAACCGAAGCAGCAAAGCGGGCCCTGCACATGGCCGAAATCTCCATCGAGGCGGTCGATCTGGCGGAAGTATACGATGCCTATGCGGGAGCCGAACTGCAGGCGATCGAAGCTCTTGGTCTTTCCGGTCGCCCGGCCCATGATGTGATGGACGGCCGATTCAACGCTGATGGCTCGTGCCCGATCAACCTGTCAGGTGGACTTTTGGGTCAGGGCGCGCCTGTCGGCGCAACGGGAGTGGCACAAACAGCTACCTGCGCGCTCTTGCTGGAGGACCGCTATCACGACGGACTGCAGCCCAGCCGCGGCTTGGCCCACGCTCTGGCGGACACCCACGGGGGCGTTGGAACCACCTGCGCCGTCACCGTGCTGAGTACGGGGACAATCGCATGAAACTCGCGTTTTCACTGGACTACACACTCGGTGAGGGATGGATGTTGCCATGGGTCGAAGGGATGCGGCACGGCAAGGCCGTGGCGTCGGCCTGTAGCCAGTGCAACAAGGCGCAGTTCCCCCCCACGCGGTTGTGCCCAAACTGCCGCATCCCATCCGACGGATGGACGGAACTGAGCGGTGGCGCGGCCATCCTGTTCAGGACTACCGGTAGCGACGGAGATTTTGCGCTTGCCCGGTTTGACGGCTCTGAAGGGGCCGTTGTGGTTCGCGCCGAACGCCTCTCCGACACCGCCACGCGGGGGCACCTGAACGCCATCGCTGAGGGTCCGCCCTCACTATGCCTCAGACCGGAGGACCAGGAATGAGCGACTATCTCGACAATTTGAGCAGCGAGGATCTGTCTGAACTCAATCTGGTTCGCCACGGGCCAGGTGCGTACTCGATCGAATGGCCCCAGGATTACAATATCTTCGAAGCAACGGTCGGCCGCTATCTCGGTCCGCAAGACCGTAACAAGCCGGCGATGATATTCGAGGCACCCGATGGTTCCGTCAGCACTCAGAGCTTTGCCGAGATTGACTCGGCAGCGACTGCTCTGGCTGCAACGCTTCGGGTTCTCGGTTACGGCAGTGGTGATCCGATCGCGATCCATACCGGTCAGCATCCCGATACCGGAATTGCCCACATGGCGATTGCCAAGATGGGAGGCATAGCGGTTACGCTGTCGCAGCTCTATGGGCCGGACACTCTTGCCCATGCCATGAACGATTGCCGTGCGGGCGTGATTCTGACCAGCAACGAGGCGTGGGCTCCGTTGCGAACCGAACATTTCCCGCATCTCCGTCACGTCCTCATGCGGCAGCCGGGCCCTGATGACATTGATCTCGACGCGGCCATGGTTGACCCTCCGCCGGATTTCGAACCGTCGTTCGGCGGCGCCGATGATCCCGCGCTGTTGATGTACACCTCCGGCTCAACCGGCAAACCCAAGGGCATCATGCATGGCCATCGCGTTCTGGCAGCCTACACGCCGTCGATAAACCTGTTTTTCAACCGGTCCATGAAAGATGAGGATGCCGTCTATTGGTCGCCGTCCGATTGGGCCTGGGTGGGCGGTCTTCTCGACATGCTCTTCCCTGCCTGGTTGGCCGGCCGTCCGGTCGCTACGTCGATGGAGCGATTTTCGGCTGACTATGCTTATCAATTCATGAGCCGTCACAAGGTGACACATACATTTCTTGCCCCCACAGCCATCAAACGTCTCGCTCAGAACCCGGATCCGCATCGCGATCACCAATTGGCTTTGCGGGTCATCTGCACCGGCGGCGAAGCACTTGCCTCAGAAACGCTGGCTTGGGCAGAAAACAAACTCCGCGTCACCTGCAACGAGTTTTACGGAATGACCGAAGTCAATCACCTTATCGGCAATTGCGCCGCATTGTTCCCCCGTCGTCCTGGATCGATGGGCCGGGCTTATCCCGGGCACAATGTGCTGCTGGTCAACGGTGAAGGTCAGCAGGTTGACGATGGTGAGCCAGGCGAGGTCGTTACGCCGCAGGACTCTCCCACAAGGTTCCTCGGCTACTTCGACAACACGGAGAAAACCGAAGAGATGAAGCTTGGGCACTATCTGCGCACCCATGACCTGGCGGTCCGGGACGCGGATGGATACTTCTGGTACAAGGGCCGGTCCGACGATCTGATCAAGTCCTCGGGTTTCCGGATCGGTCCCGCTGAAATCGAGGAGTGTCTGCTGTCGCATCCAGGCGTTGCCGAAGTCGCTGTTATTGCCAAACCGGACCCCGATCGCGGATCGATCGTCAAGGCGGTGGTCAAGACCAGATCGAATGTCCGCGGCGACGAAATATTGGCGAACGCCTTGAAAGAGCACGTCAAGACCCGCCTTGCCGGCTACAAGGCTCCAAGAGAAATTGAGTTTGTCGATGGTTTCGAGATGACGTCATCTGGCAAAATCAGCCGCAGAAAGCTGCGGCAGGCCGAAGAGGCGAAGGCGGCGAAATAGGCGGGTTGGAAACGCCGCTGTGCAGGCATGGACTTGATTCTGGTCCCGTCGGAAATCCCGAGGATCAGCGCATCTTTTCCAATTCTGCGTCTATCTCCGTGATCAAGCCGGAAAAATACTCGTCATGCTCCTCGTATCCTGCAGAGTGATAGCCGTCCCAGGATTCCGAAACCGCGTGCCGGCCTGCCGACAAAATATCCGTATCTCCAGTCAGTTTTCCCAACTCACGGAGCACCAGGCCGAGGTTGACCTTTGTTCTGGCCCATTCCAGCGGAACGCTTTCACGAGGGTTTTCAAGCAAGGAGTTTTCAAGGGCTGTTGCCGCTTGTCTGAGTAGTCCCGTGTCTCCCTCGCTTTTGCCGATTTGGCCAAGCGTGTAACCAAGATTGTTTTGTGTCAGCGCCCAATCGAGGGGCACCCGATCGCGGGTCCTTTCCGTCAGTGCATTGCGATAGGCTGTTATCGCCTGCTGCAATTTCCCGGTATCACCCTCCAACTCTCCCGTCGTCAGCAGAACATTCCCCAGATTGTTCTGAACCATCGCCCAATCAAGTGGAACGCGATCTCTTGTTAAGACGCCAAGCGCTTCATGAAACGCTTCTGCTGCCATCTGCAGTCTCGCGGTATCGCCTTCGTTTGAGCCAATCGTCCACAACGCCAGACCCAGATCGTTGTTGGCCAGTGCCCATTCCATTGGAATGCGTTCCGCGTTCAGTTCCTGCAGAGATGCGTCAAGCGCCTCGACGGCCTGCTCAAGTTTGTCGGCGTCCTCGTTGCGCTCTCCGATCATCCAAAGGGTTCGGCCAAGCCCCTTCAGCGTCAGTGCCCATTCCAGGGGAACCCGTTCGCGGGTCCGTTCTTGCAGCGCGTTGCGATAGGCAGCGGCCGCGAGCTCAAGTGTTTCGGTTCCTCCTTCACGGTATCCAAGAGCCTGCAAGGTGATGCCCAGATTGTACTGTGTTTGAGCCCAATCCAGCGGCACAAGATCTTTTCGGCGTTCGAGCAAAGCCTCACGATAGGTCTCGACAGCCTGCTGCAACATCTCATCACCGTGCAGGCGTTCGCCCATCGATTGCAGAACATTGCCAAGATTGTTTTTTGTTGCGGCCCAATCAAGCGGCACGTCTTCGCGTCTATATTCCTCCAATGCCGCACGATAAGACAAGGCTGCCTGCTCCAGACTTTCTGTCCCGGTCTCTCGCAGGCCTGCAGCAAACAGCGTATTGCCAATATTGTTGTGGACCATTGCCCAGTTCAGCGGATCATCCGCGCGCGAATATACCTCAAGCGAGGCCCGGTAGGCCGCCGCGGCTTGCTCCAATTCGATGGTCTCGCTGCTGCGTTCGCCAAGGATCCACAACGCCAGGCCAAGGAGATTCTGCGCCTCTGCCCATTGCTGGCGATTCTGTTCTAGCGAACTGGTCCGTATCGCCTCCTTTGCAGTCTTGATGGCGTTTTCGAGATTTTTCCTGTCGGCTTCGCGGCTCCCGAGTCTCCAGAATGCAAAGCCCTGGTTGAGGTACGTTTTAACCAGATAGTCCCTGTCGCCCACGCGCTCCGCCAGGACTTTCGCCTCATAGCCTGCGGCGATAGCCCTTTTGAGGGCATCATTGTCGCCATTGTAATCGCCATGCTCAGTCAGACTTACCAGCTCGCCGTTCTTGTATTGCCATGCCAGGCGGTCATCCCAGCGAGCGACCTGACCGTAGGCACGGGCATAATCTTCAGCGGCCTTCAGATGTTCAAATGCGAGTTCATATGTCTCCGCACTCTTGGCGTAGACTTCACCGGCTTCAATGCGGCGCGCCTTCAACTCGGCCTCGGTGCGGTCGAGCGAACTGTCGAGTGCCGTGATATTCTCCTTGGCCCGTTCAAGGAAGCGGATGGCTGACTTGATTGCACCCTCCTCGATGGCTTTATCGGCGAGTCTGGAAAGTTTCTGGATTTCCGGGTCGGTGCTGGTCAGAGCCTCGCGGTCGGCAAGGATTTCTTTCACCCGTTTGGCCTGCGATCGCATGACCCGTTCAAGTTCAAGCGGATCGGATGGAGCATCTTCTCCCAAGGCGCTGAGCATCGCAAAGATTGCATCGAGTGGAATGCCATCGTTGGAGGCGATCGTTTCAAGCGAGCGGCGCTGGTATTCTTCGAGTGTTGCAATGGTAAGCAGCAGTTGCCGCCGCTCGGCGACAATTTCGCCTGCATCATCGGCCGGTTGCGAGACGGGAACCCCAAAATAAAGAAGCCGGCGGAGATTCTCATTGATCCAAGGGCGTTGAACACCGGAAGTCTTCAGATAGACCTCTTCAGCGACCATGCGCATCACTGTACCGAATTCCTGACCGGCAAGGGTTTCGATATGGCGCAAAATTGCCGCCGCGTAAGGACTGTTTTCGCCTGCTTGCCCGTCAAGGGCAGCGCGGCCGGGCTCAGCGGCAAAACCGATTACCGTTCCAAGATTGTCCGCTTGTTTATCTGCGCGTGAAAGAACCCGTGCGCCGCGCATCTCGCCAAGTCCGGCAACAGATACGGGCACCCCTTCGCTGCTCTCTTCAAATTTGAGCACCGACCCCGGCGGGAACGGATTATCCCGGCACGCATCGAGCAGCATGATGACAACAGGCACGGTTTGCTGAAGCCGCTCAACGACACTGGAAACCGGAACCAGTTTTTTACCGGCGATGTCGAGCGCATCGAGTTCCGCGTCGACGGGCACCAGCCAGTTTTCACCACCTGCCTCAATGCCGTGACCGGCGTAATAGACGATGGCGACATCGGCCCCGGCCGCATCCTCGACAAAATACTCAAGGTCACGCCGCAGTCTCCGGGCATCCCGGTCCGATGACAATTCCGTTTCAAATCCGAGATCATCGAGCAGGTTTTCAATGGCCCGCGCATCGTTTTCGGGGTTTGTCAGTGCCGGAAGATGCGCATAGTCGCCATTGCCTATCACGAGGGCCACTCCGCGCAGTTGCTTGGGGTTTTCGGCCGCTTGTCCGCTGATAGCCGCAAGCCCGGCAACGAGCAGCACAGCGAGCCATAGCAAGCCGCCGAAATGGCCGGCCCTGTTTTCTGGCGACATGTGTTTCCACGCCGAGCAATCGCTGCCCTGAACTATCGTCATCGAAGCCCCGAAGCCTCACCCAATGGACATCGAAATCAAAGCTAATTCGAAAATAAGCTACAAAGAAGGTGGGATGTCCACATGGAACAAATTCACCACGACGGGTCGCATTCCGCACACAGACCGATTGAGGACCAACCGGTTTTCACGCGTTCATGTTTGCTTCCAGAATGTCCGGATAAATTTTCCAATGCGCATCAGGGTGCTGGCGCATGTCCCGATTCAGCGCTTCGAGATCGCCAAGGAACTGCCGAAAGACCTCCCTGCCCGCTTCATCGATCGCCAAATAGGTAAAATCGCGCATCAGTTGAGCGCGATAAATATTCAGATTCAAATTGGCATTTAGCAGCCGTTGAAACACATCGACCGGTTCGCGCTGACGGTTTGTGTAAATCCGGCTTGGAATGATTTGGGTCCACATTTGGTAGTTCCACAAATTTGTTCCGAGCACTTCATGCTGCACGGTGCCAATATAGATCATAGAAGCACAAAGCTCGGCCATGGCTTGCCGAGGCGTTTTGCCGGAAACGATTGGGTCCGTCCCACCCGGGATGAGCGTATCGAGTTCGTCAAGCCACGCCTTCACCTCTTGGTCAGTGGCTAGCGCATCGTCGCTCTCATAGTAGGTGTCGATATAGCGTGACGTATGCCGCAAAAATACATCAAAAAGAGCCTCCAGATTATGCTGGCTGGGCGTATCGAAATCAGCGCCGGAAATCCCGCGCCTCATGGCATCCAGATATGGGTGCGCCGTCTCAATCGGGTAGTCACCATAGGTCTTGGAAATAAGCGCCGAAATGCCTTCGGCATTGAACGTGAACATGTTGGCGAAATCACCGAGAGGTCCAAGCAGCACCTCAGTAATCATGTCGTTGCTGTATTGCGTGCGATACATGTGAGGCCACAGCAGCCGTCTCACCGGATGGGAGGCGCTCAGTTGGTTGCGCGTCGCTATTGCAAGGAAGCTGCCTCCGATCAGATGCACCCAACTGAAATGGCGAACGATCGAAATGTCGTTGGACACTCCGCACAATGCTGTTTTTACCGCATGGGGCCATTCTTCGTCGTCCGGCGTAAACTCCCCCAAAGCCGTTCGTATGGATGCCGCACGCAATGTCCGTGAATTCCGTTCCACCTCGAAATCGACCCGTGCTCCGACTTTTTCGGTTCCGTTGCGCAGGGTGAAATCGGGATCGTTGAGATAGGTGGTGTTCCAATGATAGCCGTTCTCGCCACCTTCCAAATAGCCTGCAAACGGTCCTTCAACGGCAAGCCTTCCAAGCATTGCGGCACTGTCCGCCATCGAAAGCGAATCGGGAAGTTGCGGCTTTGGAAAGAGTTTGGACCGGCCGCTGGAATAGGCCGTATCCATTGCAGTGAACGGATCGGCTGAGATCGGCGGCAATCCGTCCTGCATTTGCGAAAACCTGCCGGAAAGCCATGTCTGGAAGGAGACCGCTTTCCGCTTTAGAGGCTGCGCCTCATCGGCGGGTATATGATCGGCAACGAGAACATTGCCGATGTTCAGCGACGGGTAATAGTCGCCGATTGGTACCGGTTTGATTTTCCGGTCCTGCTGTTCGGGAACCGGAATGTGGGCAGGCTTGGCGCCCTTGTATTTCAGATCAAGAAACTTGTTCCAGATGCTGCTGCGCATCTTCCAGCTAAACGGCAGCGCTAGATCATTACTCATGGAATCCACTCATCCTGCTCTAGCGGCCGGCGAACGACTCGTCGTTCTCGGCGCCCGGGCGCGGTTTCCAGGCCAGTGTATAAAATTCACCGCGGTCACGCGCCCAGGGGTCGAATACGTTGCGAACGGGTTCGAGCTCCGCACCAAGTTCTGGCAATGCCCGAAGCAGGACGCGCTTCATCGGCGAGATTTCGATTTGGTGACCGTTGTCCAGACCCGGCTCGTATTGTTTCCCGTCGGGTCCGTTGTTGTTCACCCAGTCCAGGCCGAAAGAAGTGTAGAATTCGGGCCGGTAGCTGGAAGTAAAAAAGCGATCGGAAAACAACCGTCTCGAAGCGTTCAGAATGAAGATATGAAATTGCGTTTCCGATATGGCAAAGCCATGGGGCCTGGTCGTCTCTGCGAGCCAGCCAACCACGTTGTCGAGGTCTTCAATGTTATCGACAACCGATCCGTCCTCGTGGCCCAGGCAATCGGTTGGAAAAAGCACATCCCCATGGCCCGGCAGTGTTGCGCCTTTGGGATCGGATTGTGCGATGCTGATGACTTTCGAGTTGTCACATTGATGCGTCCCGTAAACCTCGCGCATAAGGGAAACCAGTTTGCGCTGGTGATCGAGTGACCCCTGTTCGGCCGCGGTGATGGTTCCTTCTTTCTCTTTCTTCAACAGCTTCACCTGAATGAAGTCGTCAAAACTTGTCAGCTGTTTCAGTCCGATCTGGCGGCGGAACTCGTTGAACCGGGGAATTCCCCTTTCTCTGTCCCGGATGAGATCAAGCGCCGCCACGTCAATTTTGGTATCCAGCCGCGGACGCAGATCTAGGTTTTGCAGAAATTGCGGGTGATTTTGAAGAACCAGCGCCCCCAGCCGTTGCCGGCCAAGTGTGAGCGCCCAATTGGCCAAACCCTTCCCCCGCATCGCGGTCGACGCGTTCGCCCGGAAGGTTGAAATGACCGGCACTTTCTCTGCGATTTTGTTGGGATCGTTGCGGTCTCTCAGTTCAAGCATGTCCGGAAGAAGAGGATGCAGCCGGTAAACCGAAGTAAACTCCTCAGGAAAATTGAACGGGGATCCGAAATGATTGGTTCCGCCATTCACGTCATCAGGATTTTCAATACTCCAGTCATCCCACCCCATGGCTCTCGAAAGAAAAGCCGGGAACGGATGCCTGTTTGATCCGGTGCCTATGATCCCAGGACCGGCATTGAAGGCCGAATAAAACAAATTTGCTTCGACCGGATCGTCCGAATCGGCAAGGCTGCGCAACAGGCGGGCTGATACATCCTGAGGGATTGGATGGTCTTCAAACAGACCGCTCCAGTTTGAATTCATGCCTTTGAAAAGCGGATCGTTGTAAAGCAGTTGTGTCGTCCATTCGATCGTGTGGATCTTCGCGATAAGCGCCGAGACCACGAGGCGCGCGACTTCAAACAGCTGCCCGGCATTCTCTTCACTTGCCAATTCTCCATACGTGATGATCTTGTCCGGTTCCCGCGGGTCCCGCATGCCGGAATCACTTTGCGGAAACTTTGCAGCGTGCTCGCGAAATGCGTCCACGAAGGCGTTGTGCTCACGCGTGAAAACGTTGTGGTAGAAACTTAATCCGATTGACCAGTTGTCGGGAAATGCTGTCGCCTCCTGGCCGATCCATTCAGGATGGATTGGTGAGCAATCGGTTTGCGCCTCATCGTCTTCGCATCGGTTCTGGAATAGCGGAAGATACCCCCCATTGTCGCTCGAGATGGCATCGTTTGCGATCATCTGCAATTTTGCCATGTCACCAGGATCGCGGGCGACACGATTGCCGGAGCGCCGGTCATGTCCATAAATCTGGGAGGCGTCCCACCACGCAGTGACAGTATTGCGGGTTGTTTTGTAGGCGCGGCCAATGCGCGCGTCGGCGCCAAAAACATTCGGATCATCTTGCGAGGCGTAGAGGGATCTCTCCATCTTGTCCTCAAGCCTGCATCCCAATTCGGACTGCTCGATGCCCGAAACATTGCAGCCCAAACCCGGCGAATTCTCCGCCTCGCCCACAAGAATGTTTTTGTCATTGCGGGCATCATCCATGTGTGAAAACCAGTCATGCGTCATGAACTGGATCCAGAAAGCCGCAAGCACGTTGAAGAAACTGGCCTTCGTGTAGTCGCAGTCGGCAGCGAACGATCCGTCGCCAATTCCCGCATTGCAGTTGGAATCCGGTGCCTGCGGGCGCGTAAACAGTTTGCGGCTGATCACCTGCGGGTCCGGCTTGAGCAGCGACAACCGCCCGCCATGGCGATTGGCGGTCAGTTCGTTTTTCTCCAGGCGCGGAAACGTCGATTCAAATGCACTGTTGCGGGCAAACAATTGACCGGATGACCCCATGGCGGGATTACGTATGTCGTTGCATATGCCGGTCAGTGTGCGGAAGCGGATCAGTTCGCCGTCGCAAAGTTGGTCACCATTGGCTTCAATTTTCAGTTTGTCAAAGTCCGGATGCGTTTCTGCAAGCCGCATTTCGCTCCATGTATTCAAAAGCGATCCCGCGACCTTTGAACCGTTGTCGTCACGGCCCTCCACATACTGGGGGAAAGTGGCGTTGTCGAAGAGATTGAACCGGATCAACTCCATCCGCTGGTATTCCAGATCGAGCAGGACACCATCCAGACCACGTGTGTTGCGGTCAAAAATATGGTCGGTGACCGAAAGGATGCGGGACAGAGCGCTCCGGATGAAGCCGGTTCCGCCCGTAGTTCTTGATGAGTTGTCGCCTGCACCCCAATAATTGGACCAGTCGACCCACGGTGTTGCGGAATAGAGGGGATAATCGTCTACGCCGCGGCAAATCGCGGTCGCTTCATCGATTTTGCCAAGAAATCTGTCGGTTCGCTCGACATCCTCTATCGGTCGAAATCCTGCCCACACCATGGACCAGCAAGCCGACAACACTCTCTTGTCGTTTTCGGACGCAGTCAGTTGGAACAATATTCCGCCCCCCGCAACAATGACCAACAGCCCGATTAAGGTCCATTTTGCAGCGGCCCGGATCATAAAACCCTCCTGATTTTTGCCCGATCTATTTCGCCATGTCGAACAACGCCCGTCAACAGATTGGGGCAAACCTTCCGTTGAGGCAGTGATTGGCTGCCCACCCTTTTTCCCGGACCAATAACGCTCCGGAACCTGTGAATTCTGCAGATACTCCGCGATTTGGGATGACCTGCCCGAAACCCAATCGAGCGATATTACGCAATGATTACAATATTTTAAGCGCAAGGCTTGACGAGCCGCTACCATAACGTAAGGTACAGGTAGGAACAGGTACCAAATATCGACATGCCAAACCCTCCCGGAATACCCAAATCAGAAATGGTAGCCCGCACATTGGAGCGCGAAATTCGCGAAGGCCGTTTCGGCCATGGTGATCAACTGGAAAGTGCTGGCGGTCTTATGCGCCGTTTTTCGGTGAGCAGGAACACGGTTCGTCGCGGATTGGAAATTCTTGCGCAACAGGGACTGATCACGACCCGAACCGGGATCGGGTCCTTCGTCACCTATGATGGAACCACCATCGACAGCAATCTCGGTTGGACCGTCGCTTTGTCCAGCGGTTCTGGCTCGGTTGAAACCCGTCTCATGTCATTGTGTCGCGGTCCTTCAATGAGCGCCGATCTGCGATTGCAGCAGGAAAACGGGGATTATCTCTGCCTGGATCGTTTGCGTTTCTCCAAGAGCGAGGAAATCGGCATTTCATTGGAACGCAGCCGGCTGCCCTGGCGCGAGGCCTTCGAGCCCTTGTTGGAATCCGGTCTGATAGGAGATTCCCTGAACCAAACACTCAGTGAACTGGGACTGGCATCTGCAAGCGGGCAGGAAATTGCCGGGGTCATTCCGGCCCTGTCAGCGGTCGACGCAGCAATAATGAAACGCCCTTCAGGCGCTCCGATGCTTCGATTGGAACGCGTTACTCACTGTGACGATGGTAGCGTGCTCGAATATGTCGAAAGCATCCTGGATCCGGAGCGCTTCGGCCTGAGGATCGATTTCTGATGGTATTTGAGGCGGCCCAACTGGATCGAGCCGAGGCAGCACTTGCCGGCGTCGCTATAGGAGATGCACTCGGCATGCCGTCACAAACCATGACGCGCGAGGAAATCGCATCCGCCTATGGCCGGCTTCAGGATTTTGTTGCACCCATCCCCGATCATCCGGTTTCGCATGGATTGTCTGCTGCAATGGTCACGGACGATACCGAACAGTCATTGCTGCTGGCGGATCTGTTGATCCGGTCATCGCATTTGAAATTCAATCATCGGGCCTGGGCGCAAGCGCTGATTGACTGGGAAGCCGGCGTGCGCAAACGTGGCCTGCGGGATCTGCTGGGGCCATCGTCGAAACGTGCATTGAAGGCGCTCATGGCGGGAGAACCGGTAAGTGAAACCGGGCATTCAGGAACCACCAACGGTGCGGCGATGCGAATTGCGCCATTGGCGATCACCACACCGCATCGGGATCTGGAATTCCTTGTCGACAGGGTCGCTGAAGTCTGCCTCGTCACACACAACACAAGAGAAGCGATTGCGGCCGCGGCGGCTGTGGCGACTGTTGTGAGCTGCGGCGTCGAGGGCTCCACATTCGATGCGGCACTTCCTCTCGCTCTGGACGCTGCGCATTTGGGTGCGCGTCTTGGTGCGGCGGTCGGTGAAGCAGATATGGCGGCGCGTATTGCAGGCGCGATCGAAGTCGCCAGGTTGGGAGACGAGGCGGGGCTGGCGCGCCGCATCGGCACATCGGTGGCGAGCGCTGAATCGGTCGCGACTGCCTTTGGCGTGGTCAGTCTGGCAAAAGGCGACCCGTGGCTGGCGGCGGTCATTGCCGCAAACATCGGCGATGACACCGACACGATCGGCGCAATCGCAACCGGAATGGCAGGGGCCTGCGCCGGCATGTCCGCCTATCCCTCCGACAAGGTGGCGCGTGTGACAGAAGTCAACGGCCTTCACCTGAACCGTGTGGCAAAAGAGTTGTTGTCGGTTCGCGCCAGCCGAAACCTGGAGGCCGCCCAATGACCGGCCGCTTGATCCAGCTTTCCAGCGTGGTTGTCGATCACATTTACCAGATCGAATCCATCCCGGCTCCGGGCGAAGAGGCAGTCGTTCATGATGATACGCTCACTGCCGGTGGGGCGTTCAATGCCATGGCGGCCGCGAGACGATGCGACATGGATGTCGCCTATGCGGGGATGTTGGGCACCGGTCCGTTCGCCGACCTCGTCGCTGATGCACTTGAGCGCGCGGATATTGAGGTTCTTCGACAGCGGCACAAGAGTCGGGATCAGGGCTGCTGCACTGTTTTGATCGATCGGGACGGTGAACGCAGCTTCATCACATCGACAGATCTGGATGGTCCGGTCACCACGGCAGATCTCGCCGGACTGCCAATCGAAGACCGGGATTGGTTGCTGTTGTCAGGATATACGCTTGCCTATTCGCAAAGTTCGGCAGCAATGACTGCCTGGTTGGAAACAACGACAGCATCGAGGCTGGTGTTCGACCCGAGCCCGATGGTGGACCGGATTGCGCCGCAAAGTCTTGCAGCAGCCCGCACTGCCTCGCTTTGGATCACTACCAACAAACGCGAAGCAATGATCATGACGGGTGCCGAGCGGGCGGAGGATGCCGCCCAAGCCCTTGCTGCCGATTGTCCGCCGCAGGGCGGAGCAGTTGTGCGCGACGGTGGCAATGGCTGCCTGATTGCTGAAAAGAATGGCGGTGTCACCCACATCCCCGCTCACGAAGTAACCCCCATCGACACCAACGGTGCCGGCGACGCGCATGTCGGCGCGTTCATCGCCATGCTCGCGCGCGGCGAGGGACCGGTTACGGCGGCCCACATCGCCAATGTGTGCGCCGCACTTTCAACCACCAGAAGGGGACCTTCCACCGCCCCCCGATTGGAAGAGACATTGTTGGCGATGGAGACCTCTCAGAGCCACGCAATCCGGCAGAATGAAATTCAATACTAGGGAGAAGACCATGAAAAGACTGCTTTTGACATCCATACTGGCGATGGCCGCCTACGGGGCCAATGCCGATGAAATTCGCGTCCTGAACTGGCAGGGCTACGGCACTGACCTGGACTGGGCTGTCAGCGCGTTTTCTGAAAAGACCGGGCACACTGTGGTCCATGAATATTTCACGTCCGAACAGGAGATGCTGACCAAGCTGCGCACCAATCCCGGAGCCTATGATGTCGTGCTCATCAACGCCGCCTACACGGCGCAGGCACAGGAAGAAGGCCTGATCGCGGCGATCGACAAATCGAAGATTTCGAACATGGCCGATCTGGATCCGGGCCTCGTGGCCAATGTTGACCTCAACCCCGGTGGAAGCATGCACGGCGTGCCATGGACCTGGGGGCTGACATCGATCGCTGTCAACACGAATGATTTCAGTGATTTGCCCACCTCGCTTTCCGTACTCTGGGATCCGGCATGGACAGGGCGTGTCTCCATACGCGATGACGGCCTCGAAGCAGTTCAGTTCGCTGCGATGGCGACCGGACAAAACTTGAATGAAATTAGTGATCTGGATGCGGTGAAGGCCAAGCTTGAAGAGCTGCTGCCCCAGATCACCACATTCTGGAGCTCGGAAAACGACTGGAACCAGTTCATGTCTGCCGGTGATTTTGCCGTCGCAACCTATTGGTCCGGTTCGGCATCCAGATCGATCGCCAAGGGATTGCCCGTTGCGTTCGTCGTTCCCGAAGAAGGCGCGCTAGGCTGGCTCGACGGTTTGTCCATCCCGGCAAGCTCAACCAAGCAGGACGCTGCCCACGCTTTCATCGACTGGATGGTTGACCCGGAATTTTATGTCAAATGGGATGCCGATGGCGCACCGGCGACGTCAAACCTCAAGGCCGCGGCGGCTTTGCCGGAAGCAAGCTTCAACCGCAAGGTTTTGGGTGATCCGGATGTCGTTGCCAAGGTCCAGTTCATGAAGCCCGTCTCCGACGAAAAGCGGGAAACCTATCTGAAACTGTGGCAGGACCTGAAAGCCGCCCAGTAACGGCGATTTGGGGGAGAAGGGTCAATGTCTGACCTGATTGCACGGAGCGATCGTTTGCGGGCGGCGGCCCTGCTTTCCCCTGCTTATATTTGGCTGACAGTGGCGGTGTTTCTGCCGCTGTCAGCCATGATCTTCTTCAGCCTTTTATCCGACGTCCCGTTTGGAGACCGCACCTGGCATTTTACGCTGGAGAACTACGGCGCGTTCTTTGAATCCACCACCTACGCGCGGCTTCTTTGGAAGTCACTCATGCTTGGCGTGACGGTGACGGTGGTTTCCGTGATTGTCGGGTTCCCTTGTGCCTATGTGCTGGCCAAGGTGGTTCGCGGCCGGGCCCGCGGCGCATTGTTCCTGCTGGTGATCCTGCCGTTTTGGTCGAACTCCCTGGTACGCATCTTCTCTTGGGCGATTGTTCTTCGCGGCAACGGGGTGTTGAGCACGGCCATCGACGCAGTCCTGCCGTGGGATGTGAGAATAAATCTCATGTTCAGTCCGACCGCGATCGTGATCGGACTGGTGCACTCCTATTTGCCCTATGTGATCCTGACCTCGTATCTCGCGCTGCAGGCGATCGACGATTCGCTCATCGAAGCCGCACGATCACTCGGCGCCAAACGCCGCACAATATTGCTGCGGATAATCCTGCCTCTTTCAACACCGGGGATCATCGCTGGCGCCGTTCTGATTTTTGTTCCCGTGGTCGGTTCCTTCATGGAACCGCGGCTGCTGGGTGGACGTCTCGGCACCTACTATGGCACGGTGATTGAAGATCAGTTCGTTGCCGTTTTCAATTGGCCGCTGGGTGCGGCACTTTCCTTCATTCTGCTTGCAGTGGTGTTGACCATCCTGGCCATTGCCAGCCCGATCCTGCGGAGGGCACAGGTTTGAGCAATCGCTTCCTCTCGCGCATCGGACTTCTTTACCTGGGGATGATCCTGTTTTTCCTTTACGCGCCGATTCTGGTCATGGCGGTGATGTCGTTCAACGCATCGGAGTTCTACCAACTCCCGTTCAGCTACTCGACGGAATGGTATGAAAGGCTGCAGAGAAACGATGAGATACTGACGGCGGCCTGGCGCTCGGTCTGGATCGCCATAATCACCACAATCATCGCCACCACCCTTGGCACTTCGGCAGCCATCGCTTTGTTCCGCTATGAATTTACCGGCAAGAGAGTGCTTCAGGTTCTGCTGTTTCCACCGATCGCCATTCCCTGGCTGATCACCGGTACCGCCATGTTGATCTTCTTCTTCGGCGTCGGCATCGGCCGGGGAACACCCGCCGTCATCATCGGCCATGTCGCGCTTGCCCTGCCCTATGTCATCGTCGTGGTCACGGCACGGCTATCGACATTCGACCGGTCGCTCGAAGAAGCTGCACGTTCACTTGGTGCTTCCGCTTGGCAGGTCACGCGAGGCGTTACGCTGCCCTGGATATTGCCGGGCGTCATTGCCGGCGGACTGTTCGCTTTTGCGGTCAGTTTCGACCAGTTCGTCGTGTCCTATTTCCTTGCCGAACCCGGCGACAGCACGCTGCCGGTGCTGATCTACACCGCAATCCGCAAGGGATTTACACCCGAGATCAACGCGGTCTCCACGATCATCATCGCCATCTCGATGGGGATCATGCTTCTTGCGGCCCGTTTTTCAAACTTCGGAGGAGAGCGCTGATGGCCGAAATCCGGGTCGAGAACCTGATCAAAACCTATGGCGAAGCCCGCGCACTGGACAATGTCACGCTCGCCTTCGCCGATGGCGGCTTTTTCGGGCTGCTTGGCCCGTCGGGAAGCGGCAAGACAACGCTGCTGCGCGCCATTGCCGGGTTTGTCATTCCCGACAGTGGCCGGGTCTTCATCGGTGACAGTTCGGTTGAAAACACTCCCGTCGAAAAGCGCGAGATCGGAATGGTGTTTCAGAACTACGCACTGTTTCCCAACATGACCGTCGCTGAAAATGTCGGCTTTGGCCTGGCAGTGCGGAAGATCTCCGGCCAGGAGCGGACACAACGCGTTCGCGATGCGTTGGAGCTGGTGCAGCTTGGACCCTATTCCGACCGTAAGCCGCACCAGCTTTCCGGCGGACAGCGACAGCGCGTGGCGATGGCCAGGGCAATTGTGACAAAACCCCGCGTCCTTCTGCTCGACGAACCGTTGTCGGCGCTCGACAAGGCGCTGCGCATTGACATGCAGATAGAGCTCAAACGCATTCAGCGTGAGATTGGAATAACCACAATTTTCGTGACGCATGACCAGGAAGAAGCGCTGACACTGTCCGATCAGATCGGAATACTCAAAGACGGGCGCCTGATCCGGCACGGCGCACCACGCGATGTTTACTCCGATCCGCGCGATGAATTTACCGCCCGTTTTCTCGGCGAAGCCAATATCCTTTCAGGTACCCCTGAAGAAAAGGGATTGCGGCTGCGTGACGGTGCGCTGATCTCCAAGGTCAAGACCGGATCAATCGCTGTTCGGCCCGAAAACATGCGGATCACGCCCGCCAAACCGAAATCGCCAAATTGCCTGCGCGCGGAAATGCGCCAGCGGATATTCGCCGGTGCTTTGGGAACGTGCGTCCTCGACTGGCAAGGCGACGTCATCAAGGTGGTTGCACGCGATTCCGATTTTTACGGAGTACCGGATACCGGGCCGGTTTGGCTATCGTGGTCCGACGACAGTACCATCGAGATTGCTGACGGTTGACCGGATTGCCTGCAAGCCGGAGTATCCGATGAAGACAGTGGAATTCGATCATCACGATTCAAAGTTCGTATCCAACCATCAAGAGAAATACGCGCAACTTCGTGAGACCTGTCCGGTTGGGTATTCAACGGCGCATGGCGGTTTTTGGGTTCTCAGCCGCTTTGATGACGTGGTCGCGGTGGCGCGCAACGACAAAGACTTCACCTCTGAAATCAGCCTGCTGATTCCACCCGGCAATATCGATCGGATGATTCCGCTTCAGTCGGACCCGCCGGACACCGAGCGTTATCGCCGCGTACTCATGCCCTACTTCTCGCGCCAGTCGGTGGAGCGTCATGCCGAAACGATCCGCGCCGACATCGCATCGGCGATCGATGAGCTTGTTTCTCAAGGCGGTGGGGAGATTGTGGGCGCTGTGGCCACGCCAGTGCCAGCCAAAGCAACCATGCGCCTGCTTGGCTTTCCCGAAGCGATGTGGCGCACATTCGCCGATCCCATTCACCAGGCGACCTATGGCGAACCTGGAACCAGGGGGTATCAACTGGCTGAACGGAAAATCGGTGAATTTGCGAAATTCATTGCCGCCGAGGTGGATGCAAGACAGGTGGAGGATAGCCATGACATGGTCAGCGATCTCGTTCACCGGCCAAATTCGACCGAGGCGCTGACACGTGACGAAATCATCGATCTCGTCAGAATGGTGATATTCGGCGGCATGGACACGGTGACAGGCGCCATCAGCAACATCACGGCAATTCTCGCCACGGACATGGCGCTGCAAACCCGCCTTGGAGAAGCGCCGGAAACGATACCGGACGCCGTTGAAGAATTTCTGCGCTTCGAAGCGCCAATCCAGGGCTTTGCCAGGAAAACAAACTGTCCGGTGCAGATCGGCGCGCAGTCAATTGGCCAGGGCGAACTGGTCTGGGTGAATTGGGGCGCAGCCAATCACGATCCCCGGCAGTTTCAGGATCCGGAATGTCTCGATATTGCCAGAAACCCCAACCGTCATCTCGCTTTCGGCATCGGGCAACATGTCTGTCTGGGCGCAAGGCTGGCGCGATTGGAACTGCGGATATTCCTGGAGGAGCTTGTATCACGCGCACCCCTCTTCGCGCTGGGTGGAGGCGGCATCGAACTCCCCGGGACAATCGGACAGTTACTGTGCAAGAAGAAAGTCGAAATCCGGTTCATCGGTTAGGGTCAGGACCCATTAATGTCATCCATTCTGCGCGAGCAAATTTGGCTGCTGAACAGGAGGGAAGGTGAAGGAACTATGCATAGTTTCAAACCTTTCCGACGCATTCGTCAGCCAAAGTGGCCGCGCCCTAGTGGGTTTGGAAGGAAGGGCCTGCCTGATCGCTCACAATGCTCGAAAAGGTCGCGGACCTTCCCTTGCGCCAAGGCGTTTTGCGGTTTCTTTGCACCGCGACAACGCCCGGTTCCGCTTGGCAACATCGAAGCATTGTTCGCCCTGCGGCCTGCGGCCGGGCGAAAATGCCATGGTTCGCTTCCATTCAAACCTTTTCTTCCAAACAGAATTGCATGAGATTAATGAGTCCTGACCCAGGGTCTTCTTTCTGGACTTGCCAGTCAGATCATCGCACCCGCGAAACCCGCCAATTCGGGTACAGTAAGCGTTCGCAGGCCCGCATCAGTCTTGTCCGGTTTAAAAAATTTCCAACCAGTTTGAACCTTTTGCCCTGCTGCCGCGACTGACAGTTATTGGCGGGGATTGCCCGCAGCTGAGACAAGAAGGGACAAAATCATGTTTCGCGATTCAAAAACAATCATCATCACCGCAACACTTGCAACACTCGTCGCCCAAACCGGCATTGCTTCCGCCTTTGAAGGCGGGGGACCCGAAGGCGTCCCCACGCAGTTCCAGTTTGAGTATTCCGAAAATGAAAACGATGATCGGACCAGCGAGCGCCGCCGGGTTCCCCACCTTGGCGAACTGCCTTTTGCAGGCAGGTCGTTCAGGGACAAAGCGAACGAGCGCTCCAATCTTTTGATTCAGGTCCAACCGCACATTGTGCGCGGCCGTTGAGCACGATACGGCAGATCTGCGATACGCGAACCTGGTCTCGAGATTGATCCGGGTTCGCGTCCTATTTTGACGCCCTGCAAACCGGCCCCAGTGTTTCGCGCCATTGCACGCTTGCCTCAAGTTCAACACTGCCCCCCGGATCCTTCCCGTCGCGAAGGGCTATGAGCAGACGCGCAGCGCCCCGCCCCATTTCGCGATGCGGAACGTGAACGGTCGTCAGCGCCGGAGACACGATCTCGGCAAGCTCGATGTCGTCAAACCCGGTTATCGACACCTCACCAGGAACTTCAATTCCAAGCGATCGCGCCATCTTCAGGGCCCCGGCGGCCAGCACGTCGTTGCCGCACAACACAGCGGTTGGCCGCTTTTCTCTACCCATCAGTTCCGAAAATGCCTCTGCTCCGTTGCTGATGGAATATGGGGTTTCGATAACCTGCAAATCCTCCGGCTTCATGCCCGCTTTCCGCATGGCATCCTTTGCGCCCTGCAAACGCTCCCGGGCGCGGTCGTTTTCGGAAATATCTGCCGTTACCACGGCGATGGACCGATGCCCGAGTTCCAGAACACGGTCCGTCAGCGCCGCCATCGCCTTGCGATTGTCGAAGCCGATCGACAGGCGCGGCTGGGTGCTGTCATACACCCACGCAACAACATGGGGAATTTTCCGATGCTCCAGAAAGGCATAGGTCTGGGGCGTACGGTCGTGACCGATCAGCAGAAGCGCATCGGCTCCGCGAGCGACCAGCGCATGGATCTGCTTTTCCTCCAGATCGGCGCTGTAAGATGAACTGGCGACGAGCGTTGTAATGCCGTGCTGGCTGAGGTGCTCCTGAAACGCCTGCAGGCCGCGGGCGAAGATGGCGTTTTCCATGGTCGGAATGATCGCACCGAAGGTGTTGGTCCTCTTTGCGGCAAGCGCCTGCGCGCCGAAATTGGGCGCGTAGCCGAGTTCCCGGACAGCAGCCATGACACGGTCGCGCGTAGCCTTGGAAACGCGATTCGGTTCGTTCAGGCTTCGCGACACCGTAGCCGTCGAAACACCGGCGCGTGACGCAACATCTTCCAGTGTCGGAAGATCGGTGCTCGCCGAAGAACGTTCGCTGCGCAAGACGCTATTTCCCCTTGGCATGGACACTGGCTGGCCCCTGTAAACCGGATCGGATTCACATGACAGAGCACAACAATAGTGCATATGCAATGTAAGCGCTTGCATTTTTTGATGTAAGGGCTTACACTCAGGAAATCTAAGGCACTTAGGGAGGACAGAATCGTGCCAATTCTCGTAGCTGGGGCGCTTTTTCTCGTATTTTTCGCAAATGTGCTTGTGGGAGCTGTGACCGGTTCCCCGATACTCGGTGACGTGTCCGAAATGCTGATCTTGTTCGTAGCGTCGATCTTTTTCGTCGTGGCGATTTTGCGCCGCGAAGCGGATGCGCGGTCTGCCGACAACCAATAACGTTCAAAAGGGAGAAACTCATGACAACCGAAAAAACTGAACTGCAATCGGCCGAACGCCGAAACTTCATGAAACTGGTCGGCGCAGGCGGTTTCACCGCCGCCATGGTTGCCGGCGCAGCGGGCGTTCTGTGGTCCGACGAAGCGGTCGCACAGACGCAACAGGAAGAGCGTGCGAGACAGGCGGCAGCGGAACATACAATGACACTGGCGACAGCCTATGTGCTTGGCGCATCGCGCAGCTATCCGATCATGCAGCTTGATCTGAAGGAAAACATCCAGAACGCAACCAACGGCAAGGTCTATGTGAAACTGGCGCCAGGCGGCCAACTCGGTGCCGGCGGTGCGCTCGCCCAGGCGGTGCAGGGTGGCACGATCCAGTGCGCACAGCATTCGCTGTCCAACTTCGCTCCGTTTGCAAGCGCCGTGGACCTCATCAACCTGCCTTATTTCTGCGGCGCCAATCAGCGCTTCACCAACCTTGTGAACTCCGACGCCTGGAAGAACGAAGTCCACCCGAAGATCGAAAGCTCGGGCTTCAAGGCGCTGTTCTACGTCGTGATCGATCCGCGCGTTGTCGCTGTTCGCGCTGGCGGAGCCGGTCCCGTTCTGTCGCCGTCCGACCTTGAAGGCATCAAGTTCCGGGTACCGGGCTCCAAGATGCTCCAGCAGTATTATCGCCTGGTCGGCGCCAACCCGACACCGGTTGCCTGGGGCGAAACACCTTCGGCGATCAAGCAGGGTGTGGCGGATGCGCTTGATCCGGCCGTGGGCGCGCTCTTTGTGTTCGGCTTCAAGGACATCCTCAGCCACGTCACGTTCACGCAGGCCGTTCCGGACAGCCAGGTTTATTCGGTTAATCTGGCCTGGTTCAACAGCTTGCCTGCCGACGTGCAGGAGGGCATCGAATTTGCCGGCGAACTGACCGCTCACCAGAACCTGGCTAAAGTTCCGTCCGCTCGCAATTACGCCATGGCAGAACTTCGCGCAGCCGGCGTTGAGTTCCACTCACTGTCTGACGACCAACTCGCAGAGTGGCAGGCAGCAGGCGGCTATCAGCGCTCCGAGTGGGATGAGTTCAAGGTCGAACTTGCCGGCTCGATGGACACCTTCTCCAAGCTTGAGGAGGCCGCCGGCACCATGGGACGTTACTACGTCCACGACGCATAAAAGCCAAACTCTGCAGGCTGGCGCAACCGGCGCCGGCCTGCCCGCAATCGCTGCAGATTGAAGCCGAATAATTCGGATCGGCCCGATGTACCGCGGGTCTGACGAGGGGAGGATTCCATGCCACGCATACTCGATACCCTGAACAAGAACGCAGAGCGATGGGCGCTCCTTGTGTTCTACGTCATGCTCGTCGCGACAATGTTCATCGAGGTTCTCCGGCGGGAACTGATGGCCTATTCGTCGATCTGGGGCGAAGAGATTGTCCGTTACTCATTCATCTACCTGGCGTGGATCGGAGCCGCAGCGGCAGTGCGCGAACGCGGCCATATCCGCATTGATGTGATCCTCGAATATGTCGGTCCACGGGTAAAGGCGCTGATTTATATTTTCGGCGATCTCGTCATGTTCGCCGTCGCGCTGGTCGCGCTCTACTGGTCCTTCGAGACGGTGCTGGTTTCGGCAAAATTCGGATCCGTGACCCACGGTCTGCGCGTGTCGCAAGTCTGGTTCCTGCTCGCGGTCCCGATCGGTTTTGCATTGCTGATCTTCCGGTTGATCCAGTCCTTCATTCGCGACGTCAAAGATCTTCAACACGGCCGTCCCGTGTTTGAAGGCGACAAGCTGTTCGATTGAGGGGGGACGGATCATGCTTTGGAACAATCTTCAAAACCAGACCGTAGAACTGGGCTGGGATTTTTACGGCCCCGTCCTTCTCTTCGTCGTCCTCGTGGCGCTCGCCGTTCCCGTTTGGGCCGCCATTGGCTCGGCGGCGATTCTCATGCTGATCATTTCCGGCGCCCTGCCCCTTTCGCTCGTCGGCGAGAGCCTGTTTCACGGGATCGACCATTTCGCTCTGACTGCCGTACCGCTCTTCATTCTGACTGGTGACGTTCTGGTCCGGACCGGACTGAGCCGCAAGTTTCTCGATGTCGCTGAAGCGCTGACCCAGTTCGCCAAAGGCGGGTTTGGATCGGCAACCGTACTGGTCTGCGGCATGTTCGCCGCCATTTCCGGCTCGGACGCCGCCGGTGCTGCTGCCGTTGGCCGCATGACCATCGATCGTCTGGTTGAATCAGGCTATCCGCGCCCCTACGCCTGTGCGCTGGTTGCTGCCGGCGCCTGTACGGGTATTTTGATCCCGCCGTCGATCGCATACATCATTATCGGCCTCGTTTTGGGAATCTCCGCTTCCACGCTTTTCCTGGCTGCGGTTATCCCGGGTGTCGCCATTCTGGTCTCGATCCTGGTCACCAACATCATCATGAACCGGATCAACGGCTGGGAAGGCGGCGGCAACATGCCACTGAGCGAATGGGCCGGCAATCTGGCGACGGCTCTGAAGTCCGGCTGGTACGCATTCATCGTGCCGGGAATCATCTTCTACGGCATCTTCTCCGGCCGCCTGACGCCGACTGAGGCCGGTGCAACTGCAGTGGTTGTCACCATCATCATGGGCTTCATTCTCGGCACCCTGAAACTGTCCGACTTCCCGGCCATGCTCGTGAGTTCCGCCAAGGTGAACGGCGTGATCCTGCCGATCATCGCATTCTCCCTGCCGCTTGCTCAGGCGCTCGCCATCCTCGGTGTTCCGCAAGGCTTTGTTGCCGCTGCAACATCGGTCAGCAACGAACCGTGGGTTCTGATCCTGATGATGGTGTGCATCCTGATAGCGGCCGGCTGCGTCATGGAGACCACGCCGAACATCGTGATCCTGGCACCGATCCTGAAACCCCTTGCCGACAATATCGGCATGAACGAGATACAGTTCTGCATCATGATGATCACAGCGCTTGGCGTCGGTTTCATCACACCACCGCTTGGTCTCAACCTGTTCGTGGTCTCGGGACTGACCGGTGAATCGATCCTCAAGATCGCCTACCGGGCCATTCCTTTCGTGTTCTTCATGTTGATCGTGACACTCTTCATCGCCTACCTTCCGGCGATCTCAACCACGCTTTTGCCGGACATCTACAAGTAGGAAATATCTATGCCGAGAGAGTACCTTAAGAAGGCCGAGCTTCACTCCCGCAGTGACGCCACAGAAACCCGCGAGATCGTCAGGGGCATCCTTGACGAAATCGAGGCTGGCGGTGATGCGGCGGCCTTGGAGTATGCAAAGAAGTTCGACAAGTATGACGCTGAGATCCTGCTGTCGGATGAGGCGATTGAAAGGGCGATATCGCAAGTGCCCGAACGCTTGCGGCGGGACATCGATTTCAGCCACGCCAACGTGAAGAAGTTCGCCGAGGCACAGAAGAAAACGCTCACTGATGTTGAGATCGAGATTGTTCCAGGGCTGATTGCCGGCCAGAAGAACATTCCAGTCGCTGCTGCCGGTTGCTATGTTCCGGGCGGGCGTTACAGCCACGTCGCCAGCGCCATCATGACCGTGACAACCGCCAAGGTGGCCGGCTGCAAACACATCGTCGCCTGTTCCCCGCCACGGCCAGGTGTCGGAATCGCACCTGCCATCGTCTATGCGGCAAAGGTCTGCGGCGCTGACAAGATCATGGCGATGGGCGGCGTTCAGGCAGTCGCGGCAATGACCTTCGGCCTGTTCGGCCTTCCGAAGGCCAACATACTGGTCGGTCCCGGAAACCAGTTCGTCGCCGAGGCCAAGCGCATGTTGTTCGGCCGCGTAGGCATCGACATGATCGCCGGGCCGACAGACAGCCTTATCCTGGCAGATGCAACTGCCGATCCGATGATTGTCGCTGCCGATCTCGTCGGCCAGGCCGAGCACGGCTACAATTCGCCGGTCTGGCTGGTCACCGACGACCGCCCGCTGGCCGAGGAGGTTATGCGGCTGGTTCCGGTGCTGATCGACGATCTGCCGGAGGTCAACCGCGAAAACGCGACCGCTGCCTGGCGCGACTATGCCGAGGTGATTGTCTGCGGCGATCGCGAGGAAATGGCGGCAACTTCAGATGAATACGCACCCGAACACCTCACCGTTCAGGCGCAGGATCTGGACTGGTGGCTGCAAAGACTGTCCTGTTACGGCTCGCTCTTTCTTGGCGAGGAAACCACGGTGGCGTTTGGCGACAAGGCATCCGGCACCAATCACGTGCTCCCCACCTCCGGAGCAGCAAGCTACACCGGTGGTCTCAGCGTCCACAAATACATGAAGGTCGTTACCTGGCAGCGCGCCACGCGCGACGGTGCGAAGCCCGTCGCCGAAGCGACCGCCAGAATCTCGCGGCTTGAGGGGATGGAAGGACACGCCCGCACGGCGGATATCCGTCTGAAAAAGTATTTTCCTGACGAAACCTTCGACCTGACGGCGAGCGACTGACATGGCAGGCGCAGCGGCACTTGTGCCTCGCGCCTCTTACCTCGGCTGAACATGCCATCCGCTGTTCAGCGGCCCGATCCCAGGAAAGGAGATCGCATTGCACAAGCACATTTTGATCCCGGTCGCGCTCGACCATGAAGCCGTTGTACCCAAAAAAATCGAGTTGGCGCGCCACCTGCTGGCACCTGGTGGACGCATCACCCTTCTCACCGTGCTTGAGGACGTGCCCGGTTTCGTCGCCGAATTCGTGGATCTGAAACCCGTCAATCACCTCACCCAGCACATCAAGGAAAAACTTGATGCAGTGGCCGGGGGCGCGGCGGACATTTCAACGGAAGTGGTCAAGGGAAAGGCCGGTCTGCGCATCACCGGCTTTGCCGAAGAAAACGGCGTCGACCTGATTGTTGTCGGCTCGCATCACCCGGGCGCGCGGGACTATTTCCTCGGTTCGACCGCATCCCGCGTTACCCGGCGTGCCCCATGTTCAGTCTACATATTACGCTGACACCTGAACAACCGTTTGGTTACCAACGCCTGCGCTGACTGGTGCTTCTATTCACCGGCGCTGAGCCGCTCATACCGCAAGCCAAGCGCGGTACGGTTCTGGAACCCCTTCCAATAATTGTGTTCGGGCTTGAAGCTGCCATCTTCGTTTGCCGCCCACACACTATCTGCAGCGACCGGCACCAGATCGAGATAGGCATCCATTCCCGTGTCCGCTTTCAAATATTTCCCAAGCCAGGCAGTGACGAAGTGCTGGGAAACGTTGTTCATGCGAACCGTATCCCAAACAGCGTCGGCATAGTGGTCGAACGGTGCAAAACCGAGTTGCTCATTGAAAGCATGGCTTTCGGCCGGAGCCGGATAAGGTGCTCCGGCGTTATGATTGGCGTTTTCGAATGTCAAAAGAGACCGGTCCACATTGACCGCTGCTTTCCAGATCGCGTGGATGCCGTTTTCATAGCCGGAAACATCATCTTTTGACCCAGCGACAAACATCATCGGAATTTTGACGCCCTTGAGCGTTTCAGCATCCCAGAACGCATAGTTCATGCCCCAGGGCGCGAACGCGATTGCAGTCTTTATCCTCGCATCCGGCATCGAAGCGTGACTGTCGCTACCGCTCTTGTGCACTGCCAAGAGCCCGTGCGGGCCACCCCAGGGATAGTCGATCGACGTTTGTGTCACACCTCCGCCTGCCGTTATCACGGCACCATAGCCGCCCATCGAATAGCCGATAATCGCGGTGTTGGAATGATCGGCAATTCCACTGAGAAAGCTTGAGGAGTCGGCAGACAATCGCGCGATCTCATCCAGCACGAATTTCTGATCGAGCGAACGATTGATCAGCGTGGAGCCAAAGGCAGACTGGTCGCGATAGGTCGATTCACGATGATCGATCGATGCCACGACATAGCCTTTCGACGCAATGTTCTCGGCCAGATGCGACAACAGGAAACGGTTGCCGGGATATCCGTGTGAAATAATCACCAGCGGATAGGATTGACCGTTCGCCGGCGCTGCATCGCGCATTGCCTGACCCAACAGTGTTACCTCGGTCGTTCCGTCACGCAGGAAGGCCTTCAACCCGTTGGGGCCGCCGGCGTCACTTGCAGCTGGATACCAAACCTCAACCGTCAACGTCCGGTCATAGGTCGGCAATGGGTCCGGCTTCGGCTTGGCAGGATCAATTGCAATGATGTTGATTTGTCCGGGATTGGTAAGCTCGATTGTCCGAACCCCGACTTTAAGTTCGCCATAGGCTGCCAGTTCGGGGGCATCGGGACGCTGACCGTCGATACGGTTTTCGGCGTGTGCGGCCGGCAAGGCTGCCAATGCAAATAGTGTTAATGAAACTGTCGCGGCAATCTTGAGGCCCATGGCTTTCTCCCTGATTATGTCCGGTCATTCATTCGCGGACGCTAACATTCATTGCGGATTTTGGGGACACTGGCCAGTCAGATTGCAGGTTACCTTGCGTGCAGTATGTTGCAGTTCGACGACTGCCCTGTTCACACGGCAATGCAATAGCTGCAGGCGATGCCGAAGCGGGAACGCAAAACGCGTTGGGAGATTGTCCGGCTCAATCCAGCAACAGCAGTTCCAGAACCGGCGTGATATCCTCGGACTGGCTCACCACCGTGCCGGTAGAAAACGTCATGGTCGCGGCGGAAGCCGATATCTGGCTGATCGACAATCCCGAATTCGAACCGTTCCACCAGCGCGCATTCGGCGATGTCGTGTCGCTGAACGCAGTCGCCAGCGGACTGGCAAACAGGTCTTCCGCATCTCCATAATTGGCATTGCCCTCCAGGTCGAATTGCCCGTCGGCCTGTTCAAGCGAGCATTCATAATGCATCGCCGGCGTCATCTGCTCATTGTTGTTGGAGCCCGTTTCGTCGACATGCCAGATCGCCAGTCCGGCGTCCGGCAAGGTCGCATCGCGGCCGGTTTGCTGGCGGTTCTCCAGGATGAAATATTCGCTCGGATTCTTCGCGTGAATGTAAAATTCGTTCTGCCCGGCGGTGACCGAACCGGTCATGCCCGATGTGATGGTGGTGATGCTCGAGGTCCATCCGGCGGCATGTTTCAGATAGGCGCACACTTGGGTCGGGTTCTTGTCGGCGCCGCCATAGCCCATCAGGCAGAAGTGTCCCGGCCCCGTTGATTCACCACCATAATCATAAAGATCGGGAAAATCGCAGATCATGTGCCCGTTTTCATGGCAGAAAGTGCGCAGCACCAGTTCGTTCGACATGTCGGTGAACTGATAGTCGAAAAACCGCCTTCCGCCGCCGATGTCGAATGGTGCGGCGAGCGACCAGGAGTGCGGCCACAGGCCTTCCGACCAGTTGTTGACCACATTTCCGGCGTAATAGACGTTCAGCGCGTAGATAAAGCCGCCGGAATCGCTGGAAAGCGGGCTGAAATCATAACCTTGGGAAACCAGATCATTGAGCGCCTCGGTGATCAGTTCGCGGGCACGGGTTCCAAACGGGATCGCCGGGTCCGTGTAATAGGCCCGGTTGTTCGATGCGGTGTAATAGGTGGTCACCACATTGGTGTAGGTCAGGTTTCCGTCCGACACGTCCTCGAAATAGTCGCGAACCGAACCGTTGTTACCGAACCCCGCGTAGCCGACCTGGTTGCAGTAATTGTCGACTTCCGCCTGGCCGATCGTTGCCGGAACATCGGGAAAATCGATCAGCACGCAAATGCCGACATAGGTTCCCGTCGTTGTTCCCGGCGGCGGTGCAGCACCCGGTCCCGAAGAGCGCGCGATATCAAGATTTTGGGCTTTTTTTTGCTCGCGGCGGATTTCCCATCGCCGTTTTCCGCCAAGTTCAGCCTGCGCCATGCGCGCCTGCTCCTTCGCCGCGGCCCTTCGAACCTTGGCGTGCATCGGCATGCCGAGCGATTGCGGATCTTCATCGCCGACATTGATGCCGGATGGTTCGAGCCTGTTCTTGTCGGCCGACAATCTCGCATACTGGAAGTAGCCCGACTTCGGATCCTTGACGACGGTAAATCCGTCCAGCGTTTCAAACCGGGCTGCATACTGGTTTCCCCAGCCGCGGACCTGAAACTCGCTTCCGTCCGGGTTGGTGAAGGTGAATATCTTGCCGGAAAATGGTGTGGGCATGGGTCAATCTCCACTATTGGCCAACTCGTTCACCGGGTTTGCTCGAACCCGGTTGCGCCGGCTGCAATCATGATCTTGCTGCAGCGCCGTGCAGGTCCGTACCGGAAAAGGCGGGATGGCAAACGCCAAACGCCCCGGCCAGTCACGGACCTGCCAGCGGCTAACTATTTTTTACGCGTCCGCTTCGGTTTCTTCTTTTCCTTCGTCTTCGGGCTCGCATCCAAATGCGGCACGTCATCGTCATGTCCGTGATCATGACCGTGACCGCCCGTGTCATCGAGCGGCGGATTGACAATCTCACCCATCGAACCATCGCCCGTTTTCGCGGGCCCTGCTTCAGCCGCAAGCGGCGGATTTTCTATGATCGACACACTGTCCGCGGGCCCGCCGGTGCTTCCGTCCAATGGCGGATTGTCGATGCCGCCGCCATCGCCCGTACTCGACGGGCCAAGCTCGGGATTACGCATTCCCGTGTCGTTTGCTGACATTGTCGGCTCCTCCGTGGATTTGGCTTGATCCGTTTCTGCAGCGCAGAAACTCAGGACCGCACGTAGAGCCGGTTGATCGTGCTGTAGGCGGTTGTCGACGCCAGGTGGGTCGTCACCGTCCGGTCACCGGCGATTGCGGAGAGCGCCACGGCCAGCATTTCCTTCTCCATGCTCGAATTGGCGATGTACCAATTGTGAAACGCGCCGCTTGCTGCCTGGAGCGCTATGTAAATATTGCCGTTTTCGGCCGGTCCGGCGCGGGTAACTCTGCATTCCTCCCAAGGCATGGCTGTTCTCCTGTCAATATTGCTGCGAATAATTCAGTATTGTTGCAGTCAATTGTGACGAATGTAATATTTATCACATTTTCACATTCAATATTTGGAAGTGTTAGAAATATAAGTTGATTACAATGTTAATAAACCGAAAGTAGAAATGCCTTCCAAATCAAGTTGCACTCTGCAGCTGCTGGGAATTGCGTTAACCTGTCAAACTGCGCCGACAGCCTTATAATGCCGTCATGACCGGGGCTGTCTTGTATGATCACACCGTGTCCATCTGCTCGCAGATGGCGCGGTTGGCGCTGGCGGAAAAAGGAATTTCCTATCGCCGCCACGAGGTCGATATCATGCACACCAGTGAGCAGTTCGAACCCTGGTATGTCGCGCTCAATCCCAGAGCTGTGGTGCCGACACTGGCAATCGGCGACGAAATCGTCACCGACACGATCCACATCGTAAACCGCATCGACCAGATGCCCGGCCCCGATCTCTCCGGCGGGCCCCAAACCCATGCCTGGCTTTCCGAGATCATGAGCCTGCACTACGGCGTTTTGCTCTACAGCAAGCGGCTCGAGCCGGACGGCACCGCACCGCAGATCGTTGCGCGCGGGAAATTTCTCGCCCAGCTCGCAGCCGACCGGCCCGACATCGCGCCGCTGCTCGAAGCGCGGATAAGGGGCAATGAGCGGATGCAGGCGTTGCTGAAAGACCCACAAGCCATTCAGCAGCATATTGATGCGGCTAACGAAATGATCGACCGGATGGCCGATGCGCTCGGCAACACGGAATATCTTTCAG
This sequence comes from Rhizobiaceae bacterium, assembly GCA_040830725.1. Lineage (GTDB taxonomy): Bacteria > Pseudomonadota > Alphaproteobacteria > Rhizobiales > Rhizobiaceae > JAWKWH01. The sequence goes on from JBFOMG010000026.1 coordinate 47,301, forward strand.
GCTCGGCCTTCTCCTTGGCCGACTGTTTCGCGACCGCAGCATTGGCGCGCCTGACCATCCATGGTTTCACGCCCCGTTGGCTGGATACGCCGCTTGAGGATTACTATGCACGAATGAAAACCCGTGCGAGCTTCGTCAATGCACAGGTGATCGATACAGGCAGCGAGCGCGACCTGTGAACGGATGGGAGTGAACATGCCGATTGAGCATCTGGTCAATGCCCCATGTTCTTGTCCGGTCGCAGCCGGCCGCTGGTCCCAAACAAGGTCGTCACCCTCGCACAAACCGTTTCCTGATCCGCCGCCCGATTCTCCGGAAATGTTTGCGGAAGTTCCCACGCCAGCGAACTCTCCGCTTGCGCCGCCGTTTCACGCGGGCCATTGCTGCCCGCCCTCGCTGATCCGCTTGGCGGGTACCGTCGTTTCCCCCTCACGCCGCGCACGCTCCATCTCGGCGATAATGCGGCAGAGTTCGGCTTCCGCCAGTTCCCGCACGCGCAGTTCTGTCATCGCCTCGGTCGCCGCCTCGCGCTCGTCAATGCGCATCTGCCGCTGTTCGGTCCTCAGCTGCAGCACCAGATAGATGAGGAAGACGATCTGGGTCGGAATAGCGATCACCACCACGGCCTTGACCCAGTCGGTCGTCGACCGCCAGGTCTCAAGCAGATCGCGCAGGAATGAGTAGTCGTCCAAAAGTTGTCTCCCGACTGGGCACCCCTTCGCCTCGCCGCCGAAACCTCGGCGGCACCCTGCCCCGGAATTTGATTGTCACTTATAATATGCAATCTGGCGTGGAGAAGAAACCAATGTCAAGCCAAATTGTCACTTATAGTCTGTAGACTTATAATCTGCAAAGATCGACGCAAGCCGCATGGACATGCGGCACATCGTCGGCGCAAATGTGAAGCGGCTTCGCGAAGGCAAAAAGCTTTCGCAAGAGAAGCTTGGCTTCAAGTCTGACTTGCACCGCACTTACATCAGCGACATCGAACGGGCGGAGCGCAACGCCACTGTTGTCATTATCAAGCGGCTGGCAGATGCGCTTGACGTCAGGCCCTATGAATTGCTGATGGACGACAAGGACAGAAAGAAGCTGGGTCGGCCAAGCTAGCCTTCGCGCCAAGCGCGCTAAGGCGTTCGAAACCTGCCGATGATTCACCGGATCATCGGCTTGCCGCTGCGCGGCAAACATTGGCCAGTCCGGCCAACGGAATTTGGCTCCACTCGGCCTCGTTCAACCGCGATCTGGAGCTGCGTCTGGGGTTTCAGCCTGACAATCAGGGATTGGCCATGACGAGCAAAAAGGCGGCGCCCGCCGCTTGCCGGACATTAAATGGCTGCGCAGAAGCAACTACCGGCCGCCGCCCTTGATATTGATGCACTTTAGAACCGAGCAGGAGTTTGTGTCTGCAGCCGGAACCGTCGACAATCGGCCGCGGCCACCGGAATTGCACTGACCGCGCGGTGCCGCGAAAATATCGTATTTGACGATGTTTGCATTGCGCGAGGAGGTGTAGCGCAATATCGCATTTCCTTCCGTCTGGAGAATGGATTGAATGCGATCGCAGGACAGTTGCCTGGAGTCATATCGCGACAATGCTTCAGCTGAAAATGAAGATGCTGCAACCAGTGCTACCGCGATACCGGGAATTCGCATGTTCCGCTCCTTTGCGCACGATGCACAAGGTCAACCTTGTGCCCCAATGTTTCAAATAGAGCCGAAGGCCGGTGTTTCAACCGGCGCGTTTCTCCAAGGTTTTCATCACCTCGATTCGACACAATTTCAACATTTCACGGTTCGTTAAGTTGCCGAAAGTACCTTGTCGACACGGGGTTCTTGATAGAACTGCATGATGCTCTCCCGCAGCCTTGAGGCTTTCAACCTCGGCATGTGATTACTTCTTTCTTTCGCTACCAGCATATCAATCTGTTGCGCCCTTCGAGAGGCACAGCATCACGATCCAGGGAGTGTATCAATGGCCTCCGACAAGCCGGAAAACTCGGTGAAAAGTACCAGCAGGATTATGGGATTTCTTCCCCCGCTTTTTGGCATTCTCGCGACTGTTTCGGCAGGACTGCTCTTTGCAGGATTGTACGATATCGGACATTTCGGGATTCAAAATATTGTTTCCGACTTTGCGGTGGTTCCTGTGGCGATATTTATCCTGTGCGCCATCCCCGCAATCGTGATGAGCAGGAAATCCGGAGGTTCCTCGCAGGTCGAAGACGAGGCATTGTCGGCAAAGTTTGACGAGTTGCGGTCAACAACAACATCGCGGCTGATGAATTTTCAAAGCACGATTGACGGGATGACCGGTCAGGATCGCGAATCGCTGATCGAAGAAAACAAGTGGCTCAAAGAGCAATTGGATGCGGTTCAAAACGCGGAACGCCAAAAGGTCGTCGATGAAGTTGAACAGCTTCGCTCGCAAAACGCGATTCTGGAAGAAAAAATCAAGAAATGGGCTATTCAAACAGTAGATGCCGCAATGGAAAATGACAAAAAAGAGAATTTGAACGCGGCCTGACACCAGAATTCCCGTCTCTGCTGCAGATTTTCATTTCCGGATCGTGAGCCGGAGATCTTCAACTTTTTCCGGCAGGAACCATCCGTGCACGCTGTTCGGATATCAACCGGCAATTTTGACAATGCAGGAGTGTAGGCTACGATCATGCAGACGTGGGGTTGAACCGGTGGAGGGAAAATCAGATGGAAATCGCAGGCACGACGATCGCAATCCTGCTGGCAGCCGCGGTGATGTCCTTCCCGGTAACTCCGCCGGCTGACCGGGGAGTGGAACTTGCCGCTTCATCGGCCTGCAAGTCATCGTGCATCGATGATGTCAAACAGTGCAAGAAAAGCTGCCCGCGGGTTGAGCGCAATACCAGCGCGACATGCAGGGCAAAATGCGACCAGGTGAAGAAGCAGTGCATCAAAAGCTGCAACTGAGGATATGGCGAAGGAGGCCGAACAGATCGGCTTCAAATTTCAGGCGCCGACACGCTCCACGATTCCTCTGACCGCTTGCATTCCCGCACCGTCCTGCTACATGCCCGGCCATGACTTCAACGCCGCTTGAAAACATCCGCAACTTTTCCATCGTCGCCCATATCGACCATGGCAAGTCGACGCTCGCCGACCGGCTGATTCAGATCACCGGCGGCTTGCAAAATCGCGAGATGAAAGAGCAGGTGCTCGACAATATGGACATCGAGCGCGAGCGCGGCATCACCATCAAGGCGCAGACCGTGCGGCTGAACTATCAGGCCAGCGACGGCAAGGATTATGTGTTGAACCTGATCGACACGCCCGGCCATGTCGATTTCGCCTACGAGGTTTCGCGCTCTCTGTCGGCCTGCGAGGGTTCGCTGCTGGTCGTCGACGCCTCGCAAGGCGTGGAGGCGCAGACGCTGGCCAATGTCTACCAGGCCATCGACAACGACCACGAGATCGTCACGGTACTCAACAAGGTCGACCTGCCCGCCGCCGAACCCGAACGCGTCAAGACCCAGATCGAGGAGGTGATCGGGCTCGATGCGTCGAACGCCGTCGAAATCTCCGCCAAGACCGGGCTCGGCGTCGAAAACGTGCTGGAGGCCATCGTCAATGAATTGCCCGCACCTTCGGCCGGTGACGCCGGCGCGCCACTGAAAGCGCTGCTGGTCGACAGCTGGTACGACGCCTATCTCGGCGTTATCGTGCTGGTGCGTGTCATCGACGGGCGGCTGAAAAAGGGCCAGACCATCCGCATGATGGGCACCGGCGCCAAATATCCCGTCGACCGTGTCGGCGTGTTCACGCCCAAGATGGTCATGGTCGACGATCTCGGCCCCGGCGAGCTCGGCTTCATCACCGCAAGCATCAAGGAAGTGGCCGATACACGCGTTGGCGACACCATTACCGAGGACAAGAAGCCGACGGCGGAAATGCTGCCGGGCTTCAAGCCGGCGCAGCCCGTGGTCTTCTGCGGCCTGTTCCCGGTCGACGCCGCCGATTTCGAGGATCTCCGCGCCGCCATGGGCAAACTGCGCCTCAACGACGCGTCGTTTTCCTTCGAGATGGAAACATCCGCCGCGCTCGGCTTCGGTTTCCGCTGCGGCTTTCTCGGATTGCTGCATCTGGAAATCATCCAGGAGCGGCTGGAGCGCGAATTCGATCTCAACCTGATCGCCACCGCGCCAAGCGTCGTCTACCGGCTCAATCTCACCGACGGCACGCAAAAAGAACTGCACAACCCCGTCGACATGCCCGACGTGGTCAAGATCGCCTCCATCGAGGAGCCGTGGATCCGCGCCACCATCCTGACGCCGGACGACTATCTGGGTTCGATCCTGAAACTCTGCCAGGACCGCCGCGGTGTGCAGGCCGATCTTTCCTATGTCGGAAAACGCGCCATGGTGGTCTACGACCTGCCGCTGAACGAGGTGGTGTTCGATTTCTACGACCGGCTGAAATCGATTTCCAAGGGGTACGCCTCGTTCGACTACCAGCTGACAGACTATCGCGAGGGCGATCTGGTGCGCATGAGCGTGCTGGTCAATGCCGAGCCGGTCGACGCGCTTTCCATGCTGGTGCACCGTTCGGCGGCAGAAAAGCGCGGTCGCGTTATGTGCGAGAAGCTGAAAGACCTGATCCCCAAACACATGTTCAAGATCCCGATACAGGCGGCCATCGGCGGCACCATCATCGCGCGCGAAACCATCTCGGCACTTCGAAAAGACGTCACCGCAAAATGCTATGGCGGCGACGTCACGCGCAAGCGCAAGCTTCTGGAAAAACAGAAGGAAGGCAAAAAGCGCATGCGCCAGTTCGGGAAGGGCGACATTACGCAAGAGGCGTTTATCTCGGCGCTGAAGATGGGGGATTGAGAATTGACGGGAAGCAAACCTGTTTGCTTCCCGGAAAATCGATCCTGTGAATCGATTTTAGCTTCGAAAGCCGGGGAGATGCCGGAGGCATCGGGGCCCCCGGCTGAAGGGCCGCGCTCATCCGGATAAGGGATGAGGTGGAACGGTGATGGGGGTGGGTATACGGATATGGGATGCAGCGAATTCGTGAGCTGCTTATTCGTACCGCCAAAGTACCAAATTGGCATAGATATTGAATATCTTATTACAGGGACTCGAGCAAATTAGGCCACCATGCATAGTAGGCACAGCAAATAATCACCATACCGACGAACAAGTCGCAGCCTGAGTCCAATTGCTGCCTTCAGGTCACACTTCTCAACATCTACTAGTGATTGCATATTGGGCCGTTGCAATCAAAAATAATCGCTATTACGTTTTCAATTCTTTCC
>JBFOMG010000027.1:0-83739 GCA_040830725.1 Rhizobiaceae bacterium
GAGCGGCGGTGCGCGCGTCGGCTATATCGACGGCGAATATGTGCTCAACCCGCACATCGACGAGATGCCGGAATCGAAGCTCGACCTGATGGTTGCGGGCACGCAGGAAGCGGTCTTGATGGTGGAATCGGAAGCCCAGCAGCTTGACGAGGAAACCATGCTCGGTGCGGTCATGTTCGGCCACCAAAGCATGCAGTCGGTCATCGAGGCGATCATCAAGCTCGCCGAAGTGGCGGCCAAAGAGCCGCGTGACTATCAGCCCGAGGACCTTTCCGAACTGGAAGGTGAGATGCTGTCGATGGTCGAGGCCGATCTTCGCGACGCATACAAGATCACCGACAAGCAGGAGCGCTACGACGCCCTCGACGCGGCGAAGGCAAAGGTCAAGGATCACTATACGCCTGCCGAAGACGAGGAGCCGAAATGGTCGGCCGAACAGGTCGCCACCGTCTTCAAGTCGCTGCAGGCCAAGATTGTTCGCTGGAACATTCTCGATACGGGAAGCCGCATCGACGGGCGCGACCTGTCGACCGTTCGATCGATCATCTCGGAAGTCGGCATCCTGCCGCGCACCCATGGTTCGGCGCTGTTTACCCGCGGCGAAACCCAGGCGATCGTGGTCGCGACGCTCGGCACCGGCGAAGACGAGCAATATGTCGATTCGCTGACCGGCATGTACAAGGAATCGTTCATGCTGCACTACAACTTCCCGCCTTATTCGGTGGGTGAGACTGGCCGCATGTTGTCGCCCGGACGCCGCGAAATCGGCCATGGCAAGCTTGCCTGGCGCGCAGTTCATCCTTTGCTTCCGACGGCGGAGCAGTTCCCCTACACGATCCGCGCCGTCTCCGAGATAACCGAATCCAACGGATCGTCATCGATGGCAACGGTTTGCGGCACGTCTCTGGCGCTCATGGACGCCGGCGTTCCGCTGGCAAGCCCGGTAGCCGGCATCGCCATGGGCCTGATCAAGGAAGGCGACCGTTTCGCTGTCCTGTCCGACATTCTCGGCGATGAGGATCATCTGGGTGACATGGACTTCAAGGTTGCCGGCACTGAAGACGGTATCACGTCGCTGCAGATGGACATCAAGATCGACGGCATAACCGAAGAGATCATGAAGACCGCGCTTGCCCAGGCAAAGGACGGCCGTGTGCATATTCTTGGCGAGATGGCCAAGGCACTGTCCGAGAGCCGCGAAGAGCTCGGCGAGTTCGCTCCGCGTATCGAGGTCATGAACATCCCGACCGACAAGATCCGCGATGTCATCGGCACCGGCGGCAAGGTCATTCGCGAGATTGTCGAAAAGACCGGCGCCAAGATCAACATCGAGGACGACGGTACCGTCAAGATCGCCTCTTCCAGCGCCAAGGAGATCGAGGCCGCCAAGAAGTGGATTCATTCCCTGACCGCCGAGCCGGAAGTGGGCGTGATCTATGAAGGCACGGTCGTGAAAACCGCTGATTTCGGCGCTTTCGTCAACTTCTTCGGACCAAAAGACGGTTTGGTGCACATCTCGCAGCTGGCGCAGGAACGCGTCGGCAAAACCACCGATGTGGTCAAGGAAGGCGATAAGGTCTGGGTCAAGCTGATGGGCTTTGACGAGCGCGGCAAGGTTCGCCTGTCGATGAAGGTCGTCAACCAGGAGACCGGCGAGGAAATTCCGCGCGAACCGCGCAAGGAAAAGAAGGAACAGGCTGACGCCGGATAATGCCCGGAAAGCATGTGTTTTGAGGGCGCGGGGCGATTGTCCCGCGCTTTTTTGTTGGCTGTATTTTGTGTGAAACCGGGTTACTCACAGGCCATGAACGCTGATCCGCAAATCGAAACGCTGCTTTATCCGCTGCGATCTGAAATGATCGGCGATGCTGAAGGCTGGCAGAACATTCTGTGTATCGGACTCTCGGAACCACTCACTATCGAAGAATTGATCAGCGCGAAACTCACTTATGCGCAGGGGTTTCGCCCGGATTTCCTGAAGCTGCAACGTGCCGGCTGTTATGTCGTCCCCGAGCTCCCAAAGCGTGGTGGTTATGATGCTGTGCTTGTTCGCCTGGGGCGGCATCGAGGGCAAAACGAAGCCTGGCTGGCTGAGGCTCGTAAGCTCGTCAAGAAAGATGGGCTGATCCTTGCCAGCGGAGGCAAGACCGATGGTGCTGTGAGCTTGCGCAAACGCATTGCCAAGGCTGGAATGGCCATCGACTATGCGTCGTTGAATCATGGCGTCGTGTTTTGGTTTGATGCAGCCGGGGCAGCCGCGCTGTCTGATTTGGCGCCCACATCCGCAACCCCGGTCGAAGGGCGGTTTGTGACCGCGCCAGGCATGTTTTCGCACGGCAAGATCGACTCCGGGTCTCGCCTGCTCGCGCAACACTTGCCGGATAGTCTGTCAGGTGTCGTGGCTGATTTCTGCGCCGGCTGGGGATATTTGTCGTCCAGGATTGCCGAGCAATGCCCGGGGGTCGAAACCCTGCATCTCTACGAAGCTGACCATGCTTCACTGCAAGCCGCCAAGACCAATCTGCAGGCCTTGAACAGTGTGAAGGTGGAGTTTTTCTGGCACGATCTCTTTGGCGAACCGTTGGACCAACATTATGACGCGATCGTCATGAATCCGCCGTTCCATACGGGCCGGAAAGCCGAACCGGAACTGGGGATTCGGTTGATTGAAGTTGCGCACGATGCCCTTCGCGACAGGGGCCACTTACTGCTGGTCGCCAACCGGCAGCTGCCGTATGAGACGACACTGAAGTCACAATTCGGCAGCGTGAATACTGTGGTAGAAGACGCGCACTACAAGGTCTTGATCGCGGTTCGTTGATCCCATCAGGCCAGCGACGGCAGCACCCGGTCCGGTGGCCGGTGTCCGTCGAAAAAGGTTCTGATATTCACGATAACCTTTTCGCCCATGTCGATCCGGCCTTCGATTGTCGCAGATCCCATATGCGGCAGGATGACGACTTTCCCGCTCTTGGCAAGCTTGACCAGTTTTGGATTGACCGCTGGCTCGTGCTCAAACACATCAAGCCCGGCTCCGGCGATTTTCCCCTTTTCAATCAGCGAGATGAGCGCATCTTCGTCAATGATCTCGCCGCGAGCCGTATTGACGACAAACGCTGACGGCTGCAGCAGCTCCAATCGTCTTGCTGACAACAGGTGAAACGTTGCAGGCGTCGAGGGGCAGTTGACGGATATGATATCCATTCGCGCCAACATCTGATCGAGGCTCTCCCAATAGGTAGCCTCCAGTTCTTCTTCGGTCGCTTCCGACACCCTGTGACGGTTGTGGTAGTGGATCGAAAGTCCGAATGCCTTTGCGCGCCGGGCGACAGCCGTACCGATGCGGCCCATGCCGACGATACCCAGCCTCTTGCCCCAGATCCGGTGTCCCAGCATCCAGGTCGGCGACCAGCCTGACCATTTGCCGTCACCCTTGAGAATATCGGCACCTTCGGTCAATCTGCGTGGCACAGCCAGCAGAAGTGCCAACGTCATGTCAGCGGTGTCTTCGTTCAGGACATTGGGCGTATTTGTGACGGTTATTCCCTTTTGGGCAGCCGCCGCGACATCGATATTGTCAACGCCGTTGCCGAAATTGGCGATCATCTTCAAATCGGGACCCGCCTGGTCAATCAGCGCCTTGTCGATGCGGTCGGTGACAGTGGGAACAATTACGTCTGCATCCTTGACCGCAGCGACCAATTGCGGTTGCGGCATCGGTGTATCGTCAATGTTGAGGACTGTTTCGAACAATTCGCACATTCGCGTTTCGACCGGATCCGGCAGTTTCCGGGTGATGACGACTTTGGGCTTCTTTTTGCCGGTCATGAAATCCTCAAAATGCAGTCTTGTTGAGAGGTCATTAACCAAGACGAGCGACACTGCAAATACGTCCGGACCATGTTTCTGTCTAACAAGACCATGGCCCGTTGACAAAGAAAAAGCACGCGCTGCCGGTCAACAGCCAGCGGCAGTGCGCCCGCACCAAAAATGCCGATGGTAAAGGGGTACCGAGTTGTCACGTTCGTTGTTGGTAAAGCTTGCAGTTTCCACTTTCGCAATGTTTGCGGTCTCTTCGATCTCACATAACGGTCTTTCCGGCCTCTCGAAGGCGTATGCCCAGACGACAGGATCAATTCAACGCGGCCAGAGCGGACTGCCTTTGCCCCGTTTCGTCAGCCTGAAATCCAGCCGGGTAAACATGCGGGTTGGGCCGGGAAGGGATTACTCCGTCGACTGGCTGTATCTCAAGTCCGGATTGCCACTTGAGGTAATCCAGGAGTACGACAATTGGCGCAAGGTTCGCGATTCCGAGGGAACAGAAGGCTGGATTTACCAATCGCTTCTTTCCGGGCGCCGGATGGGCATGGCCGCTCCCTGGCATCGCGGCAAGAAAGCGTCAGTAGACCTGCAGCGCGAGCCCGAAGATGAGTCCAAAACACTGGCGCTTATAGAACCCGGTGCAGTTGGCCGGGTGCATGTCTGCAATGGCGACTGGTGTGAAATGACCTTCGAAGGCCACAAAGGCTGGATCAAACAGGCTTTGATTTGGGGTGTCTATCCCGGCGAAACCTACGACGATTAACCGGTTCGTCCTGGGTGGCGCTTGCGGCGCAGGCGGATAACAACATCGACATTGGCAATCTCCATTCCCTCGGGTGGTTCCGGAAGGTTGGAAATTGAGAATGGTCCGCCATCGACATCAATGACCTTGTTCTCGCCCTCTACAAAGTAATGGTGGTGGTCAGACGTGTTCGTGTCGAAATAGGTACGTGCACCTTCAATCGCCAAAACGCGCAACATTCCGGCTTCGGTAAACTGATGCAAGGTGTTGTAAACTGTGGCAAGCGACATGGTATGCCCTGCGCGCAAAGCCTCGGCATGCAGCTCTTCGGCCGCAAGATGGGTATTTCCCTTTGAGAACAAAAGCTCGGCCAATGCCACTCTTTGCCTGGTTGGACGCAGGCCGGCATCGCGAACCATCGCTTCAACACTGTTTTCAGTCAAATCTCTCATTTCCGGCATTGTCGGAACCAATCCTGCGTCAGCGGCGTATCCTGGAGCTGCCTCACTTCTGCTCGGCTCGAATTCAACATGAATATATTCGCTGGCAAAACACGGATCAATAGCGTCGAATTAGCTCTTTTTTGAGGGTGAAAACGGCAAAGGGCGGTTTCCGGTGCGAAACAAGCTGTGATAGGGGAAGAGCACAACGCGCAGCCATACAACCGGGGCGAAGGGATATTTCATGGCCGAACGTAAGTCGAGTTACGACTTTGAAGATTTGCTGGCTTGCAGCCGTGGCGATTTGTTCGGCCCCGGAAATGCGCAGCTACCTGCGCCGCCCATGCTGATGTTCGACCGCATAACGGACATCAGCGAGGAAGGCGGTGAGTTTGGAAAAGGCTATCTTCGGGCGGATTTTGCAATTAAGCCTGATCACTGGTTTTTCCCCTGTCATTTTCCCGGAAATCCGGTAATGCCCGGCTGTTTGGGTCTGGATGCCATGTGGCAGATGACCGGTTTTTTTCTCGGTTGGCTTGGCGAACAGGGAAAAGGGATGGCATTGTCCACCGGTGAGGTTAAGTTCAAGGGGATGGTTACCCCGGCGACAAAACTTGTTGAGTACGGCGTCGACTTCAAGCGGATCATGCGTGGGCGATTGGTTCTCGGAATTGCTGATGGCTGGCTTAAAGCGGATGGCGATCCTATCTACAAAGCGACAGACCTGAGGGTGGGTCTGGCGAAACAGGGTTCCTGACAACCAAAGGCGCCAGTTGGCGGAGGAAAACGATGAAACGAGTCGCAGTGACCGGAATGGGGATCGTTTCCTCCATTGGCAACAACACGCAGGAAGTCGTGGCGTCGTTAAGAGAGGCCAAGTCCGGTATTTCCTTTTCTCAGGACTTTGCCGATCACGGGTTTCGTTCTCAGGTTTGGGGTCGTCCAACGCTCGACCCCACCGATGTTGTGGACCGGCGGGCCATGCGTTTTCTGAGTGAAGGAGGCGCCTGGAATCACGTTGCAATGAAGCAGGCCATAGTGGACAGCGGACTGGAAGAAACCGACATTACCAATGAGCGGACCGGCATAATCATGGGTTCCGGGGGCGCGTCGACCAAAGCGATCGTTGAAGCGGCAGACATCACCCGCGAAAAAGGCAGCCCCAAGCGGATCGGACCGTTTGCCGTGCCCAAGGCAATGTCCTCAACCGCGTCCGCGACGCTTGCGACATGGTTCAAGATACATGGCGTCAACTATTCTATTTCCTCAGCCTGTTCGACATCGGCTCACTGCATCGGCAATTCCTATGAGTTGATCCAGATGGGCAAACAGGATGTGATGTTTGCCGGCGGACATGAAGACCTTGACTGGACGATGTCCAACCTGTTCGACGCAATGGGTGCCATGTCGTCCAAATACAATGAGAATGCCGCGTCAGCCTCCCGCGCTTTTGACGCTACCCGGGACGGCTTTGTTATCGCTGGCGGAGCCGGGGTTCTGGTGCTGGAGGAAATGGAACGCGCGAAAGCGCGTGGTGCGAAGATCTATGGGGAAATTGTCGGCTACGGTGCGACATCGGATGGCTACGATATGGTCCAGCCTTCCGGAGAGGGCGCCATTCGTTGCATGCGGCAGGCTTTGGCGACAGTGAATGGCCGGGTCGATTATATCAACACCCATGGAACCTCAACGCCGGTGGGTGACAGCAGGGAGATCGCTGCAATTCGTGAGGTATTCAAGGATGAAATGCCGCACATTGCGTCAACAAAGTCATTGACCGGGCATTCCCTGGGCGCGGCAGGCGTTCAGGAATCGATATATACGCTGCTCATGATGAAGGGGGGCTTCAAGGGTGAGAGCGCACATATCGGTGAAATTGATTCCGAGTTCGAAGACGTGCCCATTTTGCGGGACCGGCTGGATGAGGAAATTGAGATCGGGCTTTCGAACTCTTTCGGTTTTGGCGGCACGAACGCCACGCTGGTCTTCCAGCGTCATGATGCGTGAGGGAATTTCACTGAATGAGCAGACTTATGGAAGGCCGCCGCGGCCTTGTTATGGGGGTCGCCAACGACCATTCCATCGCATGGGGTATTGCCGAAAGACTGGCAGCTGAAGGCGCTGTACTGGCGTTTACCTATCAAGGAGAAGCATTTGGCCGCCGGGTAAAACCGCTGGCGGAGAAGGCCGGTGCTTCGATTGTGCTTCCCTGCGATGTCGAAGATCTGGAATCGGTCAAACAATGCTTCGATCATCTGCGTTCCGAATGGGGCAAACTCGACTTCATCGTGCACGCGATCGGATTTTCGGACAAAAATGAACTGAAGGGATTATACGCCGACACTTCGCGCGAGAATTTTCAGCGCACAATGCTGGTGTCGTGTTTCTCGTTCACCGAAGTGGCCAGAGAAGCTGCGGCTTTGATGGCTGATGGTGGCTCTATCATCACCTTGACCTACGCCGGATCGGTGCGGGTGATGCCAAATTACAATGTTATGGGCGTGGCAAAGGCTGCTTTGGAGGCGAGCATCCGTTATCTTGCCAACGATTACGGGCCAAGGGGCATTCGTGTAAACGGAATTTCAGCCGGACCGGTACGCACGCTGGCTGGAGCCGGCATATCCGACGCGCGGCACATGTTTGCCTACCAGGCCCGGAATTCTCCGCTCAGGCGGACGGTCACGATTGAGGAAGTCGGAAATTCCGCCCTGTATTTGCTGTCCGATCTGTCATCCGGCGTGACCGGCGAAATCCATTATGTGGATTCAGGCTACAATATTGTCTCCATGCCAAGGCTGGACGAATTGAAAAGCCTGACCGATCAATGAAATAGCCATCCTTTCAAATTCGCCAATCCGTTAAAATTGCAATGGAAGTTTGAGCGGCAGGTTAACGAGTCTCGGGTAGTCTTCCCTGTAAGCAGGGGAAGTTGCATGGCTTCAGTGGCTACAAAGAAAAACCCGGCACGTACTCCGGTGTTCAGGCTGATTACGATCGCAAGCGTCGGTTTGTGCAGCTTTCTGATTGTGCTGTGGGGCTTGAGATTTAGCTTTGGCGATGGGCTTGTTGGACTATCAGCGGAGTCCATTGGTGCCATGATTGCGGCGCTGTGCACATTGGCGACCGCGGGCGGGGTAATCTCGTTTTTTGCCGGTGTGGATGAATCCTCCGAATATGTCTTTACCGAAACACAAGTCGACCGCCTGACCGGGTTTCACTCCCGTACTGCGATGATCGGCAAGATTGCCGAAGCTGCGATTAAAGCTGAACGGACGAAAGTGCCCATCTACATGATCGATGTCGATATTGATCGCTTCAAACAGATCAACGATGCAATCGGTTACAGTCACGGCGACGAATTGATCCGCAGTTTTGCGGCCCGTCTGCGACAATTACTGCCGGAATCAGTTGAGATAGGGCGCATTGGTGCAGGTGAATTCGCAGCACTTGCAAGTGCAAATGCGCTTAAGGACGGCCTGGATGTGACCGTTGAAGCGCTTCTGGTCTCATTGATGGAGCCATATCAGATTTCTACGCATGCCCAGACGCTGAACATTTCGGCTGGTATCATCTCGATGCCTAATGATGGCACCGATCCGATCAAGTTGCTGCGCAGGTCAAATTTGGCGCTGCAACATGCAAGAGCGGCGGGAGCCGGCAATTGGTCCGCCTATCACGACGAAATGGGCAGGGTGGCTGAATACAGGCAATGGATCGAAACGGAATTGAATGGTGCGGTCGAACGCAGTGATTTCGATCTGCACTACCAGCCGCAACTCGACCTGGCGACCAATGAGGTCGTTGGCTATGAGGCGCTCATCCGCTGGCGCCATCCCGATCGCGGCATGATTCCGCCAAACGAGTTCATTTCCGTTGCTGAAGAAACCGGAATGATTATTGAAATCGGCGAATGGGTTTTGCGAAAGGCTTGCAAAGACGCCCTGCGCCTGCCGGAAAGCTGCTTTGTCGCTGTCAATATATCTGCCGTGCAGTTCATGACCCGTGATTTCACGGAGATGGTTCGCGGCATTTTGGTCGAAACTGGTTTGGCTCCCGGAAGACTTGAACTGGAAATCACCGAGACTGCCATGATGCAGGACAAGGCAAGGGCCGCCAAAATCCTCGAAGAGATAATGGCCTTGGGCATATCGGTGGCAGTGGACGATTTTGGTACAGGCTATTCGAACCTGAGCTATCTGATCGATTTCCGTTTCAACAAGCTGAAAATAGACCGCTCTTTTGTCAGCCGTCTGGATCAGGATGCATCCGGCACCGGCGGTGCCGTTGTGTCCACCATTGTCGGATTGAGCCGGGCGCTTGGCGTCGACACAATCGCCGAAGGCGTTGAGACCGAGGACCAGGCAGTGCTGCTTCGAGCAGCCGGCTGTGACGTCGTACAGGGGTTCTATTATGGCAAACCCGAGCCATTGACGCTGCCGAGCGCTGGTGTTCTCACCTCAAAGACAGCCCACTGATTTCATTCCAAACGTGGCATGGTTTACACTTGCGCCACATGCAGCGAACCATCGGTTTCAATGCGCACGTCGGCGTTCGAAAACTGTCCGTGTTGGCTCGCGGGCAGTTTTAGTGCCGGCGGTGTCGTCCACCCCATCTCTCTTGCGGCCACCAACCCAAGCAGCAAGATTGCATCGGGTTCGCTCAGCACAATGGCGGCCGGCGCCTTGCCGCAATGAACGAGTTCCAGCAAAATTGTCGATGCCGACGAAGAGCCGACAGTTGCGGGTATAAACAGCACCTTTTGTGCGATTTTCGCGCCGAACTGCGGATGTCTGACATTGATGATTTTTCCCGTCTTGGGATCCACGCCGCCCCAAAAACTGATCGGTTCGGTCAGAACAAGCGAACGGCCTTCTGCCTTGCTTTCGCCAATGATGAATTCGGCATTTGGCGTCATGACGATTTCATTTCGGTAAGTTCGGGCCGGCCGGTTACCGCGCTCTCGACGCAATCGCGCATGCCGCCATACAGCACATCGTAGCCAGTGTTGCCGGGAGCATAATGCGCAAACTTCCCCGAATTTGTCATCAACACACCCCCGGAAAGTTCCGGCAGCATTGGTGTGACGACAATGCAGGTATCGACCACGAGTGTCACACCTGACTCTTCCAGACGGCGCCGCGATCCGGCATTCTCAAGTCCTTGCAGAACATGCCGGCCGGTACAGGCATAGAAGGGAACCACCAGCCGGCGTCCGGCAATCATTGCCTCCAGCCGTTCAATTTCCCGCAGTGACAAATGCGGACTGCCAACTGCGACCGCGTCTATCCGGTCGGGCTTTTCCGCTGTCGAAAGTCGTTGTTGCGCCTCCAAAACCATTTGCGAGGTGACCCTGATGACCTCAGCCCGATTGCCGGCGCAAGCGGCTTCTGTGCTGGGCGCTTCCGGAGTGACACCTGAAATATGAAACAGGCCAACCGCCCCAGAGGAAGCGGCAGCGGCGCCGAAGGCTTTCAGATCGTCTTCACTTGGCTTTCCCGGAATTCCATCGATGACCCCAATGGAATTTTCGGCTTGCCGTCCATAGAGATTGCCGAGAATTGGCCAGGCGGTTTCATTTTCGAAGAATTGTGACGGCAATCCGCTAACGTCGAATACGAAGGTGGCAGCACGGTTTTCCGGCCGGTGCAGACCGCAATAGGGGGCCCTTCCGGTAATTGCGCAAGCAATGTCGAGTAAATCTCCGTACCGGTTCGTCCGCGCACCAAGAACCGAATTGCAAAAAGCAACCGCGTTCGATTCTCCCCAGGCCACATCGGATCCTTTGGCGGGGCGATGTCCGGCCTGATACGGCGCACAGGTCCAGCTTGGCTGACAGCCGAGTTGGCGATAGGCCCGCATCATTCGACCTGCCATCTCGCGCTCATGGCCGGAAAGTTGCTGCTTCGAGCAACCCATCAGATCAAGCGCACCGACATTCAGCGTTGAAGGAACGGAAACTTTTGCTCCGTCCGCGACCAGTTTTTCCGCAAAGTATGTGCCGGAATCGCCGTGGTAGACCGCACCGTCAATATGTGCGGATTGAATGGGAATCAGCCGCGCAGCACCCAGCAGACGAGCGGCTTCGGTGACAATCCGCATTGCCATCGCCGAGCCTTCGTCAGCTTCTCCGGCGGCAATCTCACGTTCTTGGGCGGTGAGTTCGACCGTCATCGTTATGACCGCCTTCCGTACCGAATGACCTGAAAAGAGGCGTCAAGGGCGTTGTACATCAGCAATTTGCCCAGCAGTGGTTGCCCCGCCCCGGTAATCAGCTTGATGACTTCCATGGCCTGCAACGTTCCCATGACGCCGGTAAGCGCCCCCAATATGCCCGCTTCGGCGCAGGAAGGAACCGTTCCCGCCGGAGGCGGGCTGGGAAACAGGTCGCGATATCCCGGATGCTTCGTTCCTTCTGCATCGCATTCCCACGGTTTCAATACGGTCAGCGAACCGTCGAACCGCCCCACCGCGGCCGTTACCAGCGGTTTCCTGTGCCGCTCGGCCGTGTCGGCGGCTAAATAGCGCGTTTCAAAATTGTCCGAGCCGTCGACGATGACATCGTACTGATCAAACAGCGCATCAGCATTTTCGGATGACAACCGGCATTGATGGGTCTCGACGGCCGTATGTGGATTTAAGGACTCGATGGAAAGTTTTGCGCTCTCGACCTTCGCCATTCCGGTCCGCTCGGTTGTGTGGATTACTTGTCGCTGCAGATTGGAAAGCGAAACCGTGTCATCATCGACAATGCCCAGCGTGCCCACGCCTGCGGCGGCCAGATACTGCAGTACCGGCGCCCCGAGCCCACCGGCGCCGATTACCAGAACACGGGCCTTTTTCAGCCGCTGCTGGCCGGCGCCACCAATCTCGGGAAGCACGATATGCCGCGCGTAGCGCTCGAGTTCCTCTCCGGACAGCTGATTGGGATTACCTGAATTCATGGCGAGACACTAACGCCACCGGTATCGCCTGTCATGAAGCATTTTCTGTAACAACTGTACCGTTGGAAACGGAAAAAAAACTGCCTCCCGCATCGATGTCACAAAACAGCGACCGGTCCGTTCCGGTCATGAAAGACTGCACATTCAATCCGTCAATCAAATCGAACAGCGCGCGCCTTCGGTTTGCATCCAGATGGGCGGCAATCTCATCCAGCAACAGGACCGGTGCCATGCCGCTCATTTCCCCGGTCAGCCGTGCATGGGCGAGTATCAGGCCGACCAGCAATGCTTTCTGCTCTCCCGTAGAACACTGCGCCGCCGGCATGTCTTTCGGTGCGTGGCGAATAAGCAAATCGCTTCTGTGCGGTCCCTCAAGGGTTCTTCCTGCCGCACGGTCGCGGTGCCGGGCATCGCGGAGAATGCCGCGAAACTGGTCTTCAACATCGCTGGCCGGCATTTCACCGGCTATGGCCTCCAGCGTGCCGGCAAGCGTGATCGCGGCGGCCGGAAACGCGCCTCCATCGCCGATTCCACCGATCGTCCCGACCAGCAACCGGACCAGTTCAAGCCTTGCGGCTGCAATCGCTGTGCCGGTTTCCGCCATGGTTGCCTCGATGGAATCAAACCAGGCGCCGTCGCCGGCATTGTCGCTCAATAGTTTGTTTCGCCCCCGCATCGCCTTTTCATAATCCACCGCCCGGCGTGCGTGCCCCGGATCGATGGCCAACACCAAACGGTCGAGAAAGCGCCTGCGATCACCCGCCGGTCCGGTAAACAGTCCGTCCATTGCCGGAGTGATCCAGACAACACGCAGCCATTCCAGCAACGCATCGACCGATCTTGCATTTGCACCATTGATCCTGACACGCCGGGCGCCCTCCGTGCCGTCAGGGGAGGTCGTTCCCGTACCGATTTCCGCTTCACCCATCGGCCCGTCCAGCGTAGCGTGGATTGCAAAGCCCCCCGTTGACCCTGTTCGGGCCACGTCGGCCAGCACAGCGCGCCGCAAGCCGCGGCCGGGCGTCAACAGGGACACCGCCTCCAACAGATTGGTTTTTCCCGCGCCATTTTCTCCGGTCAGCACCACCGGTCCGTCACCCAAGCGAATGTCGAGCC
This sequence comes from Rhizobiaceae bacterium, assembly GCA_040830725.1. Lineage (GTDB taxonomy): Bacteria > Pseudomonadota > Alphaproteobacteria > Rhizobiales > Rhizobiaceae > JAWKWH01. Next base: position 13,062 of record JBFOMG010000027.1, read on the forward strand.
TTTCGTAGTTGCGAAAATTGGAAAGCTGCAGGCGCCTGACGACAACGCGTGGAGGAGGTCCGTCTTGTTCGGGATCGCTTCTTGGTTGCGGCATAATCTCGCCTGTCGCCGGCTTGGCTAACCGGTCGATCAGACCCGCATTGGCATCAATACGTAAAGTGCGTCCTTGTCGGCTGCATCCTGTATCAATGTTGGCGAGCCGGAATCGGCAAGCATGAAACGCGCTTCGTCGCCCGACAATTGGCCGGCCACATCCAGCAGATATCGCGCATTGAAGCCGATTTCGATCGGATCAGACGAATAATCTGCCGCAAGTTCTTCGGTAGCGCTGCCGGAATCCGGATTGTTGACGGTCAGCACAACCTGCCCGTCGTCGATTGACAGTTTGACCGCCCGCCCGCGTTCCGATGAGATCGTTGAGACACGATCTACCGCCTGCGAAAAGGCATGACGGTCGATCGACAACGCCTTGTCGTTTCCCGTCGGAATGACGCGTTGATAGTCGGGGAAAGTCCCATCGATCAGCTTGGAAGTCAGAATAACACTGCCAATGGTGAGCCGTATCTTGGTATCTGAAAGCTCTACCGTCACCTTGATATCGGGGTCATCGACCAGCTTTTGCAGTTCGCCGACCGTTTTGCGGGGAATGATGATCCCAGGCATGTCTTCCGACCCTGCCGGCGCCTCCAGCTCCGTGCGTGCCAGCCGGTGGCCATCGGTCGCAACAGCGCGCAGCTTCATTGCGCCGTCATTTTCGATCGTGTGTAGATAAATGCCGTTCAGATAGTACCGGGTTTCCTCGGTCGAAATGGCAAACTGGGTTTTCTCGATGAGATTGCCAACCTCGGTGGAATCGAGCCGGAATATGTGGCTGAAACTGCCCGCTGACAGTTCGGGGAAATCGGCCTGCGGCAGGCATTGCAGTTTGAAACTGGATCGGCCGGAGATGACCGACATGGAATTGCCGTCCTCTTCGGTCTTCAGCATGACCTCAGCGCCATCGGGCAGCTTGCGCACGATATCATAGAGCAGATGTGCGGGAACGGTTGTCGCACCACTCTGCTCGATTTGCGCCGGCGTCGCTTCGGTGACTTCCAGGTCAAGGTCCGTCGCTTTCAGTTCGAGACTGGCGCCGTCGGCCTTCAGCAACACATTCGACAGGATCGGAATCGTGTTGCGCCGTTCGACAACGCGGTGAACATGATTGAGCGCTTTGAGTAGATTGGACCGTTCAAGGGTTACACGCATATCAAACCGTTCTTGCCTGATAAATCTTGGGATATCGCGGCTTCGCCATATCTGCAGCTGCGACCGAGAGAATCGTTGCAAAATGACAGGAAATTGCCGGAAAACGCAAGTCCGCGGAGCGCGCACAATGCCGCTCCGCGGGCTTTCTGGGGATAACGCCCGTCCCCTTACGCGCCAGGCCCGCCGACCCTCTCAAAAACCGTATTCTATTCCGGCGGAATGTGAATTCCCGCCTTGATTCAAGTCTGCTCGTGAATAAGCCGCTTCAACAACTCGATTTCACGGGCAAGCTTCTTGTCTGACTCAGACAGCCCCTCAATCTTGCGAACAGCATGCAGGACTGTGGTGTGGTCACGGCCGCCAAATCGCCGGCCAATCTCCGGCAATGACCGCGGTGTCAGCATCTTCGCCAAATACATGGCAATTTGCCTTGGCCGGACGATCGTACGCGTCCGCCGGTTGGACAATAATTCGGTCCGCGATACATTGTAGTGGCGCGAAACGGCGCGCTGGATATCCTCGATGCGAATGCGTTTTGGCTCGCCGGACCGGTAGATGTGTCCCAACAAGTCATCAACCCGTTCGACAGACAGTTGTGGTTCGAAGGACTGGCGGAATATCAGCTGGTTGAAAGCGCCTTCCAGTTCGCGGCCACTTCCGGTCACGACCCTGGCCACGTGTTCCAGAATGGCATCCGGAATATCCAGCGATTGGTCTTCAACCTTGGATTCGTTTAACCGCTGCCGCAGCATGGCCAGCCGCATCTCGAAATCCGGCGGTGCGATTTCCAGCGCGACGCCGCCGTTCAGACGCGAACGCACACGCGGCTCAAGCGATTCCAGTTCAGATGGCGGCCGGTCGGCGGCCACGACTACCTGCTTTGCACTGTCAAGCAGCATGTTGATGAGGTGACAAAATTCATGCTGGATTGATTTACCCTGCAGAAACTGCATGTCGTCGATGACGAGAAGATCGATATCGCGCAACTGCTCCTTGAAGGTCAGTGCATTGTTATCGCGAATGGCAGTTGCAAACCGCCACATGAAATACTCAGCGGTCAAGTAGACCACACGTGACTGGGGGTCGCGGGACAAGGCTTCTGCCGCAACTGCCTGCAGAATATGGGTTTTGCCCAGGCCAACGGAAGCATGGATGAACAACGGGTTGAACCGTACGGCGTTGGAAGCTTTTTCGGCGACGGCCTTGGCAGCGGCAAACGCCACCCGGTTTGAAGGGCCTTCGACAAAAGATGTGAACGTGTAGCGGCTGTCCAGCGGCGAACCCAATATGGTGTTCTGCTCGCGCGGGCGCGGCGTACCGTTTTTTCCGGCAACCGGAGATTTGAGCGTCGGAATCTGCTTGTTGCCGCCCGGTGCGTAATTCGTTTGGGTGCCTGTCTTCGCGCCTGGAGCCGGTTTCCGGTCGGCTTGCGGGACACTGTATCGAACCGCGCTGCGAACCAGGACCTCCACTTTCAATACACCCGGGGCGTCCGCTTTCCACAATTCGTGAATCAAGTCGATGTAATGGCTGGTAATCCAAGACCGCAGAAATGTCGTTGGAACAGACAGCCGTATGACGCTCGCAGTGGCCTCGACCAGTTTCATGCGTTCAAACCAACTCGTGTAGACTTCCGTCCCAAGCTGGGCCTTCAACTGAGCCATTACACGCGTAAATGTTTCTGCCGCACTCTTGGATGCCATGTTTTGGTCCCCCGACCGCCCTGTCTGATGGTTGGCGCTGTCATCCAGCACCATCGCCGCAGCGTTGCTGTGAAAATTCATTGGATTGCCGCCGTTCCTTTGAAATATGTGGCCCCTCGGCACTGTGCCCAAATGAGCCAGCACCTCCCCGTTAAATATTGATTGAGCTATTTTTAAGTATTCCCTCTCCCTTCCATTTAGGCGATGTACAATAACACCGATTTCCACTCCAAAATCGTGCTTTTTGCTATCATCGGGCAACAAAAAACCGGGCCCGATACAAAAAACCCGATGAAACAACTCGTACTATTCAGAACAAGACGCCGGAAACCCGCCGCCACGAAACAGACAAAACTCACCCGTTCGCCGGTTTGCGCACCGGCGCCAAATTCTTTCCAATTTGGTTGGACAATTGGGCCGCCGGCCCGTCCGTCACGATGCTTGGACACTACAGAATTCCTTGTGGAAAGCGCAAGCCCGGTGGTTACGGTTTTTTAACGATTATGACAGCGATTCGGGTCGAATTCAGCTGCTGACCTCGAGGTTCAATCCGATAAATCTTTCTGATTCAATCTCTTTCTCAGGCATAAGAAAATATGCCTTGCACCAAAAAAAATTTTCAGAAAAAAAGCTTGACAGGATTTTTGAGACTCGGCGCCTGAAGCCGGGTTTCATTTCGCCCGAAGATAATGAGCTAAGCCATTGAAATATTTGAGATGGAAGCGATGCAGCATTGCGGTTTTCCACAGGCTATATGACTGATATGTAACGACTTTTCACACGCTTTAGAGATGCAGAATAAGCCGGCAGTTTTGTTGCATTGCAACCGGTTTGCGTTGAGCCGGCAAACAAAAAAGGCCGGTCGAAAACCGGCCTTCGCGACACCCAAATGGTTGACTTTTGTCAGGCGCTCAGGGCTTTGACCCGGCCCGCCAGCCGCGAGACTTTTCTCGATGCTGTATTGCGGTGAAGAACCCCCTTGCTCGCAGCGCGCATCAGTTCCGGCTGGGCTTCCTTCAATGCGGCGGCGGCGGCATCCTTGTCGCCAGAGGCGATAGCCTCTTCCACCCTGCGCAGGAACGTTCTGACCCGCGAAATACGGTTTTTGTTGACCGCAGTGCGGCGGGCGATTTTTCTGGTTGCCTTCTTGGCCGAAGAAGTATTGGCCATGCTCTCTCTTTCCACGTTGCTTGGCCGCTGGATGAACTGCGCTCTGCAGCGCCTCATTCGTCATGTTGCGGACCTGAAAACAATCAGGCGGCCGCTGGCCGCCTCAAACTGGCGCGCTTATAGAGTGAAACCAGATTGGCGTCAACGCCGTTCAGGCCTTGATTTTCACCGGTTCCGGAAGCTGGCAGTACGCTTCTCGACAAACGCACTCATGCCTTCCTTCTGGTCGTCCATTGCAAACAGCGAATGAAACAGCCTGCGTTCAAATCGCAATCCTTCGGAGAGACTGATTTCATCAGCGCGGTTGACCGCTTCTTTGGCCATCATCACGGCCGGCATTGAATACTCGGCAATTTTTCCGGCAGCGTTAAGCGCTTCTTCGAGAAGTTCATTGTCTGCAACAACACGCGCCACCAGACCGCTGCTCTCAGCTTCGTGGACGTCCATCATCCGTCCGGTCAGGCACATGTCCATCGCCTTGGCCTTGCCGACAGCGCGGGTCAGGCGTTGCGATCCTCCCATTCCCGGGATCACGCCGAGGGTGATTTCGGGCTGTCCGAATCTGGCGCTTTCAGATGCGATGATGAAATCGCACATCATAGCGAGTTCGCATCCGCCTCCCAATGCATAGCCGGAGACCGCAGCGATGACCGGTTTGCGAACCCGTGCCAGCCGTTCCCAGCCTGCAAAGAAATCCTGCGCGTAGGCTTCAGCATAGGACAGGGGTTGCATCTCCTTGATATCCGCACCCGCTGCAAATGCTTTTTCAGACCCGGTTATAACCGTTGCACCGACACTTGCGTCCTGATCGAATGCTTCAAGCGCTGAGGTCACCTCGTTCATGACAGTCGTATTGAGTGCGTTGAGCGCCTTTGGCCGGTTGAGCTGAACTAAACCGACCTTTCCTTTTGTCTCGACAATGATTGTTTCGTAACCCATCGCTGTTTCGTCCTTTGCCGGTGAATTTCGTTGTTCGTGTTTATCGCACTGATGTCGCAACCGCCATTGCGCTATTTCTGGCACAACCGGCAGAAAAACGTCGAGCGCCCGGACTGGACGATGCGCTCCACCTGACCATGACAGCCCGTTTTCATGCATGCCTCGCCTTCGCGGTCGTATGTTGCGAACCGGTGTTGAAAATAGCCGAGCGAGCCATCGGTTTGGACGTGATCGCGAAGCGAGGAACCGCCGGAATCGATTGCGTCGCGAATGACATCGCGGATCGCACTGGCCAGCCTGTCCCGGACTTCTCCCCGCCTTTTGCCTCGCCCTGATATGGATTCTGCTGATTTGCGGGGGTCAAGCCCGGCCCGCCAGAGTGCTTCGCATACATAGATATTGCCAAGTCCCGCGATCAGGCGCTGATCCAGAAGCGCGGCTTTCAGCGGCGCCCTTTTGCCTTCAAAAAGCAGTCCGATGGTTTCGCCATCAAGCGTATTACCTGTTGGCTCGACACCAAGGTTGGCAAATATCGGGTGCAGATTCAGTTCGTCATGCTTGATCAGGAGCATGAAACCAAACCGGCGCGGATCGTTGTAGATCACTTTGGTGTCGGCATCGGTGTCCTTTCCGACGTGCAAAATGACATGATCGTGTTTGCGATTTTTTTCATACGCCGCGGGAACGTTGTCGGTCATGGCGGTCGTCTCGATCCGGAACGACCCGGACATTCCGAGATGGCAAACCAGCACATGGCCACCACTGAGGTGAACAAGCAGATATTTGGCTCGCCTGGACAGTGCAGTGATTGTTTGTCCTTGCACCCGGTCTGCAAACCGGGATGGAAACGGAAAACGCAAGTCGGGCCGGTTCTGAATCAGTTTCCTGATTTTCGAACCTTCCAGCACCGGGGCCAGTCCTCGCCTGACGGTTTCAACTTCCGGCAGTTCAGGCACGGCAGATTTCACTGATTTGCATGGGCTGGGCTGGTTCTAGGTGAGTTTCATGCATTGCGGCTGCACATAAAAGGTCAAACGCCTGCATTTACAAGACAGAAGTACCGAAGAGTGCTTTTGTTTCGTCAAGGCGGGCAATTTCCGGTCATTGTGAATCGATCCCCTTTTGTGCTTTTTGCGCACAGTTGACCGCTTTCTGTTCCTTCCAAAAGATTTCGAATGAAACAAAGCCGTAGCGGACTGGCCGGATCGGATTATTTCGCCAATACGCTGGAATTTCATTCTTTAGGACATTGAACGGAACGACGTCTCGATGATATCGAGCGGTATGGCCCTGAAATTCATACGAAACATCACCGCAATTTGGTTGATCCTGCTCACGTCGGCAACCGTGGCGGCCGATTGGCGTGAGGAACTGGGGACTTTTCGTATCGGGATGCTCGCTGATCCGGGTTCTGAGCGGGTAGTGGCAGGATTGGCGGAGATTCGCCATGCATTTTCGATCGCGCTGGGCATGCCTGTTCAGATATTCGTTGCGCGTGATTACGCGGCGCTGATCGATGCCCAGGCGACTTCCCGTGTCGAATACGCAATTTATTCGGCCATGGCATACGGCACCGCCAGAAGGCTCTGTGACTGCGTTGAACCGCTCGCAGCCAAGCAGGGAGAAATGCTTGATACCGGAATCCGTTCGGTTCTGATTCTGCGAAAACAGGCTTCTCAATCGGATGCGGATATCAACAAGGCGAGAATAGCCGTAACGCAGGGCGACGGCTTGACCGGAGCAATCATACCGTCGATGGCCCTGTCGGGCGCTGATGGACCACCGGGAGTCGGAAGCAGCCAGCTGGTCATCGCCGCCAGTGACAGCGATGCGGAGAGCATGTTTCTGAGTGGAAAGGTCGATGGATTGTTTGGCTGGGTCAAATCGCAGCGCGAAGCGATAATCCAGTCACCATCGGGAACGATTGCCCGGCTGGAGGAAGCAGGCCTTCCGGCGCAGGATCTGGATATCCATTGGACATCCGAATTTCTGCCCTACGGCCCACACACGGTCAGGAAGGATTTGAGCGAAGAAGCCAAGTCACTGTTGCGTCAGTTTTTGACAGGCTTGGCGGAATCAAAACCCGACATACACGAATTGCTGGCCGGATCAGGATCGGTGGCGCTGCTTGAGGTCAGCCAGGGCGATTACAGATTCGTGTATGAAATAGTCGACCGGTACGCGGGCCAATAGCGCCAGGCGGCCAGTATGTCCGAGTTTCCGTGGTTCCCGGCTTGCCTGGCTAGCAGTCAGTGCAGGGAATTGACGAACTCTGACGCGGCCGCAGGTGATACCGTTCCGACATGTTGATGTTGTCGAACGCAGCCATCAGACCCAGCGTCTTTTTCTGCGTGGTCGAGTAGGTGATGATCGGCTTGTAGTTCAGCTTGGTCTCAACCCGGACCAGGAAGGAATCCCTGATTTCCAGCTTTTCAGGCACGGTCGTTGTCGTCCCGGGGGCAGCATCCTGGCTGGCAGTGCCGTCTTTCAGCTTTCGCGACCAGGCGACTTTGACCTTCGGATTGTCCTCATCGGTGATCTCGATTGCCGTGATAATGAACTCTGGTGTCGTCCGGCTATAGGGCTGCATGATCGAAAGACCGATCTGCATGATCGCATCGATTTCAGACTTTTTGATCGTCTGTTGCTGCGTAATCAGATCAGCGATCATGCTGGCTGCGCGTCCGACTTTCCTGTTCGACTCAACCGCCTGTGCCACTTCCATGGTGACGAAATAAAGCGACAACAGGACCGGTGCGATGAACGCAAATTCAATCGCTGCAACGCCATTCTCGTCGCCGACGAGGCTGCGAAGCTTCTGGCGAATGCGGCCTAGGCCAAATGATTTCGATTGACGCTTGTCCATGATCTTGTTCTCGTCAGTTGCCCGAGTTTTAACTTCAGTCCTGGAATGGTTCGTTTTGCCAGGTGACGGTTGCGAAATGCAGCGTCGTGCCACCTTTGAGGCTGGACATCCGCTTGCGCATGATGTCGGTCATGATTGGCCAGCGGTAAAACACCCGCAGCATGTTTTTTGTCAGCGATTTCCCGGGAGTGACATCAAAATCCGAGGTGTCGATGTCCCGGGTGTCGCCAGAGCCGATATATTTGATTTCCTCTTTCGCCGCGTCTGCGAAAGTAGCGAATTCACGCAAATCCACCTCCAGCCCGGGGCATCCCGCAGCAACAAGGATTGAGATATCGTCGCAGATCAGTTCGCGCAGAGACGTTTCGGTGACATCGGCGGCCTTGATCTGACCTGTTCTGAGCTGGCGCGCGACATTGTTGGCAGAGTTCGAGAGCAGTTGTTGTCCCGCAAACGAAATACAGCTCTCCAGAATGGCGAAAATCAAAAGTGTGAACGGAATGACCAGCATCGTGAATTCGATTGCGGTGCTTCCATCTTGGTCGCCCGCAAAATCCCGTCTGCGGTGCCTCCCCGCCAGCCGAGAAAGAAATCCGGACCCGCCTTGTTTTGACTTTTTTCTACGCATTTTGGTGCCCTGCTTGCCAATACCGGTAGTTTGACAAGCGCGACCATAAGTTATGCCGGTTTAAATCCGGTATGGCGGTCGGCGGCAATTTGAGCAGTTACTGCAACGATTTGCTAACCGTGTTGCGGGTGGCGCCCGCTCTCATCCGGTGACAGTTTGAAACAAAATATGTTCACCGCCGCAGGCAAAAATGCAGTGCCGATCAGCACGCGAATGGACTGATCGGCATCATGGAGAGATTGCGTCTGTTTAAGTTTGTGGGTTTTCGCAGTTACTGCGAGGCACCCAGATCAGCGTCCGATTCTCTTTCGGCGTCGGTCTTGTACGCGGCTTCGCATCGTGGCGTACAGGACAGTGTTTGAAGCGAAGACCGCCGGTAAACACGAACAGAACGGGCATCCTGACGGGTGACAAAGACCTGTTCGTCGATGATCGGAGCTCCGTCCTCGTCCAGTATGACAAGATTGGTCAAACCAAATCCCTTGCCGGTAAGCACGATTGTCGACGAGTTCTGAACCGCCGCATCTGCAATTTCCGGATTACCGACAACAATCGTGTCGGCCGGGCGCGCCAGCTTGAGGATCTTGGCCTGGTTGAGCACCACCTCAATTCCGTTTTCAGCATTTGCCGAAACGGATGCGACGGATAAACCAATCACGGAAGCCGTCAGCAGTCCGGCTAGTTTGGAAAGTTTCGGGGCCCGGGTCATGTCGGCACTCCAATGTTTCTGTTGCGATCCAAATTGACTGGTAATGGTGAATGATCGGTTAAGTTGGAGATCGCTCAACCCGTCTTGCCCGGTCATTGGTCTCCCAGAACGGCAATAACAGCGATACCTTATAATATACGCGAGATTTAACGCGTCCTGCTGGATGTGAAGCGGTGCAATCGAACTGAATACTTAGCCCAATGCTAACCATGTAGCTGTGTCGTATCCGGTAACATTTGGTTAGCCCTGTTTTTTAAGTCGATTGAAAGAGCTGAAGCGTAGATTGCCGCAATCCGATCAACAAACAAAAACCGTTGACGGGTTGTGCTGTAAATACGGAGTAAGGAGTTCTCTCATGTCTAAGATTTTTGCACGCTTCGCAAAAGACGAATCTGGTGCGACCGCCATTGAGTATGGCCTGATCGCTGCTTTGATCGCTCTTGCTATCGTTGTTGGCGCTGGCGCCCTTGGCAACAGCCTTGACGAGAAGTTCGACGATCTGGCTACCGAGCTGGACAAAACGAACGCTAACTAATTTTCCAGTATTGGCGGGTGGCCTGATGATCGGGTCACCTGAGCCGACTGAAAATTGCATAAAAGGCCGTCTTCATCGAAGACGGCCTTTTTTGTTGCGAGCCATACGGCTCTTTTGCGTTTCACGAATGATTAAGCGGGATCGGCTAGGTTGGCCATGCCGTCAAACAAACAAAGACTGATCCATGCTTGCTGCAATTATCCTGGTCATCTTCCCATTTTGCATGGCATTTGCCGCCATCTCCGACATGATCTCCATGACCATCGCGAACCGGATTTCGATCGTGCTGGCGGTCACGTTCCTGCTGGTGGCTCCAATGACCGGAATGGACTGGAGCACCTATGCATGGCACCTGGCGGCCGGTGCGCTGGTCCTGGCAGTCACTTTCGGGTTCTTTGCCGTTGGCGGCATGGGTGGCGGAGATGCAAAACTCCTGGCAGCTACGGCACTTTGGATGGGAATGAGCATGAGCATATTGTTCTATCTCGTCTATGCAGCGCTTGTTGGCGGCGCCCTGACCGTCCTGATCCTTCTATATCGGAAATCGGCGTTATCGGTGTACACCGGCCACATGTTGTTGCTGAGGAACTTCGCCGACAAGGACGTTGGTGTACCCTACGGTATCGCGCTTGCCATTGGCGGTATTCTTGCGTTTCCCACCACGACCCTGGCGCAATGGGCGATGGCGAACTTCTGAGAACGTCTCGCTCGACTTGATGCGAATCAGTCCGGCTTTCAGCTCCAATTACCTGTTAATCTGCCGCAATTCATGCGGACAGATACATTCTGTGATCCAAGAAATGCGATTGTAAGTATTGCATTAACCATAATTTGACGATTGCCGCTGCAAAGTCACCTCGAGTTCAGCTGTTTGCGGAGTGCGAGGTTCGGGCACATGAATACTTCCCGACTGATAATACTAGGGGTCGCCGTGGTGACGGCAGTAGGTGCCGGCTATGTGGCGATGCAGATGTCAGCCCCACCACCCCAGGTGGTCGTTGAGAATGTCCCGGTAGCCCCGGCGATCGAAATGACCGATGTCCTGGTTGTCCAGCGCGACATGGGTGTTGGCGGCGTAATACAGGATCAGCTCGGTTGGCAGGCCTGGCCAAAGGATGGCGTTCGCGAGGGCTTCATCACCAAGGATGCCGAGCCCGAGGCTTTGAATGCGTTCATTGGCGCAGTGGCAAGATTGCCAATGTTCGCCGGCGAGCCGCTTCGCAGATCCAAGCTGATCGACGCTGGTCAGGCATTTATGTCATCGATACTGCCTTCGGGTAAACGCGCCATCGCGACCCAGATTTCACCTGACACCTCTGCTGGCGGGTTCATCCTGCCGAACGACAAGGTCGATGTGATCATGACGCGCCGCTCGAACGATAGCGCAAACGATGGATTCGTTACCGAGACTATTCTCGAGAATATCCGTGTGCTGGCAATCGACCAGACAATCCAGGAAGACGAGGAAGGCCGAAAGGTCAAGGTCGGCGAAACAGCCACGCTTGAGCTGACACCTCAACAGGCCCAGATCATTACCGTCGCCCAACAGATGGCTGACCGTCTGACCCTTGCGCTGCGGGCCACCGTGGACGCGGAAGAAGAGACAGGTCCGGGAGCTGAATATCTTGTGTCCGGAGACGGCAAACGTGGAACGGTCCGCATGATCAAATCCGGTGAAATTTCTGAAGTGGGAGCCAGAAAATGATGAGCGATCCAAGCGGCAAACGATCTGCAGCGGGACGCAGCCCTGTGCGGGCATTGCGGCTATCCACCGCTTTGCTGGTTGCCACGACAGCGCTGTTCGCGGCCGAACTGGCTGTCGTTCCCGGCGGCATGAATGCTGCGGCACAAAATGTCAAAATCGGAAAAGCGGTAAACAATCAGCGCGTGAAGCTGGGATTGAACAAGTCAATCGTTATCGATCTGCCGCGCGACGCCTACGACATTCTCGTAGCCAATCCGACGGTAGCAGACGCGGTCACCAGAACATCACGTCGCATTTACCTGTTTGGCAAGCAGGTCGGTGAAACCAATATATTCGTATTCGGCCCGGGTGGCGAGCAAATCGCCAATATCGACCTCGTAATCGAGCGCGATGTATCGGGGTTGAAAGAGCATCTTGCCCGTTTCATTCCCAACTCTGATATTGATGTCGAGCTTCTCAACGACAATGTCGTGTTGACCGGAACGGTCGAAACGCCGCTTGACGCTTCCCGCGCAGCACAGCTCGCCCAGATATTCCTGACAGGCGGAGAGGCAACCACTGGCAACTTCACCACCACAGCGGCTTCCGGCGCCGATGGTGGCGGTGTTGCGATCAACAATCCCGATAGCGAACGGCGCACCAGTCAGATCGTCAATCTCATCAAGATCATTGGCGAAGACCAGGTTACCCTGAAAGTCACCGTCGCCGAAGTTACGCGCTCCGTGATGAAGCAGCTCGGGGTGAATATGTTCGCAAACGGCGCATCAAACGGCATAAGCTGGGGTGCCATCAGCGACAATTTCTTCGGACTGGGCAAGCCGCTGTCTCCTTCACAAGCCAGTTTGGCCGGCTCAATCGGGTCAGCAACCATCAACGCCTATCTGAACGCCATGGAGCAGGCCGGTGTCATGAAGACGCTCGCCGAACCGACACTGACGGCGGTTTCCGGCGAATCGGCCACCTTCAGGGTTGGCGGCGAGTTCAGCTTGGTCACAGGCCAGTCAGTCGATGATGAAACTGGCGGGCTGACCTACGATATCACCCGGCTGGAATATGGCATCGGTTTGGAGTTTCTGCCTACCGTTCTGTCTCCTGGCCGAATCAGCTTGAAAGTGAGGACGTCGGTTTCCGAGCCGACCACCGAGGATTCGATCGCGCTGTCGGCCGGTGTACGCAGAGCCGGCGCCAACTTCCTGTCAATTCGCCGGAGACTGGCCGATACGACCGTGGAGCTTCCTTCAGGTGGCTCCATGATGATTGCCGGCCTGGTCCGCGATGACATTCGCCAGGCTTCGGCGGGATTACCCGGTCTGTCAAAGCTGCCGGTGTTGGGAACCCTGTTCCGCAGCAAGGACTTTGTCCGCAATGAGACCGAACTGGTCATCTTGGTGACGCCATACCTTTCACGTCCGGCGGCAAGAAACAAATTCGCCAAGCCTGACGACAATTTCAATGCACCGAGCGACGGGGCCGGGTTCTTCCTGGGCCGGGTCAACCGGGTCTATGGCACGATGAAAACGGATTTGCCGAAAGGCCGCTACCACGGCGTCGTCGGCTACATCTACAAGTAACTGGGGACCGACAGAATGTTACTACCTGTACACAGTAAGAATCGGGACAGCCGGTTGGGTCATGGTTCCCCGAGCAAGGTGATGTCTCGCATCGCGATTGCAATTCTGGCTGGATCTATGTTGTCCGGTTGCGCCTATCTGAAACGCGATCACGTGGAAGTCGGCGCGGTACCGGATGACTACAGGACCAACCATCCGATCGTCATTTCCGAACGCGAGGAAGTGATCGACATTCCCGTTGGAGCCAGCGACGAAAAAATGTCCAATGCCCAGAAATCGGCAATTCTCGGTTTTCTGGACAATTATGACGTGTCCAACGGAAGTGTGGTTCAGATCATGATGCCTTCCGGCTCTGCAAATGAGCGGGCGGTTGCCAATCTGTCGCCGGAGTTGTTTGCACTTGTCACTGGTGCAGGTGTGCCTCGCCACAAGATCATCGCCCTTCCATATCAGGCGTCGTCGGCGGAAGTGTCAGCGCCGGTGCGGCTGACCTATACCACAATGGCAGCATCCGCAGGGCAATGCGGCAGATGGCCGGACGACATGCTGAAGGCGTCTGGAGAAAACAAGCACTACGCAAATTTCGGATGTTCCTATCAGAACAATCTGGCGGCCCAGATCGCCAATCCAGCCGATCTGTTGGGGCCGCGTAAACCAACCGAAATTGATGCCGAGCGCCGGGTGCGCGCCATTGATGAGTATCGTGAAGGCGGCCTGAACGTGCCGCAGGAAACGAATTTCGATAGTCCGTAAGAATTAGGTCGAATGAAATGAGCAATCTTGCCTACGACAGCGATCAACATCACGAAGAACACTCTGAAAGTGTGGATATTGATGCGCTGAGCGATATGCGGCCGATCCCCCGGATTTCGGTTCAGGCCTTCTGCGAATCCGACGGTGTCGCCAAGCCGATAGAAAGGGCCGGCGAAGACCGTCGCATGACCAAGGCGCATCTGAAAGTTCACATGGGTGGGCTCGATACTGCAATCGAGTTCTACCAAAGTGCGCCAACGCCGAATCTGATCATTCTCGAATCACGCCTTGAACCCAAAGTTCTGCTTTCATCACTGGAACAGTTGGCGGAAGTGTGCGACCCGAATTCCAAGGTCGTGATTATCGGCCACTACAACGATGTGTGGCTTTACCGGGAACTCATCAAGGCCGGCATCTCCGAATATGTCGTCGCGCCGGTTTCACTGGCTGACATTGTCGGGATGATCTCGACCATCTTCGTCAATCCGGAGGCCGAGCCGCTCGGCAAGACATTCGCATTTGTTGGAGCCAAGGGCGGTGTCGGGTCTTCAACGATCGCGCACAATCTCGGCTGGAACATCTCGACCTTGTTTAATTCCGAGGTTGTTGTTGCCGATCTGGATTTACCGTTCGGCACGGCCAACATAAATTTCGACCAGGATCCTGCTCAGGGAATTGCCGAGGCGGTATTCTCGCCCGAGCGGATTGACGAGGTCTATCTCGACCGGTTGCTGGCGCAATGCGCCGAGAACCTGTCAATGCTGGCGGCCCCGTCGACGCTTGATCGCGTATACGACTTTGAAAAGGATTCCTTCAGCCAGATCATCGACACGGTGCAAAGATCGGCGCCCTATGTGGTTCTCGACATTCCGCATAGCTGGAATGCTTGGACCAAATCCGTGCTCACATTGGCAGACGAGGTGATTATTGTCGCGACACCCGAGCTTGCCAATCTGCGCAACGCAAAGAATTTGGTCGATACCTTGACCAAGGCCCGGCCCAACGACACGGCGCCGAAACTGATCATCAACCAGATCGGCATTCCGAAACGGCCGGAAATCTCGGCTGCGGAGTTCGCTGAACCGCTTGGATTGGTTCCGTTGGCGGAGATTCCATTTGATCCATTGTTGTTCGGAAACGCCTCCAACAATGGACGCATGCTGGCGGAGACGGATGCCCAGCACGCTGTGGTGGCCGCGTTGAACGATATCTCGCACATGCTGACGGGCCGGAGCGAGCTGAAGGCGCCGAAGAAGAGGGCGATCGACGGTCTCCTTGGGCGGTTTAAGCGGAAGAAATAGCAGTACGGGGCAGCAGGACGGGTTGATCGGACATGTTTGGTAAGAAGGGCAGCAACACCGCCACTCCGGCGGAACCGGCACCAAAGCCGGTCGAACCGGCGCCTGTGGCGGAAGAGACGAAGCCAGCAGAATCCGCTCCGGTGGAATCGGCGCCCGTAGAGGCCGCTCCGAAACCCACGGAATCGGCGCCTCCTACAAAGGTTATCACCGATGTACCGCCGATGATCGCCGAGCCGGATCAGGCGGCTCCGCGTGAACGCGGTGAATCCTACTATGATACCAAAAGTCAGGTATTCTCCGCCCTGATTGACACAATTGATCTGTCGCAATTGGCCAAGCTGGAGCCGGATTCTGCCCGCGAAGAGATCCGCGACATCGTCAATGACATTATCGCAATCAAGAATTTTGCGATGTCGATCTCCGAGCAGGAAGAACTGCTCGAAGATATCTGTAACGACGTGCTCGGTTACGGTCCGCTGGAGCCGCTGCTTGCCCGTGATGACATTGCCGACATCATGGTCAATGGCGCCAAGAAAGTATTCATTGAGGTGAACGGCAAGGTCGAGGAAACCCCGATCCGTTTCCGCGACAACCAGCAGCTATTGAATATCTGCCAACGCATCGTTAGCCAGGTCGGCCGCCGTGTCGATGAATCGAGCCCGATTTGTGATGCGCGCTTGCCCGACGGTTCCCGTGTGAACGTTATTGCACCGCCATTGGCGATTGACGGCACTGCTCTCACCATTCGTAAGTTCAAGAAAGACAAGTTGACGCTTGACCAACTGGTCAATTTTGGCGCCATTTCGCCGGAAGGCGCACATGTCTTGAAGATTATCGGACGCGTACGCTGCAATGTGGTCATTTCTGGCGGAACAGGCTCGGGTAAAACCACTCTTTTGAACTGTTTGACCGGCTTTATCGACAAGGAGGAGCGGGTCATTACCTGCGAGGACTCCGCCGAACTTCAATTGCAGCAGCCTCATGTGGTCCGGTTGGAGACGCGCCCACCCAATTTGGAGGGCGAGGGACAGATCACCATGACCGACCTGGTCAAGAACTGCCTGCGTATGCGTCCTGAGCGGATTATCGTCGGTGAGGTGCGCGGACCTGAAGTTTTCGATCTGCTTCAGGCCATGAACACCGGTCACGACGGCTCGATGGGAACCATTCACTCCAACTCGCCGCGGGAATGTCTCAATCGTATTGAATCGATGATCGCGATGGGCGGATTCAGCCTGCCTCAACGCACCGTTCGCGAGATTATTGTTGGTTCGGTCGATGTCATCATTCAGGCAGCGCGCCTGCGCGACGGTTCACGCCGCATCACCCACATCACCGAAGTGATCGGCATGGAAGGCGACGTAATCATTACGCAAGATTTGATCACCTACAATATCACCGGTGAGGATGCGTCGGGCAAACTCTCCGGCCATCACTCATCGACGGGTATCGGCAGACCCGCCTTCTGGGATCGCGCACGGTACTATGGTGAAGAACAGGCGCTGGCAAATGCCCTTGAAGCCATGGAGGCCAGGGTACCGGAGTAATTCGCCCGCCGGCAGTAGGTAGTAAGAATGTTTGGCATTGATACCACAGTCTTGATGTTCATTGCCCTGGCGGCACTAAGCGCCGGGGCGGTTGCCTACGTATTTCTGTTTTCTCGGATTGAGGATGAGAAATCCGCTGGACGCCGGTTGCAGACCGTCAAGAACGCTGAAACCGACCGGGCGCTGAAGAAGGCTGCCCGCGACCGGCAGACCGACGCTGCAAAACGACGCAAGTCGGTCCAGGATTCATTGAAAGATCTCGAAGAGCGGCAAAAGAAGGAAGGTAACATCAACAAAAAGCCGCCTTTGAAGATGCTGCTTCAGCAGGCCGGAATGAGCATTTCCGTCAGGAATTACTACATTGTATCGGGTCTTTGCGGAATCCTGATGACCATTGGCGCCTATTTTCTCGGCGCACCTGTCTATACGCTTCCCGGTGCACTTTTGGCCGGCACGTTCGGCCTTCCTCGCTGGTTTGTGGGCTTTCGCCGCGCACGGCGGGTCAAGGCGTTTCTCAATGAGTTCCCAAACTCGCTCGATGTCATTGTCCGCGCCGTAAAATCGGGCCTGCCGCTCAATGACGGAATCCGCCTGATCGCCAATGAGGCGCAGGAACCGGTCAAGTCAGAATTCAGGCGGATTATTGAATCACAGCAGGTCGGCATGTCGATTCCTGACGCCGCATTGCGGATGCAACGGACAATGCCGTGCTCGGAAGCGAGCTTTTTCGGCATTGTCATTCAGATCCAGCAACAGGCGGGCGGTAATCTTTCTGAAGCACTCGGCAATCTGTCTCGTGTTTTGCGCGACCGCAAGAAGATGAAAATGAAGGTTCAGGCCTTGTCGATGGAAGCCAAGGCCTCGGCGGTTATTATCGGAATCCTGCCCTTTATGGTCGCGTTTTTGGTCTACCTGTCCAGCCCTGGCTACATCATGCCGCTGTTCATCACCAGCACGGGTCATATGTTGCTCGGTATCGCTGCCGTGTGGATGTCGATGGGCATCTTTGTGATGAAGAAGATGATGAATTTCGATGTTTAGCGTGTCGCTCACAGGTTTGCTGTCATGGTAGAAACCATCACAAATTCGGTTTTCGAACCATCGTTCCTGATCGCATTGCTGGTCGGTGTGTCTGTCTTTGCGACGATTTTCACTGCTTTGCCTTCCTTCGGCGGTAATGATCTGAAAACCAGGATGAAATCGGTCGCGCTCGAGCGTGAAGAGTTGCGCGCCAAGCAACGTGCGCGCCTTGCGGCTGAAGCCGACAAGCGGCGCGGAAGGCTGCGCGAAGAGCAATCGACAGGCATGAAGAACATTGTCGAGCGGCTCGACCTGCGAAACGCGCTGGCGGATGAAGGCACGGTCGCCAAGCTGAGAACAGCTGGTTTCCGCGGTGAAAATCCGATGACCCGGTTCCTGTTCTTCCGTCTCGTCCTGCCATTTGTCGGACTGGCGCTTGCTGCCATCTATGTATTTGCGCTCGACAGCCTCCCGGAGCAGCCGACATTCGTGAAGATTTTCGTCTGTGTCGGCGCCGCATATGCCGGATTCTACGCTCCGGTTTTCTATGTGACCAATCGGGCAACGAAACGGAAATTCAAGATCCAGCGCGCATGGCCAGATGCGCTGGACCTGATGCTGATCTGCGTTGAATCCGGAATGTCGGTGGAAGCGGCGTTTCGCAAAGTGGCAGAAGAGATCGGCTCCCAGTCGGTTGAACTGGCAGAAGAGTTTGTGCTGACGAACGCCGAACTTTCTTTTCTGCAGGAGCGGCGGCAGGCTTATGAAAATCTTTCCGAACGGACAGGCCTTGAATCGGTCAAAAGCGTTTCACAGGCGCTCATTCAGGCCGAACGATACGGTACGCCGGTGTCGCAAGCGCTCCGGGTTCTTGCTGACGAAAGCCGCGAGATGCGTCTGAACGAAGCCGAGAAAAAGGCAGCCGCCTTGCCGCCGAAGCTCACCGTTCCGATGATCGTGTTCTTCCTGCCGGTCCTGTTCATCGTTATTCTCGGACCTGCCGGAATGCGGTTCAGCGAAAGCGGCTTCTTCTGATCGGTGCGCACGTGGAGACCTGATTTTCGGTCCCGGTGAATACACAAAGCCTCGAATTAATCTACATCCTCGGCCTGTGTGGCGCGAAATGCATGCGCCGGATAGACACCGAGAATGCGCATATCACGTGAAAAGAACGACAACTCTTCAAATGCCAGCCTGACATTTTCATCGTCAGGATGCCCTTCGATGTCGGCGTAAAAGAGCGTTGCAAAAAACTTGCCGCCCGTCTGATAGCTTTCCAGCTTAGTCATGTTGATTCCGTTGGTCGCAAAACCACCCATGGCCTTGTAAAGCGCTGCCGGGATGTTACGCACCCTGAAAATAAAGGTGGTCATCACCAGATCGCCTTCCGACTGGCGGATTGTCCGGTCATCGGTCTTCGACAAGATGACAAACCGGGTGACGTTGTTGTCAGTGTCCTCGACATTTTCCGCCAATATGTCGAGCCCGTAGAGTTCGGCAGCCAGACGTGGCGATAGCGAAGCCGAGGCATGGTCGTCCAGACCGGCAACAATGCGCGCGGCGCCGGCCGTGTCTCCGGCCACCTCCGCTTTCCAGTCATTGTTGCGGATGATGTTCCGGCACTGGCCCAGTGCATGGATATGGCTGTGAATGGTTTTGATGTCCGCCAGTTTCACGCCCGGCCTGGCCATCACCTGAAAATGGATCGGTAGAAAATACTCGCCGACGATATGCAGATTTGAGTTGGGCAGCAGATGATGAATATCCGCAACACGGCCGGCAATCGTGTTCTCGATCGGGATCATCGCCAGTTCGGCCTTTCCGCTTTCGACCGCGATAAATGCATCCTCGAATGTCGCGCATGGCAGGGGCTCCATGTCGGGATAGACATCGCGGCAGGCGGTATCGGAATTGGCGCCTGGTTCGCCCTGAAAGGCAATCTTGTTGCTGCGATAGGCCATTGTTTGTTTGTCCGCTCTACTGGCGGGCGGCGAGAACGCCTCGCGCCCGGTCAAGATCTTCTGCTGTATCCACACCAAGCGGCGCGGCGTCAACGATTGCTGCGTCGATTCGCATGCCGGCTTCCAGTGCCCGCAACTGTTCCAGTTTCTCCCGCTTTTCCAATATTGATGGCTTCAGCCCCACAAATCGGGCAAGCGCCTCACGGCGATATGCGTACAGGCCGATGTGATGAAACAGCGGACCTTCACCCCATGGAGCAGTCGCGCGGGTGAAATACAGCGCCCGAAGGCGGCCATTGCCCACCGGTGAACCGACGATCTTGACCACATTCGGATTGGTCTTTTCAGCTTCATCGATTATTTCAACACCAAGCGTTGCAATGTCGACCTCAGGGTCGGTCAGCGGTTTCAGCGACGCGCGGATTGTTTCGGGCTCAATGGTTGGCAGGTCGCCTTGCACATTGACGATTGTGTCGAATTCTTCCTTTGGATCAACGGTTTGAAGCGCCTCGAAGATCCTGTCGGAACCCGACTGATGTTCTGAACTGGTCATCACTGCTTCAAATCCGCTTCCATCGACCGCAGCTGCGATCTGGTCGGAATCCGTGGCCACCACGACCCGGCCACTGCCGCTTTCAAATGCGCGCCGCGCAACGTGAACAATCATTGGCTCGCCGCAGATATCCGCAAGCGGCTTTCCCGGCAGCCGTGAGGCAGCCATGCGCGCAGGTATCAGAACGATCGAAGGCATTGGCAAACGGTCCTGGATAATAATCGCCAGCGGCGGCAAAAAGTCTCAACTGAAACCGTCCTTATATGTGTTGCAACGGCAGAGCAAAAGACCTAGTTTCCGCGCAAATTTCTGACGCCGGCAGCAAATACCGGGCATTGGTTTTGAATCAAACGGCGCGCTGAATACAGCTGGATGACTGGGAGCCACGGGGTTTCATGGACTCTTTCGAACTGAACAAAATCATTGGCGCGATACTGGCTACTGTTTTCGTGGTATTTTCTGTATCCATCGTCTCAGACGCCATTTTCGCCAGCCACGCTCCTGAAAAGCCGGGTTTCATCATTGAAGCCGCTGAGGCTGCAGCGGGCGGTGAGGACGGAGAGCCGAAAGGACCGGAGCCGATCGGCCCACTTCTGGCCGGAGCCGATATCGACAAGGGCAAATCGGTATTCAAGAAGTGCGCAGCTTGTCACACGGTTGAAAATGGCGGCGCCAACAAGGTAGGCCCCAATCTCTGGGACATCGTAGGCCGCGCGGCTGCAACCCATGACGGATTTTCCTATTCGAGAGCATTGAAGGAGTTCGCGCAGGGTGGCGCGACAGCCTGGGACTATGAGAATCTGAGCCTGTTCCTGTTGTCGCCGAAGAAATTCGTCAAGGGCACGTCGATGGGCTTTGCCGGGCTGAAGAAAGAGGGCGATCGCGCCAACATAATCGCCTATCTCAGGACGCTGTCGGACAGTCCGGCTCCGCTACCCGAGCCGGCACCGGAAGATTCGGCGACGGCAACGGAATAGGACAAAATCCGATACGAAATTGCAGAAAACCGGGCAACACGCCCGGTTTTTTTGTGCAACACGCCCATTTGCCATCATTTGACGCCCATTTTACCCTATCGCACCTTTCCACAGGCGGTGAACGCGCTAAGAATCCTGACCACACGCTCTAGCTGGAGGTAGAACCAGTGAATCCTCGATCCACGGTAATTTCGGGTTTACTCGCGTCAGCCGTTCTTTTTGTATCGGTCACCGCTGCAATGGCGCAGGACAATTGGCGCACCGTTTCCTCGTTAATCGGCAAGTCGAAATACGCGGAAAAATTCGAGCGTTATGACCATGTCAATCCTGACGCACCGAAGGGCGGAACCGTCAATCTGATCGCGATCGGTGCATTTGACAGTTTCAATCCATTCATCGTTCGCGGCACGCCCGCAGCAGGATTGACGGCATTCACCGGTGGTTTGCCCTATGACACGTTGATGGCCCAGTCGGTCGAAGAGCCGGGTACAAGCTACCCGCTACTCGCAGAGGCGTTCAAATATCCCGATGACTATTCATCTGCCACCTACAGGCTGAATCCCAAAGCCCGGTTTCATGACGGCGAACCGGTGACAGCCGAAGACGTTGTCTGGTCTTTCGAGATCTTGAAAGCCAACTACCCGCTCTACAATCAGTATTTTCATAACGTGACAGAGGCAGTCATATTGTCCGAGCGAGAGGTGGAGTTCCGGTTCGATCAAAAGAACAACCGTGAACTGCCGCACATCATGGGCGACATGCCGGTGCTGCCGAAGCACTGGTGGGAGGGCACCGATGCAGACGGCAAGAAACGCGACATTTCTGCGCCGACGCTCGAGCCGCCGCTGGGCTCCGGTCCTTACAGGATCAAAAGCTTCAAGCCCGGCGACGAGATTGTTTGGGAACGGGTTGAGGACTACTGGGGCAAGGATCTGCCGGTGAAGATAGGCCGGGAGAATTTCGACCGGCGCCGCTACACCTACTTCCTTGACCGCAACTCCGCGTGGCCGGGATTTATCAAGGGCGGATTGGAAGACTACCGCCGCGAGAACAGATCGCGGCGCTGGGCCAAGGAGTACAATTTCCCAGCTTTCGAAGCCGGAGACGTGGTCCGCGGTGAATTTCCCGAAGGCTCCGGCCAACCGATGCAGGGATTTGTCATCAATACACGGCTGGACAAATTCAAGGACCGCCGGGTGCGCGAGGCTTTGACCTGGGCGTTCGATTTCGAAAGCATGAACAAGACCCAGTTTTTCGGTCTCTATGCGCGAACCGACAGCTATTTCGAGGGTGGTGAATTGGCTTCCAGCGGGCTGCCCGAGGGCCTGGAGCTGGAAATTCTGGAGCAGTATCGCGGCCAGATTCCCGATGAGGTCTTCGAGAAACCATTCGAATTGCCGGTCTATACCGGTGACAACCGGAGTGATCGAAAGCATTTGGCACGCGCTTTCAAACTATTGAAAGAGGCCGGCTACACACGCAAAGGCTCTCAACTGGTCGGCGCCGACGGCAAGCCCCTGGCAATCGAAATCCTCGGTAATGATGAGACCGACGCCCGAATCGCCGCCCCCTATATCGAGCAACTGAAAAAGCTTGGTGTCGATGCCTCAATGCGGGTGATCGATTCCAACCAGTATATCAACCGCGTCCGCAGCTTTGAGTTTGAGTTGACCACCTCCGGTTTCCAGCAGTCGTTGTCGCCTGGAAACGAGCAACGCGATTTCTGGAGCTCCCCTGCTGCGGATGTACCCGGTTCGCGCAATCTGGCGGGGATCAAGGATCCGGTTATCGACGATCTCGTCGACAAGATTATTTTTGCCAAGAACCGGGAAGAACTGATCGCCACGACACATGCACTCGACCGTGTGCTGCTGTGGAATTTCTATGTCATTCCGCAATGGCACAATCCCGATATCTGGATGGCCTGGTGGGACAAATTCGGCATGCCTCCAACGCAGCCCGCCTATGCAGGCATCGACATTAATTCATGGTGGATTGATGCTGAAAAGGCGGCCGCACTGGACAAGAAGCTTGGTGGTGGCAATTGACCGGCCGGCACCTTTCCCGCCGAACAGTACTTGCCGGCGGCGGAGCGATCGCCGCGCTGCCAATTATCGGCGGGCATGGTTTCGCATCGAGCCCGGCGAATACCCGCCTTCACGGCCTGTCTGCTTTCGGCGACCTAAAATATCCGCCCGACTTTGCGCATTTCGACTATGCAAATCCCGACGCACCGGCGGGAGGAACGTTCAACTTCTCGCCGCCAAATTGGGCGTTCAACCAGAATGTCATGACATTCAATACGCTGAACACCTTCGTGGCAAAAGGCGATGCACCGCCACGCATGGAGCTTTGCTTCGACAGCCTGATGGTTCGCGCTCTCGACGAGCCGGACGCCGCTTATGGGCTATTGGCCGAAAGTGTCGAGATTTCGGATGACCGCAACACGTTCACGTTTCATCTGCGCAAAGCAGCGGAATTTCACGACGGCTCTCCACTGACGGCGCATGATGTCGCTTTCACCTATCTGCTGTTCAAGGAGAAGGGCCATCCAAGCTTGCTGCTGCCGCTGACAGAGTTGCAGGACGCAGTAGTGCTCGATGATCATACGGTGCAGTTGAAGTTCACCGGCAAGCAATCCGACCGTCTCATCCTTTCGGTCGTCCAGTTTCCCATTGTTGCGAAATCTCACTTCGACGCCCATCCCTTCGACAGCTCCGAAATGCGGGCCCCGCTCGGTTCAGGCGCCTACCGTGTCGGCAGGACATCGCCGGGCCTGTCGATTGAATATGAAAAAGTGAAAAACTACTGGGGCCGCGATCTGCCGGCAAAGAAGGGTCTGGGCCATTTTGACCGCATCAGGATCGATTTCTTCCGTGACCGGCAAGCCGGATTTGAAGCCTTCAAGAAGGGCGACATCTTTTATCGTCAGGAGTTTGTCTCCAAAACCTGGGCCACCGAGTACGACTTTCCCGCACTGAGTGAGGGAAGGGTCATCAAGCGCGAATTCGCCGGCGAGTTGCGTCCTTCCATGCAGGCTTGGGCGGTCAATACCCGCCGCGAGCGCTTCACCGACCACCGGGTGCGTGAGGCAATCAATCTGTGCTTCGATTTCGAGTGGACACGCCAGAACATGTTTTATGGCTCTTACACGCGGTCGCAGTCGCTGTTTGAGCGCTCGCCATACCGTGCGGAGGGTCTGCCGTCAGCCGAAGAACAGGCCTTGCTGAAAAGCCTGCCCGGCGATGTGCCGGAGGCTGCATTTGGAGAAGCCGTCATGCTGCCGGCGAGCGATGGTTCCGGCCGCGACCGGAAGCTTTTGGGCCGGGCGGTCAAACTCCTCAGGCAAGCGGGGTGGAAACGCAAGGACGGCATGTTCGTTGATCCGAATGGTAATCGTCTTGAACTGGAGATCCTGGTAAACGCGCCGGTGTTTGTTCGTGTCGATACGCCATTCGTGGAAAACATGCGCGCCATCGGCATCGATGCATCAATCCGGTTGGTCGACGCCGCGCAGTATCAATCGCGAATCGCAGATTTCGATTTCGACATTGTCGGAATTGCCGCTTCGTTCACCGCCACGCCGACTCAGGACCAGTTGCAGCAATATTTCCACTCCAAGGCTGCCAATCTACCGGGTTCGCGAAATCTTCCAGGCACCGCCGACCCTGCGATCGACCGTTTGCTGGAACTTGTCGGCGAGGCTAAAGACCGGGATACACTGTCAACAACCATGCGCGTTCTCGACAGGGTCTTGCGCGCGCGGCTTGATTGGATTCCAAATTGGTATTCAGCGAATCACCGCGCCGCATATTGGGACATGTTCGGATTTTCCGAACCAAAACCCGATTACGGCTTTCCGGTGGAGACGCTGTGGTGGTTTGATGAGAAAAAGGCGCGGGCGATTGGCAAGGCTTAAGACCGGCGTTGCGAGAGACGGCTACTAATGGGCGCCTATATTCTCAGGCGCCTTTTGCTGATGATCCCGACCCTGTTCGGGATCATGGCCATTTCCTTTGTCGTCATCCAGTTCGCACCGGGTGGTCCTGTCGAACAAGTGATCGCCGAAATCACCGGTCAGGGTGGCGGATCGGGAGACCGGCTGTCGGGCGGCGGCAGCGAATTCGGTAGCCAGGATCAAGGGCTCGATGGCGGCGGCGGAGAAGGATCGTCAAAATACCGCGGCGCGCAGGGTCTGGATCCGGAATTCATCGCCCAACTGGAAAAGCAGTTCGGGTTCGACAAGCCTCCGCTGGAGCGCTTCTTCAAGATGTTGTGGGATTACGCCCGGTTCGATTTTGGCGAAAGCTATTTCCGCGATATCGGCGTGCTGGACCTGATCATCGAGAAAATGCCGGTATCGATCTCGCTGGGCCTGTGGATCACATTTTTGTCCTACGCCATCTCCATACCGCTCGGCATTCGCAAAGCCATTGGCGACGGATCAGCCTTCGATATCTGGACCAGCGGCGTGGTGATTGTCGCTTATGCGATCCCCGGATTCCTGTTTGCGATCCTGCTGATGGTGCTGTTTGCGGGCGGATCATTCTACGACATTTTTCCCCTGCGGGGTCTGGTGTCTGAAAACTTTTCCGAACTGTCCTGGCCGGAGAAGATCGTCGACTATTTCTGGCATCTCACCCTGCCGCTGACCGCCATGGTTCTTTCGGCATTTGCGACCACAACACTGCTGACCAAGAACTCGTTTCTCGATGAAATCCGCAAGCAGTATGTGATGACCGCCCGCGCCAAGGGACTGACCGAGCGGCAGGTACTTTATGGTCACGTATTTCGCAATGCGATGCTGATCGTCATCGCCGGCTTTCCCGGAGCATTCATTTCCGCTTTCTTCACCGGTTCGCTGCTGATTGAGAACATTTTCTCGCTCGACGGTCTTGGCCTGCTTGGTTTCAAATCAATCCTCGACCGCGACTATCCGGTCGTCTTTGCCAATTTGTACATCTTCTCGCTGCTGGGCCTTTTCGTCACGCTGATATCCGATCTGACCTATACGCTGATCGATCCGCGCATCGATTTCGAGCGGAGGGATGTCTGACATGACCGACATCTCTGCCAGCGCACCTGTGCCAGTAAAGCGCCCGATAATCTCGCCGCTGAACCGCCGGCGCTGGCAGAACTTCAAATCCAACCGCCGCGGCTACTGGTCGCTTTGGATTTTTCTTGTGCTGTTTGTTTTGTCGCTGTTCTCGGAATTCATCGCAAATGACAAACCGGTATTGGCCTCGTACCAGGGCGAACTCCTGTTTCCGGTTCTGGTTGATTATCCCGAGGAGAAGTTTGGCGGTTTCCTCGCCGTTACCGATTACCGCGACCCGGTCATCCAGGAAGAGATTGAAGCAGAGGGCTGGATGATCTGGCCGCCGATCCGTTACTCCTATCGCACGGTCAACAACGACATTCCCGAGCCGGCGCCGGCCAAACCTTCATGGCTCTATTCCGTTGAAGAGCGTTGCGCCAATTACGACCTCGGTGTCGATGACCCCAATTGCACGCTCGGAAACTGGAACTGGCTCGGAACCGACGACCAGACCCGCGATGTTTTGGCCCGCGTAATTTACGGTTTCCGCATTTCGGTGCTTTTCGGCCTGGTGCTGACGCTGTTTTCCGCCGTTATCGGCGTCTCGGCGGGCGCTATTCAGGGGTATTTCGGCGGCTGGACCGATTTGATATTCCAGCGCTTTATCGAGATTTGGTCTGCCATTCCGGTTCTCTACCTCCTGTTGATCATCGCTGCGGTTCTGCCTCCTGGCTTCTGGATCCTGCTCGGAATCATGTTGCTGTTTTCCTGGGTTGCCTTTGTCGGGGTTGTGCGGGCCGAGTTTTTGCGCGCCCGCAATTTCGAATACGTCAACGCGGCGCGGGCGCTGGGTGTGCCCAACGGCACGATCATCTACCGGCATCTGTTGCCCAATGCGATGGTGGCGACACTGACCTTCCTTCCCTTCATCCTCAACGGTTCGATCACGACGCTGACATCGCTGGATTTTCTTGGCTTCGGTCTGCCGCCGGGCTCCGCGTCACTGGGTGAATTGCTGAAGCAGGGGCAGAACAACCTCAGATCGCCCTGGCTGGGTCTCACCGGCTTTTTCGTCATTTCGCTGATGCTTTCGCTGCTGATTTTCATCGGAGAAGCGACACGTGACGCCTTTGATCCGCGGAAGACATTTTCATGAGCGCGGATACACTTCTTTCCGTTCGCGACCTTTCGGTCCTGTTCCGGCAGGGCAAGCAGGAAACATTGGCCGTCGATCACATTTCCTTTGAGATCGGCAGGGGTGAAACGGTGGCGCTCGTCGGTGAATCCGGATCCGGCAAATCGGTTTCTGCGCTCTCCGTGCTCAAGCTGTTGCCGTATCCGGCAGCAAGCCACCCGTCGGGCCAGGTTCTGTTCAAGGGTGAGGATCTGCTCGACCGCGATGAAGCCGATCTCAGGCGTGTACGCGGCAATGACATCACGATGATTTTCCAGGAACCGATGACCTCGCTCAATCCGCTGCACACGATCGAGCAGCAGATCGGCGAGATCTTGCAATTGCACCGGGGGATGGGAAAAGACGAAGCCCGCAAACGAACAATCGAGCGGCTGACCGAGGTTGGCATCCGCGATCCCGAAAAGCGTCTCGGCGCCTATCCTCACCAGCTCTCGGGCGGACAGCGCCAGCGCGTCATGATCGCCATGGCACTGGCCAATGAACCCGAACTGCTCATCGCCGATGAGCCGACGACCGCGCTGGACGTGACGGTTCAGGCACAGATTTTGAAATTGCTTGACGAGCTGAAGACAAACAACCGCATGTCGATGCTGTTCATCACCCATGATCTTGGCATTGTCCGCAAGATCAGCGACCGGGTCTGCGTGATGACCCAGGGCCGCATCGTCGAGCATGGCCCGACAGCAGAAATCTTCGACAATCCCCAGCATGAATACACGAAAAAACTGCTCGCCGCCGAGCCGAAAGGCCAACCGCCAGCCGCCGATGACAAGGCTGAGGCGGTTATCGAAGGCGACGACATCAAGGTGTGGTTCCCGATCAAACAAGGCTTTTTCCGCCGCACCGTAGATCATGTGAAAGCCGTTGACGGAATTGATGTCATCGTCCGCGCCGGTCAGACGCTGGGGATCGTCGGCGAGTCCGGTTCCGGCAAGACGACCTTGGGTTTGGCGCTTGCGCGCATGATATCGTCTCAAGGCAACATCCGCTTTGAAGACAAGGATATCGACAAGTTCTCTTTTTCGGACATGAAACCGCTGCGCAGTGACCTGCAGATCGTATTTCAGGATCCCTTCGGTTCACTCAGCCCGCGCATGTCGATTGCCGAGATTGTCGAAGAGGGACTGAAAATTCATGAGCCGGGCCTTTCAGTGGCCGAACGCGACGATCGGGTGGTGTCCGTGCTCAAGGAAGTCGGCCTTGATCCCGAAACCCGGTTTCGCTACCCGCATGAGTTTTCCGGCGGGCAGCGCCAGCGCATTGCGATCGCCCGCGCCATGGTGCTCAATCCACGTTTTGTCATGCTCGACGAACCGACCTCGGCGCTAGACATGAGCGTGCAGGCGCAGGTCGTTGACCTGCTGCGCGACCTGCAGGAGCGGCACAATCTGGCCTATCTGTTCATCAGCCACGATCTGAAGGTGGTGCGGGCGCTCGCCAACGAGGTTATCGTCATGCGCAATGGCAAGGTTGTGGAGCAGGGTGCCTCCGAGAAGATATTCAGCGCACCGGAAAGCGATTACACCAAGGCGCTGATGGCCGCTGCGTTTGACATCGAAACCGCGCCTGAAGGCGTGGTCAGCGAGTAGGGGCAGGCAATCCATGTCAGGCAAGGCGCATGATCGGGTTCTGCTTTCGGCAACAGGGATGGATGTTGCCGATTGGCTGCCGATACTCACCGAACGCAGGGAAACGGTCACCGAGCCCGATGGTGCCGGCGATCCGACAATCACCTACGCTGTGGTCTGGAAACAGCCCGAAGGTATTCTTGCGGCGCTGCCGAACCTGAAGGCTATATTCTCCATCGGTGCAGGGGTTGATCACGTGCTGAGTGATCAAACTTTGCCGGCAAATGTTCCAATCGTTCGCGTCGTCAACGACAACCTCAGTCAGCACATGATTGAGTATGTGGTGTGGCGCGTGCTCGACCATCACCGTCAGGCAACAGAATATCGCGAGCAGCAATCGGCTCGAATTTGGCAACCTCTTCCTCAGGTGACCAGTGATGAGGTTACCGTTGGCATCATGGGCTTCGGCGCTTTGGGTGAAGCCGTTGGAGAAAAACTCGTCGCGATCGGGTTTTCAGTCCATGGCTGGAGCAGAAATCCGCGGCACCATGAACAGGTTGTTTGCCATGCAGGATCTGGCGGGCTCGAGAATTTCCTGGCTGCGACCGATATTCTTGTCGTGTTGCTGCCTTTGACCGAGGGCACGGCCGGGATTGTCAGCTACGAGCTTCTGTCCGGCCTGAAGAAAGACGGCCCTCTCGGCGGACCGGTGCTCATCAATGCCGGCCGCGGTGGCCTGCAAAATGAAGCGGACATTCTGCGCGCGCTCAATGAGGGAATGCTCAAAGAGGCGAGCCTCGACGTGTTTGAAACCGAGCCGCTGCCCAAAACCAGCCCGTTATGGGTCCACCCGCGCATATTCCTCACACCGCATGCAGCGGCCGAGTCCGATCCGAAGTTTCTGATTCCGCCAATGCTCGACCAGATGGATGCGCATGATCGAGGCGAACCGCTAAAAAACCTGGTCGATCGCAACGCCGGGTACTAGCGCGGCCTGCGGTAGCCGGTCGGTTGACCGTACAGATAGCCGATTCGCTCGATCGCCTCCGCCAATAGCTCGAATGAGGTGAGCATGGTGTAGCCGCTGGCGTGGATGATATTCTCCTGGTCCCGCAACACCGCCACATGGCCTTGCCAGAATACGAGGTCACCACGCTTCAAGCCGTCATCCGGATCGAATTTCCAACCTGGTTCTGCCGCCTGCATGTCGGTGTCGCGCGGCACTTTTTGGCCGCACATGCGCATCGCAAGCTGAACCAGGCCGGAGCAATCCAGTCCAAAGGCTGAAGTGCCGCCCCACAGATAGGGCGTTCCAACAAGTGTCTCGCATATTGCCACGTAATCCGGAGAGATCTCGCCTGCCGGACGGATGTGACGGGATATGACGTGCCCCCCGGTTGCCAGCGCCGCATATTGCGTTCCGCGAACCTCTTCAAACCCGGTCACCGTCAGCGCAGATCCCATGGACAACGCCATGAGATTGGGCGATTTCAGTTCGGCATGCGGATAAACAAATGTCCGTGGAACCGTAACCATGTGCGTCGGGTTTTGCTGCGCCATGGCCAGACTGGTCTCGTCTACATAACCGACATAGCCGTCAAATCCCGATTGGATCCAGGCCCAGCCCCGTTCGCGCTCGAAGACGATGACCTCATCCCCGAACAGCGCCTGTGTATCGACGCCTGATTGATGATCCGGTTCCCGGTGCAGACTGACCACCGGAACGGTGATCCTCGCCGAGGCGCCGACAACAAACCGTTCCGCATCGACCTGTCCTTCAAGCCTCAGATCTGCCAAATCAGCCCGATAGGCATTCAGGCGGGGGTCAAGATTGTTCATAGCGGCAGTTCCGCAGCCTTGGCGATAATGACATCGCCGAGGCGTTCGACATAGAGCGCGCCATCCACAGTGCGTTTCACCAGCACATTGCGGCGATCGGCTTCATCGCGATGACGGGAAACAAGTTTTTTCGATCCCATTGTGTCCAGCGCGCGCGTGATGACCGGCTTGGTGACGCCCAGTTTCGCCGCCAGACCACGCACTGTGTGCGGCGGCGGATCGAGATAGATGGTCAGCAATATCGCCATTTGGCGCTCCGACAAATCAGGCGCATCGTCGTGTACCTCGGCCAGATTTACCTGCTGCCACAGCCTCAAGGCCTGGCTGGCTGTCAGCGAAACTCCCATAAACTCAACTCAGGTAACGCTTGTTTCGGAACCGTATCATTCAAGCGCTTTTACGGGCTTGGCGCAAGTTCACACTTTGAACCGGTTGTAAATGACCTGGTCGAGCGCCCTGATGCATTGGGCCTCACCGCCGACAGGAGCGTGCGGTTTTGCAGACGGATTCCAGCCATAAATGTCGAAATGCGCCCAGGATTTGGCCTTCTCGACAAAGCGGGACAGGAACAAGGCTGCGGTGACGCTACCGGCAAAGCTGTTGCTCGTCACATTGTTGATGTCGGCGATCTTGGAGTTCAGGCCCTTGAAATAGGGACGATAGAGCGGAAGTCTCCACATGGGATCGGCGACAGCCTCAGATCCTGCCTGCAGATCAGCGGCCAAGGCATCATCGTCAGTGAAGAAGGGCGGAACGTCAGGCCCCAGCGCCACGCGTGCCGCACCGGTCAGCGTCGCCATGTCGATCAGGATATCCGGTTTTTCCTCATCAGCCAGGGTCAGCGCATCGGCCAGCACCAGTCTGCCTTCGGCATCGGTATTGCCGATCTCGACGGTAAGTCCCTTTCGGCTTTTCAACACATCACCGGGGCGGAATGCATTGCCGGAAATGGCGTTCTCGACGGCTGGAACCAGCAACCGCAGCCGGACGGGTGTTTTCGCTTCCAT
The DNA here is from genome assembly GCA_040830725.1 of Rhizobiaceae bacterium. Taxonomy (GTDB): domain Bacteria; phylum Pseudomonadota; class Alphaproteobacteria; order Rhizobiales; family Rhizobiaceae; genus JAWKWH01. Next base: position 44,895 of record JBFOMG010000027.1, read on the forward strand.
GATCATCGAGGCAAGTCCGATGACATTGGCTGCGCCGCCCATGTCCTTCTTCATCAAAAGCATGCCGCTTGCCGGCTTGATATCCAGGCCCCCAGTGTCGAAACAGACACCTTTGCCGACGAGTGTTATCCTTGGTGCATTCTTGTTTCCCCAGCGCATGTCGACCAGACGCGGTGCCTGATCGGCAGCTCTGCCCACAGCGTGGATCATCGGGAAATTCTTGCGTAAAAGCGCCTCACCGCGCGTGACGGTGACGGATGCCTTGTGCCGCTGCGACAGTGTGCGAACCGCTTTCTCCAGCGCTTCGGGGCCCATATCCGATGCCGGCGTGTTGATCAGGTCGCGGGCAAGATTGCACCCGCCGGCTACTCTTTCAGCATCCCCTTTGGATGCCGCATTCGGTACCGCAAACACAAGTTTGCGCGATTTCGCCGACCGGTAGGCCGTGAACTCGTAGCCTCCGAGCATCAGCGCCGTCGCCGCAGACAGCCGATCTTCTGTTGCCAGTTCGAAATGCCATTTTCCATCCGGCAGTTCCTTGGCCAGGCTTCCGGCGCATAGCGTTGCCTGCGCGCCGGTCAGCTTGCCTGTGCCGAGCAGAGCGGCTGCGGCCGAACCATCAGAGCCTGGCACGACGAGAACGCGGCCGGCTTGTCCCCTGAAACGGTTTTCACCTGCCCATCGCTTCGCCGCATCCGGCAACACTTTCAGATCACCACTTCCTTCGGCGATCATGTAGACGGGTCGCGAATTGCTGCTCTTTCTGGTCGTCAGCTCCAGCGCCATTTCTGTCCAGCTCCAATATCCAGTTGTTAACGCCCAGTCGGCGCCATTAACCAACCGTTAGGGTTAACAGAATATTTCTTTTGGGGAAGTGCCCGAATTGGGCGATTTGCGGCCAGGAGATCGAACGGAGATGATCGGCACCCGGGGGAATGGATCCAGTCGACCGAAATTGATGCGAACCGCTTTGGCGCTGATGCTCGCCATTTCGGTAGCAGGCTGCGCAAACAGCCGTTTGACAACCGGTTCTGTCAACAGGACATCCGGCAAGGCGGTCGAAAACATGACCACCGCCGAACTGGCACGCGCTGCCGACGGCCTTGGCGAAAGCTATGCGAGAAATCCCAAGGATCGCGATATCGCCATGCGATATGCAGCGGTCTTGTCGATGAATGGCCGAAATGACCAGTCGCTTGCCGTCATGCGCAAATTGGCCATCGACTATCCCGAGGACCGCAAAGTGCTTGCCGCCTATGGCAAGGCGCTGGCGGGCAAGGGCCAGTTCGAACCGGCGCTCGATGCAATCAGACGCGCACAGACACCGGAATATCCCGACTGGAAGCTCATTTCCGCTGAAGGCGCGATACTGGATCAGCTCGGCCAGAAAAAGGCGGCGCGCGAGATGTACCGGCGCGCCCTGGACATGCAGCCCAACGAACCGTCGATCCTGTCCAATCTCGGCATGTCCTATGTGTTGGCGGGCGATTTGAGAACCGCTGAAACCTATATGCGCTCAGCTGCGTCCGCTCCCGGTGCAGACAGCAGGGTCCGGCAGAACCTGGCTTTGGTTGTCGGCCTGCAGGGCCGGTTCAAGGAGGCAGAAGACATTGCCCGCAAGGAATTGTCTCCGGAGCAGGCAGAGGCCAACGTCGCCTATCTGCGGGGAATTCTCTCCCAGCAAAATGCCTGGAACGAACTCAAGGATGACGATTCAAAAAACACCAATTGATTGGCGTCTTTCTCGATAAATAACTCTATAATTTCAGTTATTTGGTAGATGATTTGCTACTGGGCTTCCGCCCATGCGCGGATGATGTGCGTGGCGATTGCGCCGGTCGGCGGGATGAGCAGATGTTCATTTTCTCCGGCGAGTGCAGCGAGAACTTCGTGGCGGGAGAACCATCGGCAATCCTCCAGCTCATCCCTGTCGATATTCAGTTCCGTGGTGATCGCTTCGCCGAAACAGCCGACCATCAGGGAGTAGGGAAACGGCCACGGCTGGCTGGCGTGATAGGCGACACGGCCAACCCGGACACCTGATTCTTCCAGCGTTTCCCGCCGAACCGCATCTTCGATTGTCTCTCCCGGTTCGATGAAACCCGCAAGGCAGGAATAGACCCCCGGCGGAAAATTGTATCCGCGGCCGAGCAGGCAGCGCTCACCGTCGACCGCCAGCATGATCGCCACGGGATCGGTTCGCGGAAAGTGTTCCGCCCCGCAGGCGGGGCAAGCCCGCTTGTAGCCACCGGCGCGAATTTCGGTGGCCGATCCGCACCGGCCGCAAAACCGGTGCGAATTGTGCCAGGCCAGCAACGATGCGCCCTGCGCCAGAGCCCCCATATCCGCTGGTTCAAGCAGCCCTTGAACCATGATCGAGCGGTAATCGATCGCTTTGACGTTTTCCGGCAGATCATCCGGTTCGACGCCTGCCGGTGCCGCGACTACCGGCTTGTCCTCGTGATGCCCAAGCAGAACCGCATGTTGCAGTTTCGCGCCCAGTTCACCCGATTGCGCCAGACTGTGATCGGGTGCCGCCGCCCCGTTGGAAAATCTGAGATAAAGCCGCCCGCCGCGCATCAGCATGACGCGGGCATCGGGGTGTTGCAGCGCGGTCTCCACTGCATCATCGGTCCGCTTTTCGCTCAGCCGGTCAATGACATTGCCGGAAAACCCGACATGACGGCTCGGTTCGACTTCTGGCAGGTCAAACAGGCGGAAAGTCATTCGTCATCCTTGATCTGATCAACCGTGGCATCGAACGCTGCCCGCAAAGTTTCGATCATGTTGGCGAGTTCCGCCGGGCTGTAGGGAATTTTTTCTCCGTGCCCCCAAACCGGCCCGGGCCAATTGGGATCGTGCTCATTCCTGGCAACCACGTGTACGTGAAGTTGTGAAACGACATTGCCAAGTGCGCCGCTGTTGATTTTGTCGCAACCGGTCATGGACTGAAGCATGTTCGCCGCCATTCCCGTTTCGATCGCCAGCATTGACTGATCCAAGGGATCGAGATCGTGAATTTCGGTCACACCGGTCCGTTGGGGTATCAACAGCAGCCAAGGCCAGCGGCTGTCGTTCATCAGCCGCAATTCGCACAGTTCAAGCCAAAGGACATGTTCGCTGTCCCATGCAAGCTGCCGGTGCAACACAAACTCGGTTTCCGTATCTGGTGCCATTTGGATGATTTCAGGATTCGCCGGCAGGCTATTCTGCCGAAGTTGGCGCGGCAAGCGATGTTTGATCTTTCTGCACGGCAGCGAGCGCTTGCATTTTGCTTGAACATTCCCGATATGGAAACCGGGAGGCTGGTGGTGGACGTGCCACTCGCCAACCGGGTCAGGTCCGGAAGGAAGCAGCCCTAACGAGATTTGTGTACGGGTCACCGTGCCGGCCTCCCACCTGCCTTTGCAGAATCCTTAAAAATTACCGTTTGCCATTGACGGCGTGAAGCGGCGCGGGCGAAACTTACAGTTTGATAGCAGCAGCGGGCCAAACAGGCGGATGAGCGAAACCGGCGAAAAAATCGATACCGGACCTTATCGCGTTCTGGCGCGAAAATACCGACCGCAGAATTTTTCCGATCTCATCGGCCAGGAACCGATGGTCAGAACGCTGACCAACGCGTTTGAGGCTGGCCGCATTGCTCAAGCCTGGATGCTGACCGGCGTTCGTGGCGTCGGCAAAACCACGACAGCGCGCATTCTCGCCCGGGCGCTCAATTACAAGTCCGGCGATACGGACCAACCTTCGATCCAACTCACCGAACCCGGCGAGCATTGCGAAGCGATCATGGAGGGCCGGCACCAGGATGTGCTGGAGATGGACGCGGCCTCCCATACCGGCATCGATGCCATCCGCGATATCATCGATCAGGTGCGTTACGCTCCGGTCTCGGCACGCTACAAGGTCTATATCATCGACGAGGTGCACATGCTGACTACGCAGGCCTTCAACGGTCTGCTGAAGACGCTTGAAGAGCCACCGCCGCATGTGAAGTTCATCTTCGCCACCACTGAAATCCGCAAAGTTCCGATCACGGTTCTGTCGCGTTGCCAGCGTTTCGACCTGCGCCGGGTCGACGCGGGACTGCTCACCGGGCATCTCCAGAAGATCGCTGAACTGGAAAAAGTATCGGTTGAAGAAGATGCGCTGGCGATGATTGCCCGAGCGGCTGAAGGTTCGGTCCGCGATTCGCTGTCGATCCTCGATCAGGCCATTGCCCATGGCGCCAACAAGGTCGATGCCGCCACGGTCCGCGACATGCTGGGTCTGGCGGATCGTGCTCGTATCATCGATTTGTTCGAAAAACTGATGGCCGGCGATGTCGCCGCCGCGCTGGCCGAGTATCGCGAGCAGTATGACGTTGGCGCCGATCCGGCGGTGGTGCTGACCGATCTGGCCGAATTCAACCACCTGGTCACCCGGCTGCGCTTTGTCCCAGACGCCGTCAACGACGCTTCGCTGACCGAGGACGAAAAAACCCGCGGCCTGGAATTTGCCGGCAAGATCTCCGTACGGGTGCTCTCGCGGACCTGGCAGATGCTGCTCAAGGGCATCGACGAGGTGCAGCGGGCCAATCATCCGCTCAGCGCCGGCGAAATGGTGCTGGTCCGTATCGCCCATGCTGCTGAGTTGCCGACTCTCGACGAAGCGTTGAAATCGCTCGAAAGCGCGGCTGAACAGGGCACGTCCGGCGTAGCTTCTCAGAACGCTTCAACACCGAAGCCATCGCCCAATGGCGGCGCTTCCGTGGCAGTGTCGCAGACCGTGATGGCTTCAGGCACAGGCGGCGGTGAGACGGCAATGAAACTGGTTGAGGCCGGAGCACGGCCTGACCTGGCGCCAGCTTCAACCGACCCGGAGCCGGTTGCCGAAACGGTTCCGGTGACGTCTCTCGCCGACATTGCCGCATTGGCCGATCAACATCGCGATATGCAGTTCAAGGTTCGTCTGAAGCAATATGTCAGGCTGGTGGGCATCGTTCCCGGGCGGCTTGATATTTCGCTGGTCGAAGGGGCGCCGAAGACACTGCCGAGTGAGATCTCGCAGCGACTCAGCGACTGGTGCGGCACCCGCTGGATGGTCTCGGTCAGCCGGGAACAGGGTGGACCGACCCTTGCCGAAGAAGAAGCCAGAGAGCGAAGTGACCGTTTCACCGACGCCAAATCCGATCCGACCGTCGCTGCCATCCTCTCGGCCTTTCCCGGCGCGAGGATCATTGATGTGCGAATGAACGCCGGTGAAGCTGTACCCGAGGGGGAGTTGCCGCCGGCGGACGATGATGATGAATTCGATTTTTAGCGAGTTACGGAGACCGCGATGAAAGACCTGATGGGCCTGATGAGCAAGGCCAAGGAAATGCAGGAAAAAATGCAGGCGATGCAGGAAGAGATCGCGGAACTGGAGGCCAGCGGATCTGCAGGCGGCGGCCTGGTCACCGTTGTGCTGACCGGCAAGGGCGAAATGAAGTCGCTGGCAATCGACCCGGCGTTGTTCAAGGAGGACGATGTCGAAATCCTCGAAGACCTGATCCTCGCCGCACATAACGAGGCCAAGGCCAAGGCCGAGATGGCGATGCAGGAAAAGACCAAGGAGCTGACCGCCGGCCTGCCCCTGCCGCCTGGCATGAAACTGCCGTTTTAGGCACGGATCAACTAAATCTGTCGCATCCCGGGCAAAGCTGCTTTTGGAGTGCAGGGTCAATTGCATTCCAGAAGCAGATTTAGATGCACCGGCCGGCGTCAACGGGCAGGGCACATCCGGTCACGGTGGCAGCCTCTTTCGGAGAGGCGAGGTATACAGCTGCATTTCCCACATCCTCAGGTGTGATCAGCCTTCCAAGCGGCAATGCATCTGCAAATGTCTGTGCATCTCCCTTGCCCAACGTACCTCCCGCAAACTCTGCCAGCATCGGAGTTTCACCAACAGCTGGAAAGAGCCCATTAACCCGGATTCTTTCAGGAGCGAGTTCAAGCGCCAGTGATTTCATGAAATAGGCGGTCGCGGCCTTTGACATCCCATAGCCGTACAACTGAGGTCTGGGCACCAGGGCAATCCCTGACACTGTAATGACGATCGACGGGTTCTCGGCTGCCCTCAAGGCTGGCAGTGCAGCCTGACAGCTATGAACCACACCAAGGGAATTGGTTTTAAACTGACGAGTTAGCTCGCTGGCGGTTGTGTCCGAAATTGAAGCGGGCCTTTGGCCGATACCTGCATTGGCGACAAGCGTGTTTAGTGAGCCCAATTTTTCACAGCAATATGCGATACCGGTGTCGAGGCTGTCCCTGTTGGTGACATCAATCTCGATGCCAAATGCTTCGCTACCTTCAGCGCACAGTTCGTCAGCTATGTTCATGGCCGAGGCGGCATCCAAATCCGCAACAACAACACTCGCTCCCTCGCGTGAAAATGCCCTGGCTATGCCAGCGCCAAACCCTGACCCGGCGCCTGTGATGAACGCCGTTCTGCCAACCAGTCGCGCTATAGTGTAACCTACCCATCAAATCTGCTTCGGAGACAGCAACAGATCAGAACGGGGTTGCGTGTTCAATCCACAAAGAGTTTGTGGGCAAACCCAAAACACCTTTAATTGGAGATGTTCATGGCGGTTGCATTTCAATGAGCGCCAGTCACTTTCAAAACAGCAATCTTCAACGCTGCAAGCAGGCTCAACAGGTGCTTTCGGCTGCCGGCATTGTATTTGGCGGAGTGGGCAGAACGCTCCACAAAGTCGGAAAACTGGTCCAGCGTAAGGCCGCTCGTCATGATCTCTTCTGAATACGGCTCCAGAATTTGCGCCAGGACTGCCTTGTTGCGCTTTGCTGCCACAGCGAGTTCGTTTTGACTGGAGGCGTTGAATCCCGCGACGATGTCCTCCGAATTGGGCGACGCGTCGAGCAGGTCAAACGACTCGATCGCTATGTGCTTGAAGACGACATCCAGCTGATCGCCGAGATTGGTTTTGCCCTTCAGGCCTTTCTCCATGCCGGCGATGGCGCGGTCGGCCATCAGCCGAATGGTCGCCTGCAGCACCGCATCCTTGTTTGAAAAAGCGTTGTAAAGCGTTTGCCGCGCAATGCCGGCCTCCGTGGCAATATCGTTCATGCTCGTGCGCTTCACGCCATAGCGCATGAACAGCCGGATCGACGCTTCGATGATGTTTTCTTCTCGTGGACTCATTTTTACATATTGACAAACAGACGCTAATTGTCAATATAGACAAATATACGCTGTTTGTCCAAATGTCGGAGGTTAGTCATGGGCGCAGAAGCACGGAAAGTAGCCATTGTGACCGGCGCCAATAACGGCATTGGATTTGAGACCGCTGCCGGGATGGCCGAGGCCGGCTTTCACGTGATCATGGCCTGCCGGAACAGGGCAAAGGCCGAGACCGCCAGGGCTTCGATCCTCAAGCGCCTGCCGACGGCAGCGCTCGACATCCTGGTGATCGACCTTGGTGATTTTGCTTCTGTACGCGCTTTTGCGCGTGATTTTCGTGCTGCCCACACCCATCTCGATGTGCTGATCAACAATGCGGGCATCTTGCTCTATTCGGCGCAGACCAATGGCGACGGCATAGAACAGCAGTTCGCGACAAATCATCTGGGGCATTTTTTGCTGACCGCATTGCTGTTTGACCTCATGCCGAACAATCCGTCATCCAGGGTCGTTCACTTGAGTTCACTGGCCCACAAGAATTCGCGCATCAATTTCGATGATCTCAGTTGCGGCGGTAGCGGCGGAGCAGCCTACGGCCAGTCGAAGCTTGCCTGCCTGCTGTTTGGCGAAGAACTTCACCGGCGCTTGCAGGCCGCCGGTCTTCAGGCTCGCTCAATTCCTGTCCATCCGGGCGGATCCGATTCCGGCCTGTTCGAAGAGATGAACTTGCCTTTCTACTATTTCATGAAGGTGTTATCGCCGTTCATCCTGCACTCCAACGTGTCGGCCGCTAAACCGTCGCTGTTTGCTGCGCTCAATTCTGAGGCGGAAGGTGGAAAATACTACGGACCCGTTGGGTTCCGCGAATTTCGCGGCAAGGTCGGGGCAGCCTATCGCGACCCGTCAACCCGGGATCCCGAATTGGCCAATCGCCTATGGACACTGTCGGAAGAACTGACTGGCCAGTCATTCGCGCTGAACTGAAGCTTCATCGCGGTACTGTGAAAAATACGCCAAGCTGAGGAACGGATCGACCCATGAAACGACGGTACAAAATCGCAATCGGCCTGCTGGGGTTTGCCGCCATCGGAGCCGCAGTTGGCGTTTGGTATTTCGCCACCGCCGACAGCAGGGAACCATCCTTTGTTGCCTGGAATGAAAACTGCGCCAGCTGTCACGGGATCAAGCTGGAAGGAACGCCGCTTGGCTCGCCACTGGTGGAGGTGGAGCTCAAACAGGGCGACACGCTCGAGCAGTTGATGGCGGTCATTGCCCAGGGGGTTCCGGACACGACGATGGAGGCCTGGGAGAACAAGCTTTCGCCCCGGGAAATCAAACTACTGGCCATCTATATCAGCGAGCAGCGGCAGAAATTTCCCACAATCGCCAATTCCTACGCCAAGGAGCCCAGGGAAGGCCGGGTCATCCAGTCACAACACCATGATTTCCGGCTGGAACTGGTCACCGCCCTGGAGAGCAGGCCCTACTCCATCGCACCGATGCCCGGCGGTGAAATTCTGGTGGCCGAAAAGATCAGGGGACTTTCGATTGTCGATAGAGATGGCAATCAAAGTCCGCTCATCGCCGATACGCCTGAGGTCTGGGGAACCTTGTTCAGCCTCAACGGCGCGTGGTTGAACCTCGGCACGGTGCTCGATGTCCAATTGCATCCTGATTACGCCGAAAATGGCTGGATCTATCTTTCTCACACCGACCGCTGCAACTGGCTGTGCGGATGGGTGGTGCCCGGAACCATGGTCCGGGTTGTCCGCGGCCGCATCAAGGACGGAAAATGGGTTGATCAGGAAATCATCTGGTCGGTTCACACCGATCACTATACGCCGGTCCCCGACGCGGTGGCTGCTGGGCGCTTGGCCTTCGACAAGCGGGGCTATCTGTACATTTCGATTGGCGGCAAAAACACTTACGACAAGCTGCATCAGCTGGACACGCCGTTTGGCAAGATCCACCGGGTTCGCGACGACGGAACGGTTCCCGAAGACAATCCGTTCTGGGTTGCAGCCGGCGATCGGCCGGAAACGTCGACCATCCACACGGTCTGGAGCTACGGTCATCGTACCGGTCAGGGCCTGGACGGCCATCAGACCAATGGCGAGATCTGGAACACCGAGATGGGCCCGCGCGGCGGCGACGAAATCAATCACATCATGGGGGGGCAGAACTACGGATGGCCGCTCTACACCAACGGACTTGACTATGATGGCGAGGAAATCTCGATCGGCAAGGACCTGGGACTGGACTTTGCCATCGAAGACACGGTTTTGCCGGTGGTCGACTTCACGCCGGCGCCTGCGGTGTCAAACTTCACCTTTCACCACGGGACCAGTTTTCCCAGCTGGAAAAACGATTTGCTCGTCGGAACTTTGAAGGCCAGCACGCTCTATCGCATGCGTATCGAAAACAACAAATTGATAGAGCAAGAAAAGCTGATCACCGATTTCGGGCGTATCCGCGATGTCGAGATGGGCGAAGACGGATTCGTCTATATCGTGCTGGAACACAATGACACCGGCTCGCTGTGGCGCATGGTTCCGGGGTAGGGAATCGTTGGTATCCAACTCACCGTCAATCTGCAGCTGTGCGTACAGAGCTGCCTGATATATTTCGCGATCTGCCGCTCGGCGGGGATTCACGTCTGAGAATTGCCGCAGGCATCTTGAAACCGCTCCATTGTCTGGAGCCCGTTTTGCATTGATCCGGATGATCTTTTCCGGATGCATTTTCCTTTCCCTTGCAACACGCTGGCTGCCAGGAGAACGTTTGTATAACGTGACGGATGGACCAAATATTGGGACCTGTGATTCCACGCCGCAAGTCCATGGCCTCGGTATCTCATTGGAAGTTCGATGACGGATCGCGAAAATAGGAACCGGATATTCCGCTACGGCGGTGATTTTGCGTCACAAACAATTGTCCGGGCGAAGGGTTCGTATATCTACGACAATTCCGGCAGAGAGATTCTTGATTTCACTTCCGGCCAAATGAGTTCGATCCTTGGGCATGGCCATCCAGAAATTGTTGCTGTCATTCAGGAAATGTGCGCCAAACTGGATCATCTCCACAGCGGTTTCCTGTCAGAGCCGGTAGTCAGTTTTGCCGCTGCATTGACACAGTTCCTTCCGGAAGGACTGGATCGGGTTTTGCCGCTTTCCACCGGTGGCGAGTCCAATGAGGCGGCTTTAAGAATAGCCAAAACCTACACCGGCGGATTTGAGGTCGTCGCGTTTGACCGGTCGTGGCATGGTGTAACCGGTGGTGCGGCGGCCACAACCTATTCAGGTGGGCGCAGGGGTCACGGGCCAACCGCTCCTGGTGTCCTCACTCTTCCCACCCCCCATGCCTATCGGTCTCCCTTCAATTGCGATGGTTTTTATGATTGGCGAGCCGAGCTTGAGTACGGTTGGGACATCATCGACCGGCAAAGTACGGGTCATTTGGCTGCCATTTTGATCGAACCGGTGCTGAGTTCTGGTGGAATCATTGAATTGCCGGAAGGTTACCTAGCTGCGCTGGCGAAAAAGGCACGAGATCGCAGGATGTTGCTGATCCTCGATGAAGCGCAAACCGGTCTTGGGCGAACCGGAAACTTTTTCGCCTTCGAACGTGATGGTGTCGTGCCAGACATTCTTAACCTGTCAAAAACACTGGGTGCCGGATTACCGTTATCGGCGACAATCACATCGGCTGAAATCGAACAGGATTGCTACGAAAAAGGCTTCCTGTTCTATACCACACATGCCGCCGATCCTCTGGCGGCAGCGATCGGACAGAAGGTCGTGGAAATCGTTGCTCGAGATGGACTGGCTGATCGTGCGCGCGAACTGGGCGCATATCTCAAATCCGGGCTTCTTGAGCTGCAGCAGCGTCACCCGATTATTGGTGATGTTCGCGGACGTGGTTTGTTGCTCGGCGTTGAGTTGGTGACCGACCGCCAGACAAAGACTCAGGCCCATGAAGCCGGAGCGTTGATCGGTCAGCGGTGTATCGAATTGGGCGCCTGCCTTAACATCTCCCGCCGGTCTGCGAGCGGCGTATTCCGGCTCGCGCCACCTCTAACCACCAATCGCAGCGAGATAGACCGCGCCGTATCGATATTCGATCAAGCGCTAAGTGAACATGGTGCAACATGATTTCAAAGCTCTGAAAATCTTGCCGCGTCACTCAAACTCTCGAATGGCGCTCGACAGCAGATCGAGGAATTCGACTTCCTTGCCCGGCGTCAGAACCTCAAGCGCGACATGATTTTCAATGAACTGGCTTTGCCCAATTTCTCCATCCGCGAGATCCATCATCGGCTCGTACGACGTGGTCATCACAACATCGGGCTGCTCCGCTGCACCGGCCCGGACTTCAGCATTTCCGTTCCGTGCAGTCATGCAAAAGGCCTCTCCATCGATTTGCAGGGTTGCCTGAAAATTGTGAATTGGGCCGGCCGCCCGTTTGCACGCCGTCCCAAGTGACACTGCGACGGTTCTCAGATTGCCGGGCCGTTTGATCACTTCCGCGCGCGGCAGCTTCCCGCCAAGCCGGGCAAGCTCGAACAGCAAACCATCCGTCCGCTCTCCAATTTCGGTCAAGGAGTAAAGGGAAACACCGAACTGGGATTCTGATTTCTGGATCAGCCCGCTGGTTTCAAGCGCCCTCAATCGCTCGGACAACAGGTTTGTTGCGATGCCGCTGAGACCGTTTTGCAGGTCTTTGAATCGAGCCGGTCCTGCATGGAGATCTCGCAAAATCAGCAGGTTCCAACGGTCTCCAACATGGTCCAGCGCCCGTGAAATCGGGCACAGCAAATTGTAGCTACGAGCGCTAGCCATCGGAGTCTCCAAAATGTACTTTACAAAATAAAGTAATTACTTTATATAGTAAAGCGCTTTCATACCTGCCCAATCCTGCTGGCCAAGCCCCAGTGACCGGCCAGGCGATTGAAACCGAACTTGAAAGGAAATCGTAATGCCTGCCTACATGATCTCGCAAGTGACCGTGACCGACCAAGAGAAATTTCAAGACTACCTGGCCAAAACCCAACCCATCGCGGCGAAATATGGTGCCAAGCCTGTCGCGAGGGGAGGCAATGCTAAGACGTTGCATGGGGACAATGACGGCCATCAAATGGTATTCGTGATCGAATTCCCGTCGATGGAGCAATTGGAAGCCTGGAACCGCTCAGACGAATACAAATCCATCGTGGGATTGCGGGACGAAGGCTCTCACCAGCATATGGTAGCCTACGAAGCCCAGTCCATTCCACAGCGGTTGTAGAGGTTCAACAGATGGCGTGCCCGGATCATCATCCGGGCGTGCCGCTCGCGTCTTGCTTCGAGTGCATGACCATGCGTGCCGAAGGATCGTTGCAGACCTCCATCACACTACCCGCCCAACTCCCGCTCCATCAGCAGCGCCGGAAACGCCACGCCTTCGCCCATCATGATGGTCACCGGCTCACGGGTGCTGAACCCGTGTTGCGCATAAAACGGCTCGCCCGGGTGGCTTGAAAAACATTGAAGCTTTTCAACGCCTTCCGAACTGGCCTCTTTGATGCAACGGATCAGGATTGCCGATCCGACACCCTTGCGCATGAAGTCCGGATGCGTGGCGAAATGCCTGATATGACCGGTGCCGCTGACCGTCCCGCCAACCGGCGGCGAAACACTCCAGCCACCGCAGCCGGCCAGTCGTCCGTCAATCGTCGCACTGAAATAACGGCCCGACTCCAACAGTTTGGGATCGATGCGCAGCATTGCCGGCAGCGCCTCGTTGAGAATGTCTTCGTCGTACCATCCCGGATAGATGATCGAGTAGCAGACGTCGATCAGCGCCTCGAGCTCTTCGCGGTCGTCGACCGATGCAACACGGATCAGCGGTTCGGTCATGAGAGGTTTCCCCTGTCGGATCGATGCAGTCGATTATGGTTTACAGTTCGTTAACGGGCAATTAAACGGCCCGTCTCCGCTATCGCGCGGGTGATCGGCGCCACTATAAAAAACCGCCGCAGTCCGTTAGAAAATCGGCATGTCCAAACGAATCACCGGTCCGGAAATCGAACGCCTGATCCAGCTTCTGGCCAAAGTGCCGGGCCTTGGTCCGCGCTCGGCCCGTCGTGCAGCGCTGCACCTGATCAAGAAGAAGGACCAGTTGCTCATTCCGCTGGCGGAAGCTTTTGCCGAAGCCGCTGAAAATGTCCGGATTTGCTCAGTCTGCGGCAATGCCGATACCGCCGACCCCTGTACCATATGCACCGATATGCGGCGCGACGGTTCGCTGATCATCGTGGTAGAGGAGGTCGGCGACCTGTGGGCGCTGGAGCGCGCCGGCACCATGAATGCCCGCTATCACGTGCTTGGCGGCACCTTGTCGCCGCTTGATGGCATCGGCCCGGACCAACTGGCGATTGCGCCACTTGTTGCCCGTGTCGCAGAGGGCGGGGTGTCGGAGGTCATCCTGGCGGTAAACGCCACTGTCGAGGGTCAGACCACGGCACACTACATCACCGATCAGCTGTCGGACCTTGATGTGAAGGTAACACGGTTGGCGCACGGCGTGCCGGTCGGCGGCGAGCTGGACTATCTTGATGAAGGAACATTGGCTGCGGCGCTGAAATCGCGAACGGCGTTTTGAGATCCTGCCAGTAATTCGCCCGAATTGGCGGTCATTCACGGTTGTGATCGAGTTAGGAGACCCGCAAATCGATATGCGTCAAATTCTGATTGCACTTACCTGCGGCATCTTGCTTGCCGGGGAGGCATATGCGGCCTCGCGCGCCGATGTCGAACGGCAGTTTCAACAATGGATCGCCACCGATCTGTGGCAGGGCGCCAAAAAGCTGGGTGTGTCAAAAAAAACGCTGCAAACCGCATTTGCCGGCGTGACGCTTAACTGGAAGCTGCCCGATCTCGTGCCTCCGGGCACCAAGGCAAAAACGCCGAGGAAACAGCGCCAGGCCGAATTTGGTTCGCCGGGTAACTACTTCTCGCAAAAAACACTCGGTTCAATTGCCGCATCTGGCAGGTCGCTGGCAAAAAAACATGCCTCGACTTTGAAAATGGTCGAGAAGAAATATGGCGTTCCCGCGCACATCATCCTGGCCATCTGGGGCCGTGAGTCGGGATTTGGCAGGGTGAAAATACCTTACAACGCTTTCCGAGTGCTCGGTACCAAGGCGTTCATGTCGACCCGCAGGGAGCTCTTCCATCGCGAACTGCTCGGCGCGCTGGTGATGGTTGAGCGCGGACACGTCTCGGCCAAATCCATGAAGTCGTCCTGGGCGGGCGCGCTTGGCCAGCCGCAATTCCTTCCCACGTCCTACCTCAACCATGCAGCCGATGGTGATGGCGACGGCCGCAGCGATATCTGGAGATCGGACGCCGACACGCTGGCCTCAATCGCCAACTACCTGAAGAATTATGGCTGGGTGAGCGGCCGCGACTGGGGATTTGAAGTCACCGTGCCGGACACCGTCTCCTGCGCGCTTGAGGGCCCTGACCAGGGCCGGAAGATCTCTAAATGGGCAGCGATGGGGATCAAGCGCGTTTCGGGCAAGCCTTTTCCGGATCACGAGGCGAGGGCAGAGGGCTATCTCCTTATGCCTGCCGGCCGGCATGGTCCGGCCTTCATCGTCACGCCAAATTTCTACGTGCTGAAGGAATACAATGAGAGCGATCTCTACGCTTTGTTCATCGGCCACTCGGGCGACAAGATTGCCTACGGCTCAAGGCCGTTTTCCGGCCGCTGGGGCAAGGTCGGCGGCCTTTACCGCTCGGACATCGCCGCCATGCAACGGATTTTGGAGGCCAAGGGCTATGACGTCGGCGGTGCAGACGGTCTGCCGGGCTTCAAGACCCGCAGGTCTATCGGCGACTGGCAGCAAAAAAACAACAGGGCGCCGACCTGCTTTCCCGACCACAAACTTGTAAAGGCGATCAAATAGGCGTCAGCGTCTATTTCTTTGCGACGATGAAGACCGCCGGGCTTTTGCCGGGCCGCCATTGATGATCGATTTCAAATCCGGCCTTGGTCAGGCTGTCGACAAGTTCGGCAGTCGAGAACACCCTGACCAGTGGAATGAGGCCAAGGGCCCTGCCGATTGGCCCGATCAACTTGAAGAACTTCATCTTGTCGCCAAGGCACGCCGTCGACGAGATGAACACGCCACCCGGTTTCAACAGCGCATAGACCTTCCTGATTGCTTCGTCCCGGTCACCGACAAGGTGCAGGATGCTCATGCCCAATACCGCATCGAAGCTCTCGTCAGGCGCCGTAAAATCGTCGAACGCGATAGTCTGGAACGTCACATTGCTGATGCCCTCGGCTGAAGCCTTTTGTTCCGCGATTTCGATCATCCGCGGCGAGATGTCATTGGCCAGGATCCGGTTGGCAAAGGGCGATGGGCGATCGCCGTCGAGCCGGTTCCGCATCCAAACTCCAGCACGTCGGAATCCGGCCGCAGGTAATCGCGGGTAATACGCAGTTTCTTTTGGTAGACGGCCTCGTCAGGAACGGGTTTCTTTGAATATTTGTCGGCAATTCTGTTCCAGAATTTTGGCGAAGGAGCCGGAGACGTTTTGTTCAAAGCCATGGTGGTCATTGTCGCACTCGGGAGGATTGATTTCGATAGGCCGCCATATATCCATGCGAATTTCATATGTAAATTGACAATTTTCGTCTATTTTATATGCATATACGCATGGATATGCGACTGTTCGACTTCGATTGGAACAAAGCCAGGTCGTTTCTGGTCACGGCCGAAGAAGGTTCGCTATCTGCGGCGGCCCGCAAGCTTGGCCTGACCCAGCCAACGCTTGGACGGCAGGTCAGCGCACTCGAAGATGAACTCGGCGTGGCGCTGTTTGAGCGCGTTGGCCGCGGACTGAGCCTGACAAAGGGCGGATTGGAGCTCGTCGAGCACGTGCGCAAGATGAGCGAGGCGGCGGACCGGGTTTCGCTCACTGCGTCGGGTCAGTCGCAGAGCGTCCAGGGCACGGTCCGGATCACGGCAACCGAAGTGGCCTCCGCATTTGTTCTGCCTCCGATCGTGAAGCGGTTACGGGCCTCCGAGCCCGGCATCTCGATTGAAATTGTCGCCTCGAACAGCATTCGCGATCTGCGCAGGCGTGAAGCCGACATAGCGATCAGAAGCGTCAGGCCGACGGATCCGGATCTGATCGCCAGAAAGCTGGGCACCGGGCGCGCGCATCTTTATGCGGCGCACGGCTATGTCGATCAAATGGGTGGGCTGCAGGCGGCAGAAGATTTCGCCGCTGCGGAATTCATCGGCTTTGAGGAAAATGAACAGTTTCTCGATGCGCTGAACGATGTCGGGCTCAACTTGACGGCCAGGAACTTCGCGATTTCGACCGCCAATCACCTGGTGCACTGGGAACTGGTCAAGAGTGGCGCGGGCATCGGGGTTATGGTCGATTCCGTTGGTGACAGTGAACCGCTTGTTCGCCGGGTCGCCACCTGGCTGAAGCCGTTTGAGTATGAGATCTGGCTCGTTGCCCATCGCGAGGTAAACACATCGCGCCGGGTGCGGCTGGTGTTTGACCGGCTTGTCGCCGAGCTCGCAAATTGAGTTACCGCTGCCGGACGCTAGTCTTCGAACACGTGACCCAGTCGTGTGATCCGCTGCAGCATGGCGGAAAGATTTTCGGAAATGCGCCCATGCAGTTTCACGGCTGTTTCGGGATATTCTTCCAGCATGCGCCGGAAGAGTTTCCGGTTGAGCCTCAACAGTTCGCAATCGGTATCCGCAACGGCACCTGTCAGTCGTTTACCGCTGGTGATCAGCGCAAATTCACCGAGTAATGTGCCTTCCCCGACCGTTGCGACTGTTTCGCGACGGCCATCCTGATCCTGCCAGAGGGAGATCGATCCGGCGACGACGACAAAGGCGCAATCGGCGGGCGCGTTTTGCCGGTAGACGTCACGCCCGGCCCTGAGCCGCACCGACTCGGCGCCAAACGCCAGCAACCGCAACTGATCGTTGCTCAGATTGCCGAACAGTTCGACGTTCCCGAGAACCTGAATATCTTGCTCAAGGCTCATTCGCCGGCTGCCGTCCCCTCAATTGGTGGCCCGGCAGCCAGGTTGAGAAAGCTACGGGACCAGTTTGTATCCGCCGCTTTCTGTCACAAGAATTTCCGCATTGGAAGGATCACGCTCAATCTTCTGGCGTAATCTGTACACATGCGTTTCCAGTGTGTGCGTCGTTACGCCGGAATTATAGCCCCAGACTTCCTCCAGAAGAACATCGCGCGTGACGACTTTCTGCTCGGCGCGATAGAGATATTTGATGATCGAGGCTTCCTTTTCGGTCAGCCGCAACTTGCCGCCGCGTTGGTCGGTCATCAACTTCTGGCTTGGCTTGAACGTGTAGGGTCCAACCGTGAACGTTGCATCCTCGCTCTGCTCGTGCTGGCGTAGCTGGGCGCGGATGCGGGCCAGCAACACGGCGAAGCGGAAAGGCTTGGTGACATAGTCGTTGGCGCCGGCCTCCAGCCCAAGAATGGTATCGGAATCCGTGTCCTGGCCGGTGAGCATGATAATCGGCGCCTTGAAACCACCCTTGCGCAAGATTTTCACGGCCTCGCGGCCATCCATGTCAGGAAGGCCGACATCCATGATCAACAGGTCGATCATGCCGTTTCGGGCGGTCTGGATGCCCTTCGTGGCCGTGTCCTCCTGCAGAACCTGGAATTCCTCATAGAGCGACAACTGCTCCACCAGCGTCGCACGAAGATCTTCGTCATCATCGACGATCAGGATTGTTCTCGCAGTCATGTTCTTTCCCGTGTTTCGACAAAGGTAGGGTTCTGACCCTGGATGTAGTGCTCACGATTGGATCATCAACCGTCGCTCATTTATACATCTCGTGGCGGCTCGCAAAGGCGCTCACCATGAATTGTAGATATGCGTGATCTTACTCCAAAAATCGTGAACGCAATGGGGCAATGACAAAAAAACCCAAATCCGGTTCTGCAATAACAGTCAGGCGGCGCCCAGGGCACCCCGACCAGGGAATTTTGCGCTTTGGTACCTTGGCGATGCGATGCGCGATCGGACGGTCCGGGATCAGCGCGCTGAAGCGGGAAGGCGATGGCGCCACACCTCGGGCGGCCATGGAAATTTGCTGGGGATATGTCAGGAAACGCCGCGCCCAGCCGTTCCGGTCCCGGCTGTTATTGGCGCTCATCAGGCCCGAAGACGGATGGTGCGATGCGCCGTCTGACCGGAACTACAACCGTCCGGTTCGGCTTCCTTATTCGGCGAGCGCGGAAATGATGCTGCGCAAAGACGAACTATACGATGTCTGCATCGTTCTGGACTGGAACCTGTCGAGCCGGCGGCGGCAACGCGGCAGCGCCATATTCCTGCACATCGCCAAACCGGGATACCCGGCAACGGAAGGGTGCGTCGCAATCTCGAAACGCGACATGCAGCGACTGCTTCCTTATCTCAGACCGGGCACCAGGCTCAAAACAGTCAGTGGATGAAGGCTCTAGGCCGCGAACTTCTCCTCGACGGCCGTCACAAGGGCAACGGGGTCGAGCGGTTTGGTGATGAAGGCATCGGCGCCGCAAGCCAACACCGAATGGCGGGTGCTTTCCTGGCTGTCTGCACTGAGCACGAGTATGTTTGCCGGCGTCAGCCCTTTTTCTTCCTCTCGCGCCCGGATCGCCGTTATCGCGTCTCTGCCGTCGAGAACCGGCATGTGCAGATCCATCAACACCACGTCGTAGGCGGAATTGGTGTCAAACAGCGCATCGATCGCCGATTGGCCGTCGCCGACAACAGTGACCTGATGGCCCGCTTTCTCCAACGTTGCGCGGGCCAGCAGCGCGTTGACGGGATTGTCTTCGGCCAGAAGCACCGACAGATCGCCGGCGCTGTCGCGATGCCCGGTGTTTATGGCCGGCTGTTGCGGTATCGCCTGAACATTGCCGGCGCTGCGGTCAGGGGATGAAAGAATGCGGATCAGTGTTTCGCCTCGAACCGGCCGGGCCAGAAACGTGCCATATCCTGCGGCGCGAAATTCCGGCAGTTTTCCACGGTCCGTCGGCGCAATCAGCGTGATGGCGTCGGGATCGCCCTCGCTGCCGCAGTTTTCCAGAAGCGCAGCCAGCACATCGCCATTGCCGGTCTCCAGTGCCGCATCGATGAGAAACGCGTCGAATCTTTCGCCGCTTTGGGCAATTCGCTCAATCGCCGCTGCTTCGCTTGCAACGACGGTCGAGTGGCCACCATGCGAGGAGATGGTTTTCGCAATGGCATTGGCCTCAAAGATATTTGTCGACACGATCAGCACCGACAGCTCTTCCAATTGTCCATCCAGCCGGTGCGCATTGCGATAGTCGGACATCAGGGGAATATCGACCTGAAAAATCGCCCCGTGCCCGGGAGTGCTCTCGACGGAAAGATCTCCGTGCATGGCGTTGACGATGCGTTTGGAGATTGCCAGCCCCAAACCGGCGCCGCCATGTTCGCGCGTCGATGTACCATCGGCCTGTTCAAATTCGCCGAAAACACGGATCAGGTCATTTTCAGCCAGTCCGGGCCCGGTGTCGCTGACCGAGATGCGCAAAGTGTGTTCTTCCCCCGAATCACAAATTGCCACCGACACCAGCACGCCGCCGGCCTTGGTAAACTTGATCGCGTTGCTGGTGAGATTGATCAGCACCTGACGCAGTCTGCCGGGGTCGGATTCGATCGTCACCGGAACGTCTGGTGAAATGTAACAACCCAGACCGATATCCTTTGCATAGGCTCTCGAAGCCAGCAATTCGACTACATTGTCCACCAAAGCCCGAATGGTGACCGGTTGGGGTTCAAGGTCAAACCTGCCAGCTTCGATCTTGGAAAAATCAAGCAGGTCTTCGATCAGCGCCATGAGCGAATTTGCCGAAGTGGAGACGGACTCAACATAGGTGCGCTGTTCCGGTGTCAATTCGGTGTCGACCAGCAATTTCGCCAGTCCCATGATACCGTTCATTGGCGTGCGGATTTCGTGGCTGACAGTCGCGAGAAACCTGGACTTTGCCTGGTTGGCAACCTCGGCCCTTTGACGCTGAGCGATCATGGCCTTTTCGGCTTTCTTGCGGGCGGTCATGTCGCGGGCAATGGCCCTGTGCGAAACCTGGCCGGTGGCGTCATCGCGAACCGAAAGCTCCACCCATGAGAACCAACGCGTGCCTTGCGCTGTTTCGATGGGGACGTCCCGCGAGCTCAAGACCTCGTCGCCCGAAAGACCCGCTTCCGGAAGCTGGCCAATGTCGATGCCGATCTGTCCAAGCGTTTTTCCGGAAAGTTCGCGTGCCTCGCAATCAAACAGGTCGGCGAAGATCTTGTTAGCATAGACGATGCGGCCTTCCCGGTCGCGATGAACCACCAGATCGCCGAGTGCATCGATCAGGCCGCGTAATTGCTCCTCGCTTTCCTGGAGCTCCCACATGCGATCTGCGAGCGATTCCAACGCTTCGCGGCTTCGCTCCGCCTTCTCGTCGAGCGCGGAAACCAGCGTCGCGTCATCCTGGATCATCCGCCAGCCGAGAAACAGCGTCAGCATGCCCAGACCTGCCGAAGCCACCGCAAATACGGCGGGCAGTGAGAACAGCAATGCAAATCCGGCGATGATAAACGCGGCAACCGCGATCGTCATGACCAGGCTGCGTGGCAGGCGTCCCGTCTTGACCGGAATGGGAGGCAAAGCAGAATCGCCCATCCGGTCGGACACGGCAATGCCTGCCCGGCCATCGCGGCGCGTATCCTGCGCGAATGGAATTTCCAACTCCGCCGTCATCGCCCGATAATAACCGGCGATGCTTAGGGAAGCCTGAGCACAGACGTTACAATTTTATCGAAAATACCCGCAATCCGGCGCGATTCAGCCCGAAATCATGATCGCTACATGGCGACGACAACCCGGCCCCTGATTTTTCCGGCCATGATGTCATTTGCAGCCGATATGATGTCATCGAACCCGATACTGACGGTTAACGCCTCCAATTTGTCGAGGTCCAGATCGGTGCTGAGCCGGTTCCAGGCTTCCATCCGCACCTCTTTTGGCGCCATCACCGAATCGATCCCGAGCAGTGAAACGCCCCGCAAAATGAATGGCGCGACGCTTGCAGGCAAATCCATGCCCTGCGCCAGCCCGCAAGCAGCAACGGCGCCGCCATAGGATGTCATCGCAAGCACATTGGCCAATGTATGGCTTCCAACCGCATCGACACCGGCCGCCCAGCGCTCCTTGCCGAGCGGTTTGCCAGGTTCCGACAATTCGTCGCGCGAAATGACTTCCGACGCCCCCAAATCTTTCAAAAAGCCCTCTTCCGATGTTCGGCCGGTCGAAGCGATAACATGGTAACCGAGCTTGGACAGGATGGCGGTTGCGACCGAGCCGACGCCTCCTGCGGCTCCGGTAACGACAACCGGCCCGCGCTCCGGCGTTATTCCGTGCCGTTCCAGCGCCATGATGCATAACATCGCCGTGTAACCGGCTGTTCCAACCGCCATCGCTTCGCGTGCAGTCATGCCTGCAGGCAGCGGAACCAGCCAGTTCCCGTCAAGCCGCGCCATTTCGGCATAAGCGCCAAAATGGGTTTCGCCCACGCCCCAGCCATTCAAAACCACCTTGTCGCCGACCTTCCAGTCCGGGTTGTCCGACTTGACCACGGAACCGGCAAGGTCAATTCCGGGCACAAGCGGCCATCTGCTGATCACCGGTGCTTTGCCTGTGATCGCAAGTCCGTCCTTGTAGTTGACCGTCGTCGCCTCGACCTTGATCGTGACATCGCCCTCCATGAGCTCGTTTTCTGTCATGTCAACAATGTCGACCGATTGCTTCTTGTCCTCGTCGCGCGAAACAAGGATGGCTTTGAAATGTTCGGTCATGTGGCTGGCTCCGCGGATTGAATTCGATTTAAGCTTCACAAACCGTGCGGGCGCAGGGCTGTCAAGTGAGCCGTTTGGACGAGGTTTATTTTGCCCGCCGCCAGTCGATCAGTTCCTGAAGCAAAACCAGCCCCGCACCGACCGTTATGCAGGCGTCAGCCAGGTTGAAGATCGCAAACGACCAGTCACCGACATGAAACAGGACGTAGTCGACCACATAGCCGAGTGCTGCCCTGTCGACCAGGTTGCCGATCGCACCGCCGATGATCAGCGCAAATCCGAGGCGCGAAACCCACTGATGTGCTTCCGTGCGATAGGCCAGATACGCGACAAAGACCACGATCAGGGCCGGGATGGCGACGAGCCAGCCTTCGTCCAGCGATGCAAACATCGAAAACGCGATACCGGTATTGTGGGTTCTGAAAACCGCCAGAAACGGCAACAATTCGACCGGTTCATGGAAGGGAAAATTGTTCTCGATGAAGCGCTTGACCAAATAGTCGGCCGCCACCGTCAAGGCCGCTGTCACAGGGTAGATCAGGGCAGTGCGTCTCATGCCGGATTTTCACCCGCAAGTGTCAGCTTGTCCCGCCTGATTTCGTACAGCATCACCCCGCATGAGACAGCAAGGTTGAGCGAATCCGCCCGTCCGGCCTGTGGGATTCGCACCAGGGTCTCGCAGGCGCCCGCCAGTTCATCAGTCAGCCCTTGCTGCTCGTTGCCCATCAACAGCACAATCGGCCCATCGCCATATACCGGTTCCCGATAGTCCACCGCACCCTCAAGGTGAGTGCCCACCAGCCTTACCGATGCCCGGCGCGCCCAAGCCGTAAATTCAGCCTCGCCGCAACGGGCAACGGGAACGGAAAATACCGAGCCCATCGTCGCGCGTACCGTCTCGGGCGAAAATGGATCCGTGCAGTCGCCGATCAGGATAATCCCGCTGGCCCCGACAGCATCGGCCGTACGGATGATTGTTCCCAGATTGCCGGGATCGCGAACCCGGTCGAGCGCGACCCAGACATTGCCCGCGGCCGACTTGATCTCGTCAAGTGATTGATAACGCTGGCCGAATACGCCAATGGCCATTTGCGGATTATCGCGCCTTGTTATCGCGCCAAGGGTCTTTTCGGGTACGATCAGCACGTCACCGCCACTTGCGACCGTCCGGGCGGCGGTTTGTGAAACGTTGTCGCCTGCCGTTTTCGCATGAACAAGCGTGCGGATGGTCCAGCCCTGGTCGAGGGCATCGACAATCAGCTTCAGCCCCTCGGCAATGAAGACCCGTTGCCGGTCGCGATGTTTCTTCTGGAACAGGGCACGGATGTCTTTGACGATCGGGTTTGCCAGGCTGGTGACTTCTTTCACCCGGCCAGGCGAGGCCAATTTGTCGGTGCCGGAGCTCATCAGGTGGCAACCCAGCGCGAGAAAAGCGATGTTGCCAGGGCGCGGCCGGCAGACTGTTCCCGGATGATCAGCTCGCCTGATTCCACCACGCCGCCCATCTGGGCGAAAACATCGCACATCAACGTATGCGGCGTGAAGAAGGAAGCCCTGATCGAGTAGGCTGTCAGCACCACCGCCAGCGGATTTGCCGACAGGATTTCCCGGCACACGGTCACCATTTCGGCAAGGTTTTCAAACAGTTGCCACTTCTCCCCCTTTGGTCCACGCCCAAAAGCCGGCGGGTCGAGAAGAATGATGTCATAGCGGTTGCCACGGCGCATTTCGCGGGTGGCAAATTTGAGCGCGTCTTCGCAAATCCAGCGTATTCGTTTCGATTGCAGGCCCGCTACCTGTTGATTTTCCCGCGCCCATGCGATGGCCTTTTTCGAGGCATCAATATGCGTGACTTCGGCACCGGCACGCGCCGCGATCAGCGAGGCAAGCCCGGTATATCCGAACAGGTTCAACACTTTCACGGGTCTGCCGGCTTCTCCGATCAGCGTTTCCATGTGCTGCCAATGCGACGCCTGTTCCGGAAACACGCCGACATGCCGGAACGAGGTAAAACGGCCGAGATAATCCAATCCGTCATGGCGCATCGGCCAGGTTTCACCCAGCGGGCCATTGGGGAAATGCCAGCGTCCCATGCCTTCCTCGTCCGTATCGCCGGTGAAGACAGCGTCGGCTTTGTCCCATTCTTTTCCGCTGAGCGCCTTTTTCCAGATGGCCTGGCCCTCTGGCCTGATAATCCGGCAGGTTCCGTACTGTTCGAGTTTCAGACCGTCGCCGCTGTCCAGCAGCGCGTAGTCGTCATTGGCCCCGACCTCCAGAATCAACGGGACATTCTGCGCCGGTGAATTGCCGCCGCCCGCGTTCGACCTGTTTCGAAAATGCCTTTTCGATTTCGCCTTTTTGAGGTCCGTCATTTCATTCTGTTCGGCAGCGATTTACGCTCTAGCAAAGATTTGTCTTCGGTCACAGAGCACTTCGCCCGCTTTTCAAGGCCCGGCCGCGGTCGGAAGTCTTTTGCTGAAATTGATTGCGGCAGCAGGGCTCACTCGCCGGGAGCCGGTAGCGAGGTTGTGACTTTCTGCGTCGCCTTGGCCTGTTCGCGCAGTGTATCGACGGTGTGCTGGCTTTTTCTCATCCCGCGCCTGTACTTGCCCTGCTTAAACCAGGTTGCGACCGACCCGATGACCATTCCCACCGCCAGAGCGGCAAAAAGCCACACGAACAGCGGCAGTTCCAAAGTCAGCGCCGGATTGCCGGGATTGAACGGATCGATCGTGAAACTTGCCGGACTGCGGTTTGAAACCGCAAGCGCAATCAAAATGACCGCAATCGGCACAAATACGAGCGCGGCTACCAATCTGTTGATCATGTTCAGTTACAGTCCGGCGGTATCAGTCAATCGGAATTCAGTCGGTTGCGCAGTTCCTTGCCGGTCTTGAAAAACGGTACCCATTTTTCCTCAACGGCAACGGATTCTCCCGTGCGCGGGTTTCTGCCGGTTCGTGCAGGTCTGTTCTTGACCGAAAACGCGCCAAATCCTCGCAGTTCCACCCTGTCCCCTGCCGCGAGCGCTTCGGTGATCTCGCTCAATATCGCGTTGACAATGTTCTCAACGTCGCGCTGAAATAAGTGCGGGTTGCGATTGGCAATGATTTGCACAAGTTCCGACTTGATCATGTATTGCCTCCCTTGGAGCGTGTCCCCTGATTGTACTTTGTCCCAAGATGATTCTACTCTTGGGTTATTCCGAGCTTAATGATTTAGGGTGCCAGACCGATACCAAACCGTCAAGAAACAGCCGGTCGACGCCAAGCCGTTCGATAACATCATCGGTTTCGCTGGCCAAGCCCAACCAGATCGCCAGCGAATTGGCCGAACCGAGGTTTTCGAACAGGTTGACGCCGTTCTTTTCCTTCCACTCCAGAACCTCAAGTTCAGGATCGACTCCCTTGCTCTCGAGCCATTTGATTGCGGCTTTTTCACCACCGAGCGAATCGACAAGTTTCTTCTCAAGAGCCTGCCTGCCGGTAAATACAGATCCGTCAGCCACCACAAGCACTTCGCTGCGGTTCAGAGGCCGTCGTTCCTCGACGAGACCGACGAACCAATCATAGGCATCCAGGATCATGCCGCGGATCATTGCCCGTTCGGCTTCGGTGGTTTCATTGAACGGGGAGGGCTCGGCCTTCAATGGCGACGATTTGATCTCTTCGATGCCAATCCCGATTTTCTCCATCAGGCCGGTAAATTCCGGAAACTGCACCAGAACACCAATCGAGCCGACAATCGATGATTGGCGCGCAACAATATGATCGGTGGCAGACGCAACAAGGTAGCCGGCCGACGCTGCAAGTGTTCCGACCTGGGCTGTAACCGGCTTGGTTTCCGCAATTTCCCGGATGGCCTCGAACAGAGCCTCGCCGCCCGCTGTCGTTCCACCGGGTGAATCGACTGCGATGATGACACCCTTGACCCTTTCGGACTCGGCGATCTTGGCAAGGCGGTCCAGCAACTCATCGTCTTCAAAGATTGTACCTTCGATACGAACCTTGGCGATGTGATCGGACGCGACGCCACCAATCCGGTCCCCAAACAGGCGCGCCGAAGCGGCGATGATCGCGATTGCAGCGATCAAAATCGCGACAACCCGCCAAAAAGTCAGCTTTTTTCGCAGCCTTCGCCGGTCGATGATTTCATCAGCCGTGGATGACATGGTCAATCCTCGTGGTTTGTTGTGGTGCGCGCGCTGATTGAAGCAC
Source organism: Rhizobiaceae bacterium (assembly GCA_040830725.1). Taxonomy (GTDB): domain Bacteria; phylum Pseudomonadota; class Alphaproteobacteria; order Rhizobiales; family Rhizobiaceae; genus JAWKWH01. Next base: position 71,183 of record JBFOMG010000027.1, read on the forward strand.
GGATTCGGCGAAGTACATAGTGTATTTGGCGGTCGTCCGCCACCGCCATTGACCCAATACCATGAATGCTGGCACATCCAGGGTTTGGAGGGGCTGCAGTTTCACCCTATAATAACCATATTGACGTGTAATGCGGCTGAAGGCGGCGCCGCGGGAAATTGGAATTTTTCAGGCCGCTATCCATCGTTTCACTGAACAACCGCTGGTAACGGCGCGCAAAGGCCCGGAATTGCAAGATATGACTTCACAAGGTGAGTATTTTGCTGCCGGTCCCATCGAGGCTCGTTCACGGCCGGAGAAAAGTTACGAGGCAGCCCGTCGCCATTCGCGCCGCGTTGGCGCGCTCAAGATCGGAATACCGGTCGGGGCGCTGCTGCTGATTGTCATGTTTGCCGGGTGGGCCTGGTTGTCTTCCCCTGGCGGTTTTTCCGTTGACCTGACCGGTTCGGCTGTCAGGGACGGCAAGTTGGTGATGGCAAATCCCAAATTGAATGGCTTTACCAAAGACAATCTGCCCTATGCGATGACGGCTGAGCGCGCCATCCAGGACCTGACCAATACCTCCATGATCGCTTTGGAGAATATTGACGCGCGGTTGCCGATTGAAGCCGAGAAATGGGCCGATATAAAAGCCGACGACGGTGTGTTTGACAATGAGGCCAACACCCTGGATGTCACCAGTCCGATGACCATCACGACCAATGACGGAATGCGGGCGGAATTCAGATCTGCGTTTGTCGACATGAAATCAGGGCGGATAATCTCTTCGGAGCCGGTCCGCGTCAGCATGAAAGGTTCGCTTTTGAACGCCAATACAATGACCGTTGAAGATCGTGGCAAAATCATCGTATTCGAACAAAAGGTCCGCATGACAATCCTGCCGGACCAACTGAAAACCGGGGAAGCCGATGGCTGAGTTTGGGGGCATTTTGCGTACGTTGTTGATTGCTGCGTTTGCTGTGCTGGCCAATGGCGCGGCCCTCCATGCACAGGAGGAATCCAGCAGGCTTACGGGAATAAAGCTGTCGAGTGACGAACCGATACAGATCGAGAGCGACCGTCTTGAAGTGCGCGATAATGAACGCAAGGCGATTTTCTCGGGCAACGTCAGCGTTGTTCAGGGCAAGACACTGTTGAAGTCGGGGCGGATGATCGTGCACTACGCCAAAGGCGGAGGGTCTGTGACCACCGGCTCGTCCGACATCGAGCGCCTGGAGGTTGATGGAAAGGTCTATGTGAAATCCGAGGACCAGGTCGCGACCGGTGACCAGGGAACGTTCGACATGAAGTCGGAGGTTTTGGTTCTCACGGGCGAAAAAGTGGTGTTGTCGGAAGGTGACAATGTCATCGTCGGCTGCAAGCTCACGGTTCAGATGAAATCCGGAAAGGCGCGCTTTGATGGCTGTGACAAGGGGTCCAGTCAAAGCGGGCGAATTATCATGCAGATTGATCCGAAAAGCCGTAAAGAATGAGCGGCATTTGACTGTTTCGGGGACCCACTCATTTCAAGCCAAACCGACATAATTGCTGATAGTGGCGCGAACGGCGGTGCGACTGCGCCGGCCGATATGCGGGGAACGCTTGTCGCGCGTGGTATCTCGAAGAGTTTCAAGGGCCGCCGGGTCGTCAACGGCGTATCCTTTGGTGTGCGCGCGGGAGAGGCTGTTGGCATTCTCGGGCCAAACGGCGCCGGCAAAACCACCTGCTTTTACATGGTCACCGGGCTGATTCCCGCCGATGAGGGAACAATCGAAATCGACGGAAACGATGTTACCGGCATGCCGATGTACCGGCGTGCGCGGTTGGGAATCGGCTATCTGCCGCAAGAAGCATCGATTTTTCGCGGGCTTACGGTCGAAAACAATATCCGCGCGGTGCTGGAAATCGCTGAGCGGGACAAGGCTGAACGTGAGAAACGGCTCGATTCGCTGCTTGATGAGTTTCACATAGCCCATTTGCGCAAGGCGCCGGCGATATCGCTGTCAGGCGGAGAACGGCGGCGCCTGGAAATTGCCCGCGCGCTGGCGAGCGATCCCAATTTCATGCTGCTCGATGAGCCATTTGCCGGCGTAGACCCGATCGCGGTCGCCGACATTCAGGAACTTGTCCGCCATCTTACCGCACGCGGTATCGGTGTTTTGATCACCGATCACAATGTTCGTGAGACATTGGGCCTGATTGACCGTGCCTACATCATTCATGCAGGTGAGTTGCTGACCCATGGCCGCCCGGACGAAATCGTCGGTAACGAGGATGTTCGCCGCCTCTATCTGGGTCAGGGCTTTACCCTTTAGGAAGCCTCCTGTGTCTATTGTTTGGCTTGACAAGCAAGGATCGGGCCAGTTTTTGGCACCGTGAGCAAATTGTGGTCACGTTAGCGCAGGACAGGAACACAGAAGTCATCGATGGCATTGTCAGCCAAATTGCAGCTCCGCCAGGCACAGTCCCTGGTGATGACACCGCAACTGTTGCAGTCGATCAAACTGCTGCAGATGACCCATGCCGAGCTTGAGAAACTGATCGACGAGGAAATCGAGCGAAATCCGCTGCTCGTGCGCGATGAAACCGCCGATGGTGCGATGGCGCCGCCCGAGCGCCGCAATTCGGTGACCGATACCTCCGCTGATTTTGAACAGGAGGCATCGGCCGAGCCGGAAGCCATGTTGTCCGAGCTTGAAACTGATTCCGCCACCATTGCCGGCAAGCTTGGAACATCGCTGGAAAACGTTTTTCCCGACGATCCGGGGGGCGGTGATGCGCTGGCGCCGGACCTTCAGGCGCAGTGGAAATCTGCACCATCCGGACGGTCGGACGGGCAGGGTGAGGTCTCATTGGAGGCGATCGCCGCAGCAGGTGTGACATTGAACGACCATGTTCTGGAGCAGATCGCGCTGACGTTTCGCGATCCCGTCGACTTGATCATTGCACGAGAGCTGACCGATGCCCTGGATGAATCGGGATACATGCGTGGCGATTGCCAGGAAATGGCCGACCGGCTGGGCGTTGCCCTGGAGCGCGTTGTGCAAGTGCTGGAACGCTGCCAGGGACTGGAACCTGCCGGTCTGTTTGCGCGGGATCTGCCCGAATGCCTGGCAATTCAGTTGCGGGAACGTGATCGCTTCGATCCTGCCATGAAGGCTCTGATCGAAAATCTCAACCTGCTCGCCAAACGTGATTTTGCCGCTCTTAGCAAGATTTGTGCGGTCGATCAGGACGATCTTATTGAGATGTTGGCAGAAATTCGCGCACTTGATCCCAAGCCCGGCACAGCATTCACCAGCGCGGCTGCGGCGGAAATCGTTCCGGATGTCACGGTTTCCGCAGCACCGGATGGCAGTTGGTCTATCGAGCTGAACTCGGAAGCCTTGCCCCGCGTGCTGGTTGACCAGCAATATTTCAGCCGGATTTCGCGAACAGCGCCTGCCGAAGACAAGGAATTTCTTTCAAACTGCTTGCAGGACGCCAACTGGCTGACCCGCAGTCTCGATCAGCGGGCCAGGACCATACTCAAGGTTGCCAGCGAGATCATTCGCCGCCAGGACCTGTTTTTGATACACGGCATTTCCCATCTGAAGCCGCTGACCCTGAAAACGGTTGCCGACGAAATCGGCATGCACGAATCGACGGTCAGCCGGGTCACGGCAAACAAGTATATGGCCACCCCGCGGGGGGTGTTCGAACTGCGCTACTTTTTTTCTCAGGCAATCGCCGCAAGCGACGATGGCGAAGCGCATTCTTCATCGGCTGTTCGCCACCGGATTCGCGAACTTATCGATGCGGAAAAGCCCGATGCGGTGCTGTCCGACGATGCGATTGTGGATATCTTGAAACAATCGAATATCGATATCGCCAGGCGCACGGTTGCGAAATACCGCGAGGCCATGCACATCCCGTCTTCCGTGCAGCGCCGCCGTGAAAAAAAGGCGCTTGCCGCAGCGGGCCACTGATTCACAGCTTCAGCGCCGATTGTTGACAAGCAGGAATGATGTGACTAGAAGCGCGCTCGCTGCGGTTTGCCGGGGCCAATGTGGCGTCACAAGCAATGCGCAAAGTGGAAAATCGCCTTAGTCAAAACAACGAAATGATGCAGCACCCCTTTTCGTGGCGGTGTGACGGCGGTAAGTTCAGACAAGGGATCACCGGCAGGAAAGTGCGACGGTAATGAATCTGCGCGTATCCGGAAAACACATGGAAATCGGCGATTCATTTCGCGCGCGCATTGAGGATCGCGTCGGAGATGCGGTCGAGAAGTTTTTTGATGGGGGATTTACCGGACACGTCACGGTCGAAAAATCCGGCTCGAGGTTCTCGGCCGATTGTTTTGTTCGTCTCGATACCGGCATCACCCTGCAGGCAACAGGAGAGGGGCAGCGTCCCGAGGCCGCGTTCGATGCGGCGGCTGATCGCGTTGAAAAGAGGTTGCGGCGCTACAAACGCCGGCTGAAATCCCACAACAATGAGCGCGGTCCCGCAACAGACATCGCTTACACCGTTATGGCGGGCGTTGGCGATGACGAAGAGGAGTTGCCGGAGGACTACGCACCGGCGATCATAGCCGAGTCGACCATGTCGCTTGAAAGCATGTCTGTGGCTTCAGCAGTTGTGGAACTGGATACCAAGGATACGCCGGTATTCGTGTTTCGCAGCGCGGCGAATGGCGAGGTCAATGTTGTCTACCGCCGTCCTGATGGCAACATAGGCTGGATCGATCCATCTGCGGCGGCAAGCAACGATTGACGAATAATCGGCGCTGAAACGCCGGAGAATAAGGGGAAGTTGGGATCAATGGATTTGTGCGATCTGATCGGCGTGAACTCGATCATGCCGGCTGTGAAGGCCAATTCAAAGAAACAACTGCTTCAGCAGCTGGCTGAAAAAGCGGCTGAACTGACTGGTCTGGCTGAGCGCGAAATATTTGATACGATTCTTCAGCGCGAACGGCTGGGTTCGACCGGTGTGGGTGGTGGAATTGCCATTCCGCACGGCAAACTGGCGGGTATCGACGCCATTACCGGTGTGTTCGCGCGGCTGGAATCGCCGATCGATTTCGAAGCGATGGACGAACAGCCGGTTGATCTGGTGTTTCTTCTTTTAGCGCCGGAGGGAGCAGGCGCTGATCATTTGAAGGCTTTGTCGCGAATCGCCCGCGTATTGCGCAATCCTGATACCGTTTCGAAGATTCGCGGCACTTCCGACGCGGCTGTGATCCACGATTTTCTGTCACAAACCGAGGCGCCGCACGCTGCCTGAAACGCCGGCGCTCTAGTCCAGACACGTTTTAATTCAATGGATCGAGACGGTGGTCAGCTCGTTTTCCATCGCGCCGGCAATCGCAGCGGCCCGTTCACCGGTGAGCAGGATCGGCTGACCGTCGGCGCCAAACAGCGCCCATAGTTCCAAACCACGATCAAGCTCCGGCAGACCCGGGTAACGGCCGATCAGATCATCCGTCTGCACTTTTCGCACATAGGCCACGTGACCTTCACCCAGATGGGCAAATTGGTCCGCACTCATGATGCCGTCATGCTTTTCCATGTTCATTCCAAGCCTCCTTCCACGGTTGCGCTCCACAATGGCAACGCTTCCAAGGCGCCCTTCGATTCGTTCCGGAACATCGATTCCGGTCCGAATTCCATCAGTCTTTGACCGAAATATTGATTTTCCGTATCATTTTTTCAGGTTCCGGCCGGTCGAGCACGATCGACAGAAGCCCGTTTTTCAGTTCCGCACCCAAAACCCGCATGCCGTCGGCAAGCACGAATGAGCGCTGAAACTGCCTTGCTGCGATGCCGCGATGCAGATATTCGCGCGCTTCTTCTTCACCCTGCTTGCCCCGGATCACCAGCTGGTTTTCTTCGGTGCTCACATCCAGATCGTCTTCGCCAAATCCCGCAACAGCAAGGGTTATCCGCAGTTTTTCGGGGCTGTCGCCTTCGGCGCGGATGCGTTCGATATTGTATGGCGGATACCCGTCTCCGGATTTCGCCACCCTTTCGAGCGCTTTTTCCATGGATTCGAACCCAAGCAGCAACGGGCTCGAAAAAGGTGTCATTCTCGTCATTAGAGCGTATCTTGTTTAAATGGAGCCGTTTGAACGCCGGTAATTTGTGCGCCGACTAGGAGCGGGAGGCGACGCGGTGTGAACACCGCTAGACTCTCGCGACGACGTTCGGGGCGCAATGGACCAAGTTGAAACGGTTGCTGCAACTCCAGATGTTCCAGTTTAATCTGGCTTGGCGCCCTATTCCGCCCCAGCTTCGTCAAAATCCTCGCACGATGTTCCCATCGCGCTGCGGTGTTCTCCTCGCTGACGCGAAATATGTCTGCCATCAAACCGTCTCCATTTAAGCAAGACACGCTCTAAGTCCTCATCGAGCAACTTTTGATAACCGCCAAACCCGTCTGGCATTCGGCGGCGTGTCACTGATATGGTTCGTTTTCCGCACCAGTTCAAGATTGAAAGATCACATCGCGATGACCGCAGAACACAGAATTATTATCGATACAGACCCCGGTCAGGACGACGCAGTCGCAATCCTGCTGGCGCTTGCTAGCCCGGAAATCGAGGTTTTGGGCATCACCGCGGTCGCCGGAAACGTGCCGCTGGCGCTGACCAGCCTCAATGCGCGCAAAATCTGCGAACTGGCCGGCAGGCCCGACATGCCGGTCTATTCCGGCGCGGTGGCGCCACTTTGCAAGCCGCTGGTCACGGCAGAAGAGGTCCACGGCAAGACCGGCCTTGACGGTCCGGACCTGCCGGAACCGAAAATGCAGCTGCAGGAGCAGTATGCCGTTGATTTTATTGTCGAAACATTGCTTTCCGAGCCATCCGGATCAATCACGCTTGCCGTGCTCGGCCCCATGACCAATATCGCCCTGGCGCTCAACCGCGCCCCGGATATCGCTGACCGCATCAAGCAGATTGTCGTGATGGGTGGCGGTTATTTCGAGCAGGGCAACGTCACCCCGTCGGCGGAATTTAACATCTATGTCGATCCGCACGCGGCCGACGTGGTGTTCCGCTCCGGTATTCCCATTGTGATGATGCCTCTGGACGTGACGCATAAGGCGTTAACGTCTCGCAAACGCGTCGACGCGATCCGTTCAATCGGCACACCGGTCGCAACAGCGGTGGCGCAACTGCTTGATTTCTTTGAACGATTTGACGAGGAAAAGTACGGCACCGACGGCGGTCCGCTGCATGACCCTTGCGTGATTGCGTGGCTGTTGCAGCCGGATCTGTTTTCCGGCCGCCATGTCAATGTGACGGTGGAAACCATGTCGGAACTGACCCTGGGCTCAACGGTGGTCGACTGGTGGTATGTCACCGACCGGCCCCGCAATGCCCGTGTCATGCGCGATATCGACGCTGACGGATTTTTCGCGCTTTTGACCGAGCGGCTTGCGCGCCTTTGAGTTAGTGCGCACCGGGACCACTGATGGCCTAAAACACCACATTCAGCATGATCAGCGACACGACCAGGAACAGGAAGGTCATCACTCCGCCGGCGCGGATGAAGTCCGTCACCTTGTATCCCGCCGGCCCCATGATCAGCGCGTTGACCTGATGGGTCGGGATGATGAACGAGTTCGACGTCGAGATGGCCACGGTCAGGGCAAACACGGCCGGGTCGCCACCCGCGGCAATGGCTATCGACACCGCCAGGGGTACCAGCAGCACCGTCGCCCCGACATTGGACATGACGAGCGAAAACGCTGTCGCCAGGATGGCCACACCGGCCTGCAGCGACCATATCGGCCAGCCGCGCAACAGCGTCAGGATCTGCTGGGCGATCCACTCGGCCGTGCCGGTATTTTGAACCGCCTGGCCGAGCGGGATCAGACAGGCGAGCAGAAACACGGTATTCCAGCCCACCGCACGGTAGGCTTCATCAATGCTCAACACCCGCGCCAGCAGCATGCCGACCGCACCGGTCAGCAGGCAAAGTGAAAGCCGAACGTCGGTGAACAGGATCATTGACAGCGAAATGACGAAGAAGAGCAGCGCCCAGCCGACCTTCTGCGGCCGCAGTTCTTCTTGCGGAAAATCCGATGTCACGACGACAAAGTCCCGGTCGCGCTTCAGCCTGGTCAGATTGTCCCATCTGGTGTGGGCGACAAGCATGTCGCCGGCCTGAAACTTGACCAGCCCGATATGGGTCGGTTCGTGTTCTTCAGTCTCAACATGGCTGAGCGTCTCTTCGCCGCGGTGAATGGCCAGCAGCGACAATCCGTAGGTTTTGCGCAGCAGCAGGTCGCGCGGCGATTTGCCGATCAGCTTGGAATCGGGCGGAATGACGATTTCGGCGATACCGGCATTGGTCGGCGCAAACTCTTCTGCAAATGCATCGAGCTTGGTGCGCATCCTCAGGCCGTTGTCGGATGCAAATTTTCTGACCACCGATTCCTTGCCGATAATTGCCAGGCGGCATGGCGTGGCAATCTCGGCCGTCAGGATCTGCACCATGGAGGTCTTGCCGCGATAGAAGGTGGAGATGATGTAGATGCTGTTTTCGAAATTGATGTCGGCGAGCTGCTTGCCGACCAGCGGATTTTTCTCCGGCACATCAATCTCGAAAACACTGGCTCGCAGGCCGTAGACCCGCTTCAGATAGTCCGATGTTCCCTGACCCGACGTGACGTCGACCTTGTCGGTTTCGCCGGGCAGCACGACGCGCCCGAGAAACACGAAGTAGAGAATGCCGGTGATGACCAGGGCGAGCCCGATCGGGGTCACCGAAAACAGGCTGAACGCTTCCATTTGCTGGTCTGCCTGAAGGCCGGAATTGGCAGTCAGGATCAAATCATTGAGAAGGATCAGCGGTGACGAACCAACCATCGTCATCGTTCCGCCGAGGATGGCGCAAAATCCCATCGGCATCAAAAGCCGGCTGAGCGGGATCCCCGTGCGTGACGAAATACGGCTGACAACCGGCAGGAACAGCGCTGCGGCGCCGACATTCTGCAAAAAACTGGAAATGACCCCAACCGTGCCGGAGACGATCGGCAGGATGCGGACTTCCGTCGAACCGCCATGTTTGAGGATCGTCGCCGCGACACGGTTCATGATCCCGGTCTTGTCGAGACCGGCGCCGACGATCATCACCGCGATGATCGAGATCACCGCGTTGGACGCAAACCCGTCGAAAAGCTGGTTGACGTTGGCGACATTTTCAAGGCCCGGAAAATAGCTGATGATCCCGAGGATGACCAAAACCAGGATAGCGGCAAGGTCAACACGTATGATTTCGGAGACAAACAGGAAGATCGTGAAGGCCAGGGCAGCGAATACAACGCCCATCTCGAAACTGAATACAACCGGCTCCAAAATCCACTCCCTCTCCGGGCAGAAAACAAGCCCGGTTCCGCCAGCTCCTCCCCAATTTCGAAACGAATGTTTCGTCCAACCGCAGCCGCGATTTGAAGCAGGAGTTTAGCTTAGCCGGAATTTTGCAGATCGCAAATTTGCGTTTGGAATTAGAGCGCTGGCGATCTCGTTAATGAATTCGAAAAAAGTTTGTCACACGGCCCACCGCTGCCTCGTCATACAGACAGGAGGTGCAAAGATGACGAAAACAATCCTCGCTGTTCTGTCAGCCTGGCACGGTTTGAACGGCATTGTCATGCTGGCGATGCCGGTACGCTGGTACGAGACAGTACCGGGTGTCACCCATACCGGTCCGTTCAACGGCCATTTCATCGCCGATATTGCCATTGCCTTTCTGGCCAGCGCAATCGGTCTGGCTCTGGCAGCATTTCGTTCCGGCTCAGCGTCGGCGGCCTTCATGGCAGCACCGGCAGTTTTCCTGGGCGGGCATGCGGTGCTGCATGCCGTTGAGTTCTTTCACGGCCATCTGAACGCATACGAAGTCATCCGCGATACGGCGACCATTATCGTGCCAGGCCTGCTGCCTGCATTGCTGGCCTTGCGAATTTTCCAGTATCAAACCCGAGGAGCAGCGACATGATTACCTGGTGGCTTAAACGAAAATTCGACGAGATGGGCCGGGAGTATGATTACGACGTCTCCTACATGCACGAACTGGCGGAGGCCGACCCCGCGGCATTGCGCAAATTTGCTCTCGCCATGCCGTTCTTTACCCAGCCGCCAAGGGCATCGGCGCATGCCTGTTGGGCGGCAAAATTGCGGTCCTGCAAACATGCCGACTGCGGCCCCTGTCTGCGGCTGGTTATCGATATGGCCCGGCGCTTCGGGACAGAGGATCAGACAATCCGTGAAATCCTGATCGGTACGCCCGTCGATCATGATGCGGCACTGGGGCAGGCTTACGCAGATGCCGTGCTTGGCAACTCACCTGAATTGCCCGAACTGATCAACAAAATCGAATCCAGGTGGGGTAAGAAGGGGCTTGCCAGCATGTCGGCGGCGGTCATGTCGGGACAGTTTTTCCCGGTTTTCAAACGCGGATTCGGTCACGGAATGGCCTGCGAGCCGGTGCTGAAGGAGTTGGAGGCTAAAATAGCCGCATGAGTGAAGAAGAAAAACTGTCGGCATTCATGAGCGAACGGCCGCGCCTGTTCCGGCTTGCCTACCGCTATCTGGAAACGGCCAGTGACGCGGAAGACATTCTGCAGGAAGCCTGGATCCGGTTTTCCGGCGCCAGCGGCGTTGATGATCCGCCGCGCTTCCTGTCGACTGTTGTGACACGGCTGTCGCTGGACCGGTTGAAATCCGCCAGCAAACGGCGTGAAACCTATGTCGGTCCCTGGCTGCCCGAGCCGCTGGTCGGCTGCGATGATGCAATCGACATCAGCGCCACCGATGCCGCCCTCGATCTGTCCTACGCCGTGATGCAATGCCTGGAGACCTTGTCGCCGTCCGAGCGCGCGGCGTTCTTTCTGCACGACATCTACGAATTGCCGTTTGACGAGGTGGCCGAGACAATCGACGTCAGCCCGGCGGCAGCACGCAAGCAGGCCGAACGGGCGAGAAAGGCGCTCGCCGACGCGAGACCCAGGTTCAAGCCGGAGGCAGATGATCTCACCCGGTTGGAAACTGCATTCCGCATTGCCAGCGAACAAGGTGATGACGGGCCTTTGCGCAACCTTCTCTCAGAGCAGGTGGAGTTCATTTCAGACGGCGGCGGCAAAGCCATCGCCGCTCGCAATGTCGTACGCGGCTTGGACAATGTTGCACGTTTGTTTATGGGGTTGATCAAGGGTTATGAGAAACATTCCGTCCAGCTGCAACGTAAGGCGGTCAATGGCGAGCCGGGACTGATTGCCTTTCACAATGGCGAGCTTGTGCAGACCGTTGCATTCCGGCTCGACAACGATCGGCGCATCGCTTCCTTCTTCATCATGCGTAATCCCGACAAGCTGGAGCGGGCGGCAAAGGCGTTGTGACCTTCAACCCGTCTGACCCGCCTCCCAGCCAAGGATCGCCCGCTTGCGGGTCAGCCCCCAGTGATAGCCGGTCAGCGCACCGGATTTTCCGACCGCGCGATGACACGGGACCACAAACGAGATCGGATTGGCGCCGACCGCCGCGCCGACGGCACGGTTGGCATCGGGCCTGCCGATGTCGCGGGCGATGTCTGAATAGGCGACCGCCTTGCCCATCGGTATTTTCATCAGTGCCTGCCAGACGCTGACCTGAAAGTCGGTGCCGATCAGCACGACACGCAAGGGTTCGTCCGAGCGCCAGCGGGCTGGATCGAACACCCGCGCCGCATAGGGCAGTGTGGCCGCCATGTCCTCGACATGGGTGGCGTTGGGCCAGCGGTTCTGCATGTCTTCTAACGCCGCTTTCTCTCCACCGGCATCGCAAAAGGCAAGACCGGCGAGACCGCGGTCGGTCACCATGATCAGGGCGATGCCGAACGGTGAGATGTGAAAACCGTGGCGGATGGTCAGCCCGGCGCCACGGCTCTTGTAATCGCCGGGCGACATGGCTTCGTGCGTGACGAATAAATCATGCAGCCGCCCGGGCCCGGACAGGCCCGTATCGAGCGCGGTTTCCAATAACGGCGTACCCTCGTCGAGCAGTCTGCGGGCGTGGTCCAGCGTCACCGCCTGCAAAAACGCCTTGGGCGACAGTCCCGCCCAGCGGGTAAACAGTTTTTGCAATCCCGTCGGGCTCTCGCCGACATCGCGCGCAAGCTCGTCCAGCGAAGGCTGGTCGCGAAAGTCCAGGCTGATCTTCTCGATCACCCGGCGCACGGTTTCATAATCCGCGCCGAGATCATCAGTGATATCCCGTTGCAATATGGCGGCCTGCGCATTCATTTATCTTTCTCCGGTGCGAATAGTGTGTTGCGCGCATATTGGAGGGTCAAGTCGGCCCCCGCCACCCGTTTCTTGCACCTGTCAGAGATATTACCGAACCATCTGAATGAACTTGGCGCGAATTTGCGGCTTATAAAAATAGTTGCTATCTATTGTTATGGCCATCAGCAAGGGAAACATTGGATGAATTTCTCGCTTGGGAAAGTTTTGGAGCGCTACGTTGCCGAGCAGGTCGAATTCGGACAGTTCAACAACGCCAGCGAAGTTGTTCGCGACGCGCTGCGGCGCCAACAGGAACACTTCATCAA
>JBFOMG010000028.1:0-50249 GCA_040830725.1 Rhizobiaceae bacterium
AATCGCGATCAATTTGGTGCCGCTGGCTGCCGCGGCCTGTTGCGCATTGCCCGAAATTTCTGCTGCGAACGGATGGGTGGCATCGACAACCAGATCAGTTCCGCTCCTCGCAAGGTAGGCCACGAGACCGGCCGCGCCGCCGAACCCGCCAATCCGCACCTTCGCCGAGTGCGGGACCGGGTTTTTGGTCCGTCCGGCAAGCGAAACGGTGACGTCAAACCGTCTGTCACCGGACAGACGTTCCGCCAGTTGGCGCGCTTCTGTGGTGCCGCCCAGGATCAGAATTCGGATGGTCATTATGCCTTCTAATGATCAATCGGCCCGGGCCACAACCGGAAAATGGCTTTCTGTTGTCGGCATTGGTGAGGATGGCGTTGCCGGTCTTGGCGACGACGCTAAATCACTGATCAGGAATTCCGAGGCTGTGTTCGGCGGCAAGCGCCACCTGGCACTTGCCGCTTCGCTGATTTCGGGCGAGGCGATTTCATGGCCGTCACCGTTTGACACCACAATGGCAGCCATTCGTCAGTTGCGAGGCAGACCGGTTTGCGTGCTTGCTTCCGGCGATCCATTCTTGCACGGCGTTGGCGCAACCCTGGCAAAGCAGGTCGATCCGCGGGAAATGCGAGTGGTGCCCCATGCTTCGTCTTTCAGCCTTGCCGCAGCGCGCCTTGGTTGGCCGCTTCAGGAAGTCGAGACGATTTCCCTTCACGGGCGGGAATTGGCCCACATCAGACCATTGCTGCACGATCAACGTAAGATTATTGCCCTGACCTCCGATGAGACCGGACCAAAAGCGCTGGCAATGAACTTGTCGGAATGGGGATTTGGCCACTCGGTCCTGCATGTCATGGAAGCACTCGGCGGACCGTATGAGAAAATTACCAGACAGACCTCCGCCGGTTTTGATTTGCCGGCTGTCAATCCATTGAATCTGGTGGCGATCTCCGTGGTTGCAGACGGCCCCGACGCCGAAATACCGCTATCGGTCGGATTGCCGGACACCCTGTTTGATCATGACGGACAGATCACCAAACGGGAAATCCGTGCAATGACCCTGTCGGCACTAGCGCCGAGAAAGGGCGAGTTACTTTGGGATATTGGTGCCGGCGCCGGCTCGGTTTCGATTGAATGGATGCTGTGTCATCCCTCCATGCGAGCCATCGCAATCGAGCGTGATGAGGCACGGGCAGCGCGGATCCAATCGAACGCCCAATCGCTGGGTGTTCCCGATCTGCAGGTTGTGACGGAAGCAGCGCCGGAAGCCTTGGATGGTCTGCCCACGCCGGACGCGATCTTTATCGGCGGCGGCGGCAGCAATCCCAAATTGATGGACACCGTCATCTCCAGGCTGCCGGCAAACGGGCGGCTGGTCGCCAATGCGGTAACCCTGGAAATGGAATCGATGCTGCTGCAACGCCGCGCTCAACTTGGCGGCGATCTCGTGAGGCTGGCAGTTTCAAGGGCAGCCCCTGTTGGAACCATGAATGGCTGGCGGCCGGCCATGCCGGTCACGCAATGGATTTGGGTCAAACCATGATCGCGGCGGGAATTGGATTTGCAAGCAAGGCGACAAGCGAAGAGATCGTCGCCGCGGTCGATGAATGCGCCGCTTCACTGCAGTTACACCGCCAGGATATCTCGGTCCTTGCCACTGCCGATTTCAAGCAGGGTTCGCCAGCGCTGCGGGATGCGTCAGCCGAGCTTGGCATCAGCACTGCGTGCATCGACAAAAAAACCTTGCAGGCGCAGGAGCAGCAGTTGAAAACAAGGTCGAAACGGTCAATCGGCAGAACCGGCGTGTCGTGTCTGGCAGAAGCCGCAGCACTGGCAGCCGCCGGAGAGACCGCGCGACTGCTTTCGGCGCGCGCCATTTGCGGTCCTGTCACCTGCGCCTTTGCAGAAGGCGGCAAGCGATGAAAGTCAATTTCATTGGCGCCGGGCCCGGCGCAGCTGATCTCATCACCGTCCGGGGAATGAACATCCTTTCGAACTGTCCGGTCTGCCTCTACGCCGGATCAATCATTCCCGAAGCATTGCTGGAACACTGCCCCGCCGATGCAAAAGTCATCAACACGGCGTCGATGTCGCTCGACGAGATCGAGGCCGAGTTCGTGTCGGCCCATCGCAACAATCACGATGTCGCTAGGTTGCACTCCGGTGATTTGTCGGTCTGGAGTGCGGTGGCGGAACAAATCAGGCGGTTGATGAAAAACGGCATCGACTATTCGCTGACACCCGGGGTTCCTTCCTTTGCCGCTGCCGCCGCGGCGATTGGCCAGGAGCTGACATTACCGGAAGTCGCCCAGAGCCTGATACTCACACGGGTCTCCGGTCGCGCTTCAAAAATGCCTGAATCAGAAAACCTCGCGGCCTTTGGGCGCACGGGTGCGACGCTGGCATTGCATCTGGCCATTCACGCGATCGGTCAGGTGGTCTCGGAATTGACCCCGCTTTATGGAGCCGATTGTCCGGTTGTCGTGGTCGCAAGAGCAAGCTGGCCGGATGAACAGATAATCCGCGCCACCTTGGCGACCATTGAAGCAAAACTGCGCGACTCCCCTATCGAGAGAACCGCGATCATTCTGGTTGGTCAATCGCTTGGCGAGCCGGATTTCACCGATAGCGCACTATACGATGCGCACTATCAGCGCCGTTTCAGGGGACGCGGCGCATGATTGGTTGTCCGGAACGGCATATGGCCCCTGCAGGTTCCCTTGCGATCGAAAATCAGGATCTCGAGATCGATTTCCGGATCGCTCAATACCGCCGCCGCTGTCTGCCAGGCAAGTTCGGCCAGCCGGTCGCCGATTTCAATCTTGGCTCCGGACGCCAGATCAAACGCTTCGGCGACGGTATTGGCACTGCCGATTGCGGCGGCAAGCTGCAGATCGGCGCCGTTTTCGGTCGCGATATCGGCAAGCCCTGTCAAATCCGCGCTGCCCCGGCTGGAATGAAGGTCGAGCAGGCCCTGCGCCAGTTTCGTCATTTTCGCCACGCCGCCAGCAAGCGTGACCTTTCTTACCGGATGGGAACGCAGATATTTGAGTGTTCCACCGACGAAATCACCCATGTCGAGCAATTGTTCTTCGGCCAGTCCATGGATTTTCTGTACGGCTTTTTCCGACGTCGAACCGGTCGCGCCGGCGACATGATCATGACCGCCAGCGCGGGCTACATCGATCCCCCGGTGAATGGAGTGAATCCACGACGAACACGAGTACGGGATGACAATGCCTGTCGTGCCAAGGATCGAAATTCCGCCGACAATACCCAGCCGCCCGTTCAGGGTCTTGCGCGCAATCTCTTCGCCGCCAGGAACCGATATTTCGACTTCAAACCCGTCTTCGGAACCTGCGATATCAGCGATGGCCGCGGCGATCATTTTGCGGGGCACCGGATTGATCGCCGGTTCGCCCGGTTCGATGGCGAGCCCCGCACGCGTCACCGTGCCGACGCCAGATCCCGCACGAAAGGTGATGCCGCCGGACTTGCCGTGACGGGAGACTTTGGCAACGATCAGCGCACCATGGGTCACGTCAGGATCATCACCGGCATCTTTGACGATGGCCGCAATCGCATGGTCGGAGTTGAGCTCCGTTTGCGCCAGCGCAAAGCCCGGGGTCTGCCCGCCCGGAAGGGTGATTTCAACGGGATCGGGAAACTCGCCGTTCAGCAATGCCGCACAGGCGGCCTTCGCCGCCGCCGCAGCACAAGCTCCGGTCGTCCAACCACGTCGCAATTCTGGCGTTTCAGCGCTCATAAGCAAAGCTATAAGCGCCTCGATTGCCGCCGTCACCACCTATCGGACCGCCAATGAGCCTCGATTTCCAAATAAGCCAACTGCCATTTCAGCCTGCGGAATTTGTTCCAGGCCATGTCTGGCTGGCCGGCGCCGGACCCGGCAGCATCGGTCACCTGACGCTTGATGTACTGGATGCCGTCTCCAAGGCCGACGTCATCATTTACGATGCGCTGGTCAATCCGGACATCCTCAAATTGGCGAAAGACGCCAAACTGTGCTTCGCCGGCAAACGCGGAGGCAAAGTCTCCGCAGCGCAAGACGCCATCAATGAAATGTTGATCGGCAATGCCCGGCAAAACAGGCGCGTGCTGAGGCTCAAGGGCGGGGACCCGTACATATTCGGCCGCGGCGGCGAAGAGGTCTTTGTGCTCGCCAGGGCCGGAATTCCGTTTCGGGTATTGCCGGGCATAACGGCTGCATTTGCAGCCCTTGCGGCGACCGACATTCCAGCAACCATTCGCGGGACCAACCGGGCGATCATTTTGGCGACCGGACATGCGCCCGGAACCGATGGTGATGTGGACTGGACGGCGCTGGCCAAAACCGGACAGCCGATCATCGTCTATATGGGCCTCAGCAATGTCGACAGAATCGCCACGGAACTCATTGCCGGTGGCATGGCGGCTGACACGCCGGCGGCGATTATCCAGTCAGCAACGACTAACGAAGAGCGGGTTCTCATTGCAACAGCTTCCACGATAGCAGCCGAAGCAGGGGCCGGAGGATATTCATCGCCTGCGCTCATTGTTTTTGGCGACATCGTTGCCCTGCGCTCGCAACTCCAGACCGGCGCTACCAGCGAGGTTATGCCATGACAGCGAAGGGGCTGATCATCGCCGCGCCGCGCTCCGGTTCCGGCAAGACAAGCGTCGCGATCGGCCTGATGCGTGCGCTGCGCCGCCGCAATGTCAACGTCAAGGGCGCCAAATCCGGACCCGATTACATCGATCCGGGATTTCATCTGGCAGCGACTGGCAGGCCCGGAATCAATCTCGACAGCTGGGCCATGCACCCGGCGCTGCTGGGCAGACTGGCGGAAGCAACGTTCAGCGATACCGATCTTGTCGTGCTTGAAAGCGCCATGGGTTTGTTCGACGGCATTATGGCTGGAGAGGGCCGGACGGGTGCCGCGGCCGATCTGGCGCGTCTGCTCGGATTGCCGTCGGTTCTGGTTCTCGACGTTTCAGGCCAGTCCCAGACCGTTGCGGCAGTTGCAAGGGGCTTTGCCACCCACGATCCAGGTGTCTGCATCGCAGGGGTGGTCCTCAATCAGGTAGCAAGTGAGCGGCACCGGAAATATTGCGTGGAGGCGATCGAACGGATCGGAATCCCGGTTGTCGGCACGATATTCCGTAATCCCGAAATGGCATTGCCGGAGCGCCATCTCGGTCTTGTCCAGGCAAGCGAACATGCGGCAATCGACCACTTCATCGAGAAGCTTGCCGATATCATGGAACAATCGCTCGACATTGATGCAATTCTCGGATTGGCAAAGTCTGGAGATTTTGCGGATTCCGCGGCCATGGACAGCGTCAGCCTGCCGCCACCCGGTCAAAGAATAGCGATTGCCCGGGACAAGGCTTTCACATTTCTCTATCCGCATTTGCTTGCCGAGTGGCGGGGTGCCGGCGCCGAGCTAGTGCCTTTTTCGCCGCTGGCGGATGAAGCTCCCGAAAAAGATTGCGATTGCTGCTGGTTGCCCGGCGGTTATCCCGAATTACACGCCGCCGTCCTGGCGCATTCCCGGAATTTCTCCTCGGGCATGAGAAAGTTTGCCGAAACACGGCCGGTTCATGGCGAGTGCGGGGGGTTCATGGTTCTGGGCAGGGCACTGGAAGATGCCGACGGAAATTCCCACACAATGCTGGGCCTGCTCGATCATGTAACGAGTTTTGCCAAGCGCAAGCTCAATCTCGGATACCGGCAGGCAACCTTGAAAGCCGACTGCGCGATCGGAAGGGCCGGCGACATCGTGCGCGGACATGAGTTTCACTATTCCCGCGTGACCGACAGTGGAAGTGGCGAACCACTGGCCGAATTGTCCGATGGTTTGGGAAATGCGATGGGACCGGCGGGTGGACGGCGCGGTTTGGTGACCGGTTCGTTCTTTCATGCGATCGCCCGGAGCCGGCCATGAGCGCGGCAGCAACAACACGCCGTTTGGTGCAGCAATTCCTGATCTGCCTGACATTCTATACCCGGATACCAGCTGGGCGGCTGATCGACAGTGAACAGGACTTTGCTTCGTCGCAATGGGCAGCACCCCTGGTTGGCGTCGTAATAGGAATGGTTGCCGGCTCCGTGTTCCTCGCCGCCGAGCTGGCAGCAGTTCCCGCGTCGGTCTCGGCAGGCCTGTGCCTTACCGCCCTGATCGTCCTGACCGGCGCACTTCACGAAGATGGTCTCGCCGACGCAGCAGACGGATTTGGCGGCGGTTCATCGAAAGGAGAAAAGCTTGAGATCATGCGCGACAGCCGGCTTGGCAGCTTTGGTGCGCTGGCATTGATCGTCTCCTGCCTGATCCGCTGGGCCTGCCTGACTGCGCTTGCCAGCGGTGGCACCGTGTTTGTCGGCCTGATCGCCGCTCATTGCGCCTCTCGGGCAATGATTCCGCTCTTCATGTTGCAGGTATCGCCCGCCAGATCAGACGGTCTTTCAGCCGGTGTAGTTTCTCCTGACAAAGGCACGGTAATCGTTACTTTGCTGTTCGGGATTGTCTCTCTTTTGATTTTGGGCCCTTTAGCGGCAGCCGTTTGTACTGCACTGCTGGCCGGCTGGCTGGTCGCGATGAAGTTTCTATGTGAGCGCCAAATTGGCGGTCAGACCGGTGATGTCATTGGCGCCTTGCAACAGGGAGCGGAGATCCTGGTTCTCGTCACCGTAACTGCTTTTTTCGTTTGAACTTCCCAGCCACACGATTTGATTGGACTGAATCCCGTGCCAGAATTTTCCTCGTTTGAAACACTCCGGGCTGCCTGTAACGAACTTGGCCAGGGCAGCGACAGGGCAGCGCAGGCGGCTTCCGCCCGGCAGGACACGCTTACAAAACCGCAAGGCAGCCTTGGCCGTCTCGAGGAACTGGCCATCTGGCTTGCCCGCTGGCAGAGGCGTGACATTCCACGTTTGGATCGTGTTGAAGTGCAGGTGTTTGCCGGCTCGCACGGTGTGACCGCCCGTGGTGTCTCGGCATTTCCTGCTGAAGTCACCGCACAAATGGTCGCCAACTTTGAGGCCGGTGGAGCCGCTGTCAATCAATTGGCAAATCAAGCGGGAGCCTCATTGAATGTGGTGCCGCTGCAGGTCGACCAGCCAACCAGGGATTTCACAATCGAACCCGCAATGCTTGAGTCTGAATTTATCGAAGCAATAGCGGCAGGATATGACGCCGTTTCGGAGAATGCCGATCTGGTTTGCCTGGGTGAGATGGGTATCGGCAACACCACTTCGGCCGCAGCCATTTGCGCACTTCTGTTTGGCGGGCCCGGTGCAGAATGGGTCGGCAGGGGAACAGGCGTTGACGATGAGGGGCTCACACGCAAGGCGGCGGTGGTTGATCAGGCGCTCGATCTTTATGGGAGAATGTCCAATGAGCCGCTTGGCGCACTTGCCGCTGTTGGCGGCCGAGAACTCGCCGCTATCTTTGGCGCGGTATTAGCGGCGCGGCACAAATCGATTCCGGTGTTGTTAGACGGCTTTGTATGTACCGCTGCTGCTGCACCGCTCACGCTTGTTGCAGAGAGCGGATTGGCCCATACCATCTGTGCGCATCGCTCGGCCGAGCAGGCACACATCAATCTGCTTGAATATCTGAAGATGCAGCCGCTGCTTGATATGAACATGCGCCTCGGCGAAGCGTCGGGCGCCTGCCTTGCAATCAATATTCTGCGCTCGGCGCTGGCTTGCCACAACGGCATGGCAAGCTTTGCCGAAGCCGGCGTATCCGGGAAAGACTGACACCGCAGCCGCAAAAAAACAGCGTGGCTGGGCCGCGCCGTTTTTGGGTTCAAAATATGTAACTTATCAGGAACCCGGACCTTCGTCGTACCCTACCTTGTCGACAAGGATCGAAGCCGCTTTCCTGTTATTGGCAATTGCGTCCAGCGCCAATGCATCGGGTTTGATCTCTCCGAAGGACTTTACGATTTCCGAGATCTTTGCGCCGGGCTTGACCGGATATTCAAACACCTGCTCAGCATAGATCTCCTGTCCCTTGGTGCTCGACAGAAATTTCATCAGGCGAATGGCGTTGTCCTTGTTCGGGGCATGTTTTGCCAGCGCCATGCCCGAAATGTTCACATGGGTGCCGCGATCGTCATTGTTGGGAAACAAGACCTTGATCGCCGCGGCCCAGTCTTTTTGCTCCGGCTCCTTTTCGTTGGTGACCATCAGGCCGACATAATAGGTGTTGCCGAGGCCGATATCGCATTCACCGGAAAAGATTCCCTTCGCTTGCGCACGGTCGTTTCCGTTGGGTTTACGCGCCAGATTGTCTCTGACTCCGCTCAACCATTTCTCTGTCGCTTCTTCGCCATGATGCGCAATCATCGAAGCAAACAATGCAAGATTATAGGCGTGCTGGCCGCTGCGGGTGCAGATCCGGCCTTTCCATTTCGGATCTGCCAGTTCCTCATAAGAAATCGTGTCCTGGCCGACCCTGTCCTTTGACGCATAGACCACACGCCCCCTGGTGGTGAGGCCGAACCAGTGGCCATCCGGATCCCGAAATTCTTCTGGAATGTTCCCTTCTATTTCAGCATTTGCGACCGCCTGTGTGACGCCTCCTGCCTTCGATTGGCTGAGCCTTCCGATGTCCACCGTGAAAACCAGATCTGCAGGCGAGTTTTTGCCTTCCGCCTGGATCCTTTCCACCAATCCCTTGTTGAGAAACAGGACATTGGTTTTGATCCCTGTTTCGGCGGTAAACGCGTCGAGCAGCGGAGCGATCAGTTGCGGTTGCCGGTAGGAATAGACATTCACTTCCTCACCGGCATGTGCACCAAATACTGCGCTGGCGGACAGCACGCCAGACAGAAACAGGGCCGGCAGGTTTGAACGAAGAGACATGGTGGTGATTTCCCGATAACATGATTATTTTTGTCACCTATTATTTCCGGTCATCAACTGTCAACAAAAAAGTGGACAGTTTTTATCATATTATCTAGAACGATTCTAAAGAGCGCAGAAATTATGCTTTGAAAGGGATACGATGCGTCTGACTCGCCAAACCAATTATGCAATTCGCATGCTGATGTATTGTGCGGCCAGGAAAGGTGAACTCAGTCGCGTTCCCGATATTGCGCGCGCCAACGGCGTGTCGGAATTGTTCCTTTTCAAGATCCTCCAGCCATTGGTTTCGGGTGGTTTCGTTGAAACGGTACGTGGTCGCAACGGTGGTATCAAACTTGCCCGGCCGCCTGGAGAGATATCCCTGCTCGAAGTGGTCAAAACCACTGAGGACAATTTCGCCATGGCCGAGTGTTTTGACAATGAATCCACCGAGTGTCCGCTCGTCACCGGCTGCACCTTGAACTCAGCATTGCATGAGGCGCTCAATGCGTTTTTCGCCGTCCTCGACAAATACTCCATCGAGGACTTGTCCAACTCCAAATCGGGTGTATTCGATCTGTTCGGCATCGCAGATCATTCACCGGCATCTGCAGCAGCAAACTGAGCGGTTCCGTCATTGGCCCAGTTGAAAAACCATGAAGCCGATTCCTGGCTTGCCCGGCCGGGTGATAAGACAGGCATCGTGCTCATTTACGGTCCCGACCGGGGACTGGTTTCGGAGAGGGCAAAGAAATTCGCTACGGCTACCGGGCTCAATCTCAATGACCCTTTTGCGGTGCTCAGGCTGGATCAGGCAGATATCGCCGATCAACCGGACCGGTTGATGACCGAAGCGCGCACCATATCGATGTTCGGTGACAAGCGGCTGATCTGGCTGCGAAATACCGGCAATGACAGATCCATGACCGAGACCATGACCGCTCTGTGTGAGGATCCACCCGTTGATTGCAAACTGCTGATCGAGGCAGGTGATCTGAAAAAGGGAGCAGCACTTCGCCGAATCGTCGAGCAAAGCAATGCTGCCATGGCTGTTCCCTGTTATTCGGATTCGGGCAGGACGATCGATCTGCTGATTGATGAGATGCTGACGAGTTCCGGCATGAGCATGGGTCTGGAAGCACGGCAGACCCTCAAGGAAACACTGGGTGGAGACCGGCTTGCCAGCCGCAGCGAACTCGAGAAATTGCAGTTCTACTGTTATGGCAAGACGGCCGTGGAGCCAGACGACGTTCGCGCATCGGCCGGCGATGTCGCGACGCTTTCCCAGGACCACGTCGTTGATTCGGTGCTTTTGGGCGATGTTCGCGGTTATGACATCAGCTACACACGCCTGATTGCCTCCGGCGCCAATCCATTTCTCTCCCTGGCCGCCATGATGCGTCAGCTTCAATTGCTTCAATTGATGCGCAGCCGGCTGGACAGCGGCTCCTCGACGCCTGCTGCCATTGTCGGTGCTGCCAAACCACCGGTCTTCTTCTCACGCCGCAAAACGGTGGAAACCGCCCTGTCCCGCTGGAATGCTGCCATGCTCAGCCGCGCCCTGGAGCGTCTGCAGAAAGCGATTTTGGAGACCAGGCTGAACGCCGGATTGTCCGTTTCCATATGCCGCCAAACACTACTGGCATTGTGCCTGGAATCGGCACGCTCTAATCCACGAAGATAGGAGCAGTTGTTTAGCCGGCAATTTACCGGATTTTCGCACCCAATCGGTGACATATATCATCGAGCTGTTCCAGGGATTTATAGGCGATTTTTACATCACCGCGATTTCCCCGGTCCGATATTGTCACGGTGTAGCCGATCGCATCGCTGATCGCTTTTTCGAGTGCCTTTGTATCCGCGTCTTTTCCCGGCTTGCCATTGCCTTTTTGCCGCGATCTGCCGTCTGATTGCCCGCTATTCTGTGCCAGGGCTTCCACTTGCCGGACCGAAAGTCCCTGGTCGACTATCCGTTTTGCCAAAGACACGGGATCATCAACCGTGATCAAGGTTCGGGCATGCCCGGCAGTGATCGACCCATCGGTCAACATGTCCAGCACCGGCTGGGGCAGCGCCAACAGCCGCAGCGTATTGGCGACATGGCTTCGGCTTTTTCCGATGACCTGTGCCAGATCGGCCTGGGTATATGTGTGCTCATCGACCAGCTGTTGATAGCCACGCGCTTCTTCGACCGGATTCAGATCTGCACGCTGTACGTTCTCTATGATCGCGAGCTCAAGCGCCGTCTTGTCATCAACATCCCGGACAATTGCCGGAACTTCCCGAAGGCCCGCCCGCTTTGCCGCTTTCCAACGCCTTTCCCCGGCAATGAGCTCATATCGGTCGGATCCGGAGATTGGACGCACTACCACTGGTTGAACAACGCCATGTTCGCGGATGGATTGAGAAAGATCTGCGAGATCCTGCTCTGTGAAATTCCGGCGCGGGTTGTTCGGATTGGCAGATATTGCTTCAATTGCCAGTTGATTATCGCCCGGTGCCTGCTCGACCGTGTCGGGTCTGTCCATTTCACCGATCAAAGCTGCCAGGCCTCTGCCCAGTCGTTTTTTTGCCGCGTCTTCGTTCATGACATCACTATAAGTTTCGGTTCCGAATCAAATCAGGCAACCGCGAGTTTCTTCTCCCGGTTGATAACTTCGGAAGCAAGGCTGAGATAGGCCTGGCTTCCGGCGCAGTGGAGATCGTACAAAATCGCCGGTTTTCCATGCGAGGGTGCCTCGGAAACCCTTACATTCCGGGGAATTACGGTCTGATATACACGATCGCCCATATGGCTGCGGACATCGGCGACAACCTGATTGGCCAAATTGTTCCGCCCATCATACATGGTCATCACAATGCCCTGGATTTCGAGGCCGCGATTCAACGAAGTGCGGACCTGTTCCACGGTCTTCAGCAACTGGCTGAGGCCTTCCAGGGCAAAAAACTCGCACTGGAGAGGCACCAATACCGAATCCGCTGCAGCCATGGAATTCAGCGTCAAAAGGTTGAGCGATGGCGGGCAGTCGATAAGCACATAATCAAAATCCGACGCGCCCTTGTTTCCCCGCAGAATATTTCGCAGCCGGACGGCCCTGTCTGCACTAGCCGCAATTTCCATTTCAACGCCAAGCAGGTCCATTGTCGATGCAATAATCGACAATCCGGGCACAGCTGTCGCGATCGCGGCATCCGCCACTGTCGCTTGGCCCATCAGCACATCGTAAGATGAAACAACCCGGTCCTTGACATCAATTCCCAGCCCGGTGCTTGCATTGCCCTGGGGGTCAAGATCCACGATCAGGACTTTCTTTCCTATGGCCGCAAGCGCTGTGGCCAGATTGATAGTCGTCGTCGTTTTCCCGACGCCCCCCTTCTGATTGGCAACCGATATGATGCGCGGATCATCAGTCATTTCATGCCTGCATAAATGGACCAGACTACATTTCGGGCTGATCGTGCAAGGGACGCAAATTGAAGATTTCCAGGATCGCGCCATCCTGATCAGTCCTGCTGTCGTGTATTATCAGATCAAAAGACCAATCGACACGGCTTTCTTCGATTTCCGCTTTGTATTCCCGCCCTTTTTGAAACAATGCGCGAGCGCCGCTGC
Source organism: Rhizobiaceae bacterium (assembly GCA_040830725.1). Taxonomy (GTDB): domain Bacteria; phylum Pseudomonadota; class Alphaproteobacteria; order Rhizobiales; family Rhizobiaceae; genus JAWKWH01. The sequence continues at coordinate 12,465 of JBFOMG010000028.1, forward strand.
CAAGCCAGGGCTTGGTCATGCGCAGAAGGTCAGTCAGGCTTGCGACAGCCCTGGCGGTGACGATTTCGATGTTTTTCAATTGGCCATCGACGGTTTCGATCCGCTTGGCGTGAACGATCGCCGGTGCACCGGTCTCGCCAATGATTTTTGTCAGGAAAGCTGCCTTTTTTCTATTGCTTTCAACCAGATGAACCGAAACATCCGGCTGGTCGCGAAGCAAGATCGCAACGATTGCACCGGGAAAACCACCTCCGGATCCGATATCAAGCCAATTCCTGGCGGCCGGCGCGATCGGTACGAGCTGGGCGCTATCAAGAATGTGGCGTGCCCAAACCTGTTCGGCGCTCGATGCCGACGCAAGATTGATGCTGTGGTTCCAGTTTAGAAACTGTTGTTCGAAATACAGCAACTGCTCGAAGGTTTCACGTGAAACATCACCAGCGATCCGTTTCAGCGTATCAATCTTTTCAAGCGTCACGATGGTTTTCGCGCTTCAGATTCCAGCTTCCTGGAGTAGGCAATCAGAATTCCGATCGCCGCCGGCGTCATGCCCTCGATCATTTGCGCCTGGGCAATTGTCGTTGGCCGGGCGCTGACAAGCTTTTGTTTCAGCTCGTTCGACAAGCCCGGCAGCGATGATATGTCAAGCAATTCCGGGATATTTCGCGCTTCTTCACGTTTAACCGCCGCAATATCCGCTCGTTGCCTTTCAACATAATTCGCATATCGGGCTTCAGTTTCCAGATCCGTTAGGGGCCCCGGACCAAAATCGTTAAACTCCGGCCAAATTCGCACAATGTCATCGATCGAGATCGTCGGATAAGCCAACAGGTCAAAGACAGATCGTCGAATACCGTCCCTGTTGACCTCCAGCCCCATATGGCTGGCTTCGTCAGGTGACAGGACAATCGAGTTGGCCAGCCCGATTATCCGTTCAAAATCCTTTCTTTTCGCCTCATAGGCTGCCTGCCGGCGCCCGCTGGCAAATCCGTTTGCAATCGCCAAAGGCGTGAGTCGCCGGTCGGCGTTATCCGCCCGCAACGACAGGCGAAACTCCGAACGCGACGTGAACATCCTGTAGGGTTCCGTGACACCGCGACTGACCAGGTCATCGATCATGACACCGATATAGGCGTCACCTCTGCCAAAATGGAAGGATTTTGACCCGCCAGCCTTGCGCGCCGCGTTCAACCCGGCGACAAGACCTTGCGCCGCTGCTTCCTCATAACCGGTTGTGCCGTTGATCTGCCCGGCCAGAAAAAGGCCGGCAATCCGTCTGGTTTCAAGCGTATGCCGCAATTCCCGGGGATCGACATAATCATACTCGATTGCGTATCCGGCCTTTATGATCTCTGCCTTTTCCAATCCGGGGATGGTATGGACAAAATCCAGCTGCACCGCTTCCGGCAACGACGTCGATATTCCGTTCGGATAAATGGTGGTGTCATCCAGCCCTTCGGGTTCAAGAAAGATTTGATGTCCGTCCCTGTCACCAAATTTTGCGATCTTGTCTTCAATTGACGGACAATAACGCGGCCCGGTTCCGTCGATTGCGCCAGAATACATCGCTGATTTTTGCAGGTTTTCCCTGATAATCTCATGTGTTTTCGCCGTGGTCCTGGTCACGCCGCATTCTATCTGGCGGTTTCTCACCGATCGGGTCAGAAACGAGAAAAATTCCGGCTCTTCATCTGCGCCCTGATAGGAAACCGCTCCCCAGTCGACCGTTCGCCCATCGATCCTTGGCGGTGTTCCGGTCTTCAACCTTCCCAGTGCAAATCCGGCGTTTCGAAGCGTCGCGGACAATCCATAGGTTGGCGCTTCATCGATGCGGCCTGCCGGTATCTTTTTGTCGCCAATGTGAATCAGGCCGCCAAGGAATGTTCCGGTGGTCAGCACAATGGCGCCGCAACGGATCGATTCCCCGCTTTCAAGCAAGACGGCGCCAACACCCTCCACTGTCCGCTCGATATCAACAACCTCTCCCTCTATTACGGTCAGGGTATCGTGGGCTGAAATCGCGTCCAGCATCGCGTTTCGATAGATGGCACGGTCCGCTTGCGATCTGGGGCCTCTCACCGCCGGACCCTTTCGACGGTTCAACAAACGGTACTGAATAGCCGCTTCATCGGCGACCCGGCCCATCAGCCCGTCAAGCGCATCGATTTCCCGCACCAACTGCCCTTTGCCGATGCCACCAATTGCCGGATTGCAAGACATAACGCCAATACCGGACCGGTTCAGCGTAACGAGAGCCGTTGACGCACCGCATCGCGCTGCCGCCTGCGCTGCCTCGCAACCGGCATGTCCACCACCGATAACAACGACATCAAATTTGCGGCTGCTCATCTGATCCCTGACCCCTGGAGTTATTGGCGCTCTGACCGGCCCTAAGCATTGTCAAACATATTGTTTCACGTGAAACAGCCTTTATCGGCTTCGAAATCACCTTGCAATGTTTCAAGCGAATCCAAAAGGTCGCTCCAACCAATGTTTCACGTGAATCATTTTCCGACACAAAACCTCGAGAAAATCACGTCAAGCAGATCCTCAACATCCACGCGCCCGGTAATGCGTCCCAGGCTAGTCGCCGCCTGCCGCAATAATTCCGCCTTCAATTCAATATCGTCCAGTTCAATACCGGCAGCACGATCCAAGCACTCGCCGGCGGCAGTCAACAACTCGCTGTGACGTTGCCGGAACGGCATGATCTCCGGTTCACCTGCCATCCCGGAGACATGATTTGATATCATTTCCAGCAACCTATCCAACCCTTCCGGCGTGACTGTAGAGATCACCACGTCAAAACCCTCTTTGGAGCACCCTGCTCCATGGTCGCTTTTGGTTCCTACCCGGATCACCGGTACATCGAATTGTAACGCAATGTCTGAATCCGCCCCCGTGCCGTGCTCGCACAGATGCAAAACCAGATTTGCTGTACGCGCCTTTTCAATCGCTCTCTCAATGCCGATTCTCTCAACCGCATCCTCGGTCTCGTGAATTCCCGCAGTATCGAACAGGACCACCTTGTAGCCATTGAGATCCAGGGCCGCCTCTATGACGTCCCGCGTTGTTCCGGGCACATCGGTTACAATCGCCGCGTCGCGCTTTAATAAGGCATTAAGCAGACTGGACTTGCCTACATTTGGCTTGCCGACAATTGCTATCCGGAATCCCCGCCTGAGAATCTCACCAATCCGGGATCGTTTCACATGCGACTCGATTTCTTCTGCCAGCAACAAAATGTCTGAAAACTTGCCCGGATCCATCTCTGCAATGACATCGTCTTCATCGGCAAAGTCGATCATTGAGGTCATCTCGGCGAGGCAGTCGACAACCCGGTCCCGCCAACTGTCATACAACAGCCTGTGGCGACCACTCGTGTTGGAGATGGCAAATTTGCGCTGTTCTTCCGTTTCGGCATCGACCAGATCGGCTAGTGCTTCCGCCTCGGTAAGGTCTATTTTCCCGTTCAGAAAAGCCCGCATCGTGAATTCGCCTGCATCGGCGAGACGTACACTATCGAACCCGACCAGACAGTCCAGGACTGATGAGACGACCGCCAGGCCGCCATGCAGGTGAAGCTCCGCATAGGCCTCACCAGTAAAACTGGCGCCTTCCGGGAACCAGATTGAAATTCCACGATCGAGAATTTCCCCGCTTGCTGAACAAAAAGTCCGAATTACCGCCTTCCGTGCTTCACCAATGGAACCACATATCGTTTCGACTACGAATCGAGTCCTCGGTCCGCTGATACGGACAATCGCGATCCCCGACGGCAATTGGCCGCTGGCCAAAGCGCAAATTGTGTCTTGCCCAACCGATTGCATTGCGCGCATCCTGTTGACGGGCTCCAACGCCCATTCGATCAAAGGTTCCCGGATCAACTCAATGCCCGAAAGAAACCGCCTTGCCGGCGAAACAAGCCCCTATCTTCAACAACATCGAGACAATCCCGTTCATTGGTGGCCCTGGGGAAAGGCAGCGCTTGATACCGCACTCTCTGAGAACAAGCCAATTCTTTTGTCGGTGGGATATTCCGCATGTCACTGGTGTCATGTCATGGCCCATGAGTGTTTCGAGGATGAAGACGTCGCATCTGTCATGAACGCGCTCTTCGTCAACATAAAGGTCGACAGGGAAGAGCGGCCCGACATCGACCAGATTTTCATGGCCGCACTCCATGCTACCGGCGAACAGGGTGGATGGCCGCTGACCATGTTTCTCACACCTGATGCAAAACCGTTTTGGGGTGGAACCTATTTTCCGAAAAATCCCCGATACGGCAGGCCGGGATTCATTCAGGTCATGCAAAGCGTTCACAAGGCCTGGACAGAGCGGCCGGACGATATCGTTTCCGGCTCGGTAAACCTGACCGACCACATAAGGAAGCAATTATCGGCGGAAAACCTGCCAAGTGAACTTTCTTCAAGGCCCTTGATCGAAATGGGAAACCGGATTGCGCAACTCATCGACCCGGTTCATGGCGGCATGAAAGGCGCACCAAAATTTCCGAATGCCCCCTACATGACGTCTCTATGGTTATCGGCTGTCGAACAAAAGAACACGGATCACCAAAAGCTGGTGGTCGACAGCCTGGAGAAGATGCTCTCCGGCGGAATCTACGATCACGTCGGTGGTGGGCTGTGCCGATACTCCACCGACGAAAAATGGACCATCCCGCACTTCGAGAAGATGCTCTACGACAACGCCCAGATGATCGAAATGGGCGTTTTCGCGCACGCTGCTACGGGCAAGAAACTATTTCGGCAACGAATCGAAGAGACCATCAATTGGCTTGAACGTGAGATGGTCGTGCCGTCAGGTGCATATGCGTCCAGCCTGGACGCCGACAGTGAAGGAGAGGAAGGAAAATTCTATCTTTGGACCGAGGCCGAAATTCGCGCCATCCTTGGGGAAGACAGTGAAAAGTTCTTCACCGAATTCGACCTTTTGTCTCCGCCAGGTTGGGAAGGCGAACCCGTCATCGCCCGTCGCAACATCGCTGACCACAGGCTTCAGGACCTTGTCTCTAAACTGCTGGTAAAGCGCGAGGAAAGAATAAAGCCGGGACGCGATGACAAGGCTCTGACCGACTGGAACGGTCTGGCAATTTCAGCAATCGCGCAGGCATCACGCCATTTCGGCAATCAGCAATGGGGTGAGATCGCCAGCCGCTTGTATAGCGCCGTTAAAGGTGGACAGGACCCGTCGGGCAGGTTGCCTCACTCCGCCAACGGCGCCTCGATGTTGTTTCCGGCGCTCTCCACCGACTACGCGGCAATGATCAACGCGGCCGTCTCGCTACACGAACTATCGGCAGATCCCATCTACATCGACGACGCCCGCAACTGGTCCAATGTCCTTGCAGACGATTATGGCGACGGACACGGCGCCCATTTCCTGACTTCAAGCAAAGCAACCGACGTACCGATTCGAATTCGCGGCGATCTCGATGAAGCAATACCATCCGCCACCAGCCAGATCGTGCAGGCGCTCAGCCGGCTGGCTATGGCGACCGCCGATGTGGATTTGCATTCACAGGCAACTCAATGTGCGTCCTTGGCGCTTGGACGGGCCAAAAACCAATCCCATGGCCAGGCTGGGATATTCAATGCCGCTTACCTCGCGCTCAACGCTTCCAAACTGGTGATCGTCGACACTCCGGGAAATTCGCCTTTGTGGGAAACCGCGTCATCCATGCCTGACCCAGCCCGTGTCGATGTCAGGATATCGACCGGTTCAGACGCACAGGCCGACAGCATTCTGTCGGGAGCCGGTTTTGACACTGCCGCCGCCGGAGCATGGTTCTGCAAGGGACAGACCTGTTTGCCTCCCGTCAGAACCCCTGCCGATCTGGACGTCCTCTTGCGCGAAGCATATCCCTCTGTCCCGGCGAACTAGGTATTCATCGAATCGAAGAAATCCGAATTCGTCTTCGTCTGCTTCAGCTTGTCGATCAGGAACTCGATCGCATCGGTCGTTCCCATGGGAGACAAAATCCGGCGCAGAACAAAAATCTTCTGCAAATCCTGTTTGGGAACGAGAAGGTCTTCCTTTCTCGTACCTGATTTCAAAATATCCATAGAAGGGAATATGCGCTTGTCGGCGACTTTTCGGTCCAGCACAATTTCCGAATTACCGGTGCCCTTGAATTCCTCGAAGATCACTTCGTCCATGCGGCTGCCGGTATCGATCAACGCCGTCGCAATGATTGTCAGCGACCCGCCTTCCTCGATGTTGCGCGCAGCACCAAAGAACCGCTTCGGTCTTTGCAGCGCATTTGCATCGACACCGCCGGTAAGGACCTTGCCCGAGGACGGAACAACCGTGTTGTACGCGCGGCCCAGCCGGGTGATCGAATCCAGCAGGATCACCACATCCCGGCCATGTTCGACCAGGCGCTTCGCTTTCTCGATAACCATTTCCGCCACTTGGACATGCCGGGTCGCCGGTTCGTCAAAGGTTGACGAAACGACTTCTCCATCCACCGAACGCTGCATATCGGTAACTTCTTCCGGCCGTTCATCAATGAGCAGAACGATCAAATAACATTCCGGATGATTTGACGTGATCGAGTGGGCGATATTCTGAAGCAGAACAGTCTTACCCGTCCTCGGCGGAGCGACGATCAGGCCACGCTGCCCCTTTCCTAGCGGGGCAACCAGATCGATGACCCTGGCCGACAGGTCTTTTGTCGTCGGATCTTCCGTTTCCATGTTCAACCGCTCATCTGGATAGAGCGGCGTCAAATTGTCGAAATGGATCTTGTGCCGGATCTTCTCCGGATCCTCAAAATTGATCGTATTGACCTTCAGCAGCGCAAAATACCGTTCGCCTTCCTTCGGGCTGCGGATCGGACCCTCGACTGTATCCCCGGTTTTTAGTGAAAACCGCCTGATTTGAGAGGGTGATATGTAAATATCATCGGGTCCCGGAAGATAATTTGCCGTCGCTGACCGCAGAAATCCGAAACCATCCTGCAATATCTCGACAACGCCTTCGCCGATAATCTCGACATCCTGAGCTGCCTGCTTCTTCAGGATCGCAAACATCAGTTCCTGGGTGCGCAGCGCACTGGGATTTTCGACCTCAACCGATTCCGCAAACGCGATCAGGTCGGTCGGTGTCTTGTTCTTAAGTTCCTGTAGCTTCATTTCCTGCATGCCGGGCACTCTGGATTTATGGGAGAAAATGGGGGATTCGCCACTCAGCTTCGCCAACTCAACTATGTGATTTAGGAGACGCGGACCGTGGCAGGCCCAAAAGAGAAGAGCCGCTGTTTACGCTTCACCGCGTAAAAAATCAATATGGTTTCATTACCAGGTCAGTCACGATTTTTTCCCGGCAGAGACAAACCTCACTGAAACGGCTTGACGATTACCAGAATCACGATCGCGATCATCAATACCGTCGGAACTTCATTCATCAATCGCCAGTAGCGGACCGTTTTTTCATGTTTGTCCTCTGCAAACAGGCGAACATGTTTGGAAAAATGACCATGAACCGCCGACAGTGCCAGCACACAGGCAAACTTCAGATGAAGCCAGGTACCGCTAAAACGAAACCCCTCCCAGGCAAGCCACAGCCCGAACACCCAGGTCAGAATCATCGCCGGATTGATGATCACCCTGAGCAACCGGCCCTCCATTGTTTTGAAGGTTTCCGATTGCGGCGAATTCGGACCGGCTTGCGTATGGTAGATAAACAATCTGGGCAGATAGAGCATTCCCGCCATCCACGAGATGACGGCAATGACATGGATCGCCTTGGCCCACAGGAAAAAATTGCCGGGATCAAACCAGAACAGGCCAGCTGTCAGTACGACCAGAATACCGATCGCCACAGCAGCCCTCACCCCCGGCCTTGCGCGATCGCTCATCTCGTGCTGTTCCTCACCTGATCAATCATGTCCTGGACATGAGCGACCGGCGTATCTGGCGTGATTCCGTGACCAAGATTGAACACCAGTGGTCCATGCCCAAGATTGTCGAGAATATTCTTGGTACCTTCCCGCAGCGCTTTTCCACCCGCAACCAGGCGCACCGGATCCAGATTGCCTTGTATCGGCCCTTCCTGCTGCAAAGCCTTCGCCTGCTCCATCGGAACCGTCCAGTCGAGACCGAGCGTGTCGACTCCGGTCCTGCGGCGATAATGCTGATATCGCAATCCCGCACCCTTCGGAAAACCGATGATTGGAACATCGGGATATATTTTTCGCACCTCGCTCACTATTTTTCCTACCGGGCCGGTCGCGTATTTCTCAAAGTTGTCCTCATCAAGCATTCCGGCCCAGGAATCGAATATCTGCACTGCATCAGCGCCCGCTTCGATCTGGCGAACAAGATATTCGGCCGATACTTTCGCAAGGACCGACAGCAGGCGTTCAAATGCTTCCGGTTGTTCCAGGGCGAATCGTCTCGCCGGCGCCTGATCTGTGGTTCCGTGTCCGGCGATCATGTAGGTCGCAACCGTCCACGGTGCGCCACAAAAACCCAAAAGCGTCGTCTGGTCTGGCAGCTCCCGTCTCAACCTGGAGACGGTTTCATAGACGGGCGATAGATGATCGTGAAAGCCATCCTCCGACAGCGTTACAATCTCATCAGCGGCAATCGGATCGAGGATCGGACCCCGGCCCTCCTCAAAGCGAACATTTCTTCCCAGCGCATGCGGAACTACAAGGATATCCGAAAACAAAATGGATCCGTCGAATCCAAAGCGTCTGATTGGCTGCAAAGTGACTTCCGTCGCCAGTTCGGGATTGTAACAAAGATCCAGAAAACTTCCTGCCTTCCGCCTCGTTTCACGATATTCCGGCAGATATCTTCCCGCTTGGCGCATCAGCCAGACAGGTGGCGGAAAAATGCTTTCTCCCTTGAGAACTTTCAGAAGCTTTTTTGAATTTTCAGACATGAGCGCTTTTCACCAGCCTGCTTAAATAAATCAATCAGGAAATATCGTTTTTCTGATTCTTAGAGTCTGTTGGAGTCGCGGATTATTTCTTGTCCACATTGAACAGCGGTGATCTGAATTCCACGCCAACCCATGGTCAATTATCCACAATTGATCATCTCTGTGAATATCCGGTATTAACTCATAAAATCAAAAAGTTACATAATGAGCCGAGGATAATAGTCTGTTGGTTGTTACACGACAAAATGTGACAATGCGTTTATTCACAACCACCCGGCAAATCCATAAACACCAACGACGGTTGTGGACATCTGCCTGTTTGATACAGTCGATCAAATCTCCGGCATTGTCGAGCCGGTTTCTGTCCACATTCGTTAACAAGGTATCGAGGAACCGGTGAGCAACCCACAATCCTTCTTTCATCTGCATCTTATTTCTGATGCTACCGGCGAAACGCTGCTTGCAGCGGGCCGGGCGGCGTCGGCCCAGTATCCGGACGCCAGATCAATCGAGCATATATATCCGTTGATCCGCTCTGAGCGGCAGTTGCTCAAAGTATTGGAGGATATCGATTCCGAGCCCGGCATCGTGCTGTTCACCATCATCGATGAGCAGCTGGCCTCTATGTTAACGAAACGCTGCGCTCAGATCGGTGTTCCCTGTGTGTCCGTGCTCGAACCGGTCATGAACGTGTTTCAGTCCTATCTGGGCGCTCCAAGCGGACGCCGTGTTGGCGCCCAGCATGTGCTTGACGCGGAATATTTTCGGCGGATCGACGCGCTGAACTTCACCATGGAGCACGATGACGGACAACTGCCCGGAAATGTGGAAGATGCCGACATAATCCTGATCGGAATATCGCGCACCTCGAAAACACCAACCAGCATCTACCTTGCCAACCGCGGTCTTAAAACCGCCAACGTGCCGATCGTCGTCGGTGTTCCCATGCCGGAATCGGTGATCAATGCGAAGAATCCGCTCATTGTCGGTTTGATTGCCTCGACCGAGCGGATCTCTCAGGTTCGCAAAAACCGCATTTTGGGTTCAGCGCATGGCTACGATTCGCAAAGTTATGTCGACCGGTCGCAAATTTCGGAAGAGCTGTCTTATGCGCGCCAGCTTTGTGACCGCCACAACTGGCCCATGATAGACGTGACCCGGCGATCAATCGAAGAGACTGCCGCGGCGGTGGTTGCACTGTTTAACAAGGCGCGATAGGGCCGGATCCAGCAACTCTGGCCCGGGAGAAACAGTTGGCGGCCCCAATCATCCTCGCTTCAGCCAGCCCACATCGAAGCGCCATGCTGACGGCGGCCGGTGTGGCCATCGAAGCAATTGCCGCGGAAATCGATGAGCGCGCTGTCGAGCAATCGATGGGTGAAGAAGCCAGGGATGGTGAATTGCTAGCCTCCGTTCTCGCGGAAGCAAAGGCCACCGAGGTTTCAAGCCGGTACATGGACGCGGTTGTGATCGGCTGCGACCAGACATTGTCGATGAACGAGGAAATCTTCCACAAGCCGGCGAACATGCATGAAGCGCGCAAAAACCTGCTGAGACTGTCGGGCCAGACCCACCGGTTGAACAGCGCGGTTGCATTGGTTCAAGGCGGGGAAACTTTGTGGCGGCATGTGGCCGTAGCAAACATGACCATGCGCGCCTTCGATCCCGGATATGTAGGCCGTTATCTTGCGGCAACGGGCGACAGAGTGCTCGCAAGCGTCGGTGTTTATCAGATCGAGGGTTTGGGGATTAACTTGTTTGACAAAGTTGAAGGCGATTACTTCACGATTGTCGGGTTGCCCCTGTTGCCGCTCCTTGCCGAGCTCAGAAAAAGAAAGCTGATCGATGGCTGAGGAGAAAAGACGCGCATTTGTTTGCGGCCATCCGATTATCCATTCGATGTCTCCAGCGATCCACGGTTTCTGGATATCGCAACACGATCTGGATGCCACCTACGAGAAAATTGACGTCGGGCCGGAAGATTTTCGCGACTTTCTGGAAAACCTGGCAAAGGCCGGATTTTCCGGCGGCAATATCACCATTCCGCACAAGGAAGCAGCGTTTCGCATCGTCCGGTCGATGGATGAGGCGGCACAGAAAATTGGCGCGGTGAACACGGTGTGGCTGGAAAACGGCATTCTTTGCGGCACGAATACGGATTGGTCGGGATTTGCCGCCAATCTGGATGAGCATGCATCCGGTTGGGACACCAGTGAGGTTGCGGTTGTCATGGGAGCAGGTGGTGCAGCCCGTGGCGTGATCTATGCCCTGATCGATCGGGGAATATCAAATATACGCATCGTCAATCGCACCCGTTCGAGAGCTGACCGGTTGGCCGCGGATTTTTCCTCAAATCCTGCATCCAAATTGCAGGTTGTCGATTGGGCGGAAATCCAAGACGCATTTCGGCACGCAAACCTGTTGGTCAACTCCACTTCGCTTGGCCTGGAAGGTGGAGACGATGCGCCGGACATCTCAACATTGCCATCATCCGCAATCGTGACTGACATTGTCTATTCTCCCCTGGAGACACCGCTGTTGAAAGCCGCCGCTGGTGCGGGGCTGAAGACGGTCGATGGCCTCGGAATGCTGCTGCACCAGGCGGTTCCAGGTTTCGAAAAATGGTTTGGTGTCAGGCCAAAAGTCACCGCGCAGTTGAGAAAATTGATCATCGAAAAAATGGATGCAGCATCGTGATCATCCTGGGACTGACCGGTTCGATCGGGATGGGAAAATCGACAACAGCAAAAATGTTTGCTGAAGCCGGTATCCCCGTAAGCGATGCCGATTCAATCGTTCACGAACTCTATTCCGGCCGCGCCGCACCGCTGATCGAAGCGGCGTTTCCGGGAACGGTCGAAGCAGGTACGGTCGACCGCACCCGCCTATCCAAGGCAGTCCTCGCAGACAAAGCCGCGCTGCAGAAACTCGAGGCCATCGTTCACCCCTTGGTGGCGGAAGAACGTGACAAATTCCTCAATCAGCATCGCTCGGCCGGTGAGAAACTTGTCGTGCTTGATATTCCGCTTTTATTTGAGACAGGCGGTGAAAAACTGGTCGACAAGGTCGTTGTCGTTACCGCAGATGAAGCCATCCAGCGCCAGCGGGTGCTGGAACGGCCCGGAATGACTGAAGAAAAATTCAATTCAATCCTCACCAATCAGGTTCCCGATGCTGAAAAAAGGTCAAGGGCGGACTTCATCATCGATACCGGGCTTGGAATGCAATCGGCGCGTGATGCGGTTGACGAAATCATCGCAAAACTGTCCGGGGAAGACCAGAACAATCAGCCATAACTTGCTTGCCATCATGCTGGCTGTCGCACAATAGTCCGTCAGGGGAAGCGGCATATGCGAGAAATTGTTTTTGACACCGAGACCACCGGGCTTGATTCGAAAACCGACCGGGTTATCGAAATCGGCGGCGTGGAGCTCGACAACCGGTTTCCAACCGGGCGGACCTTTCACGTCTATATCAACCCGGATGGTCAGCAGATCCACCCCGACGCCCAGGCGGTACATGGCATCAGTCTCGACGATCTGGCTGACAAACCGGTGTTTGCGGGTATTGCCGACGAGTTTCTCGATTTTTTTGATGGCGCCAAATTTGTCGCCCACAATGCCGGTTTCGACATGGGCTTCATCAATGTCGAACTCTCCCGCATAGGCCAGCCAGCCATCGATCCGGGCCGCGTGGTCGATACGCTCGCACTTGCCCGCCGCAAACATCCGATGGGCCCCAACTCGCTGGATGCGCTTTGCAAGCGCTACGGTATCGACAATTCACACCGGACGCTCCACGGCGCCTTGCTGGACGCGGAACTGCTGGCCGAAGTCTATATTGAAATGATTGGCGGCAAACAGGCCGCACTGGGCCTTGAAGTCAAGTCAGTAACGGAAGCGCATGGTCGAACTTTGGGCGGTGATGTTGAGAGACCGTTGTCGCGTCCGGCCCCCCTTCCCTCCAGGCTTACCGAAGACGAGATTGCAGCGCATAAAAGTTTGGTTGAACAACTTGGAGAGGACGCAATCTGGAAGAAAGTGGCGGGATGAGGTGAGGCTCTAGCGGTCTCTGCCGAAGATGATGTCCAGTATGGTTGTCTTCCTGGCGCCATTGCTCGCCCCCACGTCTGCCGGGGGAACCGGACGTCCCACCAATCCGGTCTGCTCGCTTATACCGGCCATGCCGCGATCGTCATCGAATGTGCCGGTCCGGGCGACTTTTTTACGCGGTCTCGGCACGGGTACGTGTTCATCGGCAATCCCTTCGCTCCATCCACCCGGCAATACCGCGATCGGCACCCCTTCGTGGGCAGCAATCATGAACTCTTGCCAGGCAATGGCCGGCAGCAGCCCACCGGTGACATTCTTCATCGGGGTTCCATCATCGTTTCCAAACCAAACACCGGTTGTCAGATTGGACGTGTAACCGACGAACCATGCATCGCGGGATTTCTGGCTGGTTCCGGTCTTGCCCGCAGCTGGCCAGCCGAAATCGGCCCGCCTGGCGGTTCCGCGCAGAATGGTCTGCTCCATCATGGAATTCATCATACCGACCGTTTCGTCTCGGATAACCCGCGGCGAACCGTCATTCCGGTTTTCATAGAGAACCTCTCCGGAAGCTGATGTGACACGGCGAACGAAGTGCACCGGCGGGCGATATCCGCCATTGGCAAAGGGCACATAGGCAGCGGTCAGTTCAAGCAGTGTGACCTCTGACGTACCGAGCGCAATCGACGCGTTCGATTTCAGTTCTGACTGAATCCCCAAGCGGTTCGCGGTCTCAACGACACTGCCCGGCCCGTAATTGACGGCCAGCTGTGCGGCAACCGAATTGAGCGATTTGGAAAGCGCCTCGGTCAGGGTCACGCGGCCATGATATTTTCCGCCGTAATTTTCCGGCTTCCATTTGCCGAATCTCACAGGCGCGTCCTGCCAGACACTGTTGGGCGTTTCTCCGCGCTCGATTGCGGCCAGATAAACGAACGGCTTGAACGCCGAACCCGGCTGCCTCTTCGCCTCGGATGCCCGGTCAAACTGGCTGTTGGCGTAGTCATACCCGCCAACCATCGCCCGCACTGCACCGGATCCATCAATTGATACCAGGGCGCCCTGACTGACCCGGCGCTTGTCCCCTTCCTGACCAATCAGGCGCCGGATCGAATTTTCAGCCAGTTTCTGCAACGTCAGGTCAACGGTCGCGTCGACAATGATGTCTTCGCGCACATCGCCGATCAGCGCCGGAAGCTCTTCCATGATCCGGTCGGCGACATAGTGTTCCGATCCCGTCCAGAACGCCGCCGCCCGTGTGGCAGGCGCGCTAATGGCAACCGTCATTTCCTTGTCGCCGATCATGTCCTGATCACGCATCGCTGCGATCACAAGCTGCGCCCTTTCGGACGCGGCTTTGGGATCACGCGCCGGAGAAAGCCTCGAAGGTGCCTTCAAAAGGCCCGCCAAAAGTGCGGCTTCTGCAAGCGTCACGTCGCGCGCCGGCTTGTCGAAATAGCGTCTCGCGGCCGCCTCAACGCCATAAGCCCCCGAACCGAAATAGACCCGGTTCAGGTACATTTCGAGAATTTGTTCCTTTGAGTATTTGTGCTCGATCCAGAACGCCAGCAGCACTTCCTGCACCTTGCGTTCCAGCGTGCGATCCGGCTTCAAAAACAGGTTCTTTGCCAGTTGCTGTGTAAGGGTCGATCCGCCTTGGACAAATCGCTGCTTGACCAGATTGGTCAGCATGGCCCGTGTCAAACCAATCGGGTCAACGCCGAAATGATTGTAAAATCGCCGGTCCTCGATCGCGACGACCGCCTGTGGAATATAGGGCGACATTCGGTGCAGACCGATCGCCTCACCACCGGTCATGCCTCTGTTGGCGATCAGCGACCCGTTTACCGAGACGATCTTCACATTTGGCGGTCTGTCGGGAATCGCCCAGGTGGTCGCACTGGGCATTTTGGCGCCATACCAGGCAACAAGTCCGGCGCCAGCAATTCCGACCCAAAGTCCCAAGACCAGTGACCAGTAGGCAAGCTTTCGAAACAGGCCGAACATTCCGCGCTTTTTCTTTCGCGACCTTCGGGCGGTCTTGCGGCCGGCTTTGCGCCGCTTTCGATTGCGGTTCTGGATCAGTCGGTCGTCATCACTCGCTTTCAACCGTCCGGAAGAGCGCCTGCGCGGGCTCTCATCGAACGTTGGTTCGATCCGTCTGCCTTTCCGTGCACGCGCCATGTTTGCTGTTTCCGGTCCCGATTCATTCGCCGCTCCCGTTGCAGACTAATTGCGGCGCTTTAAAGGGGGGTTAAGCATGTTTGCTGTCGTGATTGACTGTTTGAGCCAGCTTAACCCGGTCCAAACACAGATTTGATACATGACCAGTGCTGCAAAAAGCCGGAAATCCTCAGAAAATGCGCGCAGAAATTTCAGCCAGCAGATCCGAGTGGGTCGATATTGCCAAGGGCATATGCATCATTTTCGTGGTGATGGTGCATTCAACGCTCGGCGTTGAAATTGCCGCTGGCAGCGAAGGCTGGATGCATCAGGTTGTCGCGTTTGCCCGGCCGTTCCGCATGCCCGATTTCTTCATGATTTCCGGGCTGTTCCTGGCGCTCGTGATAGACCGGCCTTGGCGTCTGTACCTCGACCGCAAGGTAGTGCATTTCTTCTATTTCTACATTCTCTGGCTCTCGATCCAGTTTGCCTTCAAGGCGCCCGGCATGGCGATGGAATCTGGCGCGATGCATGCGATTTCCGCCTATTTCTGGGCTTTCATCCAGCCCTTCGGCACGCTCTGGTTCATCTACATTCTGCCGGTAATGTTCATTGTCACCCGCTGGCTAAAGCCCGTTCCGGTGCCAATTCTTTTTGCCGGCGCGGCATTGCTGGAAATCCTGCCCATTCACACCGGATGGGTCACCTTCGACGAGTTTTGCTCGCGCTATGTCTACTTCTTTGCCGGATATGCGTTCGCACCCCATATATTCGCCGTCGCCCGCTGGTTGAAGGAGCGGCCTGCTATCGCATTGATCACGCTGGTATTGTGGGCGCCCGTGAATGGATTGCTGGTATTTGCCGACACTCCTGAGACATTGAAATTTCTCATCCAGGACCACAACGGAGCTGCTGGTGCGACTGGCGGCCTGGCTGAACTGCCGCTGATTTCAATAGCGCTTGGTTTCGCCGGCGCCATGGCCATTGTATCTGTTGCGTCCCTTGTTTCCGGTAAAATGTGGTCGCGCTGGCTGGATTGGCTCGGGCGCCACTCGATTGTCGTCTATCTGGCATTCTTCCTGCCAATGGCGACAACCCGGATCGTGCTGGTCAAGTCAGGCTTGATCGCCGATGTCGGGACCATGTCGCTTTTGACTTTGATTGCCGGTGTCAGCGGCCCGGTCATTCTTCACTTCATGATAAAATGGACTGGCTGGGGCAAATTCCTGTTTGAGCGTCCGGACTGGGCCAAGATCGACAAGCCGTCAAAGAACCTCGCAGCCGCGCCGGTACCTGCTGAATAGTTTGCTCAGCTATGCGCGAATATGTCGGTCTCGGGCCATCCCATGAGATCGAGTTTGGCGCGCGTCGGTAAAAACCTGAAACAGGCCGCAGCAACCTTGGCCCGGTTTTCTCTTTCAAGCCGTGCTTCAAGCGCCTGCTGCAATTGATGGAGGTAGAGAACGTCTGACGCGGCATACTCCAGCTGCGCGTCGCTCAATTTGTCGGCGGCCCAATCAGATGATTGCTGCTGCTTTGACAAATTGATGTCCAGCAATTCCGAACACAAATCCTTCAATCCGTGCCGGTCGGTATAGGTCCGCGTCAGCCGCGAGGCGATCTTGGTGCAGAAAACAGGTTCGGCCATCACGCCGAACGCGTGGCAGAGTACCGCAAGATCAAACCGGCCAAAGTGAAACAGCTTGGTTTGTTTGCGGTTCTTCAGCAGCCTTACGATATTGGGCGCCTTTTTCTGTCCGGCTGCGATCTGCACAACATCGGCGGTTCCGTCACCAGGCGACAACTGCACAACACACAGACGGTCGCGGTGCGGATTAAGCCCCAGCGTCTCGGTGTCGATGGCGACGGTATCGACATCATAGTGGCCGAGATCGGGCAGGTCCCCTTTGTGATAGCGAATGGTCATGGAGATTGATCTATACTTAATTGTTTGAAATTGCGTGAAGAATTCGCGCCCAGGAGCGCTGGCCTTTGTGGAATGATGTCAGATCGTACTTTTCATTTGGTGAATGAACATTGTCATCATCCTTGGCAAAGCCGGCCAAGAGCGACTCCATGCCAAGCATGGATTGAAAATCGCCGACAATCGGAATGGATCCACCCATGCCGATCAGCACCGCCGGATTGGGCCACTCGTCCGATAACGCCGACATGGCCTTCGTGACCAGCGGCGAATCATACGCCAGTTGGATGGCGCCGGACGTGCCGTGTGCCTTGAATTTAACCGAACAGTCCTGCGGAATGCGGGCGCGCACGAATTCGCGGAATGCTGCCCTGATCGCGTGCGGATCCTGCTTGTGCACCAGCCGGAACGACACTTTTGCCGATGCCTCGCTGGCAATGACCGTTTTGAAACCGTCTCCGCAATAGCCTCCCGTTATTCCGTTCACCTCGGCGGTGGGCCGCGCCCAGGTCAATTCGAGGACAGACCGGCCCCTTTCTCCGGACGGAATTGACAGGTCCACTTCTGCCAGCAGATCCGTGCCGGTTTTCGCCAGTTTTTCCCAGGAATCGAGGATTTGCCGGGGTGTTTCTTCAACACCGTCATAAAATCCGGGAATGGTCACCCGTCCCGTTTCATCATGCATGTCTGCAAGTATTTTCGAGACGATATGGATCGGGTTGGCTGCCGCCCCGCCATAATGTCCTGAATGCAGGTCCCGGTCGGCGGCCCGCACGGTAAATTCGTCTCCGGTCAATCCGCGCAAGGTTGTCGTAATCGCCGGCGTGTCGCCGCCCCACATGCCGGTATCGCATACCATGGCGAAATCGGCCTTCAATTCGTCTGCATTGGCCTCGAGAAAGGGCAGTAACGATGGCGACCCGGATTCTTCCTCACCTTCAAACAGCAAGGTAATTCTGCACGGAAGCGATCCATGAACCTGTTTCCAGGCCCGGCAGGCTTCCACAAACAGCATTAGCTGTCCCTTGTCGTCCGAAGACCCGCGGCCGAAGATGACCTTCTCTCCCTTGTCATTCTGTCGTATTCCGGGTTCGAACGGGTCGCCGTCCCACAGGTCAAGCGGGTCCACCGGCTGGACGTCGTAATGCCCGTAAAACAGCGCATGTGGAGATTCGGGCGACGGGCCGTCATGATGGGCGACGACCATTGGATGCCCCACCGTCTCCCGGACACTTGCGGAAAACCCGATCGTCTCCAGGTCGGCCACGAGCCACTCCGCCGCTTTCCTGCAATCGTCGGCATAGGCTGGGTCGGTTGAGATTGATTTCAGCCTCAAAAGTTCAAACAGGCGCTCAACGCTTTGATCAAGATTGCCGTCGATTGCTGTAAGTACGGGGTCCAATACGCTCATGGGTGTGTATCCCTGCTGATCATGCTGTGCCGGACCGTAATCTGCTCATTGTCAAACCGGAAGCCATCAACGAAGAAAAGAACATGAAAAAGCCGCCGTGGCGGAGGGGGAACCACGGCGGCCATGCTGTAAAGTTTGCGGCAGCCCGGAGAGGGGGATGAGGCTGCCGCCAGTGTCCGGCGAGGCGGGGGACGAGCCTTAGACCGGACATCGGCGAAAACTGCCGATGACTGGCATTTGTGTCTCAAAATGCGGCATTTCAATGTTCACGACATTAATGTTTTGTAACATAGTTGTGAAAACAACGCCGCCGAAGCCCTCGATTATCCAGCTTTTGGCAGGAGATATGACCTTGCATTGCAAGCAACAGGGAAATTCGGTGTGCCTTGCAATGGACAGCCGCGGATCGTCGCGCTACCCATCGAAACCATGAAAAAAGGCGATCATCTCTTTCTGGTTGACGGCTCCGGTTACATCTTTCGCGCTTATCACGCGCTCCCGCCGCTGACGCGAAAATCGGACCGGTTACCCGTTGGCGCCGTTTCGGGCTTCTGCAACATGCTGTGGAAGCTGTTGTCAGAAGCGCGCGACACCTCGGTCGGGGTGACACCAACCCATTTCGCGGTGATTTTTGACCATTCGTCAAAAACATTCCGCAATGATCTGTACCCGGAATACAAGGCAAACCGGTCAGAGCCGCCCGAGGATCTGGTACCTCAATTCGGATTGATCCGGCAGGCAACCCTGGCATTTGATCTGCCATGCATCGAGATGGAGGGCTTTGAGGCCGACGATCTTATCGCCACTTATGCGCGGCTGGCTGAGGAAGCCGGCGGCGATGTCACGATCATCTCCTCCGACAAGGATCTGATGCAGCTCGTCACCCCAAGCGTCGGCATGTATGACACGATGAAGGATCGCGAAATCCGCGAGCCGGAAGTGGTCGACAAATGGGGTGTCGGTCCGGAGAAAATGATCGATCTGCAGGCACTCACCGGCGATTCGGTCGATAATATCCCGGGCGTTCCCGGCATAGGCCCCAAAACAGCTGCGCAATTGTTGGACGAGTATGGCGATCTCGATACGCTCTTGGAGCGTGCGGGCGAAATCAAACAGAACAAGCGCCGCGAAAACATCATCGAACATGCCGATATGGCGCGCCTTTCACGTGAGCTCGTGACCTTGAAGCGCGATGTTCCGGTTGAGGCCGGTTTGGAGGACTTTGCGCTCGGCGAGCCTGATGGCCCAAAGCTGATCGCGTTTTTGAAGGCGATGGAATTCACCACACTGACACGGCGGGTTGGGGAAGCAACCGAAACGGAAGTTCCGGGGATCGAACCGGCCGATGTGGAAGTTCAATGGGGAGCAGAAGCGCATGGTCCGGATCTGGATTCCGGCGGTCCGGCATCGACTGGCAGCAATGACAACTCACTGTCACAGGGGTGGACCCCATCCGCTCTGGCCGCTGAACGTGCCGCAACTGCAGCATCGGACAAGATCGATACCTCAGACTATGTCACGATCCGCGATTGCGAAACACTGGATCAATGGATTGCAGAAGCCCGCGAAGCCGGAACCGTGGCATTTGATACCGAGACCACCTCTCTCGATCCCATGCAGGCTGAACTTGTCGGTTTCTCCCTGGCGACTGCCCCCGGGCGCGCTGCCTATGTTCCGCTCGCCCACAAATCAGGCGCCGGCGACCTGCTTGGCGGCGGACTGGTCGAGAACCAGGTTTCCGAGGCCGATGCGCTTGGACGGCTGAAACCGCTTCTCGAAGATGCGTCTGTTCTGAAGATTGCCCAAAATCTCAAATACGATCTGGTGATCATGCAGCAGCGTGGTGTCGACGTCGTTTCCCATGACGACACAATGCTGATCTCTTATGTCGTTGACGCCGGCAAGGGCGGCCATGGCATGGATGCCTTGTCCGACAGATGGCTCGGCCATGAGACGATCCACTACAAGGACCTGACCGGCACCGGCAAGAAGGCGGTGACGTTTGATTTTGTCGAGATTGACAAGGCGTCCGCCTACGCCGCCGAAGATGCAGATGTCACATTACGTCTGTGGCTGGCGCTCAAACCGCGCCTTGCTGCAGACGGCCTTGTTTCGGTTTACGAACGGCTTGAGAGGCCATTGGTGGATGTTCTGGCCCGCATGGAGCAGCGCGGAATATCGGTAGACCGTCAAAATCTTAGCCGGCTTTCGGGTGATTTTGCTCAGGCCGCCGCTGCGTTGGAATCCGAAATTCACGACCTGGCCGGGGAAAATTTCAATCCGGGTTCACCAAAACAGCTCGGAGAAATCCTGTTTGGCAAGATGAACTTGCCGGGCGGCACCAAAACCAAGACGGGGCAATGGTCCACTTCGGCGCAAATACTGGAAGACCTTGCCGCCGACGGACATGAACTGCCGCGAAAAATCGTCGACTGGCGCCAGCTGACCAAGTTGAAAAGCACCTACACCGACGCGCTGCCCGAGTTCATCAATCCGCGCACCAAGCGCGTCCACACCTCCTATGCGCTGGCCTCCACGTCGACCGGCCGCTTGTCGTCATCAGATCCGAATCTGCAGAACATTCCGATCCGCACCGCCGAGGGGCGGAAGATCAGGACAGCGTTCGTCGCGGAGAAAGGCAACAAGCTCCTCTCGGCCGATTATTCGCAGATCGAATTGCGGGTTCTTGCACATATTGCCGACATTCCGCAGCTCAAGCAGGCCTTCGCCGATGGCGTCGATATTCATGCCATGACGGCATCGGAGATGTTCGACGTGCCGGTTGAAGGCATGCCACCGGAGGTTCGCCGCCGCGCCAAGGCGATCAATTTCGGCATCATCTACGGAATCTCGGCCTTTGGCCTTGCCAACCAGCTTTCCATTCCGCGCAGCGAGGCCGGCGATTACATCAAACAGTACTTCGAGCGCTTTCCCGGCATTCGCGATTACATGGAGGGCACGAAGGAATTTTGCCGCGAGCACGGCTATGTCGAGACAATCTTCGGGCGCCGGGCGCATTATCCGGAGATCAAATCCTCAAACCCGCAACACCGTGCATTTAACGAGCGCGCCGCAATCAACGCGCCGATTCAGGGATCAGCCGCCGATATCATTCGCCGCGCCATGGTGCGAATGGATTCAGCGCTTGAACAGGCAGGGCTTGCGGCTCAGATGTTGCTTCAGGTTCATGATGAACTGATTTTCGAACTGCCGGAATCCGAAGTCGAACAGACCATTCCGGTGGTGCGCGAAGTGATGGAAAATGCTGCAATGCCAGCCATTTCGATGGCGGTACCGCTGGCCGTGGATGCCACGGCTGCCGACAATTGGGATGAAGCGCACTGATGGTGATTGAATGCAGCCGGATTCGTTGAATTCGAAACAACTGTTGTTTGTATTGGACCGCTTTAGACAGCAGATCCCGTCGCCATATCGGCCGCATTGCGAATAGCTTCGATATTGCTTCGGTAGGACTCTTCGGTGCTGCCTTTGAACACCGCCGAGCCGGCGACCAGCACATTGGCGCCGGCGCGGGCGACCAGTGGAGCGGTTTGTGCAGTTACGCCGCCGTCAATCTCTATTTCGATTGGCCGGTCGCCGATCATCGCTTTGATCCGCGCCACCTTGTCCACCACCGAATGAATGAAGGCTTGACCGCCAAATCCCGGATTGACAGTCATCAGCAGGATCAGATCGAGCCGGTCCAGCACATACTCGATTGTGTTTTCCGGCGTTGACGGATTGAGCGACACACCGGCTTTTTTGCCAAGATCGCGGATTGCCTGCAGCGAACGGTCAAGATGCGGTCCCGCTTCGGCATGGACCGTGATGATATCGCAACCGGCATCGGCAAACGCCGCCAGATAGGGGTCAGCGGGCTCTATCATCAGATGACAATCGAAAATCTTGTCTGTTCTGTCGCGGACCGCTTTGATCACCGGCGGACCAAAAGTGATATTGGGTACGAAATGGCCATCCATAACATCGAGATGGATCCAGTCGGCCCCGGCAGCGGCGACCGTCTCAATCTCTTCGCCCAACTTTGAAAAATCCGACGCGAGAACCGATGGTGCAATGATCGTGGCCATGGTGACTGGCTCCATGTTGCTGCAATTGCCTTATCGGCAAGCGTATTACACATGGCAATGCGTGTTGATGCCAAGACCACAGAAAACTTGAACTGCCGTGAACCAGCTTGTGTGCGGCCTGTTGATCGTGCAGGCTTTGACCATGACGCAAACAAGAACCGAGACCGATGGCTTTGGCGCCATTGACGTACCTGCGGACCGTCTGTGGGGTGCGCAGACACAGCGCTCGCTGCGGAATTTCCGGATTGGTGCAGAAAAAATGCCCTTGCCCCTGATCCATGCGCTGGGTTTGGTCAAGCAGGCAGCGGCGCGGGCAAATGTGGCGTTTGGCAAGCTGGATGCCGAACTCGGACAAGCGATTGAAACCGCGTCCGCCGAAGTCGCTTCCGGACAGCTCGATAGCCACTTTCCGCTCGTCGTTTGGCAGACTGGATCGGGCACCCAAACCAACATGAACGCCAACGAGGTGATTGCCAACCGGGCGATCCAGCTGCTTGACGGTACCGTCGGATCGAAAGACCCGGTTCATCCCAATGATCATGTCAATATGAGCCAGTCGTCCAATGACGTGTTTCCGACCGCAATGCACATTGCAACTGTTCTGGAGGCAAAACAGTCTCTGCTGCCGGCGCTGGACAACCTGACCGAGGCGTTGTCCACGAAAGAACAGGACTTCGCGGAAATTGTAAAAATCGGCCGCACCCACACGCAGGACGCCACACCGCTGACGCTCGGTCAGGAATTTTCCGGTTATCGGGCAGCGTTGAAACTGGGTCGTGACCGGATTGCCCAGGCGCTGAACGATGTTTCTGCGTTGGCGCAAGGCGGCACAGCAGTCGGTACCGGCCTCAATGCACCTGAAGGCTTCGGTAATCAATTTGCCGGGATTGTTTCGGAGTTAACCGGTGAGCCGTTCACATCAGCGGCCAACAAGTTCGAGGCACTGGCCAGTCACGGCGCCCTGGCAGATTTTCACGGAACATTGTCGTCTCTTGCCGGCGATTTGTTCAAGATTGCCAACGATATTCGCTTTCTCGGTTCCGGGCCGCGCTCCGGCCTGGGAGAACTGCGCCTGCCCGAAAACGAGCCCGGCTCCTCGATCATGCCCGGAAAGGTCAACCCGACCCAGGCGGAGGCGCTGACCATGGTCTGTGTGCAGGTGATGGGCAATCAGACGACCGTCAATCTGGCGGCATCACAAGGTCACTTCGAGCTCAATGTCTTCAAACCGGTGATTGCAAACTCAGTATTGCAATCGATCCGCCTTCTGGCCGACGGAACGCACTCGTTTGCAGATAATTGCATCGCTGGCATCGAAGCGGATGAAACCCGGATCACAGAACTGCTTGAACGTTCCTTGATGTTGGTGACCGCACTGGCACCGGACATCGGCTACGATGCCGCTGCCGAGATTGCGAAAGCAGCGCACAGGAACGGTACAACTTTGCGCGAAGAAGCGTTGAAATCCGGGCTGGTTGATGAAGAAACGTTTGATCGGCTCGTCGATCCGTTTGCGATGACCGGTGCCAGCAACGCCGATTAGTGAAAATTCGACTGACGCGTTCATCAATCAAGAACAATCCGTCAACAAGACAACGCTTCAATCCAATCGCAAAATATTCCATATGTGCGCGGACACAACCATGGGGGGTAGTATGTCTAATGACGTGATTTTGCTGGTCGCACGTATATTGCTTGGGGTCCTGTTCATTTTGGCTGGATTGGGCAAGTTCGGCGATATTTCTGGAACTGCCGGCTTGATCAGTTCGGCTGGCCTGCCTGCCGGAACGCTCCTTGCCTGGCTGGCGGCAGTTTTCGAAGTTGGTGCCGGGTTGGCGATACTGGTGGGCTTTCAGACCAAAATTGTTGCCTGGCTGCTGGTTGCCTTCTGTCTGTTTACCGGTTTCATGTTCCATCTCGGCCCGATCAACATTCCGGAGTTTTCCGAAGGTGCCAATGCGATGTTGAGCTCGTTCAACCAGGTCATGCTGATGAAGAACGTGGCGATTGCCGCTGGTTTTTTGGCGTTGGTGGCCTCGGGACCTGGCGCATTGTCTGTGGATGCCAGGCGCGCCTGATTTGCCAAAACTGATCCCGGCGGCCCGGATTGTTCCGGGCCGTATCCGTTACAGCGACAGCGCGATCGATTCAGCCATCTGCCGGCGTTTGGCGTCGAGCGAACCTGAGCGCTCCTTCTTCGACATGACCAGACAGGCTTCGGATTTCAGGATGATGCCGTCATCAAGCACCCGCAGGTGATTGGCCCGCAGCGTTGAGCCGGTTGAGGTGATGTCGACAATGACATCGGCCGAACCAGACGCCGGCGCCCCTTCCGTAGCGCCCAGGCTTTCGACAATGCGATAGACCTGAATTCCGTGTTTGGCCGAGAAAAACTGTTGTGTCAGGCGCCAGTACTTCGTCGCGATCCGAAGCCGCCTGCCGTGACGTTGACGAAAGTCCGCTGCGACATCGTCGAGATCGGCCATGGTCGCCACGTCGATCCATACTTCCGGTACTGCGACGATCACATCGGCATGGCCAAACCCCAGCCTGGCGACAATTTCAATCCTTTGATCCACATCAGCCAGGCTCTCGCGGACCAGATCTTCGCCTGTTACCCCGAGATCAATGGCGCCGGCGCCAAGTTCGGCGGCTATTTCGGAGGCCGACATGAAAATGACTTCGATGTCATCGCGCCCTTCGATATGTGCGCGGTATTTCCGGTCGTCACCAGGAAGAAAAATCGGATATCCCGCCTTCTCGAGCAGTTCGACCGCCTGTTCCTTCAACCGGCCTTTCGATGGCAACGCCAGCGTGATTGTCATGGCCCGTCCCCCGAGATCGCTTCCACCCGGTCGAGCCAGACAGAAAATCCGACGCCCGGGATCGACTCATGCGCCCCGAGCATCGTTAACAAGCCGTCATAGCGGCCGCCACCTGCCAGTGGCTGATCTTGGCCTTCCGCAAAGATTTCAAACACATGGCCGGTGTAGTAGTCGAGCGGCCGTCCGAATGCCGCATCGTAAACGATTTCTGCATCGTCGGTTTTCTGCTGGGTGATCGAAGTGATACGGCTGGCAAAACCCTTCAGCGCCTCGCCAAATTCGATGTCGTTCTGCATCCCGAAATCGCGCAGCGTCATCACCGCTTCCGGCATCGGCACCTTGATCTGGAGGAACTTTTTCAACGCCGTCATCGCACCGGATGGCAGCCGGGTTTCCGCCAGCTTGGTCTTTTCGATCAACCGTTTTGCAATCTCCCGCGCCGTGCGGCCGGAATGCGGCGCAATTCCGGTTGCCGCCATTTCGCCGGCAATATGGGCGCTGATCCCGTCCACATCTTCCGCCACGATGAGACCGGACAACGGTGGTCCGAACTTCATGTCGCCATGGGGTTTCTGCAAATCATCGAGCGCCGTTTCAAGTGCCGAAGTGGAACCGAACGAGCGGGCAAGCCGTTTCATCCAGCCATCGGGAAGCCCGAGTGCGGCAAGCACGGCCTCGAATATGGCCTGGTCACCGATGACTACTTTCAGTTTCTGCTCCGGCAACGCCACCCTGAGCAGCGCCAGCGCATCGCCGATGGCTCTGGCGTCGGCCACGGGCAGGATGGGGTCGCCCAGATCCTCAATGCCGCACTGGTAAAATTCCGTGCCGCCGGCCCGGCGCTGCCGGAAAACTTCGCCCAGATAGCCATATCGCCGGTGTTCGCCATCTCCCCGGGCGATGTGGTTCAGGCAGACGGGAATGGTGAATTCCGGCCTGAGGCACAGGCTTTCGCCCTTCTCGTTCTGGGTCAGGAAAATGCGGCTGCGCAGCTCCTCGCCCGCCGTATCGAGAAACGGATCGGCGGGTTGCAGCACCGGAATATCGGCGTGTTCGGCCTCACGGGCCGACATCAGCACCAGGATCGCCGGTGCAATCGACGGGTAGCGGCTGTTCATGCGCTACTATACCCCGGCTTTGCGGTCTTCGGCCTGCTGTTTCAGCAGGTTTTGCACAGTCTCAACCAGGTCAGCTTCCGATACCTCGAATTGTCCGGGCCGCTGTTCTCGCCATTCCTCATTGGATTCAATGGCTTCGGCCTGCCGGCGGCCCTCGATCATGTCCTTGATCTGCACCTTTCCGGCGGCTCGCTCGTCAGATCCCTGAATAATCGCGATGGGGCAGCCGCGCCGGTCGGCATACTGCAGTTGTTTACCGAATTTGTTTGGGTTGCCCTGGTACATTTCGGCACGAAACCCGGCATTGCGCAAATCCTGGGTCATTTTCTGGTAGCGGCCGAGCGCCCCGGTATCCTTGCCGTCCATGACGGTGACGAGAACCGGTGCTGCGGCATCGGAAGCGTCAAGCTTGCCAAGGTTCTTCAGCGCTGTCATCAGCCGCGACACGCCCATCGAAAAACCGGTTGCCGGCACGGGATTGCCCATGAAGCGCGACACCAGCCCGTCATAGCGCCCGCCGCCGCCGACCGAGCCGAACTGCACCACCTCACCCTTTTCATTGGTGACATCGAAGAGCAGTTCGGCCTCGTAGACCGGCCCGGTGTAATATTCGAGCCCGCGGACGACAGAGGGGTCGATTCTTATTCTCGTCGAGCCGTAGCCAGCACTTTGGAAGATATCGGCCATACGTGTAAGCTCTGCAGCACCTTCATTTGCCAGCGCATTTTCAACCTGTGTGGCTGAAGTGACTGCCATCGCATGATTGTCGTATCCGTACTCTATGCCGTCGATGGTCATTGTAGCGGTATCATCACGAATGGAATTGGGAAGCTGATGGAGCTCCGAATGGTGGGTAATCGACCCGAGATCTAAAAACTCTTCGATGATTGCCATATTTTCAGAAAGCAACCCCGCCCCAGGCGTAAAATCCCCGCTCTCGTCCTTGCGCCCCTCGCCGAGCAATTGCCGGACGCCCTGAATACCCAGCCGATCCAATTTGTCGATGGCTCGCAGCACGGTCAGCCGTCGCCCGGCATTTTCCTCGCCGCCAAGGCCAATCGCCTCCATTACCCCGTCCAGCACTTTCCGGTTGTTGACCCGGATGACATAGTCGCCGCGGGCAATCCCCAGCGCCTCCATCGTGTCGGCCATCATCATGCACATCTCGGCATCGGCTTGCACGCCCGGCGCGCCGACCGTATCGGCATCGAGCTGCATGAACTGGCGGAAGCGCCCCGGCCCCGGTTTCTCGTTGCGGAACACCCAGCCGGCCCGCCAGGTGCGATAGGGCAATTGAATGTCGTTGAAATTCTCCGCCACGTGGCGCGCCAGCGGCGCCGTCAGATCGTAGCGCAAGCTCATCCACTGCTCGTCATCATCCTGCAGCGAAAACACGCCCTCATTCGGCCGGTCGGCATCGGGCAGAAACTTGCCCAGCGCGTCGGTATATTCAAACAGCGGCGTTTCAACCGGGTCAAAGCCGTAGCGCTCATAAACCTCGGCGATACGGCTCACCATCTCGTTGGTGGCGCGGATATCGTCCGGCGACCGGTCGACAAACCCGCGCGGCAGCCGCGCTTTCAGCTTTTGGGGTTTCTTCTTCTTTTTGTCGGCCATGAATTCCGCATCCGGCTGGGAAAACCCGCTTCTGGCACGGGCGCGGACTTCTTAGGCGATTGCCCCCGCACCGGCAAGCGGTCTGCGGCTCAATGTCATGGAGTTTCGATTTTCAGATTGACAGCAAAAAAACCCCCGCACCCGGGGGAAGCTTGACCGGATGCGGGGGCTTGCTCGGCAGACGATGCCGGTTCGTGTTCTATGGCCAGTAAGGCGAGCGGCACTGCGCCCTCACCCCGCGGCGCGGAATATAGGTGTTGTCCCGGGCGCGGTAGGTTTTGAAGCGCCAGTCACACCAGCGGTAATGTTCTCCAGGTGGCGAACTTGGGCGGTAGTAGCGCGGCGCCGGTTCGTGATAGCGCCTGCCGCCGTGAATGCCATTGCCGATAATGACGCCAAGCGCGAAGGCTGCCGGGGGAAACCACCAGCCATTGTGAAAACGCCAGCCCGGATGGCGATGGCGGCGGCCGCGATAGCCGTTAAAATATCCGGGCGCAGGTCCGGGCCGGTAGTAGCCCGGAGGAATGCGTTGGATCGGATTCAGGTGATGAACCTTTTGCATATCAGCACGTTGTCCGTGGCTAAATGCCAGGTCCGGACTTGCGGGTAACGCCACAGCGGTTGCGGTGTAGCCCGACAGCCCTGTTGCCACGGCCAATGTAGCGGACATCAGAAATTTTCGAATCATGTTCACACTCCCCGTTTCAACCGGCCGACCATCTGTCCGGCTGTTGGCGAGACAGGGTCAGCCGGCCATTTGTGCTCAATATGGCGACTTGCCGATGAACGCTGGATGAACGGGAGATGAACGGCGTGGATTTGACAGGCAGTTTGCCTTCGGTCCGCTGGCGACAAAAAATACCCCGGGTAAGCCGGATAATTCGGGGAATCAGTCGGCAAACCCGGGGAAAGGCGGATTTCCATTGCCGAAACCGGTACCCCTTGTCAGCCTCTGTTCGAGGTAAGGCGCCGGAGCCGACAGCGCGAAAACCCTATGGGCAGGTGCAATCTGGCAAGTTTATGTGACACCGGCATGTGCGCTTCGTCACAGACCCAAGGCATTTTTCGCTCAGCGAAATTAAAAGAGCGAAATATGCT
Organism: Rhizobiaceae bacterium; assembly: GCA_040830725.1. Classification (GTDB taxonomy): domain Bacteria; phylum Pseudomonadota; class Alphaproteobacteria; order Rhizobiales; family Rhizobiaceae; genus JAWKWH01. Next base: position 41,671 of record JBFOMG010000028.1, read on the forward strand.
TCAATGGTTCCAGTCAGATAAAGGCTTTGTTGCGGTTCAAAGTAACCGCAAAACACCCTAGGGCATTTTTCGTCTGGGCGGAATCACGTGAGCGAAAAATGCATCAATGGCGCGACTTTTTCGGCACCTTCAATCGGTATGTCATGGCCAGGGCCATGCAATGCGCGATGGCATCGCGCGGATAGTCGCGCCCTTTCAGGAACACCATTGCCCGGTTGTCCTTGAAATCCAGCACATCGCCATAGTGCTCGCGAAAAGTGCCCACCAGCGTGGTCTGGCACAGGAAATAGAGCGCGTGGGTGGCCTGTCCTTCGGGGATTTCGCCGAGACGGAATGTACTTCCATGCTTTCCGGAGATCACGAAGCTTGGCTGGCCCCATTTCAATTCCTCGACAATGGGTCCGGCGCCCTCCGTCTGCTCTTCCACTTCAAACGCCAGTTCACGCAGGTCCAGCAACTTCCCGCGAACAGGCTCCCGGAATGCCTGATAGGCCGCTTCGACGTCGGGATTCTCAAAGGCGCGTCTCGGCATGGTGATCAAACCGGCCGCGTGAATGCAGCACGCTCCGCCTCACATTCGTCGCGAATGCAACAGCCTTCGATATGGTCATTGACCATGCCCATGGCCTGCATGAAGGCATAAACCGTTGTCGGTCCGACAAACGACCAGCCGCGCTTTTTCAGATCCTTTGAGATGTTGGTCGACGTCTCTGTCTTGCCGAGGGCGAACAGCGTCGCCTTGTCGAGCTTTTTGGGCCGGTCTTTCGGTTGCGGCTCATATCGCCAGAAATAGGCGGCCAGCGAGCCGAACTCACGCTGAAGCTCCACCGCCCGCCTGGCGTTGTTGATGGTTGATTGAATCTTGCCGCGATGGCGCACAATTCCTGCGTCACCCAACAGCCTTTCGACATCCTTATCGCCGAATTCAGCAACCTTGTGAAAATCGAAACCGGCAAAACCGGCGCGAAAATTCTCGCGTTTGCGCAGAATGGTCAGCCAGGACAGGCCGGATTGAAAGCCTTCCAGGCAAATCTTTTCGAAAAGCCGCACATCGTTGTCGACCGGCCGCCCCCATTCATTGTCATGATAGGCTAGATAATCGTCCATCCCGCCATGCCAGAAACATCGCAACTGGCCGTCTTCGCCTTCAATCAAACCGGTCGTTTCGGTATCGATTCGATCATTCATGTGCGAAATCCTCATGGTTAACGGCGAATCGGGCCGGATTCATCATCGCTTTACCAGATTCCTGAACGGCGCGGTAACCACACCGGAATCTTTCCTGACAAATTCAAATTTTATCGAAACCGATTCACCATTCGGACTCTGAATCCATTCCAAGTTGAACGCGAGCCGAAGTGCTGTCGCATGTGGCACTTCGAAAAATGTGACGAAGAGTAGAGAGTACGTCCCATGCAAAGATTGATTGTGATCGCTGTGGCGGTCGCCGTAGCGGTGCTGTCGGCTGCCATTGCGCAAGCCAACGACCGCTACCGAACCCGGCCCCCGGTTTTGGTCAGCCCTGATTTGTCAGCCCCATGGGTGATGCAGCTGCGCCGTGCGCCGGACGGCTCGCTTAATCGGCGTATCATGCGCCCGGCAGAACCGGCGCCGCGAAAAGTGATTTTGCGTAAAAAACGCAAACAGGTTCGTACCGCCGCTGTTGCCGCACCAAAGCCGCGCAAATCGGCAACGCCGAAGATGAACCCGAAATACCTGCCGACCGTCGTCGATTATGAGGGTAATCAGAAGGCAGGGACGATCATCATCAACACCAATGAACGCTATCTTTATCTGGTTCAGCCGGGCGGCAAGGCGCGGCGCTACGGTGTTGGTGTCGGCAAGCCGGGTTTTGAATGGTCGGGTGCACACAAGGTTACCTTGAAGCGCGTTTGGCCGGATTGGCGTCCGCCGGCCGAGATGATTGCCCGGGAAAAGAAAAAGGGCCGCATACTGCCCGCACACATGGCCGGCGGTCCCTCCAATCCGCTCGGTGCTCGTGCATTGTATCTGGGCTCCACCCTGTATCGTATCCACGGCACCAATGCGCCATGGACCATCGGTGGCGCTGTTTCATCTGGCTGTATCCGCATGAGAAACGAGGATGTCGTCGATCTTTATGAGCGGGTCCCGGTTGGCACCAAGGTCATCGTGATATAAACGCGTTAATCGAAAGCCCGGAGAGGGCAGGACCGGCCGGAGGGACGTCTTTTGGACAGGCCGGTCCACAATAATGGGGAAACATGGGGATCCGTGTTTCCCCGTTTTCTTGTCCAGAAGCCGGACCGGTCAGGCGGCTTTGTCCGCCATCAGTGAGCGCGACAAAACGATCACCGGAACCAGAGCTGTCGCGATAATCAGCATCGCTGCCGGCGCACCGTCCTGAACAACACCGCGCGAGGCATTTTCATACACATGTGTTGCCAGTGTGTTGAATCCGAACGGGCGCAACACAATGGTCGCGGAAAGCTCCTTGACCGTATCGACAAATACCAAAATGGCCCCTGTCAGAATTGCAGGCCGTAACAGTGGCAACAAAATGTGGACCGCGCTGCCAAACGGTTTGCGGCCAAGGCTGCGGGCCGCTTCGTCAAGGTTGGGCGACAGCTTGTCCAGTCCGGATCGAATGGCGCCATCGGCCAGTGCGAGAAAACGGATGGTGCAAGCAAGAACGACTGCCAACACAGAGCCGGAAAGCACCAGTCCGACGGTGTTGCCTGTGGTGAGTTGCAGAAAACTGCCAATGTGCCGATCGATCGCCGTCAGACTGTAAAGCAAGCCAAAACCCAAAATGGTACCGGGCAGGGCGTAACCGAAAAGACTGACCCGATTGATGGTTGCCATCAGCCGCGACCGCGCCAGCCGGGCCGCGTTGAGCAAAAGCAGGACGATCATGATGGCCAGAAAGGCCGCCGCCGCCGCTGTGATGACCGAATTGCCCAGAGCCGACAGCAATTCGGGCTCAAAAAACTGCTCGATGCGCCGTAGTGCATATCCTCCAAGCACATAGACGGGGATGGCAAAGCCGAAACCAACCGGCATGATCGTGAGCAGAAACGCCAGCGCCCCCCGCCAGCCTGTCAGCCGTTGCCTCAACGGCGGAGATTTGAGCTGGGTTGTCTGCACCTGGTGGTAGCGCTGACGCCGGCGCGCCCATTGTTCTGCCATCAACAGTGCGAGCACAATGACGAGCATGACCATGGCGATTTGCGCCGCACCTTCGATACTGCCGCGATTAAGCCAGGTGGTGTAAACCGCAAGCGTCATCGTATTGACACCGAGATATTCGGCGGCTCCGATGTCGTTCAGCGTTTCCATCAATGCCAACGCAACGCCGGCAGCGATAGCCGGCCGTGCCACCGGTAGCAAAATGCGCGCGAAGACATGCATTGGCGGCGCACCAAGGGTTCGCGCCGCATCGGCAATGTTGCGTCCCTGCAACAGGAAAACGACGCGGCAGGTCAGATAGACATAGGGATAAAGTACCGCCGACAAGACGATTGCCGCCCCGGCAACGGAACGGATATCCGGAAACCAATAGTCTCTCGATGTCGTGTATCCAAAAATGGTGCGGATGGCGGATTGGACCGGGCCGGTGAAATGGAAGAATTCGCCGAATGCGTAAGCGGCCAGATAGGTCGGTATTGCCAACGGCAATATCAGCGCCCACGCCAGAACCTTTCTGAACGGAAAATCATACGCCATCACCAGCCACGCGCTCACAATGCCCATCGATGCCGTGAGAATCCCAACCAGCAGCATCAGGATCAATGTCGTCTGCGCGGATCGCGGCAGCACGATTTCAACGAGGTGCGGCCAATCTTCGCCACTACCCGCGGCGGCAATCTTCGCGATCGTCAAGATTGGCGTCAGCACGATCAATGCGACCACCAGCGTCAGGCACAACAACACAATGTGCCGCGGGCGTTTTACCGGCGGCGATGCAGCTGTATCTGGACTGCTTAAGGCCAAGAGCTCCTCGCTTTCCGATGGCCGGATCCGCTGAGGCCATCGAGCGCGGATATGCGGTCAGTTGGCGTTGTCGTCAACCGCTCGAAAACCGGTTAATCTGCCAGCACCCGCGTGGACGGAAAGGTTATTTCGACGATTGTGCCTTCATCGGGCGTGGATTCAATCGAGAATCCGGCGCGGTTTGCTTCCACCATCGCCTTGGTCAGCGGCAGGCCGAGACCAGTTCCGTCGCTGCGGCGCGACTTCAGCGGACCAATTTGCTTGAATGGCCTCATGGCCTGATCAATTTCCAGCCGCGACATGCCAATGCCGGTATCCCGTACGCGCAAAATGACATTGCCGTCATTTTGATAGACGGTCGATACGATGACCTGGCCGCCGGCAGGCGTGAACTTGATGGCATTGGACAACAAGTTGAGCGCGATCTGTTTGACGCTTCTAAGGTCGGCGACCACTTCTGGCAGGTTGGAAGCGAAGCTGGACCGGATGATCACTCTCTCCCGGTTGGCGTCCGGCTGCATCAAGGCCACAGTGTCTGCCAGGGCATCGTTCAGCGAAACGGATTCAAAATCCATCTCCTGTTCCCCGGCTTCGATCTTGGAGATGTCGAGAAGATCATTTACCAGGTCGAGCACATGGTTGCCCGAGCTGTTGATATCGCGCAGATAGTCCCGGTAGCGCGTATTTCCGATCGGGCCGAACTTTTCGTCCAGCATCAATTCGGAAAAGCCGATGATTGCGTTCAACGGCGTGCGCACTTCGTGGCTGATCTTGGCAAGGAAATCGGTCTTTAGCGACGAGGCCTGTTCGGCCTGTCCACGGGCCTGGGTCAGTTCCTCTTCTGCCCGTTTCCAGGGCGTAATATCGCGCATGACTGCGCAGAAACCCCTGTCACCGGGAAGTTTCCCCATGGTCATGAACAACGGAATAAAACGGCCCTGCGCTTCCCTGCCGATGACCTCGCGGCCGTCATTGAGAACACTTGCAACACCATTGCCTGAAAGCCCGGAAAGGTAGTCGGCGGCCGCATTTTGGCTTTCTATTGCGAACAGTACCTTGAACTGCTTGCCGAGTAGTTCGGAAGATTCGAAACCGAACAGCGCTTCGGCGGAATGGTTGAGTGAGCGGATGGCGCCGGAAGGGGTGAGCAGAACCACGCCATCCGTTGCCGTGTCCAGTATGGCGGTAAGCTCCTGAATGCGATCATTGAGATCGTCTCCAAGAGGATCGGATCCGTCCATGGGCGGTGAAAACAGGGATGACGGCCTGATGGTGAGCATCAGTGCCCGGTGATCGTCCCACCGAACGGACCGCAAATGGGCTTCGCACAGTTTTTCCGCCCCATCCCGGGTCACCAGACGCATTGCTGGCCTCGGTTGGGGATCATTATCCTCCGTCAAATTATCGGGACCGGCGAACAGCACATCAAAACCGCCAGCATCATCAAGTTCGTGGAGCGAACGATAGCCGGTGAGGCGCAGGAACTCCGGGTTTGCATAGTGAAGCTGATCGCCCGACCTGATCAGAACCGCGACCGGGAGTTGTTCAAGCACCGAAACATCACCGCCCCGTCTGACCTGGCTTGCTTTTGCGGCAAATGCCGAGGGAATGAAGTCGCCTGGGGAAATTTCCGATTTATCGGTTTGATCGGTGCGCTTGTCATCTTCAGCGTTTGGCGTTTCGCTGGCGCCCTCTTCCGTGGCGCGCTGCTCCTGCGCCTCCCGATCATCTTCCACAGCGGAATCATCAGGGGCCGTCTCCGAAGGAATTTCTTCCGAGAGCCTTTCGCCAATCTCGCGAAACGCGGTCTCCTCATCATCTGACAATCCCGTAGCGGCCGGATACTGCCGGTGGGAGGCGAGACGTACGATTTTGTCGCTTTCCCGCCGGTCTGGTGTGGGAACAATCCGGATCGCCGGTTTTTCACCGAGAAACGGATCGTCGACGTCTGGCTGTCGGCTGGATTGCTGCTCCTCTTGCGTCTCGTCAGCGGGCACCGGAGAGCTATCCGCTTCGGTTTCGCCCGCCTGGCGTTCGGATAATGAAACAGAGCCTGCTGCTTCATCCTTGCTGGTTTCAGTCAATCTGACGACCCCGAAACCGCGAAATCCTTCAAACACCCTGTCGCGGGAATAAGCTGGAAGAGCAGCCAGGTCGACCGTTACGCGTTCACCCGACCCGGATACGGGCCACATGACCGAACGCCCGGACCAGGTGTCCCGCCGCGCGAGCAATCCGGCAATATCGCCGTCTTTATCCATGCCGAGTGCCTCGGCAACTTCCTTGAATGGCCGGCCGACAATGTCCGCCATCTCCGGACCGACCGCCTCGGCAAATTCCGGTGAGATTGCGCTAAAACGGCCTTCCGCATCGGTCCGCCAGACAAATCTGACTGCTTCCCGGCCCGACTGGGCGGCAGTGCTGGTACCGGATGATCCCGGCACCGGGTCCGTATTGATTGAAGGTGCGGCCGCCTCTGTCAGGCTCGCTTCACTTCCGGATTCCGCAGCGGCCGATGATTCGCGATTTTCATTGTCGGCAATGCTGATCTCCGGCGCGTTTGTGGGTTCTTTTGGCAGATCCAGTCGCTCTTCCGGCAGTTTGGCATCGTCACGGTGCTTTGCGCTTGCCTCGTTCTCGCCGATCTGCGCGGGTTCACGGCTCTTCAACTCGTCATTTGCGGAAGATGAGGAAGCCTGCACCCCGAGAGGGGATTGTCGCTCACCGCGCTCCTCGTCCGCCTCGGCAACAATAATCAGCAGATGCTGTGCCGGATCGTCGGCCAGACGGCCTATTCCCGCCGCCATCTCACCTCTCGATCCTGGCAGCATGCGCTTGACGAGCCGGTCGTCCTCGCTTGCTACCTCGGAGATCAAGCCACGTAATTCGGTTCTGGATATTTCCAGATCGGTAAATCCGTTTCCGGCGCTGACAACGCCACCGTCAGCGTCAATCAACGCGGCGCAATGACCGGTTGTATGTAGGCCCGAAATGGCGCGCTTGGCGATTTCCTTGTCGTCCAGGCCTGCCGGAACGGTTCCGCCAATGGCCAGCAATATGCCGGTATTGCCGTCCGGAAGACGAATGCTGCTGATGATACAGGCGACCGGTATGCTGGATGAGCCGCGATGAATTCGGATCATGAGTGGTTTGCCTGAACCAAGATCGGGAAACCCGGGCGCTGCGCTGATCTGCCGCCGGGCAATGATTCCCAGGTCCAGTGGCGTTCCCAGCGCAGATTCGATGTCGTCATGACCGAGCAGCGCCGCACCCGGCCCGTTGACCCACAAAAGGGTTTCCAGATCCTGTGACAGCAGCACAAGGGGATCTCCGGCGGCAAATTGATTCCGCACGCCTTCGAGAACGGCAATGTCGATAAAGGAATACGCGCCGGTTGTCATACGGCAATCCGTTGGTTTGATACGCTGCTACCAGCCACGATTGAACTTCAGGCGTTCCGTTTCGCGGCATACCCGTCTTTACGGTTTGTTAATAAATCGAACGCGTCCCGGCGTCCACAAACACCTGCAAATCCATCTCGCCATTGTGGGTTTCTGGTTAACAGTGCCAAATTATTGTGCAGTGCAAAAAAATTGTTGCAATGCACAATAAACTGCATTATATAGACACCGATCCGGCCCGGGATCGATGATTCCACCGACGGGAAAAGATTACAAAGGACGACGAAAATGGCCAAGATCGCCAAAACCGAGAATACCGCAGAAATCGCTGCTTTCGATGCAGCTGCCGCTACCGACCAGTTCCGTGCTTTCGCCGAGAAAGGCATTGAGCAGTCGAGCCAGGCTTACGCCAAGCTGAAAGACAACACCGAAACCGCTCAGAAGGCGATTGAAGAGTCCTTCGAGACCGCAAAATCGGTCGGCAACGAATGGTCGATGAAGGCAATTTCCGCAATGCGCGCCAATGCTGATGCAGGCTTTGACCATCTTGAAGCGCTTGCCGGTGTTACGACCCTTTCCAACCTGGTTGAGCTGCAGACGGCATTTGCCCGCAAGCAGGCTGAAGTTGCGGCTGATCAGGTCAAAGAGATGCAGGCTGCTTCCACCAAGGCATTTGAAGATGTCTTCAAGCCGGTCAAGGAAGTCTATTCCAAGGCGGTATCCGACATTAAAGCTGCCTGAACAGGCCACAATCTGGCCGCGATGTCCTTCTCCTCCTCCCGGGGCATCGTTGGCTGAAAAGCCGGCATTTTGGTGCCGGTTCAAATGAGAGAAGCCGGGTCCTCCTCCCCCCGGCTTTTTTCATGCCCGGATGTAGGCAGCAATCATGGCGGCGGGCCGGCGCGCTCGGCAGCGCAAAACGGCGCTTGCATTTGGCACGGCGAATCCGTATTTCACGGGCCAGCCAGACACGGTCACGCGGTTGTAGCTCAGTTGGTTAGAGCGTTGGATTGTGGCTCCAAAGGTCGGTGGTTCGAATCCACCCAACCGTACCATCGGTCAGCCGGTCCATACTGGACACATGGGTTACGTTTTATACCGGAGACATAGGTAACACTTTTGGCCCGAATGGGTTTTGAAGTGGTTCCAGTCTGCATGTCTCGTCGTCGAAATATCCCAGATCATAGTCCATAAAGCTGACCAGCC
>JBFOMG010000029.1:0-7566 GCA_040830725.1 Rhizobiaceae bacterium
AGCACGGGCGGCAACGCGGACGAATCACGCGGAACGTTGCGGATGTACCATCTGGCCTGTTCGAAGGCCGGTCTGCAGAAATAGAAGAAATGATAAGCGCCGCGGGCTATGCCGGCGCGTTTTGCGCCGTTCCAGTGACGCGTGAAATACTCATCGAAAATGTCGCCGCCTTCCGTGGCCTTGATGAAGGTGAAAGCGATGCCGTTCCGGCGCTTTTTGCGCCAGTCGATATCGCCCTGGTATTTGGAGACGTCGGTTCCGTGCACCGCATAATTGAACGGGCTGCGCCCCACCCACTCATGCGGGTCGCGATCGCCATATCTCGGCTTTGCCAAAGCCGCATAGGCGCTCGGCTCCGGTGCCGAGGTGACAGTATCGTCGGATTGCACGGTTTCCGTTTCAACAATGTCCTCAACATTGAGCGTAGCGGTCGTACAGCCTGCTGCACCGACGACAGAGGCGAGAACCAGATTCCGTATCAGGGCAGCACGTCGCAAAGACCATTCCCTCCGTGGCAGCGGTCACGTTATCCAATGGTTAACTAAAATTCGTCAACCAACAGTGAACGAAACGCACACGGGGCCGCGCGCTCAGTCCAAGCCCCGTCACAATGGGATTGTCTTGCCAAAGACGGCGGAATCTTGGCGAATAGACACATTTCCAGCACGGGGGAATGACATGAGGAGATTGGGCAAAATCATCGTTTGGGCGCTGGTATTGCTCATCGCGGTGGCCATTGGCGGGATATACTGGGTCAGCCAGTCACCGCCGGATATTATTCGGGTTGCGCTCAATTACGGCGCCAAGATGGTGTGTTCGAACGTGTTTGTAGCCGGACGCGATGTTGACGACATCCTCGCCACCGATGTGCAGGCGCCCGAGCATCCGTTGTTCTGGCTCATGGAGGCCGAAGTGGACCAGGGCGGCGGAACGGTGGAAACCAATATTGCCGGTATGATCGGGACGGGCCTGGCGGTGGACCGGCAGGGCGTCGGCTGCGCCGTCGTTGCAGACGGCAATATCGAAAGGGCAATCGATCATATCGGGCCGGTGACGTCTTTGCCGCCGCATTCGCCGGATCTCCTGTGGCCCGAGGGCACCAAGGCCGAGGAAGACAATCGCATAGCAGCCATTCTTGATGATCCGGCGATGACCGGTCCCGGTATGCGGGCAGTCGTCGTGGTGAAAAACGGGCGCATCGCCGGCGAGCGTTACGGTCCGGGTTTTAGCGCCGATTCGAGATTGATCGGCTGGTCGATGACCAAGACGGTTAATGCAGCGCTGGTCGGGCGTCTGGTGCGCGAAAAGATCGTCGCGCGCGACAAGGCCGAACTTTTTGCCGATTGGGCGGGAGATGAGCGCGCCGGCATCACGCTGGAAAACATGCTGGCCATGTCGCCAGGGCTTGCATTCAATGAGGACTACGGTGCGGTTTCCGATGTCAGCCGCATGCTTTATCTGGAGCCTGACATGGCGGGTTTTGTCACGGCAAAACCGCTGGAAGGCGATCCGGGGTCTGAATTCAACTATTCAAGCGGAACGTCGGTGGCGATTGCCAGGCTCTGGCAGAATCAGTTCGTCGATTCCGGCAAAGCGCTCGATTTTCCCGTCAGGGCGTTGTTCGATCCGCTTGGCATGCGCAGTGCGCTTCTGGAGACAGATGCGCGCGGGACCTTTGTCGCCTCGTCCTATCTGTATGCAACGGCGCGGGACTGGGCGAGGTTCGGGCAGTTCCTGCTTCAGCGTGGTGTCTGGAACGGCGCATCGCTTTTGCCGGTCGGCTTTGTCGACTGGATGGTATCGCCGAACCCGGCCTCGAAAGCGCCTTGGGGTGATCCAAGATATGGCCGCGGACAGGTTTGGCTGCACGGACCTGACCCCGGGCTTGCAAAGGATATCGACCCTGACAAGGGATTTGATCTGCCAGAGGATGCGTTCTGGATGCGCGGGCATGATGGCCAGACGACGACAATCATCCCTTCCGAGGATCTGGTTGTTGTACGCCTGGGCCTGACGCCGACCAGCCAGAAGTACAGACCGCAGGCAATGGTCTCGGCGCTGATCAAGGCATTGCGCTAGGGCGACCAGCAGGTGTGATGGCCATCACTACAGGGCTGAATTCATGGTGATATCGATATCGCTGGCGACGGTGGCATGCCGTCGGGCAAGGGGTATCGATCATGAAATTTGTACTTGCAAATCTGGCCGCCATTGCAATTGGCGCGATGCTGGTTTCGCCAGCGCTCGCAGCAAAATGCGATTCCCAGGGCAGCAAACATTCCGGGATTTACGAATTGCAGGACGTGATGGAAGTCGGTTCGCTCATCTGGCTTAGCAAGGATGGCCGCTTTCAGTACATGCTCGCCTATGGCGCGGTGGACGAGGTCGCCGAAGGCTGCTGGGAGAAAATCGACAACAAGGTCGTGCTGACCCCGACGAAAATGCAGGTCTCCTATGGCGGCAGGAAATTCAGGCGGCTGGAATTGACGGTCAAATCGCGCGGAAAGCTGATCCGTGATTTCGGACGCGGGCACAAGGGTACCTATAAGCGCGTTCGCCGCTGATCGGGTTTTTCGATTCAAACCAATTATTTGGCCGCGATCGCTGAAGTTCTTGCGGAAGCAGGAGCTTTTACAACAGGTCTGATGCGCCGGAACTGTTGTTGAGACTGATTTCACCGCTGCGGTTCCGGTCTGCAACCTCTTGCAACCAACTTTCCCGATTGGGTGCGCGAAGTGGCCCGCAAAGTCACCGATCGATCGTTGATTTGGCTGGATTCCGGCCAGAATGAGACATCAGGTGAAACAATTGATACGAAATACGCTCGATCCCGAAATCAGAATGATACAATCTCAAAGCAAACAGCCAACCGCAATCATCTGAAAATTCATCACCTGTCACCATTGTCCCGGAAGGGGCGGCAACTACCGGCAGGACGAGATTTAGAAAGGAGATGCGCGGATGGCGCAGATGCAAACCAGGCTTCCTCAAATGAATGGCAAGGCGTTTTTGACGGACGGGGGGCTTGAAACCACACTGATATTTCAGGACGGACTCGACCTGCCGCTGTTTGCGGCATTCACCCTGCTTGAAGACGCGCGTGGAAGTGCGGCGATCGAAAGATACTTGCGCAAATATTGCGAGCTTGCGGTGCGCGACGGCAAAGGGTTTGTCATGGACACGCCAACCTGGCGCGCGAGCAAGCGCTGGGCCGACGAACTCGGCGTTTCCGAAACCAGTCTCAGATTGGCGCACGCAAAAGCGATTGAGAAGCTGATGACGCTGAGGGTGGAATATGAAACGCCCCAATCGCCCTTTGTCATCAATGGTGTGCTCGGACCGCAGGATGACGGCTACAATCCGTCACACCTGATGGATGCGGCCGACGCTGAATCCTATCATGCGCAGCAGATTGGCTGGTTTGCCGATTTCGGCGCCGACATGGTTTCTGCGATCACCATGACCTATGTCGAGGAAGCTATCGGCATTGCCAGGGCGGCCAGAGAAGCAAACATGCCATCGGTGATCTCTTTCACGGTTGAAACGGATGGAAAACTGCCATCCGGGCAGGAACTTCCCGAGGCGATCATGCAGGTTGATCGCGAAACCGGTAACGCGCCGGCCTACTTCATGATCAATTGCGCTCACCCGGATCACTTTACCCATGTTTTGAATGGGGAAAGCGGATGGCGGGAGCGCGTCATGGGCGTGAGGGCGAACGCTTCGCGAATGAGCCATGCCGAACTCGACGAAGCCGAAGAGCTCGATGACGGCGATCCGATGGAGCTGGGTGCCCAGTACCGCCAGCTCAAGACAATGCTGCCCAATCTGAATGTGTTCGGGGGGTGTTGCGGTACGGACCATCGCCATGTCGATGCAATCAGCATGGCGGTGAACTAGTTTTTTGATCCGGGCGCTGCGGAGTGTGCAAATATGGGGGTGCATGCTCCAAGGCTTCGGAAGGAAGGGCGGTGTCAGCTTTCTGGGCTGGCGCCGCCCTCTTCCGTTCTCTTCTGAATAAATGCCCTGAGCTCGTGCGCACGATCGGGGTCGACTTCGGGCCCCTGAAATTCGTTGACAATCTGCTTCCAGACCGCAGTTGACCGGGTATTCGCATCCAGCGAACCGCGTTCGGACCAGGTGCCGAAGTTTGACCAGTCCGCGACCAGCGGCTCGTAGAAGGCCGACTGATAGCGTTGCATTGTGTGACCGGCGGCGAAAAAGTGTCCGCCGGGCTGGACTTCTCTCAGCGTGTCCAACGCGATGTCGCTTTCGTCTGCCCCGGTTTTGCTGCACAGCTCGGCGAAAATCTGCAGCATCTCCATATCGGTGATCAGCTTTTCATACGAGATGGTCAGACCACCCTCGATCCATCCGGCACCGTGAACAAGGATGGTGCAGCCGGCCAGCATTGCACCCCAGGCGCTCATCTGCGTTTCGTGCGCGGCTTGTGCGTCGTTGATATTTGCAGCGCACCCGGCGGCGTTGCGCCATGGAAGTCCGGTCAATCGCGCCAGTTGCCCGGCTCCGAGCGACGCTTTGACCTGTTCGGGCGTTCCAAAAGCGGGTGCGCCGGATTTCATGTCGACACTTGATGCAAACGCCCCGTAGCAGACCGGTGCGCCGGGATTGGCAATTTGCGCCAGCGCGATTGCCGCCAGCGCCTCTGCGTGATTGAGCGTCAGCGCTCCCGCCACCGTGATCGGCGCCATGGCACCCATCAGGCAGAACGGTGTGATGATCGACAACTGGCCGGCGCGGGCAAAGTCAATCAGCCCCCGCGCCATGGGTATGTCGAGCTGCCGGGGCGAATTGGTGTTGATGATCGTGTAGCAACGCGGTTCGGATTTGAACTCGGCATCCGGCAGATCCCGGGCGAGCCGGATCATCTCGAAACAATCAGCCACCTGCGGCGCGCCACGTGAATATATGAACGGCACCTTGTCGGAACAGAGAAGTTGCGGCTCGGTCATCGCGTAGTGACGGAGGTTCATCGCCACATCCTGGGCCTCGGTCAGCGGCGCCAGCATATGCAGTGCGTCGAAGTGGTGATTGAGCTTGATCAGTTCGCGGAAGTCTTGCTCGGTTCCCGGTCTGCGGCCGCGCTCAAGATCCGTCGCATGCGGCGTGCCGGCGCCGGGAAGAAAGGTGATCTGACCCTGCTCCAGCAGCACATCGCGTTTGGCATCGCCGGCGCGCATTTGGAACGAACGGGGCGCGGAGCGAAGAGCCTGTTCTATGATGTCGCTTCCGATCCGGACCATTTCAGTTTCATCGTCGACAATCGCGCCTGCCTGGCCGAACAGCTGCCGGGCCTCAGGCAGCAGAACCTTGATCCCGAGTTCCTCCAGCACTTGGAGCGCGGATTGATGAATGGCCGATGCGCGGTCATCGGAAAACACGTTGGCGGGCTCAAACGGATTGGTCAGATTGCAATAATTGACCGTCCGCTTGCCGCCGCCCGCCGTCTCCCGGGCAATCTTGCGCCGGCGTGTGCGCCCGGCGTTTTCCATCGTCGTCATTGCCGTGAAGGTCCTTTTGCCGGCGTTGTGGTGACCATGGCGCCAACCCGGTCAATGAATTCAGAGGCCGCCCGATCCTCGATCTCTTGCCCGGTAAAAACACGGTAATAGGCGGACAGGTAGCTGGCGCGCTTGGCAAGTGGTTCGTCGATATTGAGCGCATAATAGCTGAGCTGGGTGAAATAGATGACGCGGGCGCGAATGAAGGCTTCGGTTTCGTCAAAGCCAAACCTTTCAAACATCGCTGCAATGGCGGCGACGCGGTTTGCATCTTCCTTTTCGACGATTGAGCGCACATCCGATGACCGTCGGGCCCAGTCGCGAACTGCCTGATCAAGCGCCGGGTCGAATTTTTCATGGTCTACCCAGACGGCAAAGAGGTCGAGAATGGCGTCCTGCAAAGATGCTGACTTTTCCAGCGCCACCGCCATTGTGCCGGAATTCTTTGCCCGCCATTCGGCGATCAGTGCGGCAAGCAGCGCTTCTCGGTTTTCAAAGTGCCAGTAAAAGCTGCCGCGGGTCACCGACAGGCTTTTCGACATGGTGGTGATCTGAACCGCGTCGATACCGTCGGCCATCAAGGTCTCCAGCGCTGTCCTGATCCAATCGCTGCGCTGCAGCTGCCGCTGGCTCACCTCAGGTGCTGAATGCAGTTCGATTTCATTGCTCATTTTTACGTCCCATACAGGGTTGTATGTTTCCATACATACCTGTATTGTTCACCCGGTCAAGACAATTCGGAGCAGATCATGAGTGTTGGTCAGGATCGGAAACCGCCTCGCGCCGTGCGGTTTCCTTCGCTTCAGTTCGCACCACGGTTTGAGTATGGCGATGTCGCTGAAGTCGCCGTGGTCACCGGTTCCAAGGCGGAGGGTGAACTGGGTAGCGGGTTTGTGCGCATGCAAAACGCTGAGATCCCGTGGACGGTGCAGTATGATGAGGTCCTGCTCGTGGTCGAAGGCGAAATCGCGGTTCAGACCGAACAGGGCGACCTGGTGGCCGGGCCAAAAGATTGCATCTGGCTGAGCAGGGGCACCAGGCTTGTGTACAAGGCGGAGGACGCGCTGCTTTTCTACGCGATCCATCCATGGAACTGGGCGGAGACGAGCACATGAAGATCAATCGGCTGCCACGGGATGACAAGGCCAACGGCTGGAGTGCCATCCTGCCGGAGCGGACGCCCAAACCGCCGCTTGAAACCGAGGTAACCGCCGACTGGCTGGTGCTGGGAGCGGGGTATGCAGGATTGGCGGCGGCGCGCCGGCTGGCGGAAAACTGCCCTGACCAACATATCGTGCTGGTGGACGCAGCGGAGGCGGGAGAGAACGCATCCGGCCGGAACTCCGGCTTTGCGATCGATCTGCCGCACAATGTCGGTTCATCGCTGGATGAGCTTGACGGTTCGCACCGTTTCATGCGGCTGGCGCGCTACGCCATCTCCAATCTCGAAGAAATGGTCAAGGTGCATGGCATTGAGTGCGACTGGTCGCTGGATGGCAAATACCATGCGGCAGTTTCACCCCGCGGTGTCGATGAAGTGTTGCAGCCCTTTGCCCGTGAACTGGAAGCGCTGGGCGAACCGTTCGAGTGGGTGAGGGGAGACGATCTCGCCGCCAATCTTGGCACGACCCATTTCACCGCAGCGCTTTATACGCCGGGCGGCGCCCTGATGAACCCCGCGGCGCTGACGAGAGGATTGGCCGACAGCCTGCCCGGCAACGTGACGCTCTACGAAAATTCACCAGTGATCGAAGCGGAATTTGAAAACGGCGTTTCGTTCAAGACGCCGAAAGGCCGGGTGCGGGCGCCAAAACTGATCATGGCCGCCAACGGCTTTTCGCAGCAGTTCGGATTTTTCCCGGGCAAGTTCCTGCACATGTCGGCCGAGGGCAGCCTGACCCGTCCGCTGACAGAGAGTGAGCGCAAAGCCTATGGCGTTGAAAAACCGTGGGGGCTGACACCGGCCAACGCCTTTGTCGGAATCACCATGCGTTACACCAACGATCATCGCATCCTGATCAGGCACGGGATCAATTATTGTCCG
>JBFOMG010000030.1:0-57953 GCA_040830725.1 Rhizobiaceae bacterium
CCGGTGCTTGTGCGTCTGCAGTTTCAGTTGCTGATGCTTCAGTCGGGTTTTCGCCGCCATTCTCCGCGGCCACGCCCGCCGCGTCGCTATCCTCGATGATCCGGCGAATGGAAGCGAGGATCTCCTCCATTGAGGGTTCGCGTTGCGCGTTGCTGCTTGCTTGAGCCATATCCGTGATGCCGCCTTCAAACAATTCCCGGTTTCAGCCGGTTTCCCTCTCCAAATTGACCCGCCAGCCTCGAACCCTGAACGAATCACACGGTGATCGTAGCCGGTCCGGGACGATGTGAGTATCCCCCCGGTAATGTTTTCACTGGTTTAGCCGGTTGTGGGCTTCAGGTGAAGTCAGCGGCCGTCCGGTGTTCTGAGTCCGAACCACTTGTCCTCGACAGCCTCAAAATGTTCCTTGGGCTTGTGAAGGCGCACCTTCAGCCCAAGCCGGCTGGCAGACAAACGCCCGATTGCAGAAACGATCGCGTAGCTGGCAACCACGGTGTCACGTTCTGAGCTGACCTGGTTGATCTGGGCATTGATGACATCAGCCTGGGCATCAAGCACGTCCAGTGTCGTCCGCTGACCGACCTTGCGCTCCTCGATCACCCCGGCAAGCGCCAGCTGGGCGGCGGACACAAGTGCACGATTGGCTTCGACGTTGCGGCGCGAGGCTTCAAACTGGGTCCATGCGGACGCGACGGCAGCGCGTACCTGATCGCGATTGACGTCGACATTGATCCGCGCCTGACCTAGCGTTTCCTTGGATTGGCGAACCAGGCCCGACGCCGCCCCGCCCTGATAGATCGGTATGCGCAGGGTCGCGCCGATGGTAGCGGATTTCGAAAATCCGTTTGGCGCGCCAAAGCCGCCACCCAGAGTTCGTGATTGTCCTGCCTCCAATTCCATGCTGGCTGTAACGCCGGGCAACAGCGTTCCTTCAGCCGCCTTTACCGAATAGCTAGAGGCATCAACCACATGCTTGGTTGCCTTGATTGCCGGATGTTCGCGTTCGGCAATTGCATAAGCGGCTGTAATTCCGCCAGGTAAGAGCTTCTGAAGAGGACCCGGAACCTTCAGTTTTCCTGGATTTGAACCAACAATCTGACGGTAGACCGCTGCAGCAGATTCTGCCTGCGCCCGCGCAGCCGTCAGTTGAGCCTGAGCCGCAGATCGCGATGCCTCCGCCTGGGCGACATCGGTGCGCGTGCCCTCCCCGACTTCAAATCGAGATCGCGCTGCGCGAACCTGTTCACCGAGAAATTCCAGGTTTCGCTGCCGTAAAACCGAAATCTGCCGGAACAGGATCACATCCATATAGGCTGAAGCGGCGTCGAAGAGTGTATTCTGCTCGGTATTACGAAGATTTTCCCGCGCCGCGCGCACCTGCGCTTCTGCTGCGCGTACATTGTTCTTGGTCTGAAATCCATCGAACAAGGATTGTGACAGGGTGATACCAAATGTACCGGTTGTGGTTCTTGCTCCAAATGTGTCACTCGAGACATGCGCAGCCGTACCCGTTGCAATCAGCGTAGGCCGCCTTCCGGCCTTTGCAATCGGAACGCTTTCATCTGTTACCCGCACGCCTGCGCGGGCCGAATTGAGGGCCGAATTGTTCTCGTAGGCCTTTGAAAGCGCGCCGAATATGGTTTCGGCCGATGTGTCGACCGGCGTCAGCGTCACGGCTGCAATCGCTAAAGTTGCAGCAAAACCTGGTACCCGTACCACCACTGTCCCTGTCCCTGTGTTATGTACATACCCCGCCGCGGCCGCCATCTAACCGGAATGCGGGTACCAAAGCCAGTCCGAGATATGGTAATTTAAAACATGGTGAACAAGAAAGTCTTCACCAATTCTTTCTGACTTGGTGTCAGAATTCGAACGCGGCCTCTCGTTCAAAGCCCGGAAGTGCAGGCACGCAGGTGTTGAACGCATGGCGTGCAATGAGATTTCCGTTGCTTTTGGTCCAAACGGTCGCCCTGCCCGTGTTGCCGCTGCCGAGAACGCCGACAATGCGCCCGTCATCCTTCAACTGGCTGGCCAGCTTTTCCGGCACTTCGTCCACGGCACCGTTGAGAAAAATCACATCATAGGGTGCTTCGGAAGGGTACCCGTCTGCCAGCGGGCCTTCCACGACGACGGCGCTGTCATAGCCAAGCTCCGTCAACGTTTCCACGGCAGATTCCGCCAATGCGGATTCGCTTTCAACCGCAATCACCGAGCCGGCAAGGATTGACAGGACTGCCGCCGAATATCCGCTGCCCGTGCCGATATCCAGGACGACGTCGTTTTCAGACAGTTCGGCCAACTGAAGCAGTTTGGCAAATGGCGACGGTTCCATCAGATAGCGCTCGTTGCCGCCGGATTGCGACAGCCGGACGTCATCGTCGATATAGGCCAGTGTCTGCATTGCCGCCGGGACAAAGCTTTCGCGCGGGACCGAGCCCATTGCCAACAAAATCGGCCCGCTGTTTATGTCAGTTGTCCGCAACTGACAGTCCACCATCTTTTGACGTTGCTCGGAATAATCGATCGTCATTTGCGTGACCTGCTTCTTGAATCGGAGCGGTGCTGATCGCCGGTGGTCCGCTGCAATTTCCAACAATAACACACTGGAGGCCTCGCCCGGAATCGAACCGGGGTAACCGGATTTGCAGTCCGTTGCGTAACCACTCCGCCACGAGGCCGTTGCACAGTGTCTAGACGCGCTCCGTTAACAGAAGGCTCGGCACCGGGCAAGGTCGCGGACAGCAGTTTTAGCGGCTTTTTTCGCGCCGTCCCAGCCACACGGCAACGCGCCGGCGAAGGCGCCGGATGAAGGCGAAATCATAGGACAAAATCAACAGACCAAGCGGAATCATCCAAAAGCCGAGAACCGGCAGAAACCCGAAAATCCCCAGAATGACCAGCAAAATGCCGATCGACACCCGCAGCAGACGCGAGCGAGGAAGATTGAATGTCCGCCCAAGAAGGTGGATTTCAACCGGCGCCCCGATCTCGTCAAGTTCCAACTCGTTCCTGTTCATCGGCGGGCTTTCCAAATCTGAACATGTTTCATATTGGGTACGATCCAAGGCGATTGCAAATTGGACGAATTCCGGTTTCAAATTGCCAAAAACACTTGGCAAATTCGAAACGGTTTTGCTATAGGCGAACCGGTTCTAAGGAATATCGGCATTCCTCGGTAGCTCAGTGGTAGAGCAATCGGCTGTTAACCGATCGGTCGCTGGTTCGAATCCGGCCCGGGGAGCCAACACTTTCAAATAGTTAGCCGTCAATTTTGATCAGCTATTTTCACCATAGGTACGCGATAGGTGCGTAATTGCGGTTTGCTTGACCGTTGATTGATAGACGTCCAACAGTGTTTTTCCATTTCACGTCGAAATATAGAGCACCGACAATCAGCGAGTTGAGGAGTTGGTCACAGCCAGCTCAACGAACGGCCAAGGAAGACCTTGCAATATCAAACGCCGGCTGAGAAATTTGCAGAATGTGTTGCGGCGATCGATTGAATCCGCAGCCCAAAGCAGACGTCAAGGCAGGTACGTAAAAATTGATTAATCCGATTGTAACATTGCTCGGCGAACAACTGCCAAATTCAACTTGGGAACTCATATCACAGAGACAGGTTGGTTACATTCAATATCCAAGAAACTGGGAATTTAACCTTGCCGAAATGAGAAACGTGACCTGAAACCCGCAATCTGCTAAATCTGGAACCGGGTTTAATTTTGGTCGGTGGGGCTATCTATCATGACAGATGCTGCCGTGTCTGCAACCAATCAGGTCAAATGGTCATGGCTGCGTGACCCAACTTTTGATCTTTCGTTTATTGTTGGAATTCCAGTGCTCGCAATCCTCACAGGGTTGGTCGTCGTTTGGCAGCCGCATCTTTTCATCCCAATCCTGATTTTCGACCTTTGGTTCCTCGGCTATCATCACGTTATCTCAACCTACACACGACTTTGCTTTGATCGGAAGAGCTTTTCCGAGCACTGGTCACTTCTTGTGGTTCTTCTTCCGCTTATAACCATCGGCACTTTGGCTGTTGCTTTCACCTTTGGGCTTTGGGTCATTGTATCCATCTATTTTTATTGGCAATGGTTCCACTACACACGCCAAAGCTGGGGAATTTCGCGGGCCTATCGCGGCAAGGAACGCAGCGCATTTTACGAAGACGGCTGGCTTGACCAGATGATTTTCTACGCTCTGCCAGTTCTGGGCATTCTTTACCGCTCATACCAAGACCCGGGCCTGTTCATCGGGATGGAGTTGAAGGTCGTACCGGTCTCGCTCCCCGTAGTGCAGGCTGTAACCGCTGCAACGGTGGTCCTGCTGGCTTATTGGGTCTACAGGCGTATTCAGGCTTGGCGTCTCGGGCAACTGGCGGCAGTGCATACGATTTACATGCTGACGCATTTCGCGATTTTTATGGCTGGTTATCTGCTCATCACAGACATCACATATGGCTGGTTGGCGATCAACATTTGGCACAATGCGCAATACATTTTGTTTGTCTGGATGTTCAACACACGCAGATTTAAGGACGGGATAGATCCCGAAGCGAAATTCCTTTCCTACATAAGCCAGCCAGGCAAATTGTGGCTCTATCTTGCCACCTGCATCGCCATTACCGGCGTTCTTTACTGGGGTGTCCTGCGCACGATCGACTGGCTGTTCTTTGCGGGAATATCGGCAACGATCGTGCTGTATCAGATCGTGAATTTCCACCACTACATCGTGGATTCCCGAATTTGGAAAGTCAGAAAGGCACCAATCCGCAAAACGCTCGGGTTGGAAGGATAGAAGACGGGCTGTTGGACGGTCATGTCATTGGAAATGCAGCCAATGGATTCCCAACACCCAACGGTGTCGATCGTCTGTCCGTGTCATAATGAAGAAGACAATATCGAGCCACTGGTGAAACGGCTCCAAAAAACCTTAGACAATTGCCCGGAATTATATGAAATCATTCTCGTCGATGACGGAAGTGCAGATGCCACTTGGCGCGTCATTGAGGACGTTTCCTGCAGATATCCTTCGGTTCGAGGTTTGCGGCTCAGTAGAAATTTCGGCCACCAGAACGCGCTGCTCGCCGGACTTTCAGGAGCTCGGGGGCAGGCGATCATTTCTATGGATAGTGATTTGCAGCATCCGCCCGAAGTTATCCCTGAGCTTTTGGACGAGTGGAGAAATGGTGCTCAGATTGTGGTGACCACACGCGAGCCAGACAATGATTCTGCATCGTTCTTCAAGCGCAAGAGCTCCAGCTTGTTCTACCGCATATTCACCGTACTGGCTGGTATTGAAATAAGGAAAGGCAGCTCAGATTTTCGCCTCATCGATCGGGAAGCGCTTGCCATACTGATAAAGTTTGCTGGTAAGGATCAATTTCTCAGAGGCTCGGTCGAGTGGATGGGCTACAGGTCGTCGGTGGTTCCCTATGTGGTAGAATCCAGAAATGCCGGCCGCACAAAATACAATTTTCGCCGCATGATACGATTCGCCGCTACAGCTGTAACCTCATTTTCGAACCGCCCTTTGAGAGCAGGCATCTGGTTGGGGGTCATTGTCGGCTTTCTGGCGCTATTGGAACTTTTCTACGTTCTCACCGTTGCACTATCAGGGAAATCTGTGCCGGGTTGGGCGTCAACCGTTGGCGTTATGTCATTCCTGTTTGCCATCCTTTTTATTATGGTCGGAATCATCGGGGTATATATCTCGCGTATCCATTCACTTCTTCAGGACCGACCGACCTATATTGTAACCGAGAGTGTGGGCTTGCCGCAGGCCACCAACCATCAAGCAGCCAAACGAGTTGAGTGAAAGAAAGAACAACCTTTCAGTGCCTTGCAATGCTCAAAGATGAACAACATCGACGAAGATTTATCAGATATGTCATTCTCGGTTGCAGCAACGCTGTTATCGGGTATGCGGTTTTTGCGTCGTTGTATTCCTCAGAATTGATTCCATTGTACATGCGCGCCGAACTGTCACAGGTGGCGAGCTATGGCACGGGAATGCTTTGGGCCTTTTTTTGGAGCCGCAATTGGGCGTTTCGCGATGGATGGATTCAGCATACGAGCCTTTCAACACAAGCATTCCGTTTCATGCTGGTGCAGGCATGGTCTCTCATTTTTAGTGTGTTCCTTGTCAGCATCACAATAAATACACTGAACTGGTCGTCATTGCCCGGCTGGTTAAGCGCCATGTCAGTTGTCACGATAGTGCATTATCTTGCTATGTCGTCGTGGGTTTTTCCGATGAAATCAGGTTCCCACTAAGGAGTGATTGCCAGCAATGAGAGAGATCGACAAGCGGGAGTTGATTCATGAGAGGCTTGCTCACTCATTTGATTCTCTGATCTCGGAATATGATACGCGGCGTAGGGTCGAAATACTCATTGATCAGTTTTTAGGCGCGGCGCGGGTCAAAGGGATGCGTGTGCTCGACGTCGGATGCGGAACGGGACACTTTAGCCGACGTTTGAAGGATATGGGCGCGCATGTAACAGCCTGCGATCTCGGACCGGAGCTTGTCCAGAAAACAAGGGATTTGGTGGAATGCGAAGCCATAGTTGCGGACGCCCTCAACTTGTCAAACTATTTCGAACCGAACTCCTTTGACGTCGTTGTTTCATCGGAATGCATTGAGCATACACCTTCCCCGAATGGAGCTTTGGCGCAAATGGCTGGCGTTCTTAAAAGCGGCGGCTATCTGGCAATAAGCACTCCAAATATCGTTTGGTGGCCGGTGGTAAAACTGGCAACAATATTAAGACTGCGCCCTTTTAGTGGTCTAGAAAACTTCAGTAGATGGAACGGGTTGCGCAATGTATTCGAGAGAGAAAACCTGGAAATCATTAACGAGCGCGGTATACACCTTTTTCCATTCCAACTCGGATTTCACGATCTTTCCACCTGGATAGATGACAATGGGCAATTGTTGCGATTCGCAATGATCAACATTTGTCTGTTGGGGAGGAAGAAGAACCTTGCGGAGCATTAAACTGCATCGGGGTTGCCGCCACGTACAAATCATATTCTCCAACCGCCGTGAGAAAATTGAAATCCTTGGAGATTGTTTCGAGCAATCGGGTGGAAAAAATTGAATGATACTTGTCTTCCCGTTTGTTGATCACGACCCTCGGTGGGTTGAGGTTTAGTTTTCTGATCGTTTCAGCAAGTTCGTTCTCGTCGGCTATCCCGAACGGTACGCCCAAAAAACGCACCGCAGACTGCCGTTCGGAAAGAAAATAGAATTCGGGAATGAACGGGAGGGCCAGTATCTTGTCATCCGGTCCGGAATGGCGACGTATCAGGGTTATGATCTCGGTGTAGATTTGCGCGTCGCGCGAATCCATCGCGACACTTGCACGGCAGATCCCGTCGGGCGCACTTAAAGCCATCGTTTCACCGCGAACCATGCCCTTGAAGCCCCGCGACAATGGTTGGCCAGCGTGCTGAACGATGCCGATCCATGCAAGCGCAAGCGACAGTGCTGTGACCGCACGCAGGGCGATTTTTGTATTGACCAGAAAATAGAGGCCAAAGAGAGATAAGCAGCTTGTATACGTTAAGTAGATCGGGATTTGATAGTGAACCGAGACGGGCGCAAAGAAAATCGCGATGACAATTGCAGGATGCCAATTGTCGGGCAGCAGACCTCTGCCCACTTTTTGAAGCAAAACAAGACCGTTTGTGACCGGAAGCAAAATCAATGCGATCCAGAACAGGCCGCTGGAAATACTCGCGGCACTCGGTTCGTGGGGTAGTGAGGACAACGCAGCGGCCAGCAAAAATCCAAAACTAGGTTCAGACATGAATGAGAGTGCATCCAGGCGTAATGCAGAAACGACCACATCGCTGAACCAAATAGTGATCAATCCGTGAGAGACGAGATAAATCGCCAAGGGCAAAGCTGCCAATATGGCTCCTGTGGCCAGACAGCCGGCCATCTTCACAAACTCATGATTGGGCATGCTGTTGTAACGCCAAGCAACCATCGTCGCAGCAATTGGCCATATGCCAAAAAGAATGAATGCCAAAGCACTGCCCTTGAAAACCATATATCCAGAAAGCCCAATCACGATCAGCCCCAAGGTTCCCTTGGACATCCAGGACCGTCCATGGATCGGGACATTGGCCGAGTTGGAAAGCAGCCAGGTGATGGCACCCATCGCCAGAAATATTCCGCTCAGTTGCCTGAGCAAAAGTGCCAGACCAAGTATAAATCCGACGACAATGTAGCGCGTCACATCGGATTTAAGCCATTTCAGGCACGCAATGAGTACGAACGCGATGAATAGCGCATACCAATTTGCGGACGGATTCAAGAACTGCACAAATGAAAGCGCACAGGTGGCAACAGCGGCGGCAAATGCCGAAGCGGTGTTTTTTGAGAGAAGCAGCAGATACACCAGGGAAGATTGCAAGATCGTGAGAACTGCCAGAGGAATCCTGAGACTTGCGATATCTTCACCGAACATGCCCATCGCGGCCATGTGAATGAAATGCACATAGCCGGGATGAATATCCTGGACGTCTACGTGTAAGACGCCACCGTTAAGCAGCCTGTATGCAATATAGGCATACGCACCATCGTCTGGCGGCCACCAGAAACGATCGTGAAAATGCGTTACGATTGCTACAACGACCATGGCGGCGGCAAAGCCTGCCAAAACCCGCCCGGCAGTATTGTATTTCACTTGCTCCGTTAGCAACGGTGACCTGCGCCCTTTGGTTTCCTCGTTCATCTGGAGAGCCCGTGGGTTGGATATCGCAATGTTTCGCTTTTGGCGAGCGCCGGTTGCGCGGTACTTTCAGCCTGCACAAACGCACGCCGTGCAACTGCTGAAATATTTCCGCATTAAGCTAAGCGGGGCTGATGTTTTTGTAGCAATCGCGGCGACAGGCGATCTGCTGACCCTGCCCGGCATTGGCTTTGATGGTGAAAGCGTGGGCACACGCCAGTTAAAACCGGGCCGAAATTTGGGTATGGGCGGCCGATGCGGAGTTCGCCATCGCCAATTCTTCCGCCATCATCTGGCCGGTGAGGAGTAGATCGAGACCGACCACTCCGGACTGAAACAGGATCAAGGTGCCGAGACCGCAAGCCGGCTTTTTGAAGGGTTCGTATTTCTGTTTGCCATCGCTGGTTTTTGTGTTTCGCCAGCGCCGATTTGGAACTGAGAGCGGTCCATGGGGGCTCGGTCACGGAATTGGCTTGGCCTACATACTGCCTTGGGCGCAGCGGCTGAAAATTGGGCCAGCGGTATTGCGCTTTGCTTCGCTTGCGTATGTGATCTTTCTTTCCAGCATTGCGCACGGAGTTTATTCGCTATGATGTACCCAAGCAGTCGCCAAAGGTACATTTTGTTGTGCGCAGTTTGCCTCGTGCTATGGATTTGGCTGGGGAACTTTGAGGCAATTGAAGCACCCTATGTAGGTTTCTGAAATCTAACAACGAACGATACGACCTACAGTCGTTGTGTAAATCCGACAGGCCGCTTAATAAACCGTTTGTCTGGCAGGATAACCAATTGCAAAATCTATAATTGCGCTAGTATTGCAGTCAGCGTCGCGCGCGAAAAATCTGTGACTTAATGTATGAAGTCAGTAGTGGATCCGACGTATCGCGAACGCTTGGGAATTGCCTTGCTCTTCAAAACTGTCCATCAGAGATGGAATAGACGTATCGCGGAAATGAAGTCCCGGGACGGACAATCGCAATGCGACTTCCACCGCGCAAACGTTTAATTTGAACTGTGACAGCTTTGTCCCGTGTGGATGTCTCCCTTTTTGCAAGACTTTTTTGATGTGATTGGCAATGTGTCAGATGCGGTCTTGTGTCCGGCCTGTTGGCGCGGCGCCCTGGTTGCGTTGACTATACTGTTTGCCACGCCATTTAACAAATTGTGCTACAAAACTCTTGTGAAATTGCATTTGTAAAGCAGGGAAACGCCCTTGAGCCATCAGATGGCTTTTTGGAAGCAGTTGGTACTGACCGCGGTGTTGATCGGCGGCGCGGGCGTCGTCTGGCAAGAATTTGACGTGCTGCGGGCCTTGGCAAACCTTGATGACGGCCGGGTTGATGCCAGAAACGACGACGATCCGCAAAAAGCACCGGTGGTCGTTGCCAGTGTCTCTGTCGCCAAGGACGACATCGTATTCAAGGCGGTTGGGACAGGCCGTGCACTGCGGTCCGTGGAGCTTAAGACGGAGTCTGCAGGCAAAGTTGTCGAAATGGCTCTCGCACCGGGCAAGCGGTTCAACAAGGGAGATCTTCTCTTAAAGCTGGATGATACCGAGCAACGCCTGGCGTTGTCTCTTGCCGAAACCCGGCTTGCAGATGCGGTCAGAAAACAGGAACGCTACACCAGGCTGCAGAACTCTGGCGCGACGGCTCTTGCGCAACTGGACGAAGTACGCACTGCGTCCAAGATCGCCACAATAGAACTTGAACGCGCGCAGCAGGCGCTTGAAGACAGAATATTGCGCGCGCCATTCGCCGGCGTGGCGGGCCTTGCAGACGTCGAAGCCGGGGCTTGGGTCGACAGCGACACGACAATTACGAGTTTTGATGATCGCAGCGTCATACTCGTGGCGTTCGATCTGCCGGAAACGCTGATCTCGCGGCTCGTGCCCGGCTCCGAAGTAACTGCGACAACACCGTCATTTGATGGACAGGTGTTACGCGGCACGATTGCCGATATCGATAGCCGTATTACCGAATCCAGCCGTACAATGAAAATCCGCGCGGCGTTCCCAAACTCTGACGATATGCTGCGGCCAGGCGCTTCATTCAACATCCAGTTGGTGCTACCGGGACAGACCTTTCCGATGGTTCCTGAACTTGCATTGCAGTTTGCTCGCAGCAGCGTGCATGTCTGGAAGGTGACGGAACAACTGGCAGAAAAAATCGAAGTTAAGCTTATTCGCAGACGACAGGGCGGTGTGCTGGTCGATGGCCCGCTTGCGGAAGGAGACAACGTCGTTGTTGAAGGTACCCAGCGATTGACGCCGGGCAAACCGCTGCAAATCGTCAATCAAACGGTCGGTGAGGTTAAATGACACCGGGTTTGGTAAATGCACCTGGTGGCGGCCTGCCGGGCTTGAGTGTCAGGCGTCCGATGCTGGCTGCTGTGATGAACCTGCTGATTGTCATCGCGGGATTTGCCGCGGTGTTTGGTATCGAGGTCCGCGAGTTGCCGGATATCGACAGACCGATCGTTTCGGTTCGTGCGAATTTTCCGGGAGCCTCGCCGACAACGGTCGATGCGGAAGTGACCTCACTGGTCGAAGGCGCAGTTGCGAGAGTTGCCGGCGTTGTCGCCGTGAGTTCCTCGTCCGAAGAAGGCAACTTTCGCATGCGTGTCGAATTCCGCCCGGACCGGGATATCGCAGATGCAGCCAATGATGTTCGAGAAGCGGTGAGTCGGGTGGTGCCACGCCTGCCGTCCGGTGTTGATGATTTGTACGTCGTGAAAGCAGAACGGGATGCCTGGCCTATCATGCGGGTCGCTGTTTGGAGCGACACCGCCAGGCTCGACGAACTGACCAGGCGCATAAAGAAGGAAATAATACCTGAACTGACAGCCGTTGATGGTGTTGCGGATGTCTCGATATTCGGAGGACGCGATCAGGTGATCCGTGTGGAGGTTTCGCACGAGCGCCTTGCGGCTTTTGCTCTTTCTATCAGTGATATCGTCGAAGTCCTCAAAGCGGCCCAGTTCGACATCCCGATTGGCAGTTTTGAAGCTGATCAGATGGAGGTGCTGGTTCGAGCAGACGCGACGGTCATCGACCCCGCGGTTTTTGAAGAACTGACAGTTCGCGATACGGTGCGGTTGGCAGATGTTGCCGACATTCACTTCAACCTTGCCACGTCTGAGAGCACCGCACGCCTGGATGGCCGGCTGGTCCTCAATCTTGGAATAGTCCGTCAAGCCCAGTCTAATACGGTCCAGATCTCAAACAATGTCAGGGAGGCGCTGGACCGCCTGGAAGTCAGGTTTCCGGGCCTGCGTTTTGAGATCACCAGCGACAATGCGGTCTTCATCCGCGGAGCTGTGGTCGAAGTGCTCGCAACACTGGCGGTGGCATTGATTATCGTGATCTCGGTCATCTGGCTGTTTCTCGGCCGCATTGGTGCAACACTGGTCCCGGCTATAGCCATTCCAATCGCCCTGACTGGATCGCTCGCCGCCATCTGGCTGTTGGGCTATTCGATCAATCTGATCACGCTTCTTGCACTCGTGGTCGCGACGGGTCTCGTCGTTGATGATGCAATTGTGGTGACCGAAAACATCCAACGATGCCGGTCAATGGGCATTGCTGCACGGGCGGCTGCCGTGATTGGCACCCGACAAGTATTTTTTGCCGTGATCGCGACTACAATCACGCTGGTTGCCGTCTTCCTTCCCATCTCGTTTTTACCGGGCGATGCAGGACGCCTGTTTGCCGAATTTGGCGTCGTGCTCGCGGTCACGGTGGCCATTTCCTCCTTTGTGGCCCTTTCCGCGTGTCCGATGATCGCCGCCCGTCTGGGCTCGCTTGGAGGCGATTCAGGTTTTGGCATCTGGATTGGCCGAAGGATCAACTCTGCTTATGCAGCGATGCTTCGTCCCGTCATATACGCACCGCTGATCGCTCTTGCCGTTATGGGCTTGATCGCAGCCACCGCTGTCATCGTTTACGACAACCTCGGCGAAGAACTGGTGCCAGCCGAAGATCGTGGCCTGGTCAATATCTGGATGCAGGGGCCAGATGGCACCGATCTCGATTACACCGACCGGCAGGTTGAAGCAGTTGAAGCCATGCTCACTCCCTGGATTCAAAATGGTCAGGTGGAGTCACTCTATTCGATTACCGGGCGATATGACCTAAACCGGGGCTATGTCGGCGCGAAATTGTCGCCCTGGGATACGCGAACCGTCTCGCAAGCCGAAATCGAGGCTGATCTCCGGCCCCAACTTGCAGATCTGGCAGGAGCCAGGGCGATCATCTGGTCGAGCAACAGCCTTGCGTTAAGGCGCGGTTCAAATGGTGGGCTGACAATTGCGATTTCCGGTCCCGACTATCCTGCCATCAGCGAAGCAGCAGATGAATTTGCCCGACGCATGGAGGACATTCCGGGCCTTTCGCGTATACGCGTACAATATCAGGCCACTCAACCGCAGCTTTCCGTTTCCGTCGACCGTGAACGGGCTTCCGATCTCGATATTTCCATGGATGCGTTGTCGGAAACGCTGCGGGCGCTGATAGACGAGGAAGAGATTGTCGAACTGAATATCGGCGACCAGGCTGTGCCGATCATGTTGCAGCCGGCGGAAGGCGCCGTGCGCGACCCGTCGGATCTGCTGAACCACTACGTACGATCTGAAAATGGTGAGCTCATACCGCTTTCCCAACTGGTCCAAATTTCCGAGATTGGCGTAGCAGCTGAACTCGACCGTCACGGCCAACGCCGCGCTATCGAGATCGACGCGACTGTCGATCCCGAATTGACGTTAAAGGGAGCGGTCGACCAGATACGCACGCTTGCCAACGACACACTTCCGGAGGGAATGAGCTTGCTGTTGTTGGGCGAAGCTGCGGCGCTTCACGAAACGTCATACGCGATCACGATCACTTATGTCATTGCACTCCTCATCGTCTTTCTTGTGCTTGCCGCACAGTTCGAAAGCCTTACCAGCGCAGCGGTCATTATGGTCAGCGTTCCCTTTGGCGTTTGTGCGGCAATCTACGCCTTGTGGCTCACCGGGACGACAATCAACATCTACAGTCAGATCGGGGTTCTCATGCTCATTGGCATCATGGCCAAGAACGGAATTCTGATGGTCGAGTTCGCCGATCAACTGCGTGAACGGGGTGCGGCGGTTGCTGACGCGGCGCTGGGTGCTGCCACCGCGAGGCTTCGCCCAATCGCCATGACATTGGCGTCGACGGCACTTGCGGGATTGCCCTTGATCCTCAGTGACGGCCCCGGCGCAGAAGCCCGTGCAGCAATTGGTTGGGTCGTATTCGGCGGACTGGGCCTTGCCGCAGGATTTACGTTGTTCGTCACACCGGCGGCTTACACACTGATTGCGGGCCTTTCGAGCAACCGCATGACCGGTACCAAGGCGCTGGAAGCGGAGATGGAGGCAGCCCGAAAGCACATGCTTGACGACCGCGTCCACGGTTGAGGTGACCGGTTCGGTGCCGTAACTGGTCCCTAGAACCGCTTGCTTTCGCCGGTTCTCGTGAGTTTGGCCGATTTTGCCTTTGGCGACCGTTCAGCGATTTCCAGAATCAGTTTCCGCCGAACTGCGGCCGAAAAGGTTTCGGGCGAATCCGCCGTGATGACGAAAGATCCTGGACCACCGATGATCCGATCGGCAAAGGCGGCTTCAAGATCGTAGGAAATGGGTCTTCCGGAGCAGTGCCGGCAGAGCACTGCCAGACCGTTGATAATTATGCCGGTGGCGACAATTGAGTCCCGGCTCGATTCAATGCCCGGTCCGTTCCAGTTGTTGGCGCTGTCGGCGGAAATGTCGATGACCCGCCTCAAACCCCTGATGTCGTTTTGATCGATCAAAGATTTTGCGAATAGAAGTGCCGCACCAATGGCGTTGCGGCCAAATGCTCTTCGTGGTGGTTCGAGTAACTCCCTGGCGAAGGCGGCTGCGCTCTCCGGACCATCGATAATCGTCCAATCGACGACGATCTCTTGCGATGTCATGTCGCCCCATTCGACATAGGTGACGGCAATGCGTCCGTGGGCATTCTTCACAATCGCCGAAATTACCTGCGGATGGGTGATTGCCTGCGCATATCCGGAACGCTGAAACAGGATTTCAGCATCGTCAATGGATCCCGTTGCGTCTGCGAGGAGAACCAATTCCAGATCGACAGTTTCTGACGCATTGGTCCGCTGGGTATATCCAACAGCGAAAAGCATTCCGAAAACAAAGACTACCCAAAACCTCAATGAAATATCCATGACGCAAGTTCCGGATTTGGTTCCTCTTGGGGCGGCTCAGCCATTCGGCGTTCGCCAGCGTTTCAGATCGTAACTACCCCGAAACCGGTTCGCCGTCACTCGGCAGCTCCGGCGTTGACGTGGCAGTTGCAAAAATTACGCCGTATCGTGATTTGCTAATTTCGCTTGAAATTTCTTTACCGCCCGTGGAATTATGCTGTCTGCAGAACGGGGAAGAGGTGCGATTGCGGCGTTAGCCGTATCGGAATGTGATGTTTGATAATCCGGTCAAGCTAGATTTGAATTCGATTGACGAGTTTGCGCGAGGACTTCCGGCGCGGGCTCGCATGATGCTGTCGGTTATTGCCGGTCTGCCGCGGGGAACATTAACACTGCGCACACCGGATGGAAGGGTAGCCAAAGTCGCCGGTTCGAAACCCGGGCCTGAAGCGCAGATCGTGCTTAACAATTGGAAACTGCCTGGCCGGGCGCTGTCTGGCGGAACGATCGGCGTTGCGGAATCCTACATGGACGGCGATTGGGAGAGTCCGGACGTTACTTCGCTGCTGGAGCTTTTCGTGGTCAATCAGGAGGAAGGCGACAAACTTGCCGGCAGCGCCAGTTGGTTGTTGAACGCGTTTCAAAGATTACGCCACTGGTTCAATGACAACACCAGGGCGGGGTCGAAACGCAACATCGCCTCGCACTACGACCTTGGCAATGCCTTTTACAAACAATGGCTTGACCCGACGATGACCTATTCCTCGGCGCTGTACTCCGGCGGAGCAAACGATCTTGAAACGGCACAGAATGCCAAGTACCGGGCGCTCGCCAAGGATACCGGCATCGGTCCGGACGATCATGTGCTCGAAATAGGCTGCGGCTGGGGTGGATTTGCCGAGTTTGCCGCCCGTGAGATCGGCTGCCGCGTAACCGGTCTGACGATCAGCCAGGAGCAGCTCAAATTTGCCAGGGAACGCATTGAGCGCGCAGGTTTGAGCGACAAGGTCGAGTTCAAGTTTCAGGACTATCGTGACGAGACCGGGAAATACGACCGCATTGCCTCAATCGAGATGTTCGAAGCGGTCGGTGAAAAATATTGGCCGGTCTTTTTCAGCAAAATGAAGGAATGTTTGAAGCCCGGCGGGACAGCCGGTTTGCAAATCATCACGATCAACGAGAAATCCTATCCGCAATATCGCCGTCAGCCTGATTTCATTCAACGATACATTTTCCCCGGTGGCATGCTGCCAACACCGGCCATATTGAAAAATCTTGGCTCCGATCACGGTCTTGCCCATTTGCGTGAGCGGGTATTTCCGCAGGACTATGCGCGTACACTTGCCGAATGGCGCATGCGCTTCTGGTCTGCATGGCCAAAGATTGCGCCACTCGGTTTCGACGAGCGCTTCAAGAAAATGTGGGAATTTTATCTCCACTACTGCGAGGCTGGCTTCCGCTCCGAATATATCGACGTGCGGCAGCTGGTTTGGAAGGCAGATCAATAGGCCAAGCTGCGCCGCTTGGCGCATAGTGGCCGTTTCAATCGAACTCAAAGCAACGCTGTGTGTCGGTTTGCCTGCAGCCGGTGCGTCATCCGTGTAAGAATCCGAACCTGCCATTGTCTGATTATTCTCAGACCAACGACTGGAGACCGCGATGACGCCTGACTTGTTTTACCTCTCGCTTGCCGCATTTCTGACCGCGGTTCTGTGGATCCCTTTCGTCGCCGGTGATGTCATTGCCAATGGCTGGCTGCGCAAGGAAAATTACGCCATTCCAGGTCACAGGCAGTCGCCCCCCTGGGTTCAACGCGCCCAT
Source organism: Rhizobiaceae bacterium (assembly GCA_040830725.1). Classification (GTDB taxonomy): domain Bacteria; phylum Pseudomonadota; class Alphaproteobacteria; order Rhizobiales; family Rhizobiaceae; genus JAWKWH01. The sequence continues at coordinate 16,777 of JBFOMG010000030.1, forward strand.
CGCGCCTACATGAACTCAATAGAGACACTAGCGCCATTTGGCGTGTTAATTCTGGTAGCGCATACTTCCGGACTGGCCAACGAAACGACGGCCTTCTGGGCGGCAATCTTTTTTTGGGCGCGATTGGGTCACGCGATCGTGCACATTACAGGCATTCCCTACCTGCGCACGCTGTTGTTCATGATCGGGTTTAGCGCGATTGCCAATATTTTCATGGAGATAGTGTAGACATTGTCCCGCCGCTTGGTAACTACCCCATCTCGGCGCTGATACCGCGGCCGGTACGATCGACAACTTCGCGCAGCGCAAAACTGGAATTGATCCGGGTAACATGCGGCATGGCCGACAGCCATTCCTTGTGAATACGCTCATAGTCGGCAAGGTCCCGCGCGGCAACGCGCAGCAGATAATCATATTCACCCGACATCAGGTAGCATACCAGCACATTGGGGCAGCGCTTTACCGAAGCTTCGAATTCCGCCAGGACTTTCTCCGATTGGCCCGATAGCGACATGTGGACAATGACAGTGACGCCATGTCCAAGCGCCGCATTCGACAGTCGTGCATGATAGCCGCGAACGACGCCTTCTTTTTCCAGAATATCCAGCCGGCGCGAACAGGCTGATTGGGACAGACCGACCGTATCAGCCAAGGCCGCATTGGAGATTCGTCCGTCTTTCTGCAGCGTGTCGAGAATGGCGATATCAATCTTGTCTAAACTCATTTTTCGAACTTTCTCCGTATATTTGTACTCTATACGCAATTTCCTTCGAATTTCCTATCGCCGGAATGGTTAATTCGCAAACACATTCGATGCGAAATGTGGTCTGTTGAAGGTGAACAAAGACATTGCCTTTCAGGGAGAAGCAAAGATGCGCGTCGGTTGTCCGAAGGAAATCAAGAACCATGAATACCGTGTCGGTCTGACGCCGGGCTCGGTTCGTGAATATGTGGCTCATGGCCATGATGTTATCGTTGAGACCGGTGCTGGTCTCGGTATTGGTGCGGACGACGGCGCCTATCAGGCTGCTGGCGCCAAAATCGTAGCGTCCGCGGCTGACGTGTTCGCCCAGTCCGACATGGTGGTGAAGGTCAAGGAACCGCAGCCGTCGGAATGGGTTCAGCTGCGCGAGGACCAGATTCTCTACACCTATCTGCATCTGGCTCCGGACCCCGATCAGACCAAGGGCCTGGTTGATTCCGGTGTGACGGCGATTGCCTATGAAACCGTCACCGACGACCGTGGAGGCCTGCCGCTGCTGGCACCGATGTCGGAAGTCGCCGGCCGGCTGTCAATTCAAGCCGGGGCGACCGCGCTGCAGAAGGCCAATGGCGGACGCGGTGTCCTGCTTGGCGGCGTGCCCGGCGTGCTGCCGGCAAAGGTTGCCGTCGTCGGAGGCGGTGTTGTCGGGCTCCATGCAGCCAAAATGGCTGTGGGTCTTGGTGCTGACGTCACCATTATCGATCGTTCGATCCCGCGCCTGCGTCAGCTCGACGACATTTTCAACGGCCGGGTTCACACCCGCTATTCCACTGTTGAGGCGCTCGAAGAAGAGTGTTTCGCGGCAGATGTGGTGGTTGGCGCAGTTCTCATTCCGGGTGCTGCTGCACCGAAACTTGTCACCCGTGAAATGCTGTCAGGCATGAAGAAGGGCGCGGTTCTCGTCGATGTCGCCATCGACCAGGGCGGGTGTTTTGAAACCTCGAAAGCCACCACCCATGCCGAACCGACCTATGTGGTTGACGACATCATCCACTACTGTGTCGCCAACATGCCGGGCGCGGTACCGGTGACATCAGCCCATGCCCTGAACAACGCAACACTGCACTATGGTCTGCAGCTGGCTGACAAGGGGCTGAAGGCGCTGGTTGACGATCCGCATTTGCGTAATGGCCTGAATGTCCACAAGGGACGGATCACCAACAAACCTGTTGCCGAGGCGCTGGGCTATGACATGGAAGAGCCTCAGGTGGTTCTCGCCGCCTGATCGTCAGCGAATTCTTCCCGGGCAAGACAAAACCCGCCGGATTCCTCCCCGGCGGGTTTTTGTTTGCACTGGCATATTTTGCGCAGTTTTTATTGATCAATCCAGGGGTGCGTTCAATTTGGTTCCCTCGACGATAATCCCGCCACGATTGCCGATTTCGATGCTTCCGTACCTTTGCCTGAAACAGTCAGGCAGTTCCCGGTCTCCTTCAAGGGACAGCCACAGCCGGAACAGATGTCGGCGCTTCTCAGGTTCGGGCCAATCGGTGAACCCGGTGCGGTCATGCAGTTGAGAATGGTTGTAGACAAATTGCATGTCGCCCGGCTGCAGGCGCATCTTCAGATGTAATTGCGGATCGTTCGCAAACTTATCGAACAGATCGAGCGCTTCGATTTGCTGTGGGGTCAGGCGCATCGCTCCGTCAAGCCGCTGCGCACTGTTGATATACTGGCGTTGATAAAACACGGTCAGCTCGCCGGCATGCCAGTTAAGCGGCGGGATGGTCATGAACGGGTCCATGCCCTCCGGTATCTCACCGCGCCGGTCTGTAGCAATCGGATCAAAAAGCCTCTCCAGCAGGTCCGGACGCTCGGCCTTCATGCAATTGTATATCGTCTCTGCGCTGACCAGCAGTGAGTCACCACCCTCCTTGGCTTCACGCAAACATAAAAGCCCCACTACATCGGTACTGTCGGTATGAAAGCTCTGCCGCGCATTGGTCTGGTAAATTCGCGCATTGGGATCTTTCGGATCTGCACCGATATTGCGGACATGGCCGAGAATGTGTCCCGCAGCGTTCTGCGAACGGGCTGAACCGAGATGGGCGCCAATACCACAAAAGATGGCTGCCGCTTTCTTCTGGTCGTAGGACTCGACCGGCAAACCACGCAGCACTTCAAACCCGATCCCATGCAGGAGCTTGTCTTTCAGATGCTCTAGATGTTCGGCAAACTTGCCAAGCGGAAAATCCTGCTTCTTTATCTCACCGATGTCACGGTCGAGGCTGAGATAGTAGTCCGCTGCCTGCTCTAATTCGCTGATATCATTTGCTGAAAGTTCGACCAGCCAATCTTCCGGTCTCTGCTGTATATCGGCACCGAGCCAGGCTGAAGAACCGGAAAACTGTTCGGGAAGCGAAGGATCGAGCATGGTCAAGCAATACCCGTGAAACCGGATTGTCTCAAGACAGGTGATGCACGGGCACCCTCGCCAGTTTAGTACTCTAAAAGAGCTAGGAAAGCTGTTCGGGCGTTTCGATATCGATTCCGAACTCTGCCCCATGGTCAAGGATTGCCCGCCAGAGCGATTCTGCAAAGCTGGTAAAGACAAGGATGCTAAAAGCGTCATCCTTGTCGCGCCAGACATTGACGGCCATATGCGCCATCTGTGTGGAGACGGCATCGCCTATCGAAAAAACATCGGGATGCAAATCGACCGACAACATCTTGCAAAGACAGTCTCGGACATTCGGCCCTGATATCCTTATCAACGAACGGCCGTTTGACTGATCGCTGATGGAGGCACTTTTGGCGAATTTCGACTGCAGCTGGGCAACCGGCTTTGATTTTGCTTTCGGCGTCAGTGCATAAAACTGGTCCGGCCCCGACCAGATCATGGTGCAACCATTCTTGCCCGAAACAGCCCTGGGCTCATTTCCGGGATCTGCGCCGAACTGGGTTTTTGCCGTTTTGCGCATTGCATCCGCCTGCCCACGGCGGGCCAGCAGCAGCACAAGCTGAAAACCGCGAATTTCACCGGCGGTTACACCAGCATCACCGTCAGAAACGCCATGGCGCCTGGCTTCGGCCACTGCTTGCAGTGGCGCGGCTTCGTTCCACTGAAGTTTAGCCACGTTGACGCCCTCCTTCGGGATCATAAAAGACCGGATTGCAGATCTCGCAATCATAGGTCTTGCCGTGTAATGGGTCACAGACCGACATGATCTCACCGATACGGTCACGGCCGCGTGCCACCATGCCCAGGCCGAGATACTGGTCGAGCATTGGCGAGAAACAGACGGATGTCACATACCCTTCATCAGTGTCCGGCCCCGGTTTTGCCCCCTTCGGAATGACATGACCCCCGGCGTAGAGCTTGTCTAGTTTGTTGACCGGTTTGATGCCAACCATGACCATGCGGTCAGGGCTGACCAGTTCTTCGCGCTGCGCCATCACGCGGCCGATATAGTCTTTCTTCTTGGCCATCATGCGGCCAAGGCCAAGGTCGCCAGCCGTGGTCATGCCGTTCAATTCATTGCCCGCCGCATGTCCTTTTTCGATGCGCATAACGCCGAGCGCTTCAGTACCGTAGGGGATAATGCCGTGAGGTTGACCGGCCTTCATCAGGTTGCGAGCCATGGCATCGCCATAGGCGCAAGGCACCGAGATTTCGAATGCGAGTTCACCGGAAAACGAAATCCTGAACAGCCGGCAGGTAATGTCAGCATCTCGCAGCTTGACCTCGCGCGCTCCCATGAATGGGAAGGCATCGTTAGACACGTCTTCTGACGGATCCAATACCGCCTTGAGCACTTCACGGGTTTTTGGTCCAGCGATGGAAAACTGTGCCCACTGTTCGGATGCCGAGGTCAACTGTACATCCAGATCAGGCCACAGCACCTGGCGGCAATATTCCAGATGCTGCATCACCGGCCCGGCCTTCGCCGTCGTCGTCGTCATGAAATAATGATCTTCTGACAGACGTGATGTCGTTCCGTCATCCATTACGATGCCGTCTTCGCGCAGCATCAGGCCGTAGCGCGCCTTGCCGACAGCGAGCTTGGAGAAAGTGTTGATGTAGACGCGGTCGAGGAACGTACCTGCATCAGATCCCATCACGTCAATCTTGCCGAGGGTCGTGACGTCGCAGAATCCTACGCCATTTCGCACGGTGAGAACTTCGCGATTGACGCTTTCGAGCCAGTCTTTTTCGCCCGGTCTTGGGTACCATTGGGCCCGTTTCCAAAGCCCGGTATCGACAAAGACCGCACCTTGCTCTTCTGCCCAGTGATGTGAAGGTGTCAGGCGAACCGCATGAAATTCCTCATCGCGATGGTGACCCGCAAGTGCGCCGATCGACACGGGTACATAAGGTGGGCGGTACATTGTGGTACCAGTTTCGGGAATTGACCGTCCGGAGACCTCGGCCATGATCGCCAGACCGCTGATGTTGGACGTCTTGCCCTGGTCGGTCGCCATGCCGAGTGTGGTGTAGCGCTTCAGATGCTCGACCGACTGAAAGCCTTCCAAATTGGCCAGTTTGACATCCGACGCAGTGACATCGTGCTGCTGGTCAACAAACGACTTGCCTTTGCCAGCAACATGCCAAAGCGGGGTTTGACCATACTCCTCTGCGCTAGATTTGGCCGCAGTTCCGGGTTTGCCGGACATTCCGGCGGCCTTGGCTGCTTCAGCGCCCGCCCTGTGCCCTCCGGACAGACAATCCTTGAGCGAAAAGTGGCCATTGGCCGCGCCCGCCACGGTCATACCCTCAGGACAGTTACCCGGCACGAATGCGGCGATGTCTTCCCGCCATTCCGGTTTGCCGCGATGATTGCAGGTCAGACCAACAGCCGGGTTCCAGCCAGCCGACATCGCCAGGCAATCGGCATCGACTTGGGCGGTAGCACCGCCATTCAGTGCAATCCGTACCTTGGTGATGCCATCGCGCCCGCCGTCGGCAGATGACACACGCCCGTTCAGAACACTGAAATTACCTTCCTTGCCGCGGGCAAGCAGTTCCGGCGGCAGGTCGTCGCGGGCGTCAATTACAGCAGCAATTTTGACACCGGCGGCCTCGGCGAGGTCAACGGTCTTCCAGCCATCATTGTTGTTTGTAAATACTGCGATGCTTTTGCCGGGTGTCGCGCCATAGCGCCCGATATAAGACCGTACGGCCGATGCCATCATCACGCCCGGTCGGTCGTTGTTACCAAAGACAACCGGCCGTTCGATCGCACCCATGGCCACGATGCAGCGCTTGGCGACAACCCGCCACAGGCGATGCCGCGGCTGATGGGCAGGCGGGACTGGCAGGTGATCGTTTACCCGTTCGATCAATCCGTATGTGCCGCCGTCATAGACGCCGAATACAGCCGTACGGGTCATCAAGCGCACATTTTCCATAGCGGCGATTTCCGCCATGGCGTTTGTCAGCCATTCGCTGGCTGGTTTGCGACTAATCTCACCGCCATCGGCCAGCAGCCGTCCACCGACCGCAAAATCTTCTTCTGCCAGTATGACCCGAGCGCCGCTCCTGCCCGCTGCGAGCGCTGCAGAGATACCAGCCGGGCCAGCACCGGCGATCAACACATCGCAATGGGCCCAGGCCTTCTCGTAATGGTCCGGATCGGGTTGTTTGGCGGTATCACCCAATCCCGCAGCGCGGCGGATCAGCGGCTCATAAAGGCCTTCCCAGAATTTTGCCGGCCACATGAAGGTCTTGTAGTAAAAGCCCGCCACAAAGATCGGCGAAGCAAGTTGATTTACCGACAGAAAGTCGTATTTCAGCGATGGCCAGCGGTTTTGGCTAGCGGCTTCGAGCCCGTCATAGAGCTCGGTCACCGTCATGCGCGTATTGGCTTCCTTGCGCGCGCCGGTGCGCAATTCGACGAGTGCATTGGGTTCTTCCGAACCCGCGGTCAGGATGCCACGCGGGCGGTGATATTTGAACGAACGGCCGACCAGTTTGACACCATTGGCAACCAGGGCCGATGCAAGTGTGTCGCCTGAAAATCCTGAATAGGATTTGCCGTCAAACGTGAAGTCGAGTGGCTGCGAACGGTCAACAATTCCGCCATCGCGCAGACGGTGCGATTGGTTCGATGCCATCAGCCCCGCCTCCCCGACTTCTTGGGCGCTTTGGCTCCAACGCCGGGTGCGGCCGTGACCGACTTGATTTCGTGGGTAACCGTGTGGCGCTCAACAGTCAGCCAAGTCCGGCAGCCTCCACCGTGATACCAGCTTTCGCGCATGAAACCGGCGACATTGTCGCGCAGATAGACATAGTCGTGGAACTGTTCGCGCAACGCCTGGGCCTCGTCTGACACCGGGTCCAGCGGAGGATCTTTCGGGGTGGCATCGGGTCGGACCAGCGATGCGTCACCCAGATAGGTGAACTCGCTTGCATCTCGTTCGCCGCAATACGGGCAATTAATTCGCATGTTTCAATATCCCGGCAACTATCAGTGCAAGTTCGGTTGGGCGCCCTGGCCCTTTTCATCAATCATCGCTCCGCGCGCGAAACGGTCGAGACGCAGACGGGAAGCTTCGTGGTAGGGTTCGTCCTTGGCGATCAGGTGGGCAAATACCAATCCGGACGCCGGTGTGGCCTTGAAACCGCCGTAACACCAGCCGGCATTGATGTAGAGACCGTCGACGGGTGACTTGTCGATGATCGGCGAGCCATCCATCGACATATCCATGATGCCGCCCCAGGACCGCAGGAGCCGGATGCGACCGATCATTGGCAGGATCGCCATTCCCCCCTCGCAGACATCCTCCATCACCGGCATGTTGCCGCGCTGGGCATAGGAATTGTAGCCGTCAATATCACCGCCGAACACGAGGCTGCCCTTGTCTGATTGGCTGACATAGAAATGCCCTGCCCCGAACGTGATAACATTGGGCAGCAGCGGTTTGATTGCTTCCGAGACAAATGCCTGCAGCACGTGACTTTCAATCGGCAATTTCAGATCAGCCATTGCGGCCACGCGCGATGAATTGCCGGCAACCGCCATCCCGACTTTGCCGGCGCCGATCGTCCCGCGCGAAGTTTCAATGCCGACAACGCGGCCGGCCTTGTCGCGCCTGAAACCGGTAACCTCGCAGTTCTGGATAATGTCAACGCCCATGTCGCTTGCTGCGTGGGCGTACCCCCAGACCACAGCATCGTGGCGTGCCGTACCGCCACGCCGTTGCACCAGTCCGCCCGCAATGGGAAAACGCGCATTTTCATAGTTCAGGAAGGGCAGCATCCGGCGCACCTGAACGGCATCGAGCAACTCGGCATCAATTCCGTTGATGCGCATGGCATTGCCACGGCGCGCAAAGGCATCGCGTTGCGGGTCGGAGTGAAACAGATTGATGATACCGCGCTGGCTGACCATCGTATTGTAGTTGAGATCCTGCTCCATGCGCTCCCAGAGCTTCATGGACAGTTCATAAAAGCCGGTGTTTCCGGGCAGCATGTAGTTGGAGCGAATGATTGTTGTGTTGCGGCCGGCATTGCCGCTTCCTATCCAGCCTTTTTCCAGCACTGCCACATTGGTGATGCCGAATTCCCTGGCCAGAAAATACGCTGTGGCGAGCCCATGCCCGCCACCGCCGATAATGACAACGTCGTAGTGATCCTTCGGCTTGGCGTCCCGCCATGTCCGCTGCCAGTTCTTGTGTCCCGACAGCGCATTCTTGACCAGCGCAAAGACCGAGTATTTTGGATTCATTTGAAAAACCTGCCGATGATATTCCGCATTTCAGACGTCCAGTGTGTGTTCGCGTTCCCAGTGTGAAAAATGCGACACAAACGAGTTCCATTCCTGGTTCTTCAAATTGACAAATGCTGCGGAAAAATCGTCACCTAAAGCCGCCTTTAGCGACTTATCCTTGTCGAATTCCCGTAGAGCGTCGAGAAGATTGAGCGGAAGCCTTGGCGCACCGCGCACCTTGTGGCCGTCCTTGTACATGTCGATATCGTAGCGCTTGCCCGGATCAGCATTCGTCCGGTAGCCATCCAATCCGGCCGCGATGATAACCGCTTGCAGCAGGTAGGGATTTGCCGCGCCATCGGCGAGGCGGAGCTCGAACCGCCCCGGTCCCGGAACGCGAACCATGTGCGTGCGGTTATTACCAGTCCAGGTGACTGTATTTGGCGCCCAGGTGGCGCCAGAGAGCGTTCGCGGCGCATTGATGCGTTTGTACGAATTGACGGTCGGATTGGTGATCGCCGCCAAGGCCGATGCATGCTTCATGATGCCGCCAAGGAAATGGCGACCGCGCTCTGACAGGCCAAGCTCCATTTTCTTGTCGGCAAAGGCGTTTTTCTTGCCGGCCTTGTCCCACACAGAAACATGCACATGGGCGCCATTGCCGGTCAGGCCCTCAAAGGGTTTGGGCATAAAGGTGGCACGCAGTCCGTGCTTCTCGGCGACCGATTTGACCATGAATTTGAAGAAGGAATGCCGGTCAGCAGTAACCAGCGCATCTGAGAAGCCCCAGTTCATCTCGAACTGGCCGTTGGCGTCCTCGTGGTCGTTCTGATAGGGCTCCCAACCCATTTCCAGCATGTAATCGCAGATTTCAGCGACGACATCATAGCGGCGCATGACGGCCTGCTGATCGTAACAAGGCTTCTCCGCGGTATCGAATTCGTCGGAGATCTTGCTGCCGTCAGGCGTGACCAGAAAATACTCCGCTTCCACACCGGTTTTAACGTACAAGCCTTCTTCGGCAGCTGTGGAAATCTGGTTTTTCAAGACAACGCGAGGCGCCTGTTCGAGCGGTTGATCATCCATCACAAGATCAGCCGCGACCCAGGCGACTTCGGGTTTCCAGGGCAATTGGACGACCGAGCTGGCATCGGGGATGGCCATCATGTCCGGGTGGGCGGGAGTCAGGTCCAGCCAGGAGGCAAAGCCGGCGAAGCCGGCACCTTCCTCCTGCATGTCGGCAATCGCCTGCGCTGGAACCAGTTTGGCGCGTTGTCCACCAAACAGGTCCGTATAGGAAATCATGAAATACTTGACGCCATTCTTCTTTGCGAATGCAGCGAGGTCTTTCGCCATTTGAAAACTCCTCCCAGGTTTTCGGTTAGTACGAGCCCTGTCCGGGAACCCAGCTTGTACCGGCCAGCGGAACGCCGGCCATGGCAGCCGCTTCCACCGTCAGCGCACACAGGTCTTCCGGTTCAAGGTTGTGAACATGGTTCTTGCCGCAAGCGCGCGCAATCGTTTGCGCTTCCAGCGTCATGACTTTCAGATAGTTCGCGAGGCGACGGCCGGCAGCAACCGGATCGACCCGTTTCATCAACTCCGGATCCTGCGTTGAAAGACCGGCAGGGTCCTTGCCTTCATGCCAGTCGTCATAGGCTCCGGTCGTCGTGCCAAGCGCCTGGTATTCCGCCTCCCATTTTGGGTCGTTGTCACCGAGCGCGATGAGTGCTGCTGTACCTATCGAAACTGCGTCTGCACCCAAAGCCAGCGCCTTGGCCACGTCGGCGCCGGTGCGAATGCCGCCGGAAACAATCAGCTGAACCTTGCGATGCATGCCCATGTCCTGCAGTGCTTGAACTGCAGGGCGAATACAGGCGAGCGTCGGCTGGCCAACCTGCTCGATGAAAACTTCCTGTGTGGCGGCCGTTCCTCCCTGCATGCCGTCAAGCACAACCGCATCGGCACCGGCTTTAACAGCCAGGGTTGTGTCGTAATAAGGCCGCGCTCCGCCGACCTTGACGTAGATCGGCTTTTCCCAGTCGGTAATTTCGCGCAGTTCCAGGATCTTGATTTCCATGTCGTCAGGGCCTGTCCAGTCAGGATGACGGCAGGCCGACCTTTGGTCGATGCCTTTGGGCAGTGTCCGCATTTCGGCGACGCGATCGGAAATTTTTTGACCGAGTAGCATGCCGCCGCCACCCGGTTTGGCGCCCTGCCCCACGACAATTTCGATGGCATCGGCCTTGCGCAAATCATCGGGATTCATCCCGTAGCGGGATGGCAGATATTGGTAGACAAGCCGCTCGGACTGACCGCGCTCTTCCGGTGTCATGCCACCATCGCCAGTGGTTGTCGACGTGCCGGCGATGGTTGCGCCGCGGCCGAGCGCTTCTTTTGCCGGTCCGGAGAGCGAACCGAAACTCATTCCGGCAATGGTAATCGGAATTTTCAGCTCAATCGGCTTCTTGGCAAAGCGTGTACCGATGGTCACCGAAGTCTCGCATTTTTCGCGGTAACCTTCGAGCGGATAGCGCGAGATCGATGCGCCAAGAAAGAGCAGATCATCGAAATGCGGTACGCGGCGTTTGGCGCCTCCACCACGAATGTCATAAATACCTGTCGCCGCTGCCCGTCTGATTTCTGAATTGGTATATTCGTCAAACGTCCAGGACTGACGCGGTGTTGTTGGTGGATTGTGATAGGTCATGTCAAATCCCCTCAGTAAGCGTCAGCATTGTCGATGTCGAAATTGTAGAGTTTTCGCGCCGATCCATAGCGTTTGAACTCTGATGGCGATACGCCGCTTGCTTCAGCTGCGTCCAGCAGTTTCTGCAGCAGTTCGATGTGCTCGGGCCGCATCTCCTTTTCGATACAATCAGCGCCGAGCGATTTTACCTCGCCGCGCACAAACAGTCTGGCTTCGTAGATGGAATCACCCAGCGCGTCGCCCGCATCACCCAGTACAACCAGATTGCCGGTCTGAGCCATGAAGGCCGACATGTGGCCGATATTGCCGTGGACAACGATATCGATGCCCTTCATTGATATGCCGCACCGCGATGAAGCGTTGCCCTTGATGACAAGCATTCCGCCGCGCCCGGTAGCACCGGCATATTGGCTGGCGTCACCTTCCACGACGATCTTGCCGGACATCATGTTTTCGCCGACACCGGCTCCCGCCGAACCGTGTACGGTTACCGTCGCATGCTTGTTCATACCGCCGCAGTAGTATCCGACATTGCCGTGCACCTCGACCTTCAGATCGGCATCGATGCCGACGGCGACCGCGTGACTGCCCTTCGGATTCTTTACCTCCCAGGTCAGGTCATTGGCACCCGGTGGTGGATTGTGAAGCGCACTGTTCAGCTCGCGCAATGGCGTTTCCGACAAGTCAAAAACATGCATGATCAGTGCTCCCAGAAATACACGGTTGCCGGTTCCGGTTCCCAGACCTGTGCGTCCTCGATGCCGGGCAGGCCGGCCAGCGCGCGATATTCGGAGCCAAAGGCAACATACTGGTCTGTTTCGGCAAGCACGGCCGGTTTGCACGCAATCGGGTCGCGGAGCACGCCGAAACCGTCCTTGGTTCCGACCACGAATGTATAAAATCCATCAAGATCGTCGAGACCGCTTTCCAGCGCCTCGCCAAGATTCTGTCCGTGGGCAATTTTTGAAGACAGATATGCCGCCGCCACTTCGGTGTCGTTTTCCGTTTCGAAGGTCATACCATCGCGGATGAGTTCGCGGCGCAGATTGTTGTGATTGGACAATGAGCCATTGTGCACGAGGCATTCATCTGAGCCGGTGGAATAGGGATGCGCGCCGAGCGTGGTGACCGCGGATTCGGTTGCCATCCGGGTATGGCCGACACCGTGCGTTCCAGACATCGAACCCAGATCGAACCGTTTGGCCACCGCTTCGGGCAAGCCCACTTCTTTGTATATCTCCACCGAGTCGCCGTAACTCATGATCCGGATCTCCGGACGGCACTCCAGGACGGCGTGACGAACTTCCTCGAGATTTTCCTGCGGCACCGATATGACTGCATGGGTGTTCTTGATGTCGATACCGACATTCACACCGGTTTTTGCTTCGAGGTCCTGCGAAAGATTGGCAAATTCTTCCTCTGGCGCCTTGGACTGGACGGTGATTTTGGCTGTGCCGTCATTGGCGCCGCCGTAGATTGCGATACCGGCGCTATCGGGACCGCGATCCGTCATCGTAACCAGCATTTCCTCCAGCATGGAACCAAGATTTGGCTCCAGCGATTTGTCCTTCAGGAACAATCCAACAATGCCGCACATGCTTCCCTCCATGGTTGGCGATTGAACGGGAAAAGGCTAGCAGTATTGAATACGGGTTTCAACTGAGAAGAAACATTTTTTCTTCTTAGGCAACAATGAAATTGGGCGGACTGGCGGAGTTGCGGCCAAGCACAGGTGCACAACGCAAATTGCCGATCCGCCAAACGAAAAAGCGGCGATACGAAGACCGCCGCTTTTTCACATCTGTCGCGACCGATTATCAGTATCGGTCAATGTTGGCGGCAGTATCCTCATCAGTCGCGTGCCGCGCTTCATCGGCTTGTTCGCCATTTTCGCCGCGGGTCTGAATGACGTGCCACAGCAGCCAAAGCACCACTCCGATGATCACCATCAGGGTCTCGGAACCCTGGAAGGGATAGATGGCGCCGACATCCTTCAAGTCCACGGCCCAGCTTTCATATCCAATAGTAGACATGTCTGTTTCCTTTCAAGATTCCAGTTACATCGCAGCTTTTTCAGCAGCTTTCACATCCTCAAGCGCTTGCTGATAGGCAACTTCGCTGTGATGATCCAAGCCCTGAAGCTCGATGATTGGCGGTACCCGTAACATGCCGGCCCCGTGCATGATCTTCGAAACGATAAATGCCGGCAGGAAGCCAAGCACACCGAACATGATGATTGCACCGACAAATTGGCCCCAAGGTGAAATCGTCGCGTAACCTTCATACGGCGATGCCGGAGCACCCCAAAGCACGAAACCGGCGATGACGAGGCCGACAAAGCCCGCATATCCGTGAACCGCAACGGCGCCAACTGCGTCGTCGATCTTGAACTTGCGCTCGACCCAGAAATGCAGCTTGTAGCAAGCCACCACACCGATGCCACCGATGATCATGGCCTGGATCGGATGATACAGGTCATTACCGGCTGAAGCGGTGATGATGCCCGCGAGACCACCTGAATAGGTCCAGAACGGATCGCCCTTGGAAATGACGTACGCCGTCAGCAATCCGCCTGACAGTGACATCAGGAAGTTGAACGTGATGGCACCAAGCGTTGTCGGTCCGAGATAGATGTTGGTGGCAGTCCAGGTTTCACCGGTAATCAGGCCGCCAATGCCTTCCGGCGAAATGATCGGCACGTTACACGCAGCATAGAAGCCCCAGAAGCCGGTATAGATCATGAACAGGCCGAGCGTTACCATCCATGGATTGTGCGGTGGAATATCACGCGGTGTGCCGTCGGCTGCGAATTTGCCAAGGCGTGGTCCGAGAACCACCAGAACGCCGAGCGCGTAGCCACCGGCGATCGCATGGATAACACCTGACGCATAGGCATCGTGATAGCCAAGAAGCTTGACCATCCAGCCGTCATAATGCCAGCCCCAGGCCGCATCGATGATCCAGAAAACCGAACCGATGAGCACGGCATGGATCCAGAATGCACTGGATTTGATGCGTTCGATGACCGAACCGGAAACGATCGATGCCGCCGTCCACGAGAACAACAGAAATGCCGCCCAGAATACACCGGTAATACGGTCACTCAGGTTTGTTGCCATGGTCGGCGAATTTGGTGCATTCGCCGAACCGTCGATCAGCCCCTGGCCGTTGTAGATAAATGGTCCGTTCGGAAACGCCCAGTAAATCCACCAGCCAAAGAAAAAGAAGGTGATGGTGACCAATGGGATCAGCATCGTATTCTTCATCAATGTGTGCAGGTGGTTTCGACGCCGGCTGGCGCCGACCTCGTACATACAGAACCCGACGTGAATCAGGAACATGAAAACGACGGTTACCCAGTAGTAGAACTCGGTAAATACCGTCGTCAGTGCATTGAGATTTCCCTCCATCTCAGCTCCTCCTCCAGTAAATGTTTCCTGAGAATAAAATTTGTTTAATGAAAATATGCCTCCAACGAAGGACTGATGTCAACCTTTCGTTAACCAAGCTGGAGCCGGCGAACTCAATCCTTCGCGGCATATAGAATGCAGATTCACTGCCAAATTTCGCCGTCCCTGACGAGCCATCAGACCGCATTTCCGCGCTTGAGAAGGTGTTCCGCGTTGGTCCCCGATTGCGCAGTGCATTGTAACACAATTCGACTGTTGAACTAACCAAGGTTGTGGATAGTTCGAAGCGGGATCAGGACCGGTCAGGTGGCCGAAGAAACTATGGTCGAGGTGAAGTATTGCCTGGAAACCGCCACAAGTTGCGCACGTCGCATGCGGCCAACTTGTTGTAATATTGTCAGTTTTCCGCGTAGGAAATGACAGACAGGAACTTGATCGGCAATGCGATCAATTCATCGGGTCCATGTGGCGCGTCGGCATCGAAGAATAGGCTGTCTCCGGGGGTAAGCCGGTAATTCTTGTCACCGTGGCGATAGATCATTTCGCCTTCCAGCATATAGAGCAACTCAAGGCCATCGTGCTGGAATGTAGGAAATGTGTCGGATTCAGCGCTGAGCGTAATCAGGTATGGTTCTACCACCGTACGGTGGTCGCTGCCTTTGATGTGCCCGAGCAGATTATACTGGTGCCCGGAACGTGTTCCGCGGCGTTCAATCTCGATTCCCTGTCCCGCCTTCACGTAAACGGCATTCCGATCCTGTTCGAATCGCTTGAACAACGAGGTGATGGGAAGGCCAAGAGCGCTGGAAATCGTCTGAAGCGTTGTTAGCGATGGCGAGGTGACACCGTTTTCGATCTTGGACAGCATGCCGAGCGACAAGCCGGTTGCCGCCGCCAAATCGGCAACAGTGATGCCAAGCTTTTTGCGATGCTCTCGAACCTCCCGGCCGATGGCAACTTCAAGAACCTTCTCTCGACCACCACGCAGGGCATGCGGGTCTTGATGCAGCGGCGCCATCGAATTCTCGTCTTCAGTCTCACCGCCTGGGGGTAAGCTTGTAGTTGAACTCATGGTGACCAATCCTGCCTGGCAGCGAATAAAAGCTGTCCTCGTTCCCACAACGTCAGCAACGGACCAGCGATTCGCTGACCTAAAACTAGGTCAGCGCGCTGTCTTGTTCAACTGGCAGGAATAATTATTGCTTAACGGGAATGTCTTGAAGGTCTTAATGATTGGTGTCAGGCGACACGGTTCGGGAGGGTTTTGCCGGCCGTGAAAGCCCGCAGATTTTCAACCACCTTCATGCCCATGGCAACTCTTGTTTCGGTGGTCGCGCTGCCCAGATGCGGCAGCAAGACCACGTTTTCGTGGGTCAGTAGACCGGCATGCACTTGCGGTTCGGATTCGTAAACATCCAATCCCGCGCCGGCAATCTGGTTGTTGTTCAATGCATCGACAAGCGCTTGTTCGTCGATGACATCACCCCGGGCGGTATTGATGAGAAATGCGGTCTTTTTCATCACTGAAAGCCGCTCAGCGTTGATCAGTTTGCTGTTTGCACCACCACCGGGACAGTGCAGAGAGACAAAATCAGCTACCTTGAGCACTTCTTCCACGCTTGCAAGCTGCCTGGCGCCAACACTGCGCGCCTTCTCCTCGTTCATTCTCGAACGGTTGTAGAACACAACATTCATGTCAAATCCGAAGTGGCACCTCTTTGCCATCGCCATGCCGATACGGCCCATCCCGATTATGCCAAGCGTTTTCCCGGATACCTTGGATCCCTGCAGATGGGTCGGACACCAGCCGGACCATCCCCCCGACCTGAGCTGGCGTTCGCCTTCGCCGGCTCGTCGTGCAACGGTAAGCAGAAGGGTCAATGCGATATCGGCAGTACAATCGGTCAGGCACCCTGGGGTGTTGGTGACCGCAACTCCCGCCCGTCTGGCCGCCTCAGTATCGATATGGTTGAAGCCAACGCCGAAATTTCCCAGCAGTTTTGCGCGAACCTTGCCCCCGGCGAACACCGACGCGGACAGCTTGTCGCAGACGGTCGGCAGGACAACGTCATAGTCGCTCAGAGCGGCAATCATTTCTGCGTCGGAAAAAGGATGATCGTCCTCATTCAAGGTCGCGCCAAACTCAGACACCAGAACTTGCTCGACTTCCCGGGGCCAACGCCGCGTTGCAATTACCTTCGGGTTTGTCATTAGCCCTTCTCCCTGGTTCAGTTCGCTGCCCGCCCGTTTTGGATCGCGGCCATTGTCTGCAAATGCGGCAAGGTTGATCTGTCGGCGCTAAGCCGCCTTTTTCTGTTCCGACAAAACGCTCTGGACGGTTTCGCCGAATTGGGATGGTGTCGGTGAGATATGCACGCCTGTTTCTTTCAATATTTCGACCTTTTCCTGGGCCGATTCACCGAAGGCTGAGATGATGGCACCGGCATGACCCATTCGACGTCCCTTGGGTGCGGAAAGGCCCGCGATATAGGCGATGAGCGGTTTGCTCATATTCTCGCGGGCCCACGCTGCTGCGGCGGCTTCCTGCGGCCCCCCGATCTCGCCGATCATGACAACGGCATCAGTTTTGTGATCCTGTTCGAACAGCTCCAAAATATCGCGGAAGGACGATCCGTTGATCGGGTCGCCACCAATGCCAACGCTTGTCGAAACACCAATGCCGGCCGCCATCATTTGCGAAGCCGCTTCATAACCAAGCGTGCCGGAGCGGCCGACAATACCGACACGGCCTTGCATATAGATATGTCCGGGCATGATGCCCATCATCGCCTGGCCCGGAGTGATCATGCCGGCGCAATTCGGCCCGATCAGCCGCATACGGTCCCCAAACCGGTAGCGGCGCATATAGCGTTTGACCCGGATCATATCCTGGGTCGGAATACCGTCGGTAATGCAGACGCAGGTTTTGATGCCGGCATCGGCAGCTTCCATGATTGAATCTGCCGCAAATGGCGGTGGCACGAAAACGATGCTCGCTTCAGCGCCAGTCTCCTTGACCGCACCCTTGACGGTGTTGAATACCGGTGCACCCAGATGCGTCGATCCACCTTTTCCCGGCGTGACACCGCCGACGACATTGGTGCCGTAGTCCATCATTTCTCTCGCGTGAAATGATCCGATCTTGCCGGTGAACCCTTGCACCAGAACCGGTGTTTTGCAGTCCAGAAGTATTGCCATCCGGCTTCTCCACTCGTTTTGACGTTTGGCTGTCGGGGTGCCGTTATCTAGTGTGAGTTATGTGCGGCTCAGTTCGTTTGCTGCTTCCAAGCGTCAACCGCCATTCCTGCCGCCTCCGCAAGTGTGTCAGCCAGCAAGATGTCGTGGCCAGATTCAGCGATAATCCGGCGGCCTTCTTCGACATTCGTTCCGGCAAGCCGCACCACCAGGGGAACCTCTACACCAACTTCCTCAATTGCCTTCAGCACACCCTCAGCCACCCAATCGCAGCGATTGATTCCGGCGAATATGTTGACAAGAACCACCTTGACGTTTTGGTCACGAAGGACGGCGCGAAAGGATTTGGTGACCCGTTCGGGCGATGCACCGCCACCGATATCGAGGAAGTTGGCCGGTTCGCCGCCGGCAAGCTTGATCATGTCGAGCGTGGCCATCGCGAGGCCGGCGCCATTGATGATGCAGCCGATATTCCCGTCAAGGCCGACATAGGACAGGCCGCGATCATTGGCATAGGTCTCGCGCGGGTCTTCCTGCGACTTGTCCCGAAATTCTGCGATGTGGGGTCTGCGAAACAGGGCGTTTTCGTCGAAGGACATCTTTGCATCCAGCGCTATCAAATCCCCACCGCCGGTTACGACGAGCGGATTAATTTCGAGCATGGCCGCATCAAGGTTCGAGAAAGCCGCATAACAGCCCATTATTGTCTCGACAGCCTTTCCAACCAGGCCGGGTTCAAGGCCCAGGCCAAAAGCAATCTCACGCGCCTGAAACGTCTGCATGCCGACGCCGGGATCAACGCTGGTACGGATGATGGACTCAGGTTCGCGTTCGGCGATTTCCTCGATTTCCATTCCACCTGATCCGGAGGCAACAATCATGATGCGCTCGGTTGTCCGGTCCATGACAAAGCCAAGATAGATTTCCCGCTCTATGTCTGTTGCTTCTTCCACATAGAGGCGCGAAACAAGCTTGCCGGCAGGCCCGGTCTGGTGGGTCACCAACCGGCGGCCCAGCAGAAAATCCGCCGCGTCTGCTATTTCATGGTCGGTCGAACAGACCTTGATGCCACCGGCCTTGCCGCGCGCACCGGAGTGAATCTGCGCCTTTACGACCCAGCGTTCGCCACCGATTTCTCGGGCACGGTATGTTGCCTGCTCGGGGCTGTAGGCCAACCCGCCACGCGGGATGGAAACGCCGAAGCGGGACAGGATTTCCTTTGCCTGGTATTCGTGAATGTCCATGTCCTAACCTGCCATTTCGATTGCTTCGGCAACGGTAAGAACGTTGCGCGCCATTCGTTCGGATGCCGCATCGATCATCTTGCCATCAAGGGCGGCCGCACCTTTTCCCTGTTCTTCGGCTTCCTTCAGAGCCACGATAATTTTTCGGGCGCGGTCGACTTCTCTTTCCGGCGGCGAGAAAACCTGGTTTGCGAGGGTGATCTGGCTTGGGTGAATGGCCCACTTGCCTTCAATGCCAAGTGCAGCGGCTCTCTTGGCGCCTGCCAGATATCCGTCAGGGTCGGAAAAATCGCCGAACGGACCATCAATGGCCCTCAGCCCGTATGCTCTGCAGGCAACCGTTATGCGCGACAAAGCGGTGTGCCATTGATCGCCGGGATAGTCCGGGTTCAGCCCTCCGATGCTGACGGTTCTGGCCCGGTTTGAAGCGGCGTAATCAGCAACACCGAAATGCAACGCTTCCAGGCGTCCCGGCGAGGCTGCGATCGCTTCGACATTTGCCATGCCGAGTGCCGTTTCGATCAGCGCTTCAAGTCCGATCCGGTTTTCATAACCCTTTGCCGTCTCGATCTGGTTGATCATGGCTTCAACCATGTAGAGATCGGCGGGAACACCGACTTTCGGCACAAGGATCATGTCGAGCTTGTCACCTGCCTGTTCGACGACGTCGACCACGTCGCGGTACATGTAGTGCGTGTCCAGCCCGTTGATGCGCACCGACATCGTCTTGCCCTTGGCCTTCCAGTCGATGTCGTTTAGCGCATGGATGACATTCGCTCGGGCGCGTTCCTTGTCTGGCGGCGCCACGGCGTCTTCAAGATCCAGAAAAACCACATCGGCAGCGCTTTCTGCGGATTTTTCGATCATCGAAACGTTCGATCCCGGAACCGCAAGGGTCGAGCGCTGCAAACGCTGATGTTTGAGATGGTAAAGGGTGTGGCTCATCGCTTTTCTCAGTTCGGCAAATCAGGCGGCGGCCTTGAGCTGTTTGGGAGCCGTTTCGCGGTAATATTCGATCGCCGCTCCAACCCCGGAACCGGGTTTCACATCGATGCCGCAATCTCGCATCGACATTTCGGCGGCACCGAGCACGCCACAGACCATGACTTCGTTCAAAGCGCCGAGATGACCGATGCGGAAGACCCTGCCAGCGACTTTCGACAGACCGACGCCAAATGATGTTTCGTACTGGTAGTAACCACGGCGGACGACCTCATTGCTGTCGAAGCCTTCGGGCACGCAGATGGCGCTCACCGTATCCGATTCCCATTCCGGTCCCTGCGCACACAAGTTGAGCCCCCAGGCACTGACGGCGGCCCGCACGCCGCCGGCCATTCGGCGGTGGCGTTCGAAGACGTTCTCAAGCCCTTCCTCGAAGATCATGTTGAGGCTCTCTCGCAGACCACGCAGCAACTGGGTTGCCGGTGTGTAAGGAAAGAAGCCGAGGTCGTTGGTTTTGATCATGTCCTCGAATGAAAAATAACAGCGTTTGAATTTGGAATTCTTGTGCGCTTCCAGCGCCTTGCGGCTGACCGCGAGAAAGCCCAGACCAGCGGGAAGCTGGAAACCCTTTTGCGAACCGCTGACCGCGCAATCAACTCCCCACTCTTCCATGCGGAAATCGATCGAACCGATAGAGGATACGCCATCCACAAACAGCAGCGCGGGATGATCCGCATCATCCAGCGCCTTTCTAACTGCAGCGATGTCGCTTGTGACGCCGGTGGCGGTTTCATTGTGACAGCAGAAGACCGCCCTGATCTCCCTGCCTTTGTCGCCACGCAGAACCTCGGCATAGCCATCGACGGGTACACCCCTGCCCCACTCAACGTCTAATACGGTGACATCGAGACCGAGGCGTTCGGCCATGTCGACCCACAAATGAGAGAACTGGCCGAAGCGTGACATCAGCACCTTGTCGCCGGGGTTGAGAACGTTGGTTATCGCAGCTTCCCAGGCACCTGTTCCGGAAGATGGATAAATAAACACCCTGCCTGTCTCGCATTTGAACACCCGCTTGATGTCGGCAAACAGCGGCTGGGTGAATATTGGAAAGCTTGGCGCCCTCATGTCCTCCATCGGCAGGTTCATCGCCTGGCGAACCCGTTCCGGGATATTTGTGGGACCCGGGATGAACAGGTGCGTAAAACCGGCCATGGCGAAATTCCTTTTGTGTCGCTTGCAACGAGCAGCGTGTTTGATCGGGGAAGCGACGCGAATAGTGCTTCCGCCTAGAGTCGCTGCATATTCCGGGGAAACCGGCGTCGCTCACAACACTCCAATGGACAGGAAATTGATCTCTGTCGGGTAGGCGCTTTATCTGCGCCGGAGGCGGGTTCACTTTACCCGATTGGGTAGGATGTGACGCGGCCTATTGCTGTTAACGCGGCCGTTTGCCCAGGCGTTGCAGGGAACAAGCGACCAAGAATGCCGCCAGCAGCAGGCTGATTGTGACGAAAAGCCAGATCATGCCGGTATGGTCCACGAGTTCGAGGGCAGATCCAGCTAGGACTGGTCCTGATACGCCGCCCAACGTGTAAAGCATGGCAATTGCCGTCATTGCCGTTGCCATGGATGATTGGTTCAATGTTTTTCCCGCTTCGATGACGGCCAGGGTGTTCAGGCCGCCAGCCGCACCGCCCACGACAAACAAAATGGTCAGCATCAGCATGTAGTTTGCCGGAAACAGCGCAATCATCAGACATCCGGCAGCAACACCGATCAGGCACAGCAACTGCGAATTGGCATATCCGATCCTGTCGGCGAGCGTACCAAGCGGCGGCTGCAACAGCGTGCCGCCAAAACCGAACGAGCTGACCAGCACGGCACTGGTTGTCAGCGGATAGCCGAAGTTCTCGAAATGCAATGGAAACAGGGCAATAGACGAACTTTCGATGAACCCGGACACAAAGGCCGCGGCCAGCGCGACCAGAATCAAGGTGCCAACGGTCATCATGTTGTTGGACGATGGCGCTTCATGATGATCGTCGAAGGTTGGAACCCGGGTTATCAAAAAGCCGAATTGCCCACAGGCAATGAGAACCAGACAGGCCCAGATGACATTCTGGAGATCCAGGAAAATGAACAAAAGCGGCCCCAACGCGATTCCCAACCCCATCAGTGCCTCGTGATAGCCGATCAGTTTTCCCGTCGATTCCGGCGCAGACACGCCCACCAATACCGTGTCGCAACTAACCCAACGCAGGATCAGTCCACCGCCAACCAAAATCGCCGATACTGCCAGGGCGGCCAGATGGCTGGAGACCAACAAGATAAGAAATCCGGCGATTGTGCCGGTGCAGGAAAGCAAAAGTACAGCCGGATGTCCCAGGTAACCGATGATACGCGGAACAAAAGGCCCAATCGCAAAAACCGACAACCATGAGACGGAAAGCAATGCGCCTATGTAAAATCCTTCATAGGCATTTTTACTCATTATTTGCGATAATAATATTGGGTAGATGCCAATTTGTATTATTTGGAATATCAACGACGCAGAGAGAAATGCCGGAAGGTGAAATTCCCTACCCTTTTTGTTCTCTCCGGCGTTTAGTGGCATATTAGATTATTCTACCGAGTGGCGTCGCGATTCTGATGGCAAATCGCAGCTTGTATGCAGTTCATTCGTGTAGACAATAGCGTATCAGATGTATGCTGAATACATAGTATGAAGGGACGCTGACTATGAACCTGGCACGTATCGGGCACCAGTTTGATTCCGGGAACCCTGTGCTACCCAGGGTACTGACAGATTCCGCCGTCGCCGAAGAAGTCAGAATTTGGATGGCCCGCAAGCTGAAATGCGTTGCCGGCCGGCGTGAATTCCGGCTTGGAAGGTACATGATACGCGTCGCTTCCGGACAAACGGTACCCGCCATCATGTCCGATTACGTTGCAAATCTGCAGCGTGGTGAGGCGGTGGCCTGTCTGATGGTGTTCAACGAGCCGCAATTTTACGAAGGGATGTCTGACGTCAGCAACACGTTCCGCTTCCTCGCCAACCAGATGACCTTGATTTCGAATGTACCATGCAAGGATTTGGCCGAGGGCGCCGCGCTGACAACGTCGGTAGAGCTTCGCTGCCCGGTGACCGGGCAAATGACCAATTATGACGATTTCGAATGTATCGCATTCTGTCCGCAATCCGCCGATGCCGAGGATGAACTCTACGATCCGCTGATGTATGCGCCTTTTCCGGCCGTCAATGTCTCTTCCGACACTTTCGGATTTTCCCGTTTTGTGGCCGACAATGCACAGACGCTATGGGGAAAGCCGGTTCACGAAGAGCCCGATATCGGCCGCATCGGTGAATTGCTCGATATATGCGTCGAACGCTGGCACCGGATCGCGACTGGTACGATCCGAAACTTTATTTCGGTGACTGATACGTCGCGATGTCCCGTCCACTTCACGGATGACGAGAGCCATTGGGTCGCCGCTCACAAGGACCCGGCATTTGCCGAACAGATCAAAGAGGCTCACAGTCACGAGCTGCCGGTGATCTACGCCAGGCGTATTGCCGACCGATGGCTGTCGCATTTTTCGGGCGACATTGATTATCATGCAAGTGGTGTCGCCCGGGAGGGCATACCGGTGTAAATCACCCGATCGACAACAGCTCAACTCAAGATTCTTGAATGTGCGTTCAACTTGCGCTTGCGCTTTTCTTTCACTAATATTGAATTCATATTTTGGTCGCACTGATAAATTGTCATAATATATTCGTGGCGGACAATGACGCCGCAATCTGGTGCTGGCGTTGAAGACTGAATTGATGAGTTGAGCGATGTCGATGTGCAAAAGTATCAAAGCTGAGAACTTTGAATTCCAGGTGCCGTCGGACCTGTTTGCGGGCAATGTGATCGCAGCATTCGGAAGGGCGTTGACCGACAAGATCGAGCAGGCGGTATGCAAGGTCACCGGTCTCAGCCAATCCGCTTGCTACGCCATTGTCACCGTTGGAACGGAAGCGGGCTCCTCCATTGAGACACTGCGGCGAATGCTCTCGCTGGAACATTCATCCCTGGTCAGACTATTGAACCGCTTGGAAGGATACGGACTGCTGGAACGTGTTCGCGGATCGGGAGAAGACCAGCGTGTGGTCAAGATTTACCTGACCGACGACGGCGAACAGTGCTTCAACAAGATTCTGGATACCCGCCGGGAAGTGGTCGGAGAGGTGCTGGGAGTACTCAGCGCCGACGAAAGGGACCTGATGGTCCGGATTGTTGCCAAGATGATGCCGCGGGCCGTTGTGCCAGGAGACGACCAGCATTTTGTCTGCCGTTTATGCGACCTTGAAGTTTGCCCGCAGGAGGCCTGCCCGGTCAATTTGGCATTTCCCGAGTTCTTTGAGCTTCCAGATCAGCCCTTCAGGCGCAATCAGGTTCGCGCACAGCACTGATTTCATTCACATTCAGCCATATGTGCCGGACGTTTCGGTAACATCAGACCGAAATCGTGTTCGATCGATCAATTCATTCGGTCAATTGGATCGATATTGCGGCGGATAACACTCAGGCAGCGCGACGCAAGCTGACTGTTCTCCATGCGCCCCTCGATCATATCGATGGAAAATTGGAGCAGTATCGCCCTCTCCCGCTCGGTCGCCGGTTTGAAATCGACAATGCAATTGAAAATCGTATCGATCTGCCGATCGAGAACCTTGATGATGTCTTCCGACGTGCCCTTCTCAATTTCCTTGAAAATGACCTGGTCGAGCGATTTGTAAGTCGAAATAATCGACTCCAAATACTTTTCATTGTCGACAACAGAGTTGTTCTGCACGGGCATGTCTACAGTCTTAAATTCGTTTCACATTTAAAACTGCATGACAAAATTCGATAATTCAAGAATTTCTAATATGTATGTATGGTACATATATTTGATAAATCTAGAATGATACGCCGATATATCGGTATCAACTTGAAAAACAGACTTTCAGGCGATTGGTGGAATCCCTCAAGATCAGACCAGCAGGGTCCCACTTCCCATCATCAAGCCTTTCTTAGTGGATTTCCAATAGCTTTGCCGCAGATCAGTGGGCGAGACCATGAACAAGTTCGATCCAGAACAGCGCTTTTCAGGTACGGCAGTTCGAAACTTTGATGATGGGCAGGATCCATCCACATCCGACGCCGATGAGGAAGACCTGAATTCCATTGCTGGTCAGGTCGCAGCGCAATACAGGCGTGATACCCTGTCGCCAGCCATGTTTGGCGGTGTTTTCCGGTTGATAGAGTTCACTCTGATTCTGGTTGCCGGACTGCTGGTCTATGCCGCCTATATCGGCTTCAACACACATCTGGTCTGGCACTATCCGGTTGTTGTCTTTGGCGGCGCGCTGGCAACCGTGGTCCTGCTGGAGTTCGGCGGCAACTACCGCATGAGCGTTTTGCGCGAGCCGACATTGCGCATGGGCAGAATCCTGCTCTCCTGGTGTGCGGTGTTCGGATTGATGGCGCTTGCCGGTTTCCTTGTTAAGATATCTGGGGAGTTTTCCCGGATCTGGTTCGCCGGCTGGTTCGCAAGCGGTTTGTTCTCGATCGCAATGCTGCGCCTGATCATGTCGCGGCAAATCCGCCGCTGGGCCCGCAACGGGACGATGGAAAGACGCGCAGTCATTGTCGGCGGCGGCGAAGTGGCGGAAAGACTAATTCGCGCGGTCGAACGCCAGCCCAGCAACGACATCCGGATCTGCGGTATATTCGATGATCGCGACGATGTCCGCTCTCCGCCGATCGTAGCCGGTTATCCGAAACTGGGCACCATTCGCGAATTGATCAAATTCGCCCGTGTCGCCCGGATAGACATGCTGATCGTTTCGCTGCCCCTGACGGCGGAGGAACGGGTTCTGACATTGCTGAAGAAGCTTTGGGTGTTACCGGTAGATCTCCGCCTGTCGGCGCACGCAAACCAGTTGCAGTTCCACAAACGGTCTTACTCTTTCATCGGCTCCGTGCCGATGCTGGACATTTTCGACAAGCCGATCAGCAATTGGGATTCCGTCGCCAAGCGCATATTCGACATCGTGTTTTCCATTGCGGGAATCGTGCTCCTCTCGCCGGTCATGCTGGCCACTGCAATCGCTATCAAGCTGGAGAGCAAAGGTCCGGTGATCTTTCGCCAGAAACGCCACGGCTTCAACAACGAGATCGTCGACGTCTACAAGTTCCGGTCCATGTATACCGAGATGTGCGATCCCAGTGCGCGAAACGCGGTCACGAAAGATGATCCTCGCGTCACCAGAGTGGGCCGCTTCATTCGCAAAACCTCGATCGACGAACTGCCGCAATTCTTCAACGCATTGAAAGGCGATCTGTCTCTTGTCGGTCCTCGTCCCCACGCCGTCACAGCCCAGTCCCACGATCGCCTCTATCACGAAGTGGTTGACGGATATTTCGCCCGCCACCGGGTCAAACCCGGGGTGACCGGCTGGGCCCAGATCAACGGTTGGCGCGGAGAAATCGACAGCGATGACAAGATCAAGATGCGAACCGAGTGCGACCTGTATTACATCGAAAACTGGTCGTTGTGGTTTGATCTCAAAATCGTTCTTCTGACGCCGATCAGGCTCATGAACACGGAAAATGCATATTGAGCGCAGTCGTTCCCAGCCCGGGTGTTGAAGCCTCGCTGCCCCGGGCAGCCGTAAATGCCAAGCTTGTCAGCCTGGTACTCGCTTTCAGCGTCGGTGTGGGAGTTTTTCTCTCCGGCTTTGTCATTCGCGAACCCGCGCCGTACGAATTGTTCATGGCCGTTGTGATCGCGGTGTGGGGACTGTTTGCGTTACGCATTTCGCGGGTCGTCGCACCGCTTCTGGTGTTGATTATCTTCTTCAACACCGGTGGGCTGATTGCCATGTCACAGATGGGCGATCTCTATGAGACACCGCTCTATCTTGCAGTCACGCTGTTTCTCGGTCTGACCTCGGTGTTTTTGGCTGCAGTGGTTGAACAGCGCTCAAATCTGCTCAACGTTGCATTCAACGCCTGGACGCTGGCTGCGTTTTTGACATCGGTGGCCGGCATCATCGGCTATTTCGGCCTTGTGCCCGGCGCTGAGATATTTACGCGCTACGGACGTGCAACAGGCGTATTTCAAGATCCCAATGTGTTTGGGCCGTTCCTGGTTCTGCCAGCGATCTGGTTGATCCACAGGGTGCTGACCGGTCGCCCTGGGACGGTGTTGATGACTTTACCGATCCTGTTTGTTGTCGTTGTCGGCATATTCCTTTCCTTCTCGCGCGGCGCATGGGGACTGATCGCGATTTGCGGTTTGATGCTAGTTGCCGCGCTGGCGATCCAGATACCTGACCGCCAATTCCGACTGCGCCTCATTGTGCTGGGTTTCTCGGCGTTTGCCGTGCTCGCGGTCGGTATCTTCGCAATTCTGCAGATCCCGGACGTGCAAGCGCTTTTTTCTGAACGCGCCCAACTGGTGCAGGAGTACGACGAGGGCCGCTATGGCCGCTTTGCCCGTTTCGGAATCGGCATGCGGATGGCAATGGAAAACCCGCTTGGCATCGGAGCGCTTGAATTTGGCAGGCTGTGGGGCGAAGACACCCACAATATCTGGCTGAAAGCGTTGCTGGATTATTCCTGGCTCGGATTTGCCTCCTTCGCCATCCTGACCTGCTGGACCATTGGCGCAGGATTCAGGATTTTGTTCCGGCCCCGGCCCTGGCAACCGCTTTTGCTGTGTACCTATGTTGTGTTTGTCGGGCATATCCTGCTCGGCACTATCATCGACATAGATCACTGGCGCCATTTCTATTTGCTGATCGGGCTGGTTTGGGGGTGCGTCGGCCTGGAGTGGCGCTACCAGCGATCCTCGCCAATGCATGGTTTTGTTGCTGTGAATCCGGTTGACCAGAGGGTCGAATAGCCTATAGTCCGCGCCGGCTCGGAGCGTAGCGCAGTCCGGTAGCGCACTTGACTGGGGGTCAAGGGGTCGTGGGTTCGAATCCCGCCGCTCCGACCAGTATTTAGTAAATTGCAATAATCCCATTTCTCAGGTCAGGGTAGCATTTAGGGTAACCAACAAACCCGTGGTGTCCACCTGATTATGGCTCTTTGGTTGCAGCGCAGCCGCTGGAACGATGTCGAATTGCACCATCTCCAAAGTGACCGTTCAGAAGTTTTGAGAATTTTACAAGGGTCGATGTATGGGACGCACTGATAGGACGGAGAGTAGTTAATGGCTGAGAAGAGGGACTTCCGATCATTTGACGCAGATGCGAAGAGGTGAGTAAAGATTCCCCAAAGCCGACTTTCAGTCCAAACCGTTGCGTTATCCGAGTTTAAATGTCCGCTCAGCGGACTTTTGGGACCTTCGCCGGGACGGCAGCTTTTAACAAAATTGACGGGAAACGGGCTTTCGCCGCTTTTAGATCCAATGTCCGAAAAGGGGCCGTTAGGCGACCGTCCGCTCTTGGGCATCGATCAAGCAGAGCGGACATTCGCAGTATTGATCCGTTTGGAAGCAACTGAATGGCAGCTCTGCGGAAAAAGCTGCCTTTGAAATCCATATTCGGGTCATCTGTTCGTGTTCCGTGGCCGGCGCGATGGCCTGCCCATCGACTAGGATGGGTCTGAAACGCGGTCCAGATCCTGGCTAGCAGGCGACTTGTTTCCAGTGCATTAGGCCCGGCCTGCCGGAGTCGGCACCGCTTCGAGCAACAGTCCCTCTGCCTTCAGTGCTACCCAGAAAGCTTCCGGGATCGGTGTGTTGAACCAATCGATGATCTCCTCCAACTCGAATTTGGATCTGGGTCCCGGGATCACCGATGTGACCAGATCATCGCCGAGGGGAAATTGGAGTGCTGCCGCAGGCAGCGGGACAGAGAACTGATCGGCAACGGCGCCAAGTTCGCGAGCCTTATCGACAATCTCCGGGGGCGCCTTGGCGTAGTTCCACATTTCGCGGCCAACAAGAATTCCAGAGTTGAAAGGCCCGCCGCAGATGATTGTCGTGCCCGCCGCGCGGCAGGCCGGGAACAATGTATCAACCGCAGTCTGTTCCAGAAGCGTGTAGCGGCCGGCCAGTAGAAACACGTCCCAGTTCCCGACCTCCAGCGCGTCCATACAGACTTCGTTCTCGTTCACGCCGAGCCCGATCGCCTTTACGTTGCCTGCCCGGCGCAATTCATCCATCGCCCGGTAGCCGCCTTCGGCAAGGTCCCCGAAGTGGCGCGCGTTCGCCTCGCCATGCTGAAAGGCGCCAATGTCATGGGCCAACAGGATGTCGATCCGGTCCAGCCCAAGCCTTTGCAGGTTGTCCTCGAAGGCGCGCATGATTCCGTCATATCCATAGTCGTAGACCACGTGGAACGGCAGCGGGTCGATCATGCCGTAGTCCGCGGGATTTGCCACCGGGCCGGGCTTCAAGAGCCGCCCAACCTTGTCGGATAGGACGTAATCCTTTCCGCGCAGGATGTCGCCCATAACACGCTCGGAACGTCCGAACCCGTACCAGGGCGCGGTATCGAAATACCCGATACCGGCTGCCTGTGCGCCTTCGATCAGCTCAGCAGCCTGGGTGTAGTCCAGATCAGCGAAGTTCCCGCCCAGAGGCGCGCCCCCAAGCCCAAGCTCATCAACGTAGAGTTCGGTCTTACCGACCTGCCGTTTCTTCATCTTGCAATCCTTGCTGCCCCTACCAGTTATGATGGACGTGTTTCTTGACGAGGCTGTCGTAGACTTCGTCTATCGCAGCCAGAGTTTCTGGAACAATTGGCGCAAGTGCGTCCGCTGCGGCATTGGAAACTGCCTGCGACGCTGTGCGGGCGCCAGGGATCACGACACTGACCGCGTCATTCATCAGGATCCATCGCAATGCAAATTGCGCCATGGTCGCGCCTTCCGGAACCAGCGGACGAAGCTGATCCACAGCTTCAAGGGCCACCTCATATGGAACACCTGCAAAGGTCTCGCCGACATCGAACGCCTCACCATACCGGTTGAATGCCCTGTGATCATCGACGGCAAACGACGTGTTCTTCGTCATCTTGCCGGTCAGCAGGCCACTTGCCAGCGGCACGCGCGCGATGACTGCTACCTGCTTGGCCCGCGCCTCGCGAAAGAACAGTTCCTGCGGGCGCTGGCGGAAGATGTTGTAGATGATCTGGACCGATGTGACGTTCGGATACTCGATCGCCTTCAAGGCTTCTTCTACCTTTT
Source organism: Rhizobiaceae bacterium (assembly GCA_040830725.1). Classification (GTDB taxonomy): domain Bacteria; phylum Pseudomonadota; class Alphaproteobacteria; order Rhizobiales; family Rhizobiaceae; genus JAWKWH01. The sequence continues at coordinate 46,928 of JBFOMG010000030.1, forward strand.
CGACAGACACTCCGACAAAGCTGACCTTGCCTTTCTCAACCAGACTATCCAGACCCTCGAACAATTCTGGCCGGTAGTAGACTTCCGTCGGCGGGCAGTGAAGTTGCAGAAGATCGAGACATTCGACACCAAGATTTCCAAGGCTGCGGTCGACGAAGGCTTCAATCGCTTCAGGTGTATAGCCTTCAGCGACATGAGGATCGAGCCGACGACCGGCTTTTGTCGCAACAATCGGGCGTTGTTCCGGTCGGGCGGCCAGCACGTCCGCGATGATCCGCTCGGAACGGCCATCGCCATAGACATCGGCAGTGTCAATGAAGGTTGTGCCCGCGTCCAGAGCAGCCCCCAGGGTGTCCTTCGCATCCGCTTCGGATACATCCCCCCATGACCCGCCAATGGCCCAAGCCCCGAACCCGATGGACGATACGCGCCAACCCGTCCGCCCGAAATCACGGTCAGAAATTTCCATTTCGCCCCTCCTGATTAGGCATGATGTCCGGTATTCGTTCTGGCGTAGCGTGCCAATGATCGCTCTGGGCTCAGAGCAGATATTCGCCGCACTGCACAAGTTTTGATGACCATATTCGGTGCTTGAAATCGTTGCTGAACTGTCACCTCGGTTTCGGCGATGGACCACCTCAAACGATCTTGAGGCTGATGCCCTTGCGGTTCTCTTGCACTGTATCAAGAAGCATCGCCAGGTCATTCGATCTTAAGATCTGTTTAGCCAGGGGAATAAGCGTCATGTTTTCCCAAGCCAAGTGCCGTCGAATTGAGTCAAAGCAGAACCGAAGCATGTATCCAACTGCAGCGGGACTTTGTGTGCCCCTCCCCGCGCGCAGATCGTTCAAGCTTTCATACAGTTCATCCGCGTAACAATTATGAACAACGTGCTCCCGTCTGATGCATTCCAGCATAGAGGGAACATCGACTGATTCTGAGGCGCGTTCTCTTACAAGCTCGAACAATGCTTCTTCGTTTTGATGGTAGACAGGCAAATTGTGGCGAAGCTTCTCATGGGTACATTCGTATAAAGAAATATCCACCTGATCGGGGAGCTGATCGGCTATCATTTCCAAGCAATCGCAGACTTCCAGTTGATCTCGCCGCTCAAACTGAATGATCTCCAAAGCCGAGGCGAATTCTGGCGTAGCCTTTTCCCAAGCTGCGATATAGGTGCCACTGACAGGTTTACCTTCTCCGGACAATGTCCTGATCCTCAACGGATTACTCAACACCACCTTTGGAAAGGCGAATTCTTATTCTTCATAAACGATTCAACCGGTGTTTTCGTTGACGAAGATCAACAGCCAAACTTGAACCTAGCAGCGAGACTAAGGTCATACTTTCGAGATCAGATCTGCTCACAAAAAGCAGTCGTTAAGCAAAATTGTTATTCAGCTTCCGCCAGTCTCGCCAATGCTTCCGGGTCGCAGACTTCGATGGTGCGGGCATCTACAGATTTGATCACGCCATCGGCTCTAAGTTTCGTGAAATTGCGGCTGACCGTTTCGATGGTCAAGCCCAAGCAGTCTGCAATGTCTACACGGGTTAGCGGCAACATAAATATCGGCACATTGGCAGGCGGACGGTGTTGATTGCACTTTGTCAGTTCAGACTTTCGTGCCATCTCTGACAGAAAGCTTGCAACTTTTTCACCCGCAGTTTTGCGACCCAAGCCAATCATCCAGTTGCGTGCGTTGTCGAGATCGTTGAGCGTCTTTTCGAGCAACGCGTGTTCAAGATCTGGGTGCTGCTTCAGAACTTGTTCAAATTGTCTGCGCGGGAAACAACAGAGCTCCGTATCAGTCGCAGCTTCTGCAAACGTCTGTTGGGTTTCTGAAAAAGCTCTTCCCACGCAGTCTGAAGGAAACAGCAATCCTACAATCTGTTGGCGGCCGTCTGACAGCATCTTGAACAGTTTCACTGTACCCGTGACGACAATGGCAATGAACTCTGCGTCGTCCTCCTCACCCCACAACGCTTGCCCGCGCTGGAAATGTTTGTGGACCATTATGTCGCTGAGATCGTGGCAGTGCTGATTTTCCAGAACAGAACAAATGGCATGGTGGCGAACCGGACAGGTTTCGCAACGTCGATCGAAAACTGGAGCAAGCTCCGGAGAAGTCACCATTCCAACAGATCTCTCGCCATCAGCGTCGCAGGTTTTGCTGCAGGGCGTATAGATTGCAGCATAGAAATAAACCAATCAACTTCCATGTGGCGATATGCAGATTGAACCATGTGCAAGAACTGAGCACCGAGAGACATCATGGCCTTTGCCCCCTGTCATGCCAACACGCAAGGTAACTAATTGTACTCAGTCACCATTGATAACCGATGACAGAAAGACCTCTTTAGGTGTTGATGCCACAATAGTCGTCGGTGAAGGTGTCACCGGTTATCGAAACTAGCTATTTGATTTTGGCGACTCTGATAATTTTCCTTTGGAGCAGAGTAGTCTTTTTGATCGTTGAAGATTGTTTCATATTGAGTTCCACAAATCCTGGCATACCGGACTAAACCATCAGAACCGCCGCACCGTCTATCAAACCCCCACGAACTTGTTCAATTGCCTCGTTGGCCCGCTCAAGCGGGAATTTAACAGCATGTGTTCGCACAGGCACCTGGGGCGCGATTTGAAGAAACTCGATTGCATCTTGGCGAGTTAGATTGGCAACAGATCGAACTTGACGTTCACCCCAGAGAATTTCGTACTGAAATTCCGGTATGTCGCTCATGTGGATCCCCGCGCATACAACAGATCCGCCCTTGCGCACATTTCTCAATGCAATTGGAACCAAACTCCCAACCGGCGCAAATATGATGGCGGCATCCAACGGCTCGGGACATTGCTCATTGGAACTTCCCGCCCAGTGCACGCCCAAACTGCGAGCAAACAACTGGGATTGCCGATCGCCCGGGCGGGTGAATGCAAATACTTTACGCCCTTGCCATAGTGCGACCTGGGCGATGATGTGAGCCGCCGCTCCGAACCCGTATATGCCGATCCTTTCGGCGTCGCCAACCATCATAAGGCTGCGATAGCCAATAAGGCCGGCGCATAAAAGCGGGGCTGCCTCGACATCGTCGTAGATGGCAGGAAGCGGGAAGCAGTAGCGGGCATCAGCAACAGCGAATTCGGCAAATCCGCCGTCTTCGGTATATCCCGTAAACCCGGGTTCGTCGCACAGATTCTCTGCATCATGGCGGCAATACCAGCATCGGCCGCACGTGTGCCCCATCCAGGGTATGCCAACCCGTTCACCGACCGACAGTTCGGTGACGCCCGGTCCTATGGTCTCTACAATTCCGACTACTTCATGGCCCGGAATAATCGGCAAGCGTGTGTTCGGCAGTTCATCGTCGATCAGATGAAGATCGGTACGGCAGACTCCGCAAGTACGAACCGCAACACGAATTTGCCCGCTTCCCGGTTTTGGTTTAGCCACATCTCCAAATTCCAGCGGACCACCTGCAGTTCTCAAGACCATCGCTTTCACAGAAGTGTAGCTCCCCAGCAAGGACCGGTGTTCAATTCGGAAAATTGAGCGGCACTTTGCAAATGTTTGCGAGCGATATGCCCACTCCGTGTTTGTTCGCTTTCGCCAACTCAAGTTCGCCGATTGATCAATTACCTTCCAAGGAAACAATGTAGGTCACGAGATCATCTATGTTTTCCGGAGTAAGGATATAGGCAATCTGCGGCATAATCGTATGTACCGGTGGAAAAGCGATCCTGGATCGGACTTGGTCCTCAGACCTATAAACGGCAATCGATGCAAAACTCGGGGGATGCAGTTTGAACGGGCCATTTGGCTCAACATTGTGGCATCGTGCGCACCATTCCCGTGCCAGCGACTGCCCGTTCTGGGCATCTCCTTCCGCGCGCGCCAGAATACTCGACATAACAAAGACGATAGCTGCCACAAGGGCTAACTTAATCGTAGCCATTGCAAATACCTCCCGGTTTGTTCTGCTTAAGCCTCCTCGTTTTAATGAATATAATAGCGTCAGCCGGGCGAACCCTCCATGATCTGCGTCAAGCTTGCGGAATTTGATTGGTCTTGCCTCTTGTGCCTTTGGGACCATCTCACAAAGGAAGTTTTTAGTCGCCCGCTGTCCGTACGAACGAGTTAGTGCCACAATGTTCAGTTTTACGCACAATCTTGCCTTTGCCATCTAAGCGGATTGATTGGTAGACTTCTCACCAAGTAAGCCATCGAAGCACGAGTCTGTTGCCGCGGCGAACGAAAATCCGGCGGACTTCGTCGCCAACCAGAATGGCTAACGCGAAAGGCAATGACAGCATCAGGTGCCAAATCTCCAACGGTGCGGTGCCGAAGAACGTATTGAATGCAGGAATGTAGCTGATCCCCACCAGAAGCAGCAGTTCGAAAGCGATGCCAGCAAGGACGAGGCGGTTGGAGAACAGCCCCACGGTGAAGAGACTTTGCGTTCGAGTCCGGCAGATAATCACGTCGGCGACTTGGCAAATGATAATCGAAGCAAAGAAACCGGTGATCGCGGTTCGATAAAGAGGATCGCTGTTTGCCAGATCCAGTCCCCATTCCCATCCACCCGAATACAGGATTACGAAATAGGTGAAAAAACCAGCTGCGGCTTGCAGCATTCCGATGACACCGTAGCTCATGAAAAGCAGATTACGGCTGAGTAACCGTTCTTCACGCGGTCGCGGCTTTCGCTTCATCACATCGGTTTCAGGCCTCTCGGCACCGAGCCCCAAGGCCGGCACGATATCGGTTCCAAGATCAATGGCAAGAATGAGGACTACCGTCAGCGGTAGTGGGATATCCAACAACACGAATGCCACGAATGGCAGGATCTCCGGGATGTTCGAGGTAAGGATGTAGGCAATAAATTTCTTGATGTTGTCGAAGATAGTCCGACCCTCTTCGACAGCTGTAACGATTGTCGCAAAATTATCATCCATCAGCACCAGGTTGCTGGCTTCTTTCGCCACATCGGTGCCCATCAAACCCATAGCCACGCCCATATCGGCATTTTTCAGCGCCGGTGCATCGTTCACACCATCGCCAGTGACGGTCACTATGTGGCCAAGGGCCTGCAGCGCCTGTACGACCTGCAACTTTTGAGCCGGCGCAATTCGGGCGAATATTATCTCGGGTTCATCGCACAATACCTGCTGCAGTTCCCCATCGTCCATAGCCGACAATTCATCGCCTTGAACAACGCGCCCCGTTTCGCCCATCAAACCGATTTGCGTGGCTATAGTCTTGGCGGTCAGGCCAAAGTCACCGGTCAGCATGATTACCCGAATGCCGGCGGAGTGGCACCGGGCCAACGCGTCTGGGACTTCCACGCGAGGTGGATCGATCATTCCGGCCAGACCGAGAAATACGTAGCCCCCTTCGGGTAATTCGTCACCACTGCAAGTACGCGCGGCGAACGCAAGGCCACGCTCTCCCCGTCCCGCAAGACGGCGATAGGCGTCGGTCACCTCGGCATGGCGTTCCTCGGTTAGCGGCAGTACGCCACAATCCAGGGCAATGCGGTCGCACATTGCCAGCACGACTTCGGGTGCGCCTTTCAGGTAGGCCTGCGGGCCGCTGCCCGCGTCGGTCACGGTGATCATCCGCTTGGTAGAAGAGTTGAAGGGCTGCTCTGCGAGCTCCGCGACATCACGAAGCGAGTCAATGTCTGCGTGTTCGTTTGCAAATAACAGCAGTGCGCCGTCTGTGGCGTCACCGACAAATCCCTCGTCGGACAGATAGGCGTTGTTGCAGACGCACATCACGTCGAGCATGCGGCCGAGCCCTGGCGCTTGGCTCAGACGGTCATCACCCACATGATACGTTCGCCCGGCAACAACGACGATATTCACGCCGAGCCGGTTCTGGGTCAAAGTTCCGGTTTTGTCGGTGCAGATTACCGTCGTCGAACCCAGAGTTTCAACACTCTCCAGGTTCTTGATCAGCGCGTTCTTGCGCGCCATTCGCCGACTAGCCATGGTCAAGCTCAGTGTCACCGTTGGCAACAGACCCTCGGGAACATTGGCGACTATGATTCCAATCGCGAAGATGAGGCTGCCAATTGGTCCATTGCCTATGGCCACCGAAATGGCAAAAAAGCTTACACCAAGAAAGATGGCAATGAAGCTGATTACCTTGATGAAGTACCGAAGCTCCCGGTGAATTGGTGTTTCTGCGACTTCGGTAGACTTGGTGAGTTCGACAATGCTGCCGATTTGGGTGCTCATACCAGTCTCGACCACTAGCGCCTTTCCTTCGCCGTTTTGAACCAGGCTTCCAGAGAACACCATGTTTGGACTTTCCAGCATCACGCCCGCCGATGTATTTGCATCGCGTAATTGCGGTTCGCTCTCACCCGTCAAGCTGGAATTATCGACCTTCAGTTCCTTGGCCTCGATAAGACGGCCGTCAGCGGGAACACGATCGCCCTCGTTCAGCACGATCACGTCGCCGGTCACTAGATCCACGGCAGCAACTTCATGGGGGCGTCCGTCACGAATTGCGGTGATCATCGAGGGCAGCATCTTTCTGAAGCTGTCCATGATGCGTTCGCTCTGATGCTCCTGGAAGTAGGTGAATGCAGCGTTCAGGAAGACAACCCCAACAAGTGCGATGGCGATGTAGAGATTACCCTGCCCCGGATCCATCTGCTCGGCCGTCATCGCCAGAGTGCCGCCAATGATAAGCAGAATCGCGAAGAAATTCTTGAACTGCATCAGGAACTTGACAATTTCTGACGTGTCTTTTGAAATCTTCAGTTCATTCTTGCCACCTTGCACCAGACGCTCGTGCGCCTCATCCGTGGTTAATCCACTGGGTGAAGTACGCAGTACCTCCTGTACGCTTTTCAGCGATATTTTATGCCAGTCGGCCATTGAACCCCGCCACTGCTAGTGCAGACGAACTCGTCTTTCATGGAACTTAATTGACCAATGTGACGGGCGATACTCGCACGAACGGACGATTGGCAAATCATTGTGGATGAATAGTTCGAGGTGAAAAGTACCTCGTGCATACTCCTCGATCGACGGTCGGATTGTCGTTATTGCCCCGCCAGCGGATCAGTCGATCAACACCAGTTCAATGGCGCTCGTGCAATTTCATTGGTCATCTGGTGATCAGAAATGAACCTGCAAATCGCACGATTCTCGTCAGTACGATTTGCTCCATGGATGCACTTCCGGCGCCGCTTCCGGATGCGATCGGATAAAATGATGCAACACGTGCAGCAACTCCCGCACATGTTCTTTGTCACGCCGGTTCTGTGCCATGCGAATATCGTCAATGATCATATTGCGGATGGCTTCCAATCCCCGATCTTCGTGCGCTAGGTATTGAGCATAAGCGATTGCAACAATTTCGGGCATGTGTTCATGCTCGGCAATGGCAAGTATCTCTTCTTCTGTGAGGTCACAGAAAGCCAGGCAATCTTCCATCGTGATCATGCGAGTGATTTAACTACGCGCGACTATATTAATCAAATCGAAAACCGGTTCTCAAAGCTGCAAATGCGCATTGAATGATCATGATCGATCAAATACCAGATGAAGAAGGTTCGCTAAGGATGCAAAGAAGCCGTCCCGGTAATCGGTTGTGTCTTGAATGCTCCTGGCTGAGTGTCGTGGATTGAGTTTTCTCGAAACATCAGCTCCTTGATAGCCACGGCAATTATCGCGCTACCGATGAAGCAGTGAATAGGCTAGGTTTCTTTACGAAATTGCCGAGTTTCAATCCACGATGTCAGACGAACTGGTAGCTCTGAGAGAACAGATTTCGAAGTGCACCGGTAGTGATCCGGAGCTCGATCAATGCATTGCCGAAGTATTTGACAGCTGGCGAAATCAATCAATTGGCGCAAACTATACCTCCTCTGTCGACGCCTGCATCGCCTTGATTGATACTTTATTTCCAGGGTCGCACTGGCATATTGGCCGGGGCGCACAGGGGATCATGCCTTACGCGACAATTCGTATTGATGCAGGAGATAACAAGGATCGATCAAAAGTCATTTCGGCTAATGGCCCCACTGTGCCACTGGCTTTATTGGGTGCGATTGTTCAGGCCAAGCAATATCAATTTGGTGAATCCATTCAATTTCCCAAAATTTCAGACACCAAAAACCAGAACCAATGACTTAGCGAGATTTGGGTTGTTCATTGGCAGCAACGTTGGCATCACTATGGTTCCTGCTCAAACCTTGGAAATTAGGTATCATCCTTGGTAATCGATGCAAGCAGTCTAAAGATCGCGAGGAATACGGGATGGCAAAACCGATCATTGACAAGGCTGAAGTCGCTATCGATTTTCCTGACAAGTTTTATCACGGCTCTTTCGGTCGATCGTCCAGCTTTGATGTCAAGGTCGACAGCGATGGATATCATATCTCGCTCGACAGACATGGCGATGAGCACCGCCATGTAAGCCTTCATTTGCAGCATCACCTTTTCGCAGACATCATTGAATCGATTGCTGAGCAGATCTCCGACCGGGATGAAGTTTCCTCAGACGATCTGGCGCTGCTGGAAAAGGCGTTGACTGCTTTGGCTGATGCTGTGCGTACGCAGACACCGAATTTAGACAAGTGATGTGCTGATGCTGGACCTGGTGATTGCCATAACGACAGCGTTAGGTGATCATACCATCAACTGCTAGTTGTCACCAAAATGGACGTTGTTACCCTGAGAGTCATCGCGATACGACATGAGCGATTCAGATCTGGCCCGGTTTATCGACGCACAGGATCTCGTTTTTCAGCGAGTAATTGATGAGTTGTCGTTGGGAAAGAAACAGACCCATTGGATTTGGTTCATATTCCCTCAGTTACGGGGATTGGGTTGGAGTCCAAAAGCTGTTCTATACGGAATTGAAAACCTGGACGAAGCCGGTCGGTATTTATCTCATCCGATCTTGGGTGAGAGACTGAGGAGATGTGTCAGACTCATGCTATCTCACAAACACAAGACCGCGTTCGAGATCCTCGGTTCGCCAGACGATTTGAAGTTTCGCTCCTGCCTGACGCTTTTCCTGACGGCAGGTCAGAACGATGAAGACCTGGAGTTGTTTACTGAAGCGCTTGACGTTTTCTTTGATGGTGAATCCGACCCTCTGACCATTTCGGCAATCTAACCGGCTGGCAGAAATGCAACTCCCAAGCAGAGCGGCTCTCCGCAATATCTTCCCGGCGATCACAATGCTGCTAATGGGTTTTGCGACCAGAGAGCCCGTCACATGGTATGACGAACTCCCAGTATCAGTTTGATATGGTGGGGCCAACCGACCCTGTCTTTGCCCCAAAAAACTCTGCCGATGTCCAAATTCGGCTCGAAGCAGCCACTCACCCATTTGGGCGTCCTGACTTTATGAACCTGTAATGGCCGACCTACAATTTGTGCCAGATTGCATCTTCAACCGAGCCTTCGATGAATAGGTGAGCGTTCTTTGTAATCATGGCTCTGTAGTCTGAGTCTGCCATTGTTTTGCCCATGATTTGGTCGAGTTGGCCAAGACCTTCATATTCAGCACGCCACGCAATTCGATTTGGGTTACCTCCAACGGGCAGCATAACCCCAGGCTCAACACCATAGTGTTTTTTCATGTAGGCCGATATTTCGTTGGCAAAGGCTAGCGCTTCTCCCATCTTCCCTGCCGATACCGAAGCAGTGCGAACAAAAATGATCATTGCGGATCCTCCCTGGAACAAACAATTGAGGTTATTGATGTTACCACATTCAACATGGCCTTGTTTCCAACTGTTGCGTTTCAGCTGAGCCTACTCAGCGGGCGGCGCGGTTGCCGGTGTCGTAACAAATCGCGGTTGATCCAGCCGACGCCGTATCATGTCGCCGATCACGATGCCCAGCGGCGCAGATCCCCAGATACAAGTCAGAATAGCCGCAGCTTCGTAATTCCGCAGCATCGGATCAATGACAAACAGCATTACTCTGAAGAGCCAAAATGATCCCCACATCGAACCGATGAAGCGGAACATCCAAATACGGTGCGCTACCGTATCTCCGGCGCGCGCTTTCAGAATGCCCATTACAGCGCACGCGTATACGCAGGCAGCCATCGAATAAAATCCGTATTGTGCGAGCAGCCCGCCATATTCGCTCACGGATCCATGCTGGGAAGCGAGCCAGGTTGCGCAAATCACGCTCAAAGTAAGGGAAGCAAAGGTCACGCGGCCCACCAGCTGATGCAATGTCCTGTTTTCACCGTATCCTGGACGGAACAACTGAAAATGCATGAGTACAAAGGCAATGGAATTGAAACCGATGTGACCGTAGAGGAGAGTCGAACGAAATTCGGGTCCGTTGGCAAACCGGGCGTAGAAGGCTGCTCCCCAAGCCGGATGATTGACAAAACGATCACCCCACACCGTGCAGGCATTATCCGGGCAATTCGAAATTGCAGCGGCGTTGGTATCTTGGGCAAGGCCTAAGTTTATCAGCACGTCATAGATGCCGATGAATGATGCTATTGAAGCCGGTATGCCATTGACGAAGTAGCCAATGTTCAGGAAGAGCATAAGGCCGACCCCAAACAGGAGAAACGGCCGGAATGAATGTTTGCGCAGCCCCGTTATCAACAAGACAGCCCAGACAATGAGCGCTGCATAGACGGTCAATACCAAAATTGGCATGGTGGGTTTACCTGCAGTTCCGGAACCAGCGGTTCATGACCTCTCTGGTTTCTTTGCAAAAGACTAGTCCAATACATCTTGTTTCACAAATTGGAGCGTTTAAGCGGAAGCTCCAGTTTCAACACGCAGGCGAAAAATTCACCGGATTGGAATTGGAAGCCCTGAAAAGCCAGGAACCGACCTTTCCAATCAAATCAGCGTTTCCGAACTTCCAACGCGATGTCTACAACGGGCTGATTTTGATGAAAAAGGCTTTGATCTGACGGCTGTTAGTTTGTGAACGAGCGCTGACGGAACTGCTTTTCACGCCGGTTGCGGGATGAGTTTTACGAGTTTGCGGAGGTTTTGGGCTGTTGCGGCGAGGTGGAAC
>JBFOMG010000031.1:0-6632 GCA_040830725.1 Rhizobiaceae bacterium
ATTTCATTGACGTCGACGGCCATGGAACCGGGCGTTTTGCCGCCGACATCGTTCCAATGGGCAATCGATGCGGTCCAGGCGACCAGTTGGTCACCGGCAAAGACGGGTTGGGCGATGGCTACGTCGTTTAAATGGGTGACGCCGCCGAAATAGGGGTCGTTGGTGACAAACAGGTCACCCGGTTTGATGGTACCGGGCGGATTAAGCTCGACAATGCGTTTGACCGCCTTGTCGAGAATGCTGACGAATGTCGGAATTCCCGCGCCGGAGGAGACCAAGTTTCCTTCTGCGTCTGTGATGCCGGTGCCGACGTCAAGCACTTCATAGATAATCGGGCTCATGGCGGTCTTTTTAAGCACTGCGAACATCTCGTCGGCGGCGGCTATCAGACTTGCCTGAATAACTGAAATAGTAAATGTATCAATTGGTTTTGACATTTTCTTCATGTAGAAATGTGTAGATCCCGAGGCAGCTCGGAGAAGATTTCCGAACCATCGGCGCGCAGAATGACGATTTCTTCAAGGCGGATCCCGAAGCGGCCGGGCAGGTAAATGCCCGGTTCGATGGAAAACACCATGCCCTCGTCCAGCACCATTTCCGACGTGGCGGTGATGTAGGGCTGCTCATGCACCTCAATGCCGAGACCATGGCCGGTGCGGTGGACGAAGTATTCGCCATACCCGGCATTGGATATTACGCCGCGCGCCGCAGCATCGACGTCTTTCGCCATGGCACCCGGTTTGGCAGCAGCAAGTGCGGACTGAACCGCCCGGTCCACAATGTCGTGAACTTCCAAATAGCCTTCTGGCGGACGCCCGAGCACGGCCATGCGGGTCATGTCAGACGGAAATCCCTTGGACCGCGCACCAGTGTCGATGACGACGGCATCCCCCGGCTGAAACTTCCGGTCGCCGGTTTGATGGTGCGGGAAGGCGCCATTTTTGCCACCTCCGACGATGCAGAACTCCGTACGGGCGCCTTCTTCAGCGTGTGCACTGCGTATGATGTCGCCCAGTTCAACCTCGGTCATGCCGGGTTTGATCGCCGCGAAAGCCGCCAGCATGGCGCGATCGTTGATCAAAGCGTTTTCCTTCAGCAGGGCATATTCGGTCTCGTCCTTGCGCATGCGAAGCGCACCGACAGTGTCGTTGGTGAAATCGCGCCGGGCATTCGGCAACTGGTCAAGCAGCAGCAGAGCGAAATCCGCGCGCATGGTCTCGTCGATCGCAACACTGCGCGCGCGGTCGGTGCCGGTCGCCGAAAGTGCGCCATTCAGGGCCTCCAAGGGACCATCAGCGTCAGCCCATTCATGAAATGCGATATCGGTGTGCTCGCGCGAGCCTTCAGCATTGAGGGCGGGCATCAGAAAGGCTTCTGCTTCGGTCCCGATCAGCAGCAGGCAGGGTCGTTCATCAGGATGCGGATGAAATCCGAGCAGCCAATCGAGGTGCGGGCCGGGACCAAGGGCTACCAGATCGGTGCCCGTTTGGGACATCCTCTTGCGGAGGCGAGTTAGTCGGTCTTGCACGTCATTATGCTCCTGTTTCCACTACGACCTTGCCGTAACTGGTTCTTTTGCCCTTCAGATATCGCCAGGCATCAATGTAACCTTCCATCGGAAATATTCGATCGATTTTCGGAGCAAGCTTGCCCTCCGAAATCGCATTGTAGACAAAGGCCAGGCCGCGTTGCTTTGCTTCAGGGTCTTCCACGTAGTTGAACAGCGAATAGGTGTGGAACCACAGACTGTTCTGGATCATGGGCAGAAACGGTGGCGTCGCATAGACGCCCGATAACCCGCCATAGAGAAACAGGATTCCGCCCTTTGCCATGGCGTTGGCGTAGCGATCCATGAAATCTGCCCCGACCGGGTCAAACGAGGCGTGCACTCCTTGGCCGTTCGTAACATCGCGCAGGAACGCTTCAATATCACCGCCGTGGTCCACAAAGACGTGATCTGCACCGCTATCCAGCAAATACTGCCGGTTGGCCTCCGAACGTGTGGTGCTGATGATGGTGGCACCACACAGTTTTCCGATCTGAATTGCGGCGTTGCCTGCCGTACTAGTACCGGCAGGGACCAGAATGTTCCTGCCCGGTGCTGCTTTTGCCAGTTCAACAATCGGAAAATAGGCGGTCATGAACTGCATCCAGATGGATGCGGATTCCACAGCGCTCAGACTATCGGGAGCCTTGGTGATGAACGACTTGTCTATCAGAACTGTATCCGCGCTCGCACCACGCCGGTCATAGAAATAGGGCAGCGTGCAGTATCGCTCGCCAATTTCGATGCCGGTGACATTCTCACCGACCGCGTCAACAATACCGGCAGCTTCCATTCCGATGCGCGCTGGAAACGCCGAAAAGCTGAACGAGTAGCGATCATGCATCAGATCATCGTCTCCCCAATTGAGCGCAAAAGCTTCAATTGAAAGCCGGACATCGTTGGGCCCGGGTTCCTCGGCCAAACACTCGTTCAGTTTCAGTCCTTCGTAACCTTCATAGGCGTTGATGATCCATTCTCTCGGCATGCGGAGCACTCCTTGCTGCAATTGGCCTATGATGCGAGCGGCAGTGGTGCCGGTTTGGCCTCGACGACAACGCGGTTGCCAAAGGCTTCGCCTTCATCAAAGCCGCCGAAGCGCGCGATTTCTTCTTCCGATGGCGCTTCGCAGGACCATTTGCGGCTCGGTACCCAGCCGCATTGACGCTTGAGGATTGCAGCATATTCGGCGCGTTTCAGCGCAGCGATCGACGGGTCGATCACCGGTACGCCGAGTGTTTCTGAAAGTTCGTGATAAAATCCGACTTCCAGTGTGCAGCCGAGGATCAGCGCTTCGGCAAAGTCTTCTTCGACCGCCTTGCGGCCGGCTTCGGTAAGCCTGCGGTTCGTCTCGGCATGATCGCGCTGGAAGTCATTGACGCCGAGTTCAACGTGATAGAAACCCGACAGCCGGTCGCGATGTCCGTGCTCGTGCACGGTCGATTGCATCTGGTGAACCCATTTGCGGCGCCCGACAATAACACCAAAACGATTGGCTAGCGTCGCAGCAATTTCACACGATGACTGGCAGGGAGCGGTGACGATCATGTCGCCGGATATCTCACGCGCATCGTGCAGGGCGGTGTCATAGAAACAGCCAATGGCGAATGCATCGAAGCCCTCGCGCGCGGCGGCACGAGCCGCTCGAATGATGCCGCGCGTAACAATCGCCTCGTAAGAGCGGAATTCGATATGCGTAAACGCACCATCATCATCGGGCAGGCAGGTGATGTGGACTTCGGTGCCCGGTAATTTGTTGTCGGCTGCCATCTGGGCAAAGATGCCATCGTCTGCGCCCCGGTTGCCGACCGGGCTCAAATACATGATTTTCAGTGGTGCAGTCATTTCGATGCTCCTTTCTGAGTGTCAAACGGCCAATCAAACCGGGCCGTAGATTTCCTCGGCGCGTTCCTTGGTGATCAATCCATTCTTGATATCGGCGCGGACCGCGTCGCGATCGCGCTCTTTGGGATCGCCCAGCCCGCCACCGTTACCGGTGATGACCCGGATGACGTCATCAACATGGGTGACCTGGCCGGAAACAAACGCGAATGATTGCGGCTCTCCGTCCTTGGGGCGGAATTCAACGTAGTTCGGCGACCCGTCGGCACCGCCGTCGACACCCCATGCCGGGAATTTCGAGCGGGTATAGCCAGCTGTGAGGAAGCCATTGTCGCCGCGAATCCGGTAGTCCATTACTATGCCGCGGCCACCGGTGAACTTGCCTTCGCCACCCGGTTCCATGTTGAGTTCCATGCGGTCGACGTAAAGACCGTTGCGGGCCTCGTTGATCTCGGCGGGGCAGTTGAACGTTTCGCCATGGAAACCGCAAAACATGGCGGAATTTCCGTCGGCGGTGCGGCTGGCGCCCCAGCCGCCGAGCTGTGGTTCGATGATTGTATACTGGCGTCCGGTGTCGGGATGTATTCCACCGATGAATGTTCCGCAAACGGAAGCAAAATGGCCAGCCGCCAGCCGGTCCGGCATGTGCGGGGCGAGGCAGCGCCACATGATGTCATAAACCCTGAGTTCGATCTCATAGTAGAAACCGATGGGTGCGGGTTCCTTTGCATGGAAGACCGATCCCTCCCGCGTCAGCAGATTGATCGGGCGGAATGAGCCGCCATTGGCCGGCGAATAGGCGTCGGTCAGAGACTTGAAAATCATCTGTGCTGCGACCATCACGCCATCGCGGCTGGTGTTGACCGGATTGTCCGCCTGGTCGGGATTATCACGCAGATCGACCGTGAACTCATCGTCACCGATGGTGATCTTGACGTTGAACATGCGCCCGTCGTCCTGTTCTTCCGACAGTTCGAACGTGCCCTTGGGCAGGTCCGCAAGCGCTTTGAGCGAGGCCTGTTCGCCGTAGTCCATGAAGGAGACCATGGCGTTCTCGAACGTGCCAACGCCATATTTTTCGGCCAGTTCGCGCAGCCGCCTGTCGCCGACTCGGACTGAGGCAATTGCTGCCCAGACATCGCCTTCGAGAACGTCTGGCATGCGCGAATTGACCTTGATGATGTCCATCACCGGTTTGATCGGCTGACCTTTGGAGATGATCTTGATCGCTGGCAGGCGAAGGCCTTCCTGAAAGATTTCGGTCGCCTCTCCGGTCAGCGAGCCTGGCGCCATGCCGCCGACATCGGAATTGTGGGCGATATTGGCTGTCCACGCGATGATGCGCCCATCGGCGAACACCGGCATGGCAACGACGATATCGTTCAGATGGGTGACGCCGCCGTAATAAGGATCGTTGGTAGCGAAAACGTCGCCCGGCTCAATGTCGCCTTCCTTGTCGAACTTGGCGATGATCACTTTCACCGCCTTGTCGAGCACACCGATGAAGGCAGGGATGCCGGCGCCGGAAGAAGCCAGTTCGCCTTTCCCGTCCATGATGCCGGTGCCCATATCAAGCACCTCGTAGATAATCGAACTCATGGCGGTTTTTTTCATCGCCGCGAACATTTCGTCGGCAGCGGCCTGTAGCGAATTCTGGATGATTTCCAGGGTGATCGGATCGTTGGAGATATTCGTCATCGTTCCTCTCCTCAGTTCGCCATCTCGATATGGATGTTGCCATAGCCGTCGACTTCAGCATGGTTGCCCGGGTGGAGCACAACCGTGGTGCCCGGATCTTCGACGATGGCGGGTCCGTCAATTTTCATACCGGGTTGCAGCTTTTCACCGTCATAAATCTGCGCCTCATGCACCCCCTCAAGCGCGTAGTCCACTTTGCGTTTGCCCTTGATTGCGGATGATGCGTCGGCTGAGCCAAGTGGATGCTCTTTCATCGTCAGCTTGCCGACTTCGGCGGAGGCAATCAGGTGGATACCTACCATCTCGACAGGTGCATCGAGCCGGTAGGTGTATTCGCGCTCATAGGTTTCGTGGAAATCGGCCTCGATCTTTCTGAGATTTTCAGCGGTGACCGGTCCATCCAGCAAGACCTCAGTGGTGTGCTCCTGGTTCTGGTAGCGGAACTTGCCAAAACGCAGAAACTTGATCCGGTCGGCGGCGATGCCTTCGTCACCGAACTGTTTGGTGGCGACGGCTTCAGCGTCGGCAAAAGTCTGTTCAATTGCGCCTTCCGATCCATCGGCCAAATCAACGAGTTTGGTGACGAAATAATCGCGGCGCAGATCAGACATCATCATGCCCCAGGCGGAGAATACCGGTGCGCCTGCAGGAATGACGACCTTCTTGACCCCAAGTTCAGTGGCCAGGGCCATGGCATGCATTGCGCCGCCGCCACCGAAAGCAACCAGCGTAAAGTCGCGCGGGTCAAAGCCGCGATTGAGCGACACGAGTTTCAGTGCATTGACCATGTTGTTGTTGGCAATTCGCACAATGCCGCGCGCAGCCTCGGTCGCATCGACCCCGAGTTTCTCGCCGACTGCATTGATCGACTTTTCAGCTGACACCATGTCTGCATCGACTTCGCCGCCGCAAAAATAGTCCTTGTTGATGCGGCCGAGCCAGAGATTGGCGTCAGTGGTCGTTGCCTCAGTGCCACCCTTGCCGTACGCGGCCGGACCGGGCAGGGCGCCGGCCGACTGCGGGCCGACATGCAGTTTGCCAAAATCATCGACCCAGGCGATTGAACCGCCGCCATTGCCGATCTCGACCAGGTCGACCACCGGCACCATGATGGGATAGCCGGCAGAGGTGCGGTCGCGCTCGATCCAGTAATCGGTCATGATCTTGACCTGGCCGTTCTCGATCAGGGAGCATTTTGCCGTCGTGCCGCCAATGTCGAGTGCCAGCACATTGGGCTCTCCTATCAACCGGCCAAGCTCTGCAGCGCCCCAGAATCCTGACGCGGGTCCGGATTCAACCATGGTGATCGGGATACGAGAAACGGATTCCAGCGAATCGACGCCGCAGTTGGACTGCATGATGTAGGGACTGCCACTGAAACCCTTGGCCTTGAGACCGTCATCGAGCCGTTTCAGATAGCGCTCGGCGGCTGGCTGAACATAGGCAGACAGTACCGCGGTGTTGGTCCGTTCATACTCGCGCCATTCGCGGGTGATCTGGTGCGAAGAAACAACGGAAACCTCCGGCCAGAGCTCGCGCACTTTGGCGA
>JBFOMG010000032.1:0-67819 GCA_040830725.1 Rhizobiaceae bacterium
AGTCTCGTGACTAGCGTCGGTCCATAACGCGGGTCGTCATCCTCGGCGTTCCGGCGGGCGATTGATTCACTGGATCAATCGCTGATCCGCCTCCAAACCCGAGGATCCATGGTTGACGGACACCAAGGGGCGTTCGTGCCGCCGAGGTTTCGGCGGTGAGGTGAGAATGTGTGCGGAGGGCGCGATGCCTATCTCTCCCCTTGCGGGAGAGAAAGCGATTTCAGCTTCTTAGCCGAGCGCAGTGAAGGCTAAGTGCTAGAAATCGCAAGAGAGGGGCTCGCGATGTTGGCCGTAGGGTCGCATGGCGATGGGTTTCGATAAGAAGATTTGCCCCTCTCTTGTGAAAACTAATGACTTGGCTTCACCAAGCCAAAGTTTTCACTTTCTCTCCCGCAAGGGGCGAGATTGGCACGGCGCCCGCGGCCAAACCGGGAGACCTTTCTTGGACGACTATTCTTTTCTCCGCGATGTGCTGGAGACCTGGCGGTCGACCACCGATTGGGTGAAGGCCGTGGTGGTGATCGTCATTCCGGGGCAAATCGTCTTTCTGATCCATCAGGTGCTGCGCTTCCGCGCCGAGCAGCGGCAGATGCGGATCGGCGAGCGCGAGGAGATGGCCGAAGCGCTGACGGAACAGCGCGTGCGGGAACTGGCGGAAGCCGAACTCTGCCGCATCATCGCCGAGATGGAACGGGTGCGGCGTCAGGGAGAAGAGCCATCGGTACCCGCCAAACGGATCAGCGAGGGTGGGCAGCAATGGCCCGCGTGAAACGCCGCAGGCGACGGGTTCGTTGGCGCGGGAAGTTTCGCAAGCGGTATCGCGGGCAAGGGCGGCGGGTGAGACGGCGTATGAAAACTTCTCCCCCTCAAGGGGGCGAAGGAGCTTCGGCGCGAACCTCGAATTCAACTGAATTCAGTTTTCCAGCCTGTCTAGCGGTCGGCAATCGCTTTCCATTTGCGGGCAAGCGCCTGAGCCGATGCGATATCATCCGCAGACATCCGCAAGGCCAGCCTGTCCCTGCGTTTGCCGGCCTCTTCGACGCTGCGGGCGGCAGCCAGATTCAGCCACATATGCGCCAATACGAGGTTTTTTTCGACCCCCCTGCCCAGTGAATAGGCGATTCCGAGATTTCTCTGTGCGTTTGCATCGCCTTGTTCGGCAGCCTGCCGGAACCATTTGGCAGCTTCGGTGTGGTCTTGCGCGACACCCTGCCCTTCGGAATAGGCAACGCCGAGATTGTTTTGCGCCCGGGCATAGCCCGTGCTTGCAGCGCGGCGATCCCAAAACTCTGCTTTCGCGTCACTCCTTGCGATCCCCTTGCCCTGCCGGTAGAGACCAGCGAGATTTGATTGCGCGATGACATTTCCCTGTTCTGCCGCCCGCAAATACCATTTGGCCGCTTCGGCAAAATCGCGATCGACGCCACGGCCCCGTTCATAGGCCAGGCCAAGGTCGTTCTCAGCCCCCGAATTGCCCTGCTCGGCCGCCATGCGGATCCATTTCACCCCCTCCGGCAAATCCTCTCGCAAGCCGTTTCCGCTCAAGAACGCCAGGCCGAGATTGTACTGGGCTGGAGCGTAGCCCTGATCTGCCGCCCTGCGGAACAACGCTGCAGCCCGGGCGAGATCCGGCGGCACGCCCATTCCCCGCGCATGGGCAAGGCCAAGGTTGTTTTGCGCCCTCGCATTGCCCTGCTCGGCTGCCTTGCGATACCATCTAGCCGCTTCCACAGGATCGCGTTTGACGCCCAGGCCCCTGGCATAGGCAACGCCCAAATTGTTTTGCGCGACGGCGTTTCCGCGGTCAGCGGCTTTGCGATACCAGAACGCCGCCTCTTCATCGTTGCGGAGAGCGCCTCGGTCATTTTGAAGCGTATAACCAAGCTGCACCTGGGCCCGGACAACTCCCTGCCCGGCCGCCTTTCTCCACCATTCGGCCGCCCGGGCAAGGTCCTGCTCTACACCCCGGCCGGCTTGATAGGCGTCACCCAGATACATTTGGGCGGCGGCTACGTCGTTCCTTGCAGCCATGGCATACCATTTCACCGCCTCTTCAACGTCCTGACGAACGCCACGTCCGCGGTGGTAGAGGTCGCCAAGGATCAACTGTGAGCCGGTGTTGCCGCTTTCGGCCGCCTTTGCGTACCACGTGACCGCTTCGGCATAGTCCTGGAGAACGCCGCGGCCGGCAAAATAAAGTCCCGCAAGCTTGACTTGAGCCCCGGTATCTCCCTGTTCAGCCGCTTTGCGATACCAGATTGCCGCTTGCCCGAGATCGGGTTGTGTTCCCAGCCCCTGCTCATAAGCCCACCCGAGATTGGCCTGTGCTCCGATGTGCCCCTGTTCCGCTGCTTTCAGGTACCAGCGGAACGAAGCCGGCAGATCACGAGCCACACCTTTGCCTGCGTTATAGGCATATCCGAGGTAGGCCTGCGCACCGGCATTTCCCTGATTTGCGGCCTTGCTGAACCAGTCGAATGCCATCACCTCGCTGCGTGGAACACCGTGCCCGCGCAGAAAAGCGGTTCCCAGAAAGGCTTGCGCGGCGGCATTGCCGTTATCAGCCAAGCCCTGCCAGATCTCGACAGCGATCGCATAATCGCCGCGATCATAGGCTTCAGATCCGTCTTCAAGCGGTCCAGCCGTCGATGTGGCAACTGTCACCAGCAGTACTGACAAAACAATCCCGGTACGATTGAGCATGACTGCGCCTTTGTTGGTTGTGCGATCGGGTGGAGCTGATCAGGGTCATATCAGAGAATATTGTTGAATTATGCAATGCCAATGGAACTTCGTCCGGTTCCAAATAATCGCAACAAATGCGCCCGCACGCTCCAGTCGGTTCGCGATGACGAGGCAACAAAGCCAAAATTTTTTTCCTTCCGTTTTGAACCTTTTTGTCCGCCCGCGCGACTGACCATCAGACAAGGCAATTAGCTGAACCTGAAGGGGAGAAAGAAAATGATGAATTCAACCACCAGCAAAACCATCCGCGCCATCGTTCTGACCGCCATCCTGACCGGCTCGACCCTATCGCCAGTCATCGCCCGTGACGGCGGTGGCGACGGCCCCAGACAGACCCTTTATGAAAGTTGCGACCTGCAAAAGAAGCTCGACAAAGCTGAAACCCGCGTCACCGCGCTGCAGTTTGAATATCGCAGCCTCTCAAGGGATCTGGAAAAGGCAGAAAAAGGCTCGAAAGAGGAAGCGAAACTGCAGCGCAGATTGAAGAAGGTCAGCAAGCGGTTGGGCAAGGAACGCGACAAGGCTGCCGAATACTTCAGGCAGATCAGCGAAAGGCAATACAACGGTATCGGCTGCTGAATGAGAACACCCGGCCTGCCCGCTGAAACAACTGAAACATCTTTCCGCTTGCACAGACACAGAAGAGAAACAGGCCGATGTCAGACTGCCCAAATCGAAAGCAAGACAACCGGTCGAAAACGCAAACGCCAAAGGAGAACGCCATGACTTTCCGCCGCCCCGCAACCGCCGTCGCAGCCAACGCCATGAACCGCGATCCCCTTGGCCCGATCGCCAAGGAAAAGATCCGCCTGGCTCCACATCTTGCCGCCGCCTTCGCACTGACCAAGCCGGCAAGCGCCAACTGATTACACCCCGAAGCGTAAGCGTAACCCGAGTACCCCTCCTCCCCAAAAACTCACCGCCCGGTTCCTCCCCCGGGCGGCATTTTTTTGGCCGGATCACCGCAACACGGCAAGCTTTCCAAAACAAAAACTTATTTTCGTTCCCTGAAAATAATGGGCGCGCAATGCGCCATCATAGCGGCCGGATTTCAGGCAGCAGCGCTTGAAATCTCAATGCGGAACCACACGGGCACGGATCGTTGCGGCCGAGCTTTTCGATCAGTTCCACATCACCATGAACAGTGCGGAGACCGGATTTGACCCGGGATTCGGACGGGAACGACTTACGCCGTTTCGACATCACCTCGAAAGGACGGCAGATCGTCGTGATTTGTTTTTCTAGCCATGATCGCCTCCTGTTTTTTACTGCGGCGGCTTAAAGCAGTTATCGCGAAAAAATGCAATTGGATTACCTAAACGTTGGATTTCAACACGTTACGCTCATCTTTGGCAACTGCGGGAATATTAGCAATTTATCAGTATTATCACAATTTGATTATAAACAATATTTCTGTTGACGAAGACAAGATTATACGTTCTTCTGTTTTCTACTCTGGGGCGCGCTACGCGATTGGTGCAATCAACTTCTGGAGTATCAGGAATGGCAAGTTTACATGCGACCGAACTGATCGGTGGCAATGCCACCGGTATGCCCGGCAACGATCAGGTCAACGTCACGGTAACCCCGGTTTCGGGCACGGGTCCGACGCAGTTGGGGATGTTCGACATCATCGTGTGGCCGAAAAATACAAGCGACAAGCTGATCAACGTCCAATTCATCGTCCAGTATGAGGGACAAGACCCGCAGGCGTTCACCGCATTCGTTTTTTTCGACGGCCAGCCCGCGGGCACTCCCTACGGCGTGTCACCAATGTTTTGCGGAACCGATGCCGTAACCCAGAACCGGGCAGGCAAATCACTGAGCGTCATGGTGGTCGGCGGAATCAACAGTTCCGCCGATCCGTTCTTTGTCACCAAGACCTTCCAGTCCAATCTTTGGCCGGAGGGGTGACGCATTCAGGGCCTGACCCTATCGAGAAACCCGGTCTTTACCTGCCGTGGTCAAGTTTGACAGACCGAAACACTTTCAGGGCTGGTGTCCATGTCATTACTGGATAAATGGCAGCGCGCCGGAGACAGGATCGACGGGTTTGCGGGCCGCATTATCTACCGGATATTCGGAATTGTTGCCGCGGTTATCGCCCTTGCGGCGCTTTGGGCAGCATGGGACCTGATCTCGACCGGCAAGTCGCTGTTGGGCGGGTTGTTGCTCGGCATTCCGGGCTTGCTTTGCCTGTGGCTGGCAAAGTGGTGCTTCTCGCCGTCGCGCAATTGTCGGAGATGGAGTTTTAGAGCGCTACGCTTGCCGCCGGGCACCCAAGGGTTCATCATGGAGTTCCAAGCGGAGATACTCGCTGGAGGTGATGATGAAACGAACTACGCATTCACGCCGACGAATATTGTTGCTGGGCGTGGCGATGCCGCTGGTCCTGACCGCAAAGCCGGCGCAAGCGATCTATTTCAATCCGCGCATGCGCGTTAACCGCACCGGAAACCGTGTTCGTGTGCGCATCTGGGTTTCCGCCAATGCCGGACCGCTAAACTTGAACAACCACTATCTTGGCGCATTCTATGTGCCGGATGGCAGAACTTTGCGGCGAGAATTCCAGGTCGGCGTGGCGACCATCAAGATGGTCATGAAAGTCAAGAACCAGGTTGTCGAGGTGGTCATAAAGATGCTGAGTGCAATGTTTGCAACTCAGCAGAAATTGATGCGCGCCAGTCTGGCCGGGTGAACCGGTCCTGGTTGATCAGTCCCGTACGACGGAAAGGCCGAGCTTGCGGGCCAGCCGTTTCAAGGCGCCGTGTATGTCGCTTTTTTGGCGCGGCGCATGGCGTTCGCTTGCCTGCCGGTTGAACTCATAGACGTCAATGACCCGTTCGGCACAGCCGCAACCTTCGCCGAGGCCGACCTTGGCGTAATAGAACTTTTCGAAGCTTTCGGGTCTGGGCTTGCGCATGTCTTCGGTCCTTCCGCTTTGGCGATTGTAACCAGGCATGCCGTCAAATTGAACCCGCCATGAGCGAGGTGTCAGTGTGACATCGAAGCGGCGGCGATCTTCTCTACAAGACTCAACGAAATGCCGTGCCTCTGTGCCTCCACAAGAGGATGGTCGGCATCGTGAAGATAGACAAGCGGCCGCAAATCCGCCGGTGGAAACTCAACATCCGCATGCAAATGCGTCGATTCCGGGAATTCGTGCAACTCATTGCAAAGATAGCCAAAACAGCCTTCCCTGCTGTAGGTTCCGGTATCCCAACCTTCGAGATAATCATCGAAGCTCGCTTCCGATACGGACACCCAAACCCCGAAGTCGAATGTGCTTCCTGTTTCTGGCACCGGCAACTGCAACACGGCGCGAATAAAGCGGTCCACATGTCCGTCGGCATACTTTACGATACAGAGGTCAGAGTTCATTTTTGAGCGGCTTTTGGTGGCTGCATCGAGCGAACGCCACCCGCCGGGCTCGTTGCATGCGACTGCCATCGGCAATCCGACCTGCTCCTCACCGCAGCAACCGCACCGCCAACGATAGTTCTCGAGGTCGATGGTCATTCAGTCGCCCAACATCGCGGCAATTTCGTCGTAGCCACGCGACCGGGCCAGGTCCAACGGCGTGTTGCCCTGCCTGTCGGGGATCGACTTGTCGGCGCCTGCATCCAGTAAATGGCGGACGCATTTCTGGTGATCCGGTCCACCGTCTCCGAGAACGACGGCTTCGATCAACGCCGTCCACGCAAGATTGTTGACGTGATCGAGCGGCGCGCCGGCGTCGATCAGTGTCTTGACCACCTGGTGATGGCCAAGGTGTGCGGCGGCGATCAACGCGGTGCCGTCATAGCGGCTGGTGATGTTGTCGGGTCTGTTTCCTGCTTCAAGCGCCGCGCGAAGCGTGGGCAGGTCGTTGGCGACAGCGGCAATCGTCACCGCGTCGTAGGCGTCATGTTCGAGCGCATTCATGTCGGCGCCGGATTTCGCCAGGTACGCGATCATGTCCGCCTGAGACGCAAAGGCTGCGATATGAACCGCGGTTCGGCCATTGCCGTCGCGCGCTTCCAGATCCGCCCCAGCACTGATCGCCCGGCTCGCAGCATCGATATCGCCATCGTGGGCAGCCTTCATCAGGCCTTCATAGCGCTCGACCTGGCCGGCCGAAGGCGGCACCTGCGAAGCCGCCGGTGCGGCAATAAGCAAACCCGCCATAACCGCCACAATCACGCTGCGCATGGAATCCTCCAGACTGGTGCTTGCCCGATGTCGACAATAGCTGGACGTAAAAACTTGTCCACGTCAATGCAGACCAGGGGCAGGACCCAATAATGTCATCCATTCTGCGCGAGCAAATTTGGCTGCCGAACAGGAGGGAAGGTGAAGGAACTATGCATATTTTCAAACCTTTCCGACGCATTCGTCAGCCAAATAGGCCGCGCCCTATAGGGTTTGGAAGGAAGGGGCCGCCTGATCGCTCACAATGCTCGAAAAGGTCTGAAGACCTTCCCTTGCGCCAAGGCGTTTTGCGGTTTCTCTGCACTGCAACAACGCCCGGTTCCGCTTGGCAACATCGAAGCATTGTTCGCCCCGCGGCCTGCGGCCGGGCGAAAATGCCATGGTTCGCTTCCATTCAAACCCTTCCTTCCAAACAGAATTGCATGAGATCAATGAGTCCTGACCCTAAGCGACAATTACATGATCATTCCGCTTCACCTTTGGTTAACCAAGTAGGCGCAGCATGGGCAGATCAGGTGTATGGCGGTTTGTGAAATGCAGTGTGAAATGAATTTGGCGGCAAAACTGCCCAGTTTCTGACGACAAGGCAACGACCCAAATACCGAATTGCTCCGTTGGAATGTGCTGGCCAAGCCGCAGATGGAGCAAACATGACCAGTCTATTGAAAATCACCATTTTTCTGGCGATGGCGGCAGCCGCAGCCATGGTGCTGATGCCGGCAAAGGCTTCGGCGGGTCCGGCGCTGTGCGGCAAACGGGGCGATCTCATCAAGGTGCTGGAAAAGAAATACAAGGAAAACCGCGTCGCGGTCGGCCTGTCACAGAAGAGCAGCGAGGCTTTTGAGGTCTTCGCATCATCGAAGGGTACCTGGACGGTGCTGATGACGACCAAATCAGGGATAACCTGCATCATGGCCAGCGGACATTCGTGGAAAGATGTTGCCGCACTGTCCGGTCAGCAAAGCTGATCGACAAGCTTGGAAAAATTTGCGGTTGAACTGGAGCGGCACGGAAGCTAGTCGGATCGGGTGAGCTATCCGATCCCAATTTGGGGCTTGCCGGCCTGCCGGGCCGTCCGCCCATGAGCGCAGAAGCGCAACCTTCGCGGCAGGCGCCAATCCGCGGCCGCATCGACGCGATTGACATCGCTCGTGGCGTCGCCCTGGTTGCGATGGCCATCTATCATTTTACCTGGGACCTGGAGTTCTTCGGCTATGCAGAGCCCGGACTGACGCAACAGGGCGGCTGGAAGCTTTTCGCCCGCTGCATTGCCTCGTCCTTTCTGTTTCTGGTCGGGATCAGCCTGGTGTTGGGGCACAGCGACGGTATCCGCTGGCGTGGTTTTGGCAGGCGATTGCTTCAGATTGCCGCCGCGGCTGCGCTGATCACGATCGCGACCTGGTTTGCGACGCCGGACCGTTTCATCTTTTTCGGAATTCTGCACCAGATCGCGCTGGCGAGCGTGATTGGACTTGCATTGTTGCGCGCGCCGGTTTGGGTGTTGATCGCGGTTGCCGCAGTGGTCATCGCAGGGCCGCATTTTCTGCGAAATGAGCTGCTTGCCTATCCCGTTTTCTGGTGGCTGGGGCTTGCGCCGGCCGACCCACCCTCCAATGACTATGTGCCGGTGTTTCCCTGGACCGGTGCGGTTCTGATCGGTATTGCGACCGGCAAATTGATGAAACAGGCCGGGCTTTTTGAAACCCTGCAAGGTTACACCGTGGGTGGCTGGGCGCTGCCAATCCGGTTTTCGGGCAGGCACAGCCTGGCGTTCTACCTTCTGCACCAGCCGGTGCTGATTGGCTGCATTTGGCTGTTTGCGCAGATTTGGCCCGCTGATGCGCGGCCTCCGGAATTCAGGTTCCTGCAGTCGTGCGAACGAAGCTGCAAAGCCGGCGACAGCGGCATCGATTGTACGGCCTATTGTATTTGCGTTCTGGATGAGATCGATCAGGCCGGCAGACTTGACGATGTGCTCGCAGGCGTTTCAGATAGCGCGTTACAAACGCAACTCACAGACATTGCCGGCCAATGTTCGCGGTCGGTACATGAGATGACGCCGGACGCCGACCAATGAGCGACAGATCCGAACGATCGAGCAGCATTCCGTGGCCGCCAATCATCTATGTGGCCGCAGCGGCAATCGCCATCATTCTGGCGGTATTCTATCCGATGGCATGGCTGCCCTCCCCCCTGGCCGAACTGGCATTCGCCACCGGTGTGGTGATCATCGCCGGCGCGGTCTTTATCGAATTCAAGGCAATGCAGGCGTTGAAGCAAGGTGACACGACGGTTTTGCCGACCAAGAGATCCGACCATCTGGTGACAGACGGTCCATATTCGTTCACCAGAAACCCGATCTATCTGGGTAACACCATGCTGATGATCGGCGCGGGATTCGTGTTCGGCGTGTTCTGGTTTTTCCTGGCGGCCATCATCGCCGCATTCGTGACAACCAAGCTGGCCATCGAGCCTGAGGAAAAGCACCTGGAGCACCGGTTCGGCAAGGCGTTTCGCGATTATCGCAAGAAGGTCAGGCGCTGGGTCTAGAGCAGATCCCTGATTGATGTCAGGTATTGACGCCCAGCTCAGCCAGGCGTTCCACACAGGCCTCTTCCGCCTGATCCAGTTCATCGAGGGTTTCTTCCAGGTCCCGGCGCTTCTGGCGCAATTCGCCGCGTTTTTCCTCGATCGTTGCAATGATCGCTTGCAACTGCCCCGCCTCGCCGGGTGGCTCGCTGTACATTTTGATGATTTCTCGGATTTCCGCGATCGAAAATCCCAGCCGCTTGCCGCGCAATATTTGCCTGACAAGGTGGCGATCGGAGGGCCGGAACAACCTTGTGCGCCCACGCCGGACCGGCGCGATCAACCCTTCGTCCTCATAGAAGCGCAGTGTGCGGGTCGAGATCCCGAATTCCCGGGTCAATTCCGTTATGGTATAGTATTCACGCATGTGCTTCGCCCGCCGAATCCAGTCGATAGCGAATTCACATGACTTTTACGTAAAAGTCAATTCTTCCCGCGTTGGGGTTTTGGGCACTGTCGGTTGAGCTTCGCCCGAAACAGCCGTGGAGCGGCTCGCAGCGTGGTGGAACCGTTTGAACGCTGTCCGCCTACGCCAGCCCGAACCACCAGGCCGCCAAGCCGAGAAAAGCAAAGAAACCAACGACATCGGTGACTGTGGTGACGAATATGGATGAGGCAATCGCCGGGTCCTGCCCGGCCTTGTCCAGCAAAAGCGGGATCAGGATTCCCGCCAGTGCAGCTGCCAGCATGTTGACAATCATGGCCGCCGCGATGACCGCGCCGAGCTGGGTGCTGGCAAACCACAATGCGGCGACCGCGCCCATCAGAATCGCGAATATGACGCCGTTCATGATACCGACAATCACCTCGCGGCGGATGATCCTGCCGGCATTGTAGATATCGAGATCGCGGGTAGCGAGCGCCCGCACGGCCACTGTCATGGTCTGGGTGCCTGCATTGCCGCCCATCGAGGCAACTATAGGCATCAGGATCGCCAGGGCGACCATCTGTTGCAGCGTGGCGTCAAACAGGCCGATGATCCATGAGGCGAGCACCGCGGTGGCCAGATTGATCACCAGCCACGGCACGCGCGAGCGTGTGGCGGCCAGAACCGTATCGGACAGTTCTTCATCGCCAACGCCGCCAAGCCGCATGAGATCCTCTTCGGCCTCCTGCTGAATGACATCGACGACGTCATCGATGGTCAGAACACCGACGAGACGCTGATTGTCGTCAACGACGGCGGCGGAGAGCAGGTCGTAGCGCTCGAATATCTGCGCGGCTTCCTCCTGGTCCATCTCGGCGGGTATGGCGTAGCGGGTTTCGTGCATCACCTCTTCGATGC
The DNA here is from genome assembly GCA_040830725.1 of Rhizobiaceae bacterium. Taxonomy (GTDB): domain Bacteria; phylum Pseudomonadota; class Alphaproteobacteria; order Rhizobiales; family Rhizobiaceae; genus JAWKWH01. Next base: position 10,811 of record JBFOMG010000032.1, read on the forward strand.
GAACATTGCGCTGCGTTCTCAAGATACGGTCCAGATGCACCGCGCCGATCAGGTGAAAGGTCGCATCGATGACGAAGATCTGGCTGAACGTGTCGGGCAGATCCTTGTCTTCGCGCATATAGTCAATGGTCTGGCCGACATTCCAGAATGGCGGTACGGCGACGAACTCGGTCTGCATGCGCCGGCCGGCGCTTTCTTCGGGATAGTCGAGCGACCGGCGCAGGCGGATCCGTTCTGTGAACGGCAGTTTTGACAGGATGTCTTCCTGCTCGTCCTCCTCCAGGTCCTCAAGAATGAAGACGGCGTCATCGGAATCGAGATCGGAAAACGACCGGGCAATTTCCTCATTGGGAAGATCGGCAATGATCTCCAGACGGATCGCTTCGTCGACCTCGGTCAGCGCGGTGAAGTCGAAATCATCGCCCATCAGGGTGACGACCGGTTGCCGGTAGTCCGGCTCCAGCGCCTCGATCACGTCGCCCAGTTCGGAGGCATGCAGGTCGATCAGTTGTTGGTGAAGCGTCTCGCGGTCGCCGCTGTCAAGCGCGGCAACAATGCCGGCAACGAAATCCTCACGCACGACGCCGTCATCATCATAGATGCGCATCGCCTCTGAAACCTGCTCTTCGGTTTCGCTCGCGTGTGTCTCGTCGTTGCTTTCGTTCAAGCCGGGCTCCGGGGCAGATGATATGCAAAGTCCCCTACCCGTCTAGCGCGACAGTTCTGCGAACTCAAAGGGAATTGGCTGGGTTTTGGGATTGCAAGCGACGGAAGCATGCTCGGGCAGCGAGGGTTTTGGGCCGAGGGCAACGTCCCATTCGACCCCCTTGGGGGAGGAGAACGTGAAATCGGTACCTTAGCGGAGCAAAGCGAACGCCAAGTGCCTGATATTACAAGGTAGTACAAACTAGCAGTTGATAACAGACTTATCTTCTCTGTTTATTCCCGTTTTAATTGACTTCCAGCGACCGACCAGTAAACATTGCACTTGGTGTATGCACGCACCAACGGTGGGGGGAATATCTCAGGTATAAAGCTTGGGAGTGTGTTCCTTACAAGTAATTGGATCCCATACCCGGAAACGTATTCCTTGGATGGTTGATATTTCTCCCATCGTCCTGAATGGCAGAACAGGAGATGGGAATGCCAATACAGTTACCGGCAGGAGCTCGCCACATTGTTCTAACCCCTGACGAAGTTGTTCAGTTGATAAAGGGCCATCTCTGCGAGAATCACCACCTTGAGCAAGACGCCCGCCTGGTTTCAGTGGGAACGCAATGGAACTCGATGCCGTCGCATCCGACTGCAGCCGAACCGAACATACCCTCTCTCAGGATTGTGTATGAACTGCCGGACCACACTCCTGAGCGAATCTCTTCCGGTTTCCCAAGCTAACCAACAGGGATCCAAATACCACCGTGCACACCAGACCCGTTTCGACGGGAGGGCGCGGCCCACACACATAGCCCCCTCCCATAAATTTTGTGATGAAAATCGAATAGCGAAAGGATGCCAGTGGTGTCGAATGGCCAGGAGGCAGACAACGGAAACGTTGTAATCTTAAAGCAAGGAATTGCCGCATCCACCGATAAAGCTCAGAAAATTCTTGATGATTACAGGCACTTTATCCTCAAGAATATAGATACCTTTGAACAAATGGAAAACCTGTTGGAGGACCTGAAGGGAACCTCCCCGAGTTCGAAAAGAGACCCCGAGATTTTGGAGTCCGTGAAACATCAAACCCGGCAATTCCGCGAGATACAAAACCAGTTGGATGCCATTCTTCGGGAGATGATCCGGTACGGTTGCAAGTGACACTCAAAAGGGGGCAGAGTGAGATGAGCGACGTTGATATTCTGAAGTCCTTCAGTCGCCATTCTATCGGGTCCTGGATTTGTGATCGCGACGTCACGGTGTTGGGCAAAGCGATCTCGAAAGGCGAAGTGATTTCAGCCTATGGCAATCATCCCGATGTTTTCAGTCATCTTGAACGGCTGCTCAGACAGTACGGTGCTGGCACGCGCGGATAGCACAACACTCCGGCTAGCGCACCCGGTCAACAACGCAGGATACGCCCTCCAGCTTGCCTGCCTTATGGACAGCGACTTCTGCAGACTTTGATTCCCCCGGTTCGAGATCGGCAACCATGGCCCAAACAATATCGGCGGTGTGACCGGCGGCATCGGAGAAAGTACAGTCGATAAAAACCTGTTCGACTTTTTCTGATCCCTGGTTCGTCACTTTGACGATTGCCCCGGGTTTTGGTTGGCGAAAGAAAGTCCTCTCGATTTGGACATCGATATTGCTTGTCGTTTCGATGCCGTCGAACGCCAGCCACGTCACGATGATGATGATCGAAGCGATGGCCACGCCAATAAAGCCCAGCCACTTGTAGACACGTGCCATCCTTCACCCCCGTTGGCTGCTTTCGTGCAAACTTCAAGTCTAGCAGTGTAGAGTCTACACTACAATTACGCGATTCTACCATAGAAAATCGCGCTTTAATTGCATATGAGCTAAACTGCTGCTGTGAATACAGCCTCCCCGATGAAAGGCCCATACAATCTCATGTCTCGCATCTGTAATCCTCGTTGGCGCTTATTGAATCAGCCCTTGCCAGGTGACGTATCTGGTCCGCTTCCAGACAACTTGCTGGATATATTTCACCAATGACCGAAGCCCGGTGAACGTTTCATTTCCGTGTGCGCGGGTAGCTCAGCGGATTAACCGGGCGCTTGCGGAGGCGCGCTCTTGAAGCAGCGTGTCCGCTGAGCGACTCACCAATAGCTGATTGCGATCAGGATTGCAGCGCATGTCAGGAAGCCCAGGATGAAGGCGCCGGAGATTGTTTTTTTCTCCCGCCCGGATTCTCTCATGTTGGCTTTGCGTTCCAGGTAACTGATTGGATCTTCGTGGCGCATGATTGCATCCCCCCGGTTGCAATATTATCCAAATATGTTGTCCAGGATTACGGATATCAGACCGTAGCCTGGAATTGCAAATGAGAGGACAAGGCTCAAAATGTCCTCTTGTACGACCCGGTATTGTGGGCGGATGCCTCGCGCGGATCGCATATCCAGCCGGCCCAAACCGGAAGCCGGGCGTGGACTGGGAGATTGCAATTAAGGCAAACCGTGAGGCGTTGAACTCTCCTTCGCCCCCTTGAGGGGGAGAATGTGAAATCGGTATCTTAGCGGAGCAAAGCGAACGCTAAGTGCCAGATTTCGCAAGAGGGGGGATAAATTCGTGAGGCACAAATTCCCCCCCTCTGGTCTTTTCCAATGACTTGCTTGCTTCGCGGTGCAAGCCAGGGAAAAGACTTTCTCCCCCTCAAGGGGTGCGAAGGGTTCCGCACCTCTCATTACAAATCTTATCCACGCCGCTCAAACCTGTGAAACAATCCCGCCATCGCTCTCACGGGAAGCCGGGTCATGAACCGGGGTCTGGCGGGGGCGGCGGCAACCTCCCCCCGGTGATACGGTTTCATCGGGCATGACGAGGGCCGGGCGGCAGGCTGGAGGCTACGGGTAGAAGCCGGACGGTGAAATTCCGCTCCTCTCTACGGTTCCGGAAAAGCCGGGCCCGCCCGTGGTTTTCAAGAAAGACCATGGGCCGGTAAGACCAGCCGACAGGACCGGACAGCGGCCGGACGGGTGATCGGAAGATCGCTTGAATTTATATTGACCGCGAAGACCACCCGCGATTATCCGATCGCCCGTCTTCCCATCTTTGAAACACCCCGGATGAGAAATTCGCGGGAACGATGACGTATGTGCGGAGCCTTCGCCCCCCTTGAGGGGGAGAATGTGAAATCGGTATCTTGGCGGAGCAAAGCGAACGCTAAGTGCCAGATTTCGCAAGAGGGGGGATAAATTCGTGAGGCACCAATTCCCCCCTCTTGTCTTTTCCAAGCACTTACTCGGGATTTTCCCTCGTAAATACAGGAAAAGACTTTCTCCCCCTCAAGGGGGGGCGAAAGAGGATCGCCGCGAGCGAAAAGATTCAACTCACATCTGGTTGGGCAGCACCAGCACCAGCCAGGGCACGAACAGCAGCAGTGCGAGGCGCAAGATGTCGACGATCCAGAACGGGGTGACACCGCGGAAAATCGTCGCCGTCGAAACATCGCCGACGACGCCCTTGAGCACGAATACATTCAGGCCGACGGGCGGCGTGATGAGGCTGATTTCGGTGACCACGACAACGATGACGCCGAACCACACCGGATCAAAGCCGAGGCTGGTGACGAGCGGAAAGAAGATCGGCACGGTGAGCAGCAGCATCGACAGGCTCTCAAACACGCAGCCGAGCACGATATAGACGGCGAGGATCATGAACATCACCGCCATCGGCCCGAGGCCGAGCGTGGTAATCGCTTCCAGCAGCTGCTCCGGCAGGCCGGCGAGGTTGATGAAGTTGGAGAAGATCCAAGCGCCGATGAGCACGGTGAAGAGTGCTGCGGTGGTGTGTGCCGTCTCAACCAGCACTTCGCGCACGTCGCCGAAGGAGAGATTGCCGCGCGACAGGGCGATGAGGAAGGCGCCGGCCGCACCCATGCCTGCGGCCTCGGTCGGCGAGAAGGTCAGGTTGATCGGCCAGACGTCGAGAAAGCCGTAGAGGCCGCCGATGACAACGAAGAACAGCAGCAACACCGCCCAGACGCCACGCAGCGCCGACAGGCGGTCGCGCCACACGGTGCGCTCACCGGCCGGTCCGGCTTCGGGATCACGGGCGACGGTGTAGCGCACCGCCAGCAGGTAGAACAGCACACCGATCAGGCCTGGAATGATGCCGGCGATGAACAGTTTGCCGATGCTGGTTTCGGTCAGCAGACCGTAGATCACCAGGATCACGCTTGGCGGAATGAGAATGCCGAGCGTTCCGCCTGCCGCGATCGATGCGGTCGACAGCCGGTCGGCATAGCCATATTTGCGCATTTGCGGCATCGCCACTTTCGACATGGTGGCCGCGGTGGCCAGCGACGAACCGCAAATGGCGGAGAAGCCGGCGCAGGCGACGATCGTCGCCATCGCCAAGCCGCCGCGTAGATGGCCTAAAAACGCATAGGAGACCTGGTAGAGTTCGCGCGACAGCCCGCCCTTGTTGACGAACAGGCCCATGAGGATGAACAGCGGCACGACCGAGAGGCCGTAATCTTGTGCCGTATCGATGATCAGGCGCGCGGCCATGGACAGCGCCGCCTTGAAGTTGGTGAGTTGCGAATAGCCGACAATGCCGACCAGCCCCATCGCAATGGCGATCGGCATGCGCATGAAAACCAGGGCCAGGACGGCGGCAAAGCCGAGTACAGACTCTAACATTATCAGTTCCGCCGCGTAATGAGTTCGGGCCGGACAATGCCGACGACGCCGCGCAGGACGAGGACGATCGCGGTGACAAAGGTACTGAGCGTAATCATCGCGACCACCGGCCAGAGTGGCCATTGCAGAAATTCGGTCGTGTCGCCATAGGAGCGCGTTCTGTCGACAAAATCCCACAGCCGGAAGGCCGGCCAGAACAGCAGGATGCCGCTGGCCAGATCGATCACCACATCGCGGATGCGGGCGAGCGTTTTGCTGAACAGCGGGTCAAGCAAGTCGACGACGATACCCTCTCCGCGCCAGGTGACCAGCGGTAATGCGGTAAACACGATGATCGCCATGAAGATCTTGGTCAGTTCGGTGCCGGCAGCCAGCGGCGCGTTGAAGGCGCTGCGCAGTATGACATCGGCAAATGTCATCACCATCAGCGCAAACAGCGTCGCCGCCGCGATCCACGACGGTATATATATGAGAATACGGCCGGCCCTTTGGAGGCCGGCCGTATCCCTGGTGGTTTCGTTTTCTCCCGCCACGTCCGACAGGTTACATGTTTTTCATTTCGTTGGCGATGAATTCCATCGCCGCTTTCGCATCAATACCCTTGGCGGAAACTTCTTCCAGCACGCCATTGACGATCGGTCCGGACAGTTCCTGGTATTTTGCGATATCCGCGTCAGACGCGGTGTTGATCGAATTGTCGGCAGCGCCCTCCGACGCTTCCTTGCCGATCCTGTCAATTTCGTCCCATGTTTCGCCGAACGCCTTCGACATGGCTTCACCGAAAATGGTTTCAAGCGCAGCCTTGTCGGCGTCGGACAGGGAATCGAACTTTTCCTGGTTCATGAAAGATGCAAACGAGCCGCGATAAAAGCCGCCTGGAACCATGAAGGTGTTCTGGGCAACCTCGGTCAGCTTGAAGCCCTTCTTGCCTTCCATCGGCATCATCACGCCGTCGGCAGCGTTCGAAGCAAGGGTTTCGTAGACCTTTGGTGCGGGAACGTTGATTGCGGTTGCGCCAAGTGCGGAGCCAACGGCGTTGGACACGCCGCCGCCGAGGCGGAGTTTCATGCCGTTGATGCCGTCAAGCGATGTCACCTTTTTCGACGAATGCAGCACACCCGGCCCATGCGTGTGCAGGGCAATCAGCTTGACACCCTTGTGTTCGTCGGCGCCTGCGAAAAACTTCTCATGTGCGCGCCAATAGGCAACGGAAGCCGCCGCAGCATTGCCTTCATATCCCGGCAGCTCGATGATCTTCGTGGCGACAAACCTGCCCGGATTGTAGCCGTGGAACGTCCAGCCGATATCAGCCGCGCCGTCCTGGATCAGATCGAACTGAGCCGGCGGCGAACCGAGCTTGTATTTTACCTCGGCGGTGACGCGGCCTTCAGTGGCTTCCTCGATCATTTTGATCACACGCGGCCAGGCGATGGCGTTGATACCGTGGGTGGGCGGCGCCCAGCTGGAGATTATCAGCGTGGTATCGGCGGCAAATGCCATGACCGATGTCGACGCGGCAAGTGCTGCGCCGAGTGCCAGACGTTTCATTGCTTTCAGGATCATAGATATTCCTCCACTTGATGTTATCGCGCTTTTGGCGCGGGATTGGCTCTTTTCCGGCCTCCATTGCAGGCGTATTACCGGCATCATTTTGTAACTATCAACCGTTCGACCGGATCAGCTTTTTCAACGCATTTTTCAGCGCGTCGATTTCTGAACCATCCAGGCATTGCGCCGAATCGGTTTCGTGCCGGCGCGCTGCCTCAATCAACGGTTCAACAATTTTCCTTCCCTTCGGCGTAATCTGTATCAACACCTTGCGCCGATCATCCGCGGTTTTCGTTCGCGCGACAAGGCCTTGAAGTTCCATCCGGTCGACGATCTTTGACAGGCGGGACTGTTCGTAGAGCACAAATCCCGCCAATTCGGTCAGCATCAGCCCCGGACGATCAACGAGGCACGCCAGCACCCGCCATTCGTTGACATTGGCATCCTGCTGCTTGACGTGCTGGTGAAACTTTCCCGACAGGGAACTGCTGGCGGCGGCCAGCAGATAGAGCAGGTAGTCATCGACGAATGGCGCTGCATCAGCCTCCAGTTTCAACGCCTGTCTCACCCTATCTTCCCCACCTGCTGGCAAACAACATGCAACGAAATTGAACACGATACAATCTTTTTCGTAACACAGTTGCGCCTTGACATCATTCACTTTAAGCATGAATATATGAAATGGAATATAAAATCAACCGATGCTCGCAACAGCGATTGTCTTAAGATGTGAGCACCGGACCGTAGCGAGTTCAGACCTGCTTTTTGCAGGATACCATTCGCACTCTCGGGGGAGGATCGTTGGATACTATTGAGGTGACAATAAAGGACGTTGTGCAGGAAACGCCTTTGATCCGGTCGTTCCTGTTGCAATCGGCAGATGGAAGTTCACTCAATGGATTTGATCCGGGTGCTCACATCCGGATCTCACTCCCGGACGGCGGAGACCGTGCCTATTCCCTGATCAATCTGGATCCGGGATCCGACGCCAGCAACCGCAACAATCCCGGCGCTTACAGGATAGCGGTAAGGCTTGAAGAGGAAAGCACGGGCGGATCACGCTTCATGCACGGACTCCAGGCCGGAGAAACTCTGAAAATCTCACCGCCAAAAAATGATTTCGAACTGGCCGGCGAAGACGGACCGGTCACGCTCCTGGCCGGTGGCATCGGCATTACACCGCTTACCGGAATGGCAGCGCGTCTCAAAGATGCGGATCGCGAATTCGAACTCCACTATTGCGGCCGCAGCCACGGTGCGCTGGCCTTTGTAGAGCCGCTGAAATCTCTCGTGGGCGACAAGCTGACCGAGCATTACGATGACGAACCGGAAACGGCGCTCGACCTGAAATCCCTCATCGGAGGGATTTCGCCAACCGGACATCTCTACATTTGTGGTCCGAAGGGAATGATCGAAGCTGCCACATCAGCCGCCCGGGCGCGCGGTTTTGCCGACGATCACATTCACTTTGAACTATTCACCAATCAGGCGGCGGCAACGGCCGGCGATGCTTTCGAGATTGAACTGGCATCAACCGGCGAAGTGTTGCCAGTTCCGGAAGGCAAAAGCATTATCGAGGTTCTGGAAGATGCAGGCCACGATGTGCTCTATGATTGCCAGCGTGGCGATTGCGGCATCTGCCAGACCGATGTGGTCTCCGGCACGCCGGATCATCGCGACGTCGTGCTGTCGGATGATGAAAAGGCGTCGGGCAAGGTGATGCAGATTTGCGTTTCGAGGGCAAAAACACCGCGCCTGGTGCTGGACTTGTAGATCGGGAGGAACTTGCGATGAACAAATCGGAAATCCATGCCTTGCTTCGGCCTGCCGAAGTGCATCGCGATGTCTATACCAGCCAGGCGGTGTTTCAGGAGGAAATGAAACATTTGTTCCGCAACGCCTGGATTTATGTCGGCCACGACAGCCAGGTGCCGAACAAGGGCGATTACTATTCCACCATGGTCGGCGATCAGCCGGTACTGATGGCGCGGCATACCGATATGACAGTTCGCCTGATGTATAACCGCTGTCCCCACAAGGGCACACAGGTTGTTATCGATACGAATGGAAATACGGGAAAATTCTTCCGCTGCCCGTATCATGCCTGGTCGTTCAAGACCGACGGTTCGCTTCTCGCGATCCCGCTGAAAAAGGGTTACGAGAACACCGGTTTTGAGAAATCGTGCTCGTCGAAAGGCATGACGACGGTCGAAAATGTCAAAAACTATCGCGGCTTCATCTTCGCGCGATTGAACGACAGCGGTCAGGATTTCGAAGAGTTTTTCGGCGACTCGCTGTCCTCGCTTGACAACATGATCGACCGTTCGCCGGAGGGCCGGCTTGAAGTGGTCGGCTCGCCTTTGCGGTACATGCATCACTGCAACTGGAAAATGCTCGTTGAAAACCAGACCGACACCTGCCATCCGATGGTCGCCCACGAGTCTTCCGCCGGAACCGTCAAGGATATCTGGGACAAGGAAGGCGGCGACGGTCCGAAGCCGATGGCGGTCGAGGTGATCCTGCCGTTCATGAGCCCGTATGAGTTCTTCGAAGGCATGGGCATTCGCACCTGGGACAATGGTCACGGCCATACAGGTGTGCACCACTCCATTCACTCCGATTATTCGATGGCGCCGGGCTATTTCGAACAGATGGTGGAAGCCTATGGCGAGGACCGCGCCAAGGAGATTCTCGGCGAGAACCGTCACAACACGGTGTATTTCCCCAATATGATGATCAAGGGGCCAATCCAGTCGCTGCGCCTGTTCAAACCGATCGCCGCCGACAAGACGCTGGTTGAATCCTGGATCTTCCGGCTGGTCGGCGCACCCGACATGCTGCTGGAACGCACTGCGATGTACAACCGGCTGATCAACGCGCCAACTTCGATTGTCGGTCACGACGATCTCGAAATGTATGAGCGGGCGCAATCCGGCCTGATGAGCGACGGCATGGAATGGGTCAATGTGCAACGGCTTTACGACGAGAACGAAGCCGACAATCCGGTCGCGGTCTACAACGGCACGACGGAAGCACAGATGCGAAACCAGTTTCGTGCCTGGGAGAAATTCATGACCATGTCGATGGGTGAGGCCGCATAATGAAACCGACCGAAAAAGACCTCACGGATTTTGTTGTGCGCGAAGCCCGTCTCATTGACGAGCGGAAATTTCTCGACTGGTTGGCGCTGTTTGCCGAAGACGGCATCTACTGGATGCCGCTTGAGTGGGACCAGGAAGAGGAGCATCTTACCACCTCCCTGCTCTATGAAGACATGCTCTTGCTGCGCACGCGGGTTCAACGGCTGGAGGGAGAGCGGACCTTCTCCCAAAAACCGAAAAGCCGCTGTCAGCACCTGCTGCAAGCTCCGCAGATCGATTCAATCGACCATGATGCCAATTTGTATCAGACCTTCACGCCGTTTCATTATGCGGAGACACGGTTCGACGAGCAGGTGATTTTGGCCGGATGGGCGCGGCACAGCCTGTCTGTCATCGATGGCGAATTGAAAATTCGCAAGAAGCGGGTCGATATCGTCAATTGCGATGCACCTCACCGCAATATCCAGCTGTTCATCTGACCGGCCAATGAGCGATTTTCCAGATCCGCTTTCGTTTGAATGTGTGCATGATTTTTTTGCGCACACATCCCGCGTGTACCCCGAGAGGGCCTTCGTTGAAGTGTTGGCTGAAACTGCCGGAATTTACGGAATCACGCCGGGTGAGATCTCTTATCGCCGCATTAGTGAACGCGTTTCCGATCTTCGAAACCGGTATCAGTCCGCCGGGTATGGCGCCGGACACCGCGTCGGCATGCTGCTGGAAAACCGGCCATCGTTTTTTGAGCACTGGTTCGCGCTCAACAGCCTTGGCGTGTCGATCGTTCCCGTCAACCCAGACCTGCGATCCGCTGAGCTTGAATACCTGATCAATCATTCAGAGATGTGTCTCGCAATTGCGATAAGCGACCGGCAAGAAGACCTGCGCGCAGCCGGCAATGGTTTGGCGGTGATTGGACCGGACGATGAAATTCCCGCGGCTCCGATCCGCGGCACGATCCAATCGGGCACGCGCGACAGTGAAGCCGCCCTGCTCTACACATCAGGCACCACCGGCCTGCCGAAAGGTTGTGTGCTTTCAAACACCTATTTTCTCAATTGCGGCAGCTGGTATCGCAACGTCGGCGGTTATTGCGCGATCGGGTTCGACGAAGAGCGAATGCTGACACCGCTGCCGCTGTTCCACATGAATGCACTTGCCTGTTCGTCAATGGCGATGGTGGCGGTCGGTGGTTGCCTGATCGTGCTCGACCGTTTTCATCCCGCCACATGGTGGCAGTCGGTGAAAGATTCAAAGGCCACCGTTGTTCATTATCTCGGCGTGATGCCGGCGCTGTTGATGAATGCGCCGGTGACGGAACTGGAAACCGACAATTCGGTGCGCTTCGGTTTTGGCGCCGGTGTCGACAAGAAACTGCACGGCCCGTCGGAGAAACGTTTCGGCTTTCCGCTTATCGAGGGCTGGGCGATGACGGAGACCGGCAATGGCGGAATCACGGTCTGCTCAAAAGGAGACCGACACGTCGGAACCAGCAATATCGGCGCGCCGGAGCCGGAAGTTGCCGTCCGGGTGGAAAACGATGCGGGCGGCGAATGTGGCGTTGGCGAGCCCGGTGAACTGCTGGTTCGGCGCAATGGTCCCGATCCGAAGTTCGGCTTCTTTGACCGCTACCTGAAAGACGAGGAAGCGACGAACGAAGCCTGGCGAGGCGGCTGGTTCCATACGGGAGATATCGTCGCCAAATGCGATGACGGCACCATGGTCTTCGTCGACCGCAAGAAAAACGTCATTCGCCGTTCCGGCGAGAACATCGCTGCCGTTGAGGTGGAGAGCATCCTCAACCGCCATCCCGACATTGAGGTGTGTGCTGTGGCGGCCACACCCGACCCCATCCGCGGCGACGAGGTCTTTGCCTGCATCATCCGTTCGCAGGCTGCCCCTGAAGCTGACGCAAGTGCTTTTGCCGATGCGTTGATGCAGTGGTGCCAGGGACAGATGGCCTATTACAAGGCGCCCGGTTACATCGCCGTGGTCGATGCGATCCCCCTGACTTCGACCAACAAGATACAAAGGGGTGAATTGAAGAAACTGGTTGAGAAATTGCGCAGCGATCCCGGCACGATCGATGTCCGCCATTTCAAGAAAAGGACCGCTGCCTGATGGCCGGTTCTGCCAGTCGTGCCAATTACGACGGAGCCGTGGCCGCCGTGCCGGTAACCATCGCTTATGAACGCTATTCCCACGAGACGGCTCATTGGTGGATTGCACGTGCGCTGGGTGAGCTGGCGCGCAAGGCCGGCATCAAGCCTGCCGATATCGACGGGATGACCGTATCCTCATTTACGCTTCATCCCGATACAGCGGTCGGACTGACACAGCACCTCGGCCTCACCCTGCGCTGGCTCGATCACATTCCGATGGGCGGTGCGTCGGGTATCGTCGCGCTTCGCCGCGCGGCGCGGGCGGTGCAGTCCGGAGATGCCTCGATCGTTGCCTGCCTGGCCGGTGACACCAACCATGTCGACTCGTTCAGGAGGATGCTGACCAGCTTTTCGCGCTTTGCACAGGACGGGTCGTATCCCTACGGTTCCGGCGGCCCCAACGCTACATTTGCGCTGCTGACCGATCGCTATATGCGCGATTACGGCGTGAAACGGGAGGATTTTGGCAAGATCTGTGTGGCGCAACGCGACAATGCGCTTGCGGTACCGCATGCATTGATGAAAAAGCCGCTCACGCTCGATGACTACATGACTGCGCGCGCTGTTTCCGATCCGATCCACCTGTTCGACTGTGTCATGCCTTGCGCCGGCGCCGAGGCATTTTTGGTGACGACCGTAGAGATCGCCAAGGATCTGGGACTGAAGCAGGTGCGAATTCTCTCAACGATCGAGCGTCACAATGCCTATCCCGATGACCCGATACAGCTTCGTGGCGGCTGGGCGCTCGACGGCCACGAATTTTGGTCGATGGCCGGAATCTCGCCGGATCGTGTGGACTTCCTGCAGACCTATGATGATTACCCGGTGATCTGCATGATGCAGATGGAAGACCTCGGCTTCTGCGAGAAGGGCGAAAGCGCAGAGTTTGTACGCGCCAACAGCTTGACGGCGGATGGCTCGTTTCCGCACAACACATCCGGGGGGCAGTTGTCCGTCGGTCAGGCGGGAGCAGCGGGTGGTTTTCTTGGCATGGTCGAGGCGCTCGGCCAGCTGACCGGAAGCGCAGCGGGTCAGCAGGTTGAGAATGCCAAGATCGGTGTGGTTTCGGGTTTCGGCATGGTCAATTACGATCGTGGCATCTGCTCCGGCGCGGCGATATTGGCGGGAGAGGATGCATGACAGAACCTCTCAAAAAGCCACCGCGCAAGGACCCGCAGAAAAGAACGGTCTCACCGACCCTGCCCCCGGCGTCCAGAAGCCGCAAAGCGCTTGGATTTCTGGTTGCGGCAGCGGAGGGAAGATTTGCACTGCAGCAATGCGACGATTGTCAAACCGTCTGCCACCCGCCCCGTGAAGCCTGCCCGAAATGCCTGTCGATGGACCTGGTCTGGCGCGACATGCCGACAGGCGGCGAACTGATCGCGGAAACGATGATCCGCACATCGACGAACACCTATTTTCGCGAGCGTACCCCTTGGCGGACCGGCACGGTAAAGCTCGATGCCGGTGTGACAGTGATGGCCCACATCCATGGCGATGTAAAACAAGGCGCGCGCGTTCGCATGATCGCCCGCACCGACAAATCGGGAAAAGGCGTGATGATGGCGCTTCCCGAACAGGAGACCGATAAGATGGCTGACGACCGGCAATTGCGCGAGCTGACCTGTGATCCAAAGCACCGGCGCGTGTTGGTGACCGATTGCCGGACTGCGTCCGGCCAGGCATTGGCGAAGGCGTTGAGCGAAGCTGGCGCTTCAATTGTGTTCGCCGGGATTTCGGAGGCTTGGCGGCCATATCAGGGTGCTGCGTCGCTCACAGCAGTTCCGAATGTCGAGATCGTGCCGCTTGACCTGACCGACACGACTTCGGTCAAGGAACTGGCCGGCGAGATAGGCGGCAAAGTCGATATTCTCGTCAACAATGCCGAATATGTGCGCCCCGGCGGCGCGCTCGACCGCGACGATGTGGTGACGGCGCGGGACGAAATGGAAGTGAACTATTTCGGCCCGCTCAGACTGATGCAGGCATTTGGCGCCGCGATGCGGTCGCGCGGTGCTGACGGCGTCAACAGCGCTTGTGCGTGGGTGCAGATTTCATCGGTCTACGCATTGGCAAACTGGCCTGTCTTCGGCTGCACTTCTGCAAGCCAGGCTGCCGCGGTCTCACTAGGTCAAAGCCTGCGTGGTGAACTCGCCGGCAGCGGCGTCAAGGTCGTCAATGTTTTCAGCGGACCGCTTGAGGAAGATTGGAGGCAGCCGCTGCCGCCTCCGAAGGTAACCCCGCAGGTGCTGGCCCGCAACATCGTTGGTGGATTGCAGCAGGGGCTGGAGGAAATTGTCGTTGGCGATGTCGCCAAGGATTTCATGCGGCGCTTTCGAGAAGATCCACGCGTGGTGGAGCGGGAACTGACCGGGATTGAGGGGATTTGAAGTGAGTACCACAAATGCCGAACTGCTGGGTGGACTGGCTGCCGCTTTGGGCAATGGCGGCATCAGAATCGTCGACCTGACCCACACGCTCGACCCCGATTTTCCGGTGATCATCCTGCCGCCCGAATTCGGCCAGTGCGCCCGTTTCCGGGTCGAGGAAGTCTCCCGCTATGATCATCGCGGGCCGGGTTGGTACTGGCGCAATTTTTCCTGCGGCGAGCATACCGGCACGCATTTTGACGCCCCGGTGCACTGGGTATCCGGCAAGGACCTGCCGAATGCGACTGTCGATTCAATTCCCGCGGAAGCCTTTGTGCGTCCGGCCTGTGTCATTGATTGTTCGAATGAAGCGGCGGCGGATGAAGATTTTCTGATGACGCCGGAAGTTGTTCAGGCGTGGGAAGCAACGCACGGCGACATACCGGACGGCGCCTGGGTTCTCATGCGCACCGACTGGTCCAGGCGCACCGGCGGCGAATATCTGAACATGCGAGAAGATGGCGCCCATTCGCCGGGGCCGGCTTCGGAAACCATTGAATACCTGCTGGAGAAGCGAAACATTGTCGGCTTCGGCACCGAGACTGTCGGCACCGATGCCGGGCAGGCCGCACATTTGTCACCGCCCTACCCGGCGCACTTTCTGCTTCATGGCGCAGGAAAATATGGGCTGCAGTGCCTTGCCAATCTCGATCAGCTGCCACCGACCGGTGCAATGCTGATTTGCCCTCCGCTCAAGATCAAGCACGGTTCCGGCAGTCCGCTTCGTGTTCTGGCAATGGTCGCAGGAGATGGACAATGAGCAGGCGTGAACTTGTAGCTGTGGTCACCGGCGGAAGCGCCGGTATCGGCGCCAAGCTTTGCGAAGAAATGCTGGCAGGCGGCTATACCGTTGTATGCGTCGCTCGGCGTGACCCGGAATTTGCCCATGAAAGGCTGCATTCGGTCAAAGCGGATCTGACCGATGCGGCGGATACCGAGCGCGCCGCGGCCGAGATTGCCAACCGCTTCAACGTTACGCATTTCATCCACAATGCCGGTATTATCCTGCCCAATCTTGTCGAAGACGCCAAAATGGAAGACCTGCATACGCTGACGCAGCTTCACGCAGGTGCAGCGTTGACGTTCGTTCAGGCATTTCTGCCGGCAATGAAGGAAGCAGGCTTTGGCCGCATCATCTTCAATTCGTCGCGAGCGGCGCTCGGCGCCATCACACGAACGGCGTATTCCTACTCCAAAGCAGGACTGCACGGCATGGCGCGCACCTGGGCGCTGGAGCTGGGTCCGCACGGTATCACGGCCAATGTCGTCGCGCCCGGACCGGTGCTGACCGACAATTTCTGGGGCATCATCGACAAGGGCAGCGAGCGTGAACAGAAACTGGCCGACAGCCTACCGGTCAGACGGCTCGGCACGGTGGACGATGTGACCAAGGCGCTGATGTATTTCGCCGATCCCGACAATGGCTACGTCACCGGCCAGACGCTTTATGTTTGCGGCGGCGCCAGTATTGGTGGTGTGACGTTGTAGGGCAGATTGCGCGGACGATTACGTCGCGTCTTTCAACCACCGTTCTTCCAGTTCCTTGCGCAAGGTTGCAATGGCCAGGCCGCCATCGATTTCCACATCGTCATAGGTCAGGATTTTGTCGGCCGGCACATCGCGGATGAGCTTGATGTCACCGCTGAGGCCGAGCGGCAGCGCGCGAATAGGTACGGAAACCGACACCGGCCGCAACTGGCCGGCGACAGTGTAACCGCCCTCCCCGTCCAGCATCTCACCGGCTTTCAAATCGCGTTTTGAGACAGCGACCACATCGGCGGAAAAGGTTTCGGCAGTGCCCGTTGTCTCGCCGCGCAGGGCAACCGAGGCGACCGACAAGCCCAATTCCAGCCCGATCATGTGCCAGGGTTTGTAGACGCTGGCAAAGCGCCCACTGTCATCTGTACGAACCTTGTATTCTTCAAAGCACCGGCGCTGATATTCATCAGCGGCTTCAATGCAAACCCAGACACCCATGCGGATGTCATGTTCGAGTTCCGTACCATCGGCCTGCAGTGAGGAAATCACCTCTACAGTTCCAGTTTGCTCCAGAACGCCTCCGCTATCGCGCGGGCGCATCAGCGAGGGAATGTCGTCAATCGCGCCCAGCGGATATTGCAGACCGCCCTTCGGCGCTGAAAGTCCACAAGCATTGGCAATAGCCGCCGATTCGATCGCCGGTTTGGTGCCATCGAGGAAGGAGTTGAACATTTTCGGATTGAGACGGCCTCTTTCAGCCTGTTCGCGAGTGAGCCCCCAATGGTCCCAGACCGTGTCGGGTGTCGAAAACCGGTATTCCGGTTTCCACTTGTGACCGCGGCCCGCTGCCACCACCTGAAAACCACAGGTCCGCGCCCAATCGACCAGCTCGCAGACCATGGCCGGCTGGTCGCCGTAGGCCATGGAGTAAAGAACGCCGGCCGACTTTGCCCGGGCCGCCAACGCGGCGCCGCAAACCGCGTCGGCTTCAACCGTGGCGCTGACAACGTGTTTGCCGTTGTCAAATGCAGCCAGTGCATGGTCGATAGCGACCACCGGATTTCCGGTGCACTCGACAATGATGTCGATTTCCGGCGCCGAGATCAGATCACGGACACTGTCAGTAAGGCGTGTTGTGCCAGTTGTCAGCGCGTCCTCGATCGAGCCAGCTACTCGCCTGTCCTCTTCCCAACCGATCAAATTCAGATGGGATCGTGCGGCTTCGAGATTAAGATCAGCGATGGCGACGACATGCAGACCGGGAATGCGAACTGCCTGGGACAAAAACATCGAGCCGAACTTGCCGGCGCCGATCACACCAATCCGGACGGGATTACCGTCGACAGCACGTTGCTGCAGTTGTTGGTACAGACTCATGAACACTTCCTCCGCTGGCCAACTTTCTCCATTGGTTCCGGGAAATCAATGCGGTGACCGCGGATTGCCAGCCCGGTACTTGACGTGACCACAAAAAATAATGCGAATGGCTTGATGAGCACCGCAGTCGATATCGTCAAATCCTATCTTTCGGCCATGGAGCGGCGCGATCTGGACACCGCGCGCAGCTTCCTTGCGCCTGGATTTACGATGATATTCCCCGGCGGGGCGGAATTTTCGACACCGGAGCAGTTGGTCGAATGGAGCAGGCCACGTTACCGGTCGGTTGCCAAACACTATGACCATTTCGACGAGATGGTGGCTGGAGACAATGGTGTAGTCTATTGTTTCGGTACGCTTTTCGGGGAATGGCCCGACGGCGAACCTTTTTCCGGTATCCGTTTCATCGACCGTTTCGAGCTGTCCGACGGCAAGATCACCGGCCAACGGGTGTGGAACGACATGGGTGAAGCGCGGCTGGCGGGTACAAGCTAGGCGAGCGTTTCAGAAAACCGTACCGCCTGCCCCTGCCCTTCGGCAACAATTTCACCGTCCCACATGACGCGCTTGCCACGGATAACCGTTCCGATGGGCCAGCCGGTCACCTCTCGGCCGTCATAAGGCGTCCAGCCGGCTTTTGAACCGGCCTGTTCGTTGGTGATTGTCTCGCGGCGATTGAGGTCGACGATAGTGAAATCCGCATCATAGCCTGCGGCGATGCGCCCCTTGTTGGCGATGCCAAAAAGACGCTGCGGACCATGGCTTGAAAGGTCGACGAACCGTTCCAGCGTCAGCCGGCCGGCATTGATGTGGTCAAGCATGATCGGCACCAGCGTCTGCACGCCGGTCATGCCCGAAGGCGAAGCTGGATACGGTTGCTGCTTTTCCTCCAGCGTGTGCGGGGCATGGTCAGAGCCGAGGACGTCGACAATGCCCTGCGAAATGCCGCGCCAGATGCCGTTTCGATGGTTGGCATCACGGACCGGCGGGTTCATCTGGATGAGCGTCCCGAGCGTTGCATATTCCTCGGCGGATAACGTCAGATGATGCGGGGTCGCCTCGCAGGTGGCGACATCCTTGTTGTTTTGCAGGAACCCGATCTCGTCGGCAGTCGAGATGTGAAGGACGTGGATGCGCGCGCGGGCTTGTCTGGCGATGCGAACCAGCCTTTCAGTGCACTGCAACGCAGCGATTTCATCGCGCCAGACCGGATGGGACGACGGATCGCCCTCAATTCGCAAATGTTCGCGTTCGCGCAGGCGGAACTCATCCTCGGAATGAAATGCGGCACGGCGGCGCGTATTGCGCAAAATGGAGGCAACACCCTCGTCGTCCTCGACCAGCAGATCACCGGTGGAAGAGCCCATGAAAACCTTGATGCCGGCGGCGGCTGGCAAACGCTCCAGTTCGCCGACTTGTCCGGCGTTCTCGCGGGTGCCGCCGACCCAAAAAGCAAAATCGCAATGCATGCGGCCGGTTGCGCGGTTCACCTTGTCGGCAAGGGCAGCCTCTGATGTGGTCAGCGGTTTGGTGTTCGGCATTTCAAACACGGCGGTGACACCGCCTAGCACCGCAGCCCGCGAACCGGTTTCCAGGTCTTCCTTGTGCTCCAGCCCCGGCTCACGAAAATGCACCTGGCTGTCGATCACGCCGGGTAAAATGTGCAGGCCGGTGCAGTCGATCTTCTCGCCGGCGTCGGCGCCGGACAGTGGTCCGATTTCCGCGATTTTCCCGTTGACGACACCGATATCGTGCCGGCTGGTTCCATCTTGATTGACGACCGTGCCATCCTTCAAAATCAGGTCGAACGTCTTGGCCATAGTCGCCTGCCTCCCAGTCCGCCGGCATGGTCTTGCCGGATCAATGCGGGGGGCTTACGTAATGGCGGTTCGCAACGCAAGAGATTCTAGCCATGCCCACCGTGATGCTTATGGACAGAGCACTTATTGCTGTGGATGGCGAGGACGCCGAACACTTTCTGCAAAACCTGATCACCACTGACCTTGACGCACTGGCTGAGGGTGAAAGCCTGCCAGGCGCACTTTTGACACCGCAGGGAAAAATCCTGTTCGACTTCCTGATTTCGCGTGAAGGCTCGGGCTTCATACTTGAATGCCGAAAGGATATCGCCGCTGATTTCATCAAGCGGCTGATGATCTACCGCCTCAGGGCGAAAGTTGGAATATCCGAATCAGATCAGGCGGTTGTCAGCGTTTCGTGGGGCGATGATTCAGGCACTTCAAGCGGAATTCGCGACAAGCGCTTCTTCGACGAGACGGTCCTGCGGCACTATGGGAGCGAAACTTCGGGTTCAGCGGACGCAGAGGATTATCATTCCTTCCGGATTGCCAGTGGTGTTGGTGAAAGCGGCGATGATTTCGAACTTGGCGACGCCTTTCCGCATGATGTCCTGTTCGATCAAAACAGCGGCGTGTCCTTCAAAAAAGGTTGTTTCGTCGGGCAGGAAGTTGTTTCGCGCATGCAACATCGCGGCACTGCCAGAAAACGGCTGCTGCTCGTGCGCGGGAAGCAAAACCTGCCAGCGCCGGGCAGTGAAATTACTGCCGGTGAACGGGCAATCGGAACACTCGGATCAGTAGCCGCCTCGGAAGGATTGGCCCTGGTTCGCATCGACCGGGCAGCAAAAGCCATGTCAGAGGGGATACCTGTTCTGGCCGGTGATGCGGTCATCGAATTGGCGATTCCCACCTGGGCAGGATTCAGCTTCCCCGATGCGGCGGCTGAAGCGGATCAAACCTGATGGCCGATCGCGCCGGTGCACCGCCAAGAGCATGGCAACGGATGATCTCGGGGCGGAGGCTCGACTTGCTGGATCCCTCCCCCCTGGACATCGAGATTTCAGACATTGCCCATGGATTGGCGCGGGTGGCGCGATGGAACGGTCAGACTTCCGGCGATCATGCATTCTCGGTGGCACAGCATTCGCTGTTGGTCGATGACATCTTCCTCAGCATCAAGCCGGCAGCCACTCCGGACCAGCGCCTGACCTGCCTGCTGCATGACGCGCCCGAATATGTGATCGGCGACATGATCTCACCCTTCAAGGCAGTAGTTGGCGGTGGTTACAAACAGGTGGAAGCAAGGCTGCAAACGGCCATTCACCTGCGCTTTTCCCTGCCAGCGGAAACGCCGGAAACTCTCAAGCAGGCAATCAAGCGGGCCGACCAGGTTGCTGCCTGGTTTGAAGCCCGCCAACTGGCCGGATTCTCAGACCGCGAGGCAGCGAAATACTTTGGCCGGCCGCGAGGAATCAGCGGCGATGATTTCGATCTCACGCCACAACCGGCAAAAAAGACCGAGCAAGCCTTTCTGAAACGTTTTCAAGCGCTTGAGAGTCAGCGGTGAATTGGCCCGACACCGAATAACTGCAATATGACCGACAGCGCGAAAAAACCTATCGAGGCGATGAATGCTGAGCGGGCATAGTGGCCGTAAACCTCGCGCATGACGCCGCCAAAGGCGCGCTTGGCGTGATCGTTTTTGGGGCGCGTCTGTTCATCGAGATGGATCCAGACTTCAGTGCGTTTCGGCGGACGCTTTGCCGCGGTGAACGCAAACCAGAGCAAGATAGCCGTCATCAACAGGGCCAGGATGGCGCCCGCTCTGAAAGACATGACCGGATGGAATGAAAATGAAAGCATGATGACGCAGATCGCCAACGAGCCGAAAAACACGGCACGTCCGACGCAGAAAAAGGCGACATTACGGACTTTTTCCATCGATTTGACCTGTGGCAGCCAGATTGCAGCCAAATTCACAAGATCGCAATTCACAATCCGCGGAGCGACTCATGACTTGGGGCCCAGACGAGGCACATTACCAGTCGTCGCTTGAAACCAGCTGGCGATAGGCATCGCGCGAAAGTTTCAACAACTCGTCTTCTTCCAGGCTTCCTGTGACCGCACAGGCATAGCCGTGGTCAAGCCAATAAAATGCCCGCGCGCCGCGTTCTTCAACCAGCTGAAACCCGGTTTCGCCCTTGCTGTCCACCGTCGTCACATAGAGCGAGATGCGGTCGCCGTTCTGATTTTCATACATGAATTGTGCCGCGGCGCGTTCACCGGAGGGAAGCAGCCGTCCGCCAACAAGCGAGAAGCCATATTGCTCAAGGTTCGGCGCGACCAGGCTCAGGCCGACGCGCTTCGACAGCCACGCAACCAGATGATCCTTTTCATTGGCGCCGACCTCGACGGTGTGGCGCTTTTCTGCTGCATAGATGACGTGGGCTGCGATTGCGTTGTCGGCAAGAAGGCTGGCCTCATTTGGCGCCTCGCCCGGCTGCGTACCGGCAAGATATCCCACCGCACCGCCGGCAACGAAGAGAACGACAGCGGCCGCCGCCATCCAACTTCTGAATCCGCCGGACGAATTGTCGTTGGTGCTGCGAATGGCTGAGAGCCGCGACGGAACCGGTTCGCCGGCAACAGGGTCGAGTGCGTCCTTCAGAGACTTGCGATCCTCAGCGAATTGCTGGAATCGTGCCTTCTCATCAGGATTTTCATCCAGCCAGCGATTGAACTCCGCCATTCGTTCGGGTGGCATCTCGCCGTCAAGCGCCATATGCAGGTCGGTATCGGAAAATGTCTTTTTCATCGTCATTCCACGACCCTGATGGTTCTGCTGCGGCCGGGATCGCCCAAAAGGTTGCGCAACTCGTCGCGCCCCCTTGCAATCCGCGACATCAAGGTGCCGGCAGGCACATCAAGAATTCCGGCCGCCTCAGCATAGGAAAAACCTTCTACCGCGACCAGCGTGAGGGCAGCGCGCCGGTCCGGATCGATCTGCTGCAGCGCGTCCAAAACGTCACGCGCGACCAGTTTTTCGTGCTGTTCTGCTCCGGATTTTACCTGCGAGCCATCCATTTCGGAGATTGGAATGACCTCACCCCTGCGTTGCTCCTTTCGAACCGTATCGATGAAAATATTGTGCATGATCGTAAACAACCAACGCCGCGGGTTTTCGCCGGTTTGCCAATTCTCCATGCGTCTGAACGCTCTTTCGAGACTGTCCTGAACCAAATCGTCGGCCCGGTCGGAATCGCGCATCAGCGAACGGGCGTAACGCCGCAAGCGGGGTATTTCCGCCAGTATCGCTTTTTGCCGGTCTTTCATGAGCCCAATTTCAATCCGATGCCCGTTCGATAAATTGATACCTGATTGAAGCTTGGCTTTCGGTAATGCGCAAGGCCCCGCCGGGTCTTCATGTGCATGAACGAGGCGAAGAGGAAATTATTCCGCTGCGCGTACTACAAAATTTCATGACCGTTCAGTCAAATTTGGTTGTCCGGGCAACAGTTTCGGTTAGTGTGGCGACCAATTTCTCTGAGGGATCTTACCGTGCAGCAGACAAGCGCGAAAACGCAAATTCCGTGGCTGATCATCATTTGTGGCTGCATCATTGCGCTGCTCGCATTTGGTCCGCGCTCGGCAATGGGCTTTTTCCAACTGCCGATGCTGGCTGACACCGGCTGGGACCGCACGACATTTGGTCTTGCAATGGCGACTCAAAACCTGCTGTGGGGATTCAGCCAGCCGGTTTTCGGAGCGCTTGCCGACAAATACGGCGCTTGGCGAATGCTGTCGCTGGGCGCCTTGCTCTACGCGGCCGGCCTGACAATGATGGCGTTCCCCTATTCGCCGGCAATGCTGCACGTGGGCGGCGGCGTTCTGGTCGGCGTCGGTGTTGGCGCGTGCTCATTCGGAATCATTTTGGCCGCTTTTGCGCGCAACACCGCACCTGAGCAACGCAGCCTCGTGTTTGGTTTCGGCACAGCCGCCGGATCGGCGGGAATGTTCCTTTTTGCTCCGATCAGCCAGGGATTAATTGAAGCCGTCGGCTGGTCAGATGCGTTGATCTGGATTTCGATCCTGATGCTGACAATTCCCGTTCTGGCAATTCCGCTACGGGGAAATGCTGCGACCAGCCCGGTGACGACAGAGGAGATCAGCCAAACGGCCGCCGAAGCGCTTCGTGAAGCGTTCAGCCACCAAAGCTATCTTTTGCTTGTGGCCGGGTTTTTCGTTTGCGGTTTCCATGTCGCTTTCATCTCGGCCCATTTTCCGGCCTATCTCAGCGACGTGGGCATTGAGGCCAAATATGCTGTGATTTCAATAGCCTTGATTGGCTTCTTGAACATTTTTGGGTCGCTTGCTTCCGGTATTCTGGGCCAAAAATACTCAAAGCCGCTCATCCTTGTCTGGCTTTATCTGGGCCGTTCGATCGCGATAACCGCATTCATTCTTGTACCGCCATCGCCGACATCAGTGGTGCTGTTTTCCATGGCGCTCGGGTTCCTGTGGCTTTCCACCATTGCCCCTACAAATGCGCTGGTGGCGATCATGTTCGGAACCCGGCATCTTGGAATGCTGGGCGGTCTGGTATTCTTCTCGCACCAGATTGGTTCGTTTCTCGGCGTGTGGCTTGGCGGATATCTTTACGACAAGACCGGATCGTATGATCCGGTTTGGTGGATCGGGATCGCTCTTGGAATATTTGCAGCGATTGTCCACTGGCCGATCAAAGAACGAGCGGTCGACCGGCCGGCAGTCGCGGCGGCGTGAAGCCACCGCGTTGCCCGGAAGCACCTAGTCTCTCGTTGATGCAACCAGCCGAATTGTGGTTGTCGACGGTGGACCGGGAAAACGGTCTTTTGAGCCATCCCGGTATTCGTTGAAGGGCGCGCTGTCGAGAAAACGCTGCTTGGCGGATTCATTGTCAAATTCGAGCACAGCGATGAACTTGGTTGGATCATCGGTCTCAAAAGCGGTGTAGTCATAGCCCTCATCGCCAGTGGCCTTCAGGCCTGCAACGAGTGTGTTCAACGCCTCGATCTGGGCGTCTGCCTTGCCTTCATTGACCGTGTATTCAACTAGCAGGCTCATCGCTCATACTCCCTATATGTGCAAACACAGATCGGTTTTGTTTCAGCCAAAATTCGTCGCAATTTCCCATGCAATCACGATCAGACAAAGCCACGCAATCACAAATATCAGCGTCCGCAGCATAATGACGCCAATCCCCGCGAGCATCACCACAGCATGCGCAATGCGGGCCCAAAAGAAAATCATGGCGGCAAGCGCGGTCGCAGAAGTTGAGATTCCTGCCAAATGTGCAACGACAACGAGACCGGCAAAAGCGCCGAATTGCTCCACCAGATTGATATGCGCCCGGTTGGCCCGCCTGAGCCAGGCCGGCATCGCATCAACATCGCGAAGATTCCGGTAATCCTCGGCCGTCAGCACACCCTGGTTCATCACCTGCCCGGCGATGAAGGGGACCCACAAAACAGCGAGCAGTACTGAAGTCAGAAACAGATACCAAAGTTCCGTGGTCATCGTTTTACCTCCGTCAGAAACCAGATATTCGGGAACGCCACCCCAGCGTGCCTTGCTTTGGTGGCGTTCCCGCACTCATTCTACCGCCAAAACGGCAGTTGACCTACATATCCATCGCTTCGGCGACTTCCACCGAGCCGTGATCCAGGATCGGACACCCCTTGGCCATCTCGCACGCTGCATCAATGCTGTCTGCTTCGACCAGCGAATAGCCGGAAATCGGGTTGGCACCACCGCCGTCTTCGACACCACCAGACGTTACGGTTTTCGACATCCCGGCTGGGTTGCCGCCGTCAATAACTGCGTTGCCTAGACCCGCAAACCACGCCTGCCACGCGGCCATGACCTGCTGCCCTTCTTCCGGCGTCTCGGGCATTTTGCCGCCGTGATACGCAAAGATGAATTTTGCCATTTTCAATACTCCCAATTGTCAAATTATCGACTGCAGATGAACTTCAAACAGGACCCCCAGATGAGCGGTCCGTATCAATGACGCTCTCGGGCCGCGGTTTCCGACAACACCAATCAATTTCGAAACCAGGCCGGGGTTGGGATCCTGGATGAATGACTTTATCATGTGCTAATATTCCACGCCCTACCAAACAGGAGACAAAGAGAGGCAGATAAATGCCGGCGGCCAAAAGACACTTTCGATATGCCGATGCGCTGATCAGCGCCTCGGTCAAAGAGTTCAGCAAAAAAGGGCCTCGAGCCAGCAAACGCGCCGTTATCAAGGCAACAAAAGCACCTGGTAGAGCCAGCTATACCGCCAGCTACAATGAGGACAAACGGCGCCGACCGAAAAACCCCGCGAGCAACTGGTCCGCAACCGCGGCGGCGATCAACCGCAACATTGAAAACAGGGTCTGGAAAACAACCAAGTCCGCTTACAACAAGGTCAGGCGGGAGAAATCCGAACTTTATCAGCCAGTTATTGGAAACGGCACATCGTTTGCCGCGCTGCTGGGACTGGCTACGACCCATCACCGGCTGCCGACCCAGATTTCGCGCCGTGCGCTGTTGGTTGGCGGCAGCGCAACGCTGACATCGGCTTTGGTGCTGGCGAGTACGGATGCACGGGCCGAGAACTGGGGATATATCGGCGAGGTCAAGTCCGACATCAATGCCTATGTAGCGAGCAAACGGCCGTCAATCGAAGCGTCCTTGCGCGCTGGTCTGCAGTAAAGATCAACCACGCTCTTTCATCAGGCGCGCCTTTTCGCGGTTCCAATCACGTTTGCGCTCGGTTTCCCGTTTGTCGTGAAGTTTTTTGCCGCGCGCAATGGCGAGCAAAAGTTTGGCCCGGCCGCGATCGTTGAAGTATATTTTGAGCGGCACCATGGTCATGCCTTCGCGGTCTACGGCCTGAGCGAGGCGCGCCATTTCGCGCTTGTTTAACAGCAGTTTACGACGACGGCGCGGTTCGTGATTGTTCCGGTTTCCCTGAAGATATTCGGGCACATAGGAATTGATGAGCCAAATCTCGCCATCTTCAACGGCCGCATAGCTTTCCTGAATATTGGCCTGACCCTCTCGCATGGATTTGACCTCGGTTCCGGTCAGCACCAAACCGGCCTCGATGGTGTCCATTATCTCGTAGGAAAAACGAGCCTTCCGGTTCTCGGCAACCGGCCGTGTCTTTTTCTTGTCCTTGGCCATGACATTGCAGCGCTGATCAGTTTACCAGCCCGACGTGGCGCATTGCAGCATCGATTGCATCCGCGGCAGGCTTCGCGACGGAAACCATTGGCGAGCGCAAAACATCTTCGCAACGGCCAAGTTTTGACAGTCCATATTTGGCGCCCGAAACACCGGCTTCGAGAAATATGGCTGTATGCAGCGGCATCAGCAGATCCTGTAATTCCAGCGCGCGCGCATGATTTCCATCCAGCACCGCTGACTGAAACTCCGCGCACAATTTCGGGGCCACATTGGAGGTGACTGAGATAGCGCCCACACCTCCATGGGCATTAAAGCCGAGCGCGCTGGCATCTTCACCCGAAAGCTGAATGAAGTCTGTTCCGCAAGTCGCACGCTGTTCGCTGACGCGCTCAACTTTGCCGGTTGCGTCCTTCACGCCACGAATGTTGGGAAAGTCGGCAACCAGCCGGCCCATCGTCTCCGGCTCCATGTCGATGACCGACCGTGGTGGAATATTGTAGATGAAAATCGGCAGGCTCGTTGCCTTTGCGACGGCGCCGAAGTGCTCGTAAAGCCCACGTTGGTTGGGTTTGTTGTAGTAGGGAGTAACCACGAGCACCGCATCAGCTCCGGCCGATTCCGCATGTTGGCTCAGTTCAACCGCTTCGACGGTGTTGTTGGAGCCCGCGCCTGCAATGACCGGTACCCGGCCTGAAGCGGTTTCAACACACAACTCCACAACGCGTTTGTGCTCGTCATGCGTAAGTGTCGGCGATTCACCGGTCGTGCCGACCGGGACCAAGCCGTTGCTTCCTTCTTCAATCTGCCAGTTGACCAGCGCGCGAAAGGCCTTCTCATCCAAGCTGCCATCGGACTGGAAAGGTGTGACGAGCGCGGTGAATGAGCCCTTGAACATGACGATTACTCCGAATTCGGTGACGGGACATCCCGTCGGCAGCGGGTTCTACCCCAATCGGGCCGCGCATACCAGTCGAAGTTGACAGGCATTGACACAGCATTGCCGAACAATCCCATTACGCTAGATACCCGATATGGCTGGCATTTGAGCAAAACGGGTAATCTTTGCTTAACCTGTTGTTTATCGGAGCCTTTTAGGATGAAAGCCGGGTCCGGCGTTCGGCCGGAGAACATAGCTGCAGGTGTATTGCGTTGAAGCGGCAGGAAATACAGGGTCTCATAACGATTACGCTTGCGGTATCAATTGCCGCCAGTTCCATCGGATATGGGCTTGAATTGCCCAAATTCGGCGTGCCTTTGCCGACGCCAAGACCGGCCGGAGACATTACCGGCTCGATCGATAAAAGCGCCAAGACATCTGCGTTGCCGGCAAGGATTTCGGCAGTCACGGCTGAGCAGGCGTCTGCCGGCGGCAATCTGGACACGTTGAAATCCGGTTTCGATGGTCTGTCGCGCGGCGATGTCAGTGCTACCCGCAAGGCGATCAAGAGTCTTCAGGCCAATTCGCTCGATCGGCGGATTTTGGAATGGTCGCTGGCGCTGAACGGCGGCGAAGAGGTGTCCAGCCGCGAAATTGCGACGCTCGCAGGCAAGCTTGCCGGATGGCCGGGCGTCAAGACCATGCGGCGCAATAGCGAAAAAGCGCTTTATCGCGACAAGCTGCCGGCAAAGGTGATTATCGGCGCGTTTGGTGGCACTCCCCCATCCACACCCGAAGGTGCCATCGTGCTGACCCGGGCATTGCTGAAAATCGGCGACAACAAGGGCGCACGAAAGAAGCTGGCTTCGTTTTGGCGCAAAGCCAAAATGGATGCGAAATTCGAAGCTGCCATCCTCAAGGAATTCGGCCGCTTCATTCCCTCCGGGGCACACCGGTTCCGCATGGAGCGGATGCTTTACGAAGACCGCATCCGCTCGGCCGGCCGTGTGGCGAAACTGGCGGGCGCCGAAGCACTGTTCAATGCCTGGTCGGCGGTCATCCGGCGCAAGTCAAATGCGGGCAAATTGCTGCGCAAGGTTCCGCAGAACCAGCAATCGGCCGGTTATCTGTTCGCCAAGGCACAATACCAGCGCCGGCAGGAGAAATTTACCGATGCCGCCAAGACCATCGCCAAGGCACCGAGCGACCAGATGCGGCTGGTCGACCCTGATGAATGGTGGACCGAGCGGCGGGTGCTGGCACGTGAGCTTGTTGACATTGGCGAGGTGAAGCTCGCCTACCAGACCGTTTCCCGACACGCGGCAGCCAGCGCGGGAAAGATAGCGGACGCGGAGTTCCATTCCGGCTGGTATGCACTTCGTGCATTGCGTGACCCGAAAGCGGCCGCATTACACTTCTCGCGCATCGCGGAAATCGCCAAGGGGCCGATTTCCCGGGCTCGCGCGTTCTACTGGATGGGCAGAGCTGCAGAAGAAGGCGGGCCTGGAGATCCCGGTTCGTACTATGCGAAAGCCGCCCGCTACGGAACCAGTTTCTATGGTCAATTGGCGGCCGCCAAACTGGGGCGGAACGCGATTGATATCGGTTATCCCAGGCCTTCTGACGCCGACCGAGAGACATTCCGGTTGCGCGAAGCTGTTCACGCCATCAAGCGGATTGAGGCCACAGGCCATGAAAAACGGGCCAATCTGCTTTATCGGACACTTGCAAGAGAGCTGAAAAGCAGCGGCGAGTTGGCCCTGCTGGCGGTGATGGCGGAGCGCCGGGGTGATCACAGGCTGGCGTTGCAAGTGGGCAAAATTGCTGCGGCGCGCGGCATCAACATCGGCGCTTTGGCCCATCCGCTGGGCGCAATCCCAGCATCGGCCAAGATTGATGGCAGCCGTGCGCTCGCTTACGCGGTGGCAAGGCAGGAAAGCGAATTCAACGCCGGTGCGGTGTCAAAAGCCGGGGCCCGGGGGCTTCTGCAATTGATGCCGGGAACGGCCAAAGACGTAGCGCGAAAAACCGGTGTGGCCTTTTCCAAACAGCGGCTGACCAGTGACGCAGGATACAATGCCTCGCTTGGATCGGCCTATCTCCGGGAACAATTGTCCAGGTTTGGCGGTTCCTATGTATTGACCTTTGCGGCCTACAATGCCGGACCAAGGCGGGCCGACGACTGGATCAAGCGGTATGGCGACCCGCGCAAAATGTCGACGGAGCGGGTTATCGACTGGATCGAGCGCATTCCGTTTTCCGAAACGCGCAATTATGTTCAGCGGGTGATGGAGAATTACCAGGTTTACAAATTGCGGCTTTCAGGTTCGTTCGACATTGTCGGCGATTTGAAGCGGGGCCGCTAGGCCACGCATGGCCTTCGATCTTTCAATCCGATGTTCAAAATACAGTTCGAAACCATCTTCGCGCTAATTTGACGTTCCAATATGTTGCAGGACCATCCTTGAGCGACAGCAAAGAATTCTCTGACTTTTTCTATTCCTCGTCCGACGGACTGCGTCTGCACGCGCGGGTTTACGGCCGGGAGCATCGCGCAAGCGCCCTGCCCGTCGTTTGCCTGCCGGGCCTGACGCGCAATGTTCGCGACTTTCATGAACTGGCGCTCAGCCTGAGCCGGCATGAAGCCCGTCCGCGCATGGTGGTTTCGTTCGACTATCGCGGGCGCGGACTGTCCGAATATGATTCAGACTGGCGTCGTTATGATGTTCTGGTGGAAACTGCCGACACCGTTGCCGGTCTGACGGCGCTGGATATCGAACATGCAGGCTTTGTCGGCTCATCGAGAGGCGGATTGATCATCCACCTGCTCGCGGCAATGCGCCCGGGAGCGTTGAAGGCGATTGTTCTCAACGATGTCGGTCCGGTGGTGAATGGCGAAGGGCTGGCGAAAATCCGTACCTATCTTGAGCGGGCGCCAAGACCGAGAGACTGGGTTGAAGCTGTTGAAATCCAGAAAATGTCCCATGGTGATGCCTTCCCCGCCCTGAAGGACGAAGATTGGGAGAGGGTGGCGAGAGCCATCTATGTGGAGAGAGACGGAAAACTTGCCGCCGATTTCGATCCGAAACTGGTCAAGACCGTCACAAGTGTGGACTTGAGTCAGCCATTGCCGCAGCTATGGCCGCAATTTGTCGGGCTGACTGCCGTACCGATGCTGGTGATCCGGGGCGAAAACTCAAAACTGCTTTCCGAAGAGACAGTCGAAAAAATGAACGCCCTGCATCCGCGGATGCATTCGGCAACCATCAGGGGCCAGGATCACACACCGCTGTTGGAGACCGCAGATTTGCCTGAACGGATCAGGTCGTTCCTGGCCAAAGCGGAGCATTGACAATGCTGCCAGGCTGAAGACGGTAATTACGGTCTTTTCGATTGCCCAAAACAAAACCCGGCGATTGCTCGCCGGGTTTCGCCTTATCAGCCTATGTCAGCCGATTAGAAGTAACGGGTGAACCGGACGAAGCCGGAAACGATTCCGTCCGGATCCAAACCACCGGTAAGGACACCGGCGTCCACGTCATCGTAGTGCAGTTCAGCGCGAACCTCAAAGTTCGTGACCGGGAACCAGACAACCGACAGTTCAGCACCCCATGCA
The DNA here is from genome assembly GCA_040830725.1 of Rhizobiaceae bacterium. Classification (GTDB taxonomy): domain Bacteria; phylum Pseudomonadota; class Alphaproteobacteria; order Rhizobiales; family Rhizobiaceae; genus JAWKWH01. Next base: position 41,735 of record JBFOMG010000032.1, read on the forward strand.
TCGTGATTTGTTGTCGGGAAGCCGGCAACAAACGGATTGTATGCATCATTGAAGTACTGGAAGGCAATCGATGCGCTCAAAGTGGACGAGAATGCGTGGTTATACGATGCCAGGATCGACCACTCATAACCAAGCGGAAACACCGCCGGCCACGCGCTCACACCGGGACCACCGGACCACTGGTTCGGACCGTCATGATAGAAAGCAAGGACGCGAAGGCTCGAACCGGGTGAGTTCGGCACGTTCAACTGCATGCCAAGCCCTGCAGACCACGAGTCGCCTACACAGCCGGGACAAGCAGCTAACGGGCCAGGCAAAATCTCATCGTCATAGCCAACCTTGGCCCAGATTGAACCCCAACCCTGGTTGACGCCAACCTTGATCACCGCATCCGGAGTCCAAGAATTGCCGGCAGTAACGTCGTCTTCGATCGAGATCGTACCGAAGAAACCGTTGCCACCCTGGAAGGTGTAGGCGATCAGCTGACGCTGTGTATAACCATAGTACATGCCGCCCCAGGAATGTGCACCCCAGTTCGAAGCGCCGCCGCCTTGGGTCTGCGACCAAGCCGATTCGGTGTAACCCATGCGCCATCCGCCAAGCTCGATGAATGCCTGGTCGAAGGTAGCATTACCGTCAAAACCGCCAGTCCAGGTTCCCTGAACGCGGATGAAGCTGCGCAACGTACCCCATTCGGTGTCGGAACGCGCATCGAAGTTCAAGCGAGCACGGCTACCGACCGTGAGACCGCTCTGGCCGAATATGTTAGTGCCGCCATAGTAAGGGTTGGTAACAAACGGATTAACAACATTTCCGGTCCGGTCGCCACTGCTCCATACTTGGAACCACACATAGCCCGAAATGCGCAGGCAGGTTTCGGTACCCGGGATAAAGAAGAAGCCCGCACCGTATGCGTCACAGATGCGCACATACTCTACGGGTTCCGGCTCAGCAACGACAACAGCGTCCGCCGCCTGAGCGCCGGTAGCTGCGACGAGAGCTGCAGCGGAGCCGATAAGTAGGCTCTTGATTTTCATTTTCTGACCTCCAGTCAAAGTTAAAAACGGGTCTGGGTCTTTTTTGCTGAAGGACAGCTTTCCCTGCCCCATCCCCAATTTGCGAAAAAGACACACATGACGTGTCCCTTCTTCGAGCATGACAATACTGATGACCCTTTGGCGTTCAACAAAGATCGACCGGCAATCCGCCTTGTGCATGATCGATGCAGTGTTGCTGTTGCACAAATGACACGATTTTCGGGGTGCGGGAAAGCATCTGTTTACCATGACGCCCCGTTAAACCGCTGAATCCGGGCGAATCGGTGCTTTTTCGTTTTTGTATATCCGGCCTGCCGGTAACCGCTCCGGCAGCAGATTCGTTCCCCTTCATCGGTCCGGGTTTCACCTGGATGGGTGAGAAAAAACAGCGAATCGCCTCGCCGGACCTGTCTGAGAATTGGACGACTGGACGCGCATTTCGACCCAGTCGGCACCGCCAGACTCCGCGGACAAGCCTTGCGGCGCGGCAAGGAATTGGCGGCCTCCGTTTTTCAATCGCGCCGGTTTCAAGCCGGCCAACCGCACCAGCTCCGGTCACGCCATGCGCCGCATCCGGCCCATCCGGCCGTCAAAGTCCCGGAAATCCGGTGTTGCCAGACAGGGCGGGAACTCTTCCCGGTCGTACAACCTGCTGCGATTCTGACTGGAGGTCAGAAAATGAAAATCAAGAGCCTACTTATCGGCTCCGCTGCAGCTATCGTCGCAGCTACCGGCGCCCAGGCGGCCGACGCTGTCGTCGTCGCAGAACCGGAACCCGTGGAATATGTGCGCATCTGTGATGCATACGGTGTCGGCTTCTTCTACATCCCCGGCACGGAAACCTGCCTGCGCGTATCGGGCTATGTTTGGTTTCAGGTTTCCACATCCAATGATGGTGAGTCTGGCGGATATTACGGATCGACAGATGCATTGGGTGTATCGTCTCGTGCTCGCTTGAACTTTGATGCACGTTCGGACACCGAATTGGGTACGTTGCGCGGATTTATCCGTGTTCAGTCAACTTGGAATGCCGCAAATCAGGCAATTGGCGGTACTACTACTGGGGCCGACGGGGTTTTTGGAACTGCTGATGATGTTGCAGTTTCCAGCCCGCTCGGCACGGATGGTAACGCTACAATCGACCAGGCGTTCATTGAGCTTGGTGGTTGGCGTCTGGGTTACACTGAATCGGCCTGGTCACAGACCCAGGGTGGCGGGGCTTCCAACTGGGGTTCACACTCCTGGGGCGGCATGTATTACGGTTACTCACAGCGCCAACTGGTTGCCTATACCTTCCAAGGCGGGAACGGCTTTTTTGGAACGATCTCCATCGAAGATGATGGCGATACCAACTACGTGCCCGATGCGATTGTGAAGGTAGGTGTCAATCAAGGCTGGGGTTCGGTTTGGGCGAAGGTCGCCTATGATGACGATGTCAATTTGGCATTCCCACCGAATGCTGGGCCTTTCACCAATGCACCAAATGGCAACATGAGCGGTCTAGATGGTTGGGCAGCTTCAATCGGAACACAGATCAATATTCCGAACTCGGCTGGTTCAAGCCTCCGTGTAATCGGTTTCTATTCCGACAATCGGAATGCTTACACCGTTGGTTCTGAGTACTCGGTGCTGGTGTCCTACAATCATGCGTTCTCCTCAACTTTGAGCGCTTCGATTGCGGGTCAGTGGTTCGGCAATATACACGGCGCTAACGTTGCTCCATCTGTAGCCGTTCCCGGAGGTGCCGTCGGTATTCCAGGAACTGGCGACGGTTGGGGCGCTGAGCTGTCAATCGTCTGGTTCCCGGTTACGAATTTCGAAGTTCGTACCGAGATTCACTATGACGACGTCGACACAGCTGCCGGTGCGGACCAGAGCGGAACCACATCCGGCATCCTGCGGTTCACCCGCTATTTCTAAGCTGAGTGATGCGTAGCTGAACAAACGAAGGCCCGGCGACAATAGAAGCGCCGGGCCTTTGCACTTCAATCCGGGGCAGAAACAAACGTTCGCGTTGCCAGCTTCGCACAGGCTGGTTCGAACGGGACATGATCGGAAAGGATGGAAAAACGGGGGGCTGATCCGAATGGCGGCAGGTTTCAACGAGGAGCCGGACGCCGGGAAGCCGACAATGACTGACTGGACCGGGAAACAAACACGGTTGCAAGGAGGCGTGGATGCAGGATATACCGCAATCCACATCGGCTCCGGGGGGCAGCCTTATGAACAAACCGGTTATGCACAGTCCGGTCCTGCAATATTTGTCGACTTCGAGCGAATACCGGATCGATTCGTCCGCGAATCCACCTGTTCGTGTCGTATCGGAGCACAGCCTGTCGGAATTGACGGCTCGCTACATTGACGTGTTGTGGGAAGAAGGAACGCACAAATACAATGTCCGTTCCTTCCTTGGAGAACTGAACGAGATATTGCTCGGCGAAAAATTCTCCACCTTTTCCGACGACCTGATCGACCGCCTGATCGGCACCCTTCGCGAACGCGGCAACTCAAATGCGACCATCAACCGAAAGATGGCCGCGCTGAGCAAATTGTTGCGGAAGGCAGAGAAGATGGGGGACATTCACAGCCTGCCGGAATTCCGGCGTCAGCGGGAAAAGGCAGGCCGAATCCGCTTTCTGGATTCGCAGGAAGAGGCCCGGTTGTTCGCGGCTGTGCGCGACCGGTCGGAGGACGCCTGGCGGCTTTCGATCTTTCTGGTCGACACCGGCTGCCGGCTTGGCGAGGCGCTCGGTCTGATGTGGCAGGATATTACCGACGACCGGGCGACATTCTGGATCACCAAATCGGGGCGCAGCCGCACGGTGCCGCTGACCGAACGTTCGCAAGCGGCGATCCGGGTTGAACGGGGAAGGAAAAAGGGGCCATTTTCGCACATGACCCAGCCGGGTTTCCGCGCGGTGTGGAACGATGCGAAGGCTGAGGTTGGCCTTGCGGCCGACCCGCAGGTGGTGCCGCATATCCTGCGCCATACCTGCGCCTCGCGGCTGGTGCGCGGCGGGATTGACATCCGGCGGGTGCAAATGTGGCTCGGCCACCAGACACTCTCAATGACCATGCGCTATGCCCATCTTGCAACCAACGACCTTGATTCCTGTGTCAAAGTGCTGGAACGTAACTGACCGGCGGGAGAAGACGGAAGAAGCCGGCCGGGTTCAGCGGACCGCTTTTTCAGGGGCAGGTTTTCAGTTCCTGCGCAAACGGGTAAGGGATTGGCGTATCTCAGATCTTTTGGGAAAACGCCATGCCCGACCGCCCGATGCTGACACCCCTGGTAGACGCCCTGCCCGAAACCGTGCCCTTTGTCGGGCCGGAAACACAGGAACGGGCGCGGGGCGCACCCTTTCGCGCCCGGATCGGCGCCAATGAAAACGGGTTCGGCCCGTCGCCAAATGTCGTGGCTGCCATGGCCGACGCCGCTCCGGATATGTGGAAGTATTGCGATCCGGAGAATTTCGACCTGAAGGCGGCGCTTGCCACCTATCATGGCGTGAGTCCTGAGAACATCACGGTTGGCGAAGGTATCGATGGCTTGCTCGGACTGACGGTGCGCCAATATGTCGAGCCAGGTGCGCCAGTGGTCAGTTCGCTCGGCGCCTACCCGACCTTCAATTACCATGTCGCCGGGTTTGGGGGCCGGCTGGTGACGGTTCCTTACCTGCAAGACCGCGAGGACCCGGAAGCGCTTCTGGATGCGGTTCGGCGCGAAAGCCCGCCTCTTGTCTATTTCGCCAATCCCGACAACCCGATGGGCACCTGGTGGAGTGCCGATGATGTGGTGGCGTTCATGGATGCGCTACCGCAAACCACCCTGCTGGTGCTCGATGAGGCCTACGGCGAATTTGCGCCGGAAGGCACCATGCCACCGCTTGATGTGTCGCGCCCGAATGTGCTGCGTTTCCGCACATTTTCAAAAGCTTACGGCTTGGCGGGGCTCAGGTGCGGTTACTGTATAGGAGAGGCTTCCGTTGTCCGCGCTTTCGACCGGGTGCGCAACCATTTCGGCATGACGCGGATGACACAGGCTGCCTGCCTGGCTGCCCTGGCCGATCAGGATCATCTGCGGCAAACCATTGCCAACGTCGCCGCCTGCCGCGAACGCATTGCGGCAATCGCCGCCGAACACAGCCTGTCCTCGCTACCGTCGGCAACCAATTTTGTTGCGATCGACTGCGGCGGCGGCGGCGGCGAACATGCACAAAACGTCATGAACGGGTTGATTGAGGACGGAATTTTTGTGCGCAAGCCCTTCGCACCGGGGCTCGACCGATGTATCCGTGTCAGTTGCGGTCCGGAAGCCGATATGGCGGCTTTTGGGGAAGCTCTGGGCCGCGTATTGGCTGCGTTGTAAACCAATCACCCACCCTTCGCACATCAGGGCCGGGCCGCTCGTTAACAACCACGCGCCGGCCGATCAGACCAATACAAAAACGGGAGAGCATGAATAATGACCAAACCTGTCATCGGCTTCATCGGTGTCGGCCTCATGGGGCACGGCATGGCCAAGAATATTGTCAAGAAGGGATACGAACTCGTCGTCATGGCGCACCGAAACCGCCAACCGGTGGACGATCTCATTTCGCGAGGCGCGCGCGAAGCGGCTTCGCCCAAGGAGATGGCGGCCGGCTGCGACATCATTCACATCTGCGTTTCCGGCAGCCAGCAGGTTGAATCCGTTGTCCGCGGAGCGGACGGTATCCTGGCGTCGCAAAAGGCTGGTCTGATTGTCGTTGATTGTTCGACCTCCGACCCCGTCAGCACTCTCCAGCTGGCGGATGAATTGCAGCAGCAAGGCATGGCCATGGTAGATGCGCCGCTTTCGCGAACGCCGAAGGAGGCCGAAGCCGGAACACTCGACACCATGGTCGGTGCCGATGCAGCAATCTTCGAGAAGATCCGTCCGGTTATTGAATGCTGGGCCGGTGTCATCGTCCATCTTGGTCCGGTAGGCCTCGGACACAAGATGAAATTGATCAACAATTTCATTGCCATGGGTTATGCCGCGCTCTATGCGGAGGCACTGGCGATCGCGCGCAAAACCGGGCTGACCCCTGAACAAGTCAATTCCGTCATTGCGCCGGGAAGACTGTCGAACGGGTTTTTCGAGACCTTCATGAAGTGGACGCTGGAGCGGGACGAAAATGCCCATCGCTTCACCATTACCAATGCCCACAAGGACATGCGCTACATGGCCAACCTGGCCAATGCGGCGGGAGCTGTAAATCCCATGCAATCGGCGGTCAGAAACGCCTTTGCCGCCATGGAGGCGGCTGGCGGCGGTGAGAAATATGTGCCGATGCTGGCCGATTTCATCGCTGAAGCGAACGGCATCGACGTGTCCGGGAACCGGTAATCAAAGCCCCCTCACCTCGCCTTCCCTGATCACTTCCGGATCCCAGGCTTTGCGGCTGAAGACCTCACGCACCATGGGTTCGAAGTGTTCAAGCGGCTTCATCGGATAGTCGGGATCAAACGAGGCCTGGTCCCAGCGCTCGCAAAAGGCCGCGCACGTGTCGAAACACGGGTGATCCTTGAACCGGTCACGGGCATTGCGGTCCCAATTATAGTGATGCGCATAGTAGAGCATCTGGAAGATGCCGTGATGCTCAACCGTCCAGGCGACTTCCCAGCGAACGAACGGACGAATGACTTCTGCTGAAAACCGGTCATGGTTCTGTGGCGCCAACCCATCGCCGATATCGTGCAACAGCGCGCCGACAATCCAGTCAACATCCTGCCCCTCGGCTTCCGCGCGGGTGGCGGACTGCAGCCCGTGTTCCAGTCTGGTGATGCGGTATCCTTCCAGCGTCACCTCGCCCTGCCGCCGCAATTCATCGAGAATCCGGTCTGCCGTCATCGCGTGATAGGGTTTTTCCAGCTCGTGCAGCAGTTCGTATTCTTCCTTGGTGCCGTCCTTCATCTGGGTGAACGAGACGGTCGGTATTTCCGGTTTGGCATTCATTGGATTGCTCCCGTCTTCTCGGCTGGTTTCGGCGCAGCACGATACATCGCCACCTTGTCTTCAGCCCCCGCTGCAAGCGTCTTTGCCTGATCGGCAAGGATCCGCCCGTAAAGCGCCAGGTCGGCCGGGTGCAGCACTCCGCGGGCGCCGGCAACATTGATCCAGCCACCATGATCGTCGATACCGCGAACCAGCATGGCGTAGTCGCGGCCACCGGCCTGTTCGCGCACTGCCGGAGTCACGTAGCGGATGGCGAGACCGATGCGGCGGTCGTCCGACAGGTTCGGACCGGAGGCGTGAAAACACCGGCCGTGGTGAAGCGACATCTCGCCCGGCTTGAGCGCTCCGTGCACTGCCTTGGATTCATCAACGTTTTCAATCTCTTGACCGCGTGAAAGCATATTGTCTTCCGCGAAGGTATCGTTGTGAGCCACGATGCCACCCTTGTGACTTCCCGGCAGAAAGCGCATGCAGCCGGCCTGCACGGATACATCGGAGAGCGCCACCCAGGCGGTGACCTCATCGTCGGTCTCGCCCATCCCCCAATAGGTCAGGTCCTGGTGCCAGGTGACAACCTTGCTTGTGCCGGGCTCTTTGATGAACAGTTCCGATGACCAGGCCAGAATATCCGGCCCAAGAATCGATTCGACTGCATCGAGAATTGCCGGCGTGCGTGCCAGTTCGGCAAGCAGCCGGATCACAATGTAGCCATTGGCCCGTAAATACTGGCTGATCGGTTTGCCGCCAGCGCCCTCCGCATGGTCGCGTTCCATGGTTTCGATTTCGGCGCGGATCTTAGAGACCCGTTCAGCGTTGAAAACGCGAACTCCCGCCAGAAATCCATCGCGCTGGTATTGAGCATATTGTTCATCAGTCAGTGCAGGCATGGCTTCGCCCTCTTTCGATTGCTGCTGCGAAAATACGACGGCAGTTTCCCCGTGAACAGTGAAACATGTTGCAGTGGAGCATAAGTTCTACTTAACATGAACCATGGACACCCGCCGCATTCCATCGCTCAACTGGTTGCGCGTCTTCGAAGCGGCAGCGCGTATGGAAAATTTCACCCGTGCTGCTGAAATCCTCAATATGAGCGCACCGGCGGTCAGCCAGCAGATACTGGCGCTGGAAACGCATCTTGGCCAGAAGCTGTTTCAGCGCAGCCCGCAAAAGGTCATCCTTACCGATGCCGGACGCGCTTTCCTGCCAGTGGTGCAACAATCACTTGGCTCGGTTGAGACCGCGGCCGCCGCGTTATTCGGTACTGCGGGCCAGCAAATCGTCACCCTTCAGGCGGTTACCATTCTGGCCATGGGTTGGCTGCCGGCGCGCATTGCTGCATTCGAAACAGCCCATCCGGACATCCGGGTAAGCGTCACCACCGGCAATACGCTTGCCGATTTCCGCGGGTTACAGCCAGGCCGGGAACCGGACTTGCAGATCGTATTTGGGTCCACTGTCGATTTTCCCGCTAGTGCCGTGCGCCTTTTCGGCGAGACACTGATCCCGGTTGCAGCGCCTGATATTGCGAAAAATGTCAAAAAACCCGGCGACCTGGCGAACCACCGGCTGATTGAGGTAGCAACGCACCGTTCCGGCTGGCATCAGGTGCTGGCAGCAACTACGCAAGCCGATATCGGCACAATGGATTTCACCTTCGCCGACAACACACCGCTGGCGCTGATGATGGCGCAACAAAAACTCGGACTGGCGCTGGCACGGGCGCCCGGCAGTGATGCAATGGTCGATGCCCTCGGGCTGGTTCAAATCGGCCTTGTGCCGCAGGTCCTGGGAATGCAGCACTACCATGTGATCACGCCGGAAGCGCGGCCATTGTCGCGGGCCGCGCGCATGCTTCTCGACTGGCTTTTAGAGCAACGGGAGTAGCCGAAAACCAACATCGCCGGGCCGATGTGTCTTTGTCTTGCTTGAATTAATTGAACGTTTGTTTTATTATCTATACAAGCAATGAAAATAGCGACAAATCATGGCCAGAACCTCCGGATCAGACGGCGAAAAAACCGAAGCGGCGATACGCGAAGCAGCCGTTTTGCTGATTGCACGGCACGGGTTTGAAGCCGTTTCCATGCGGCAGCTTGCGGCGGAAGTCGGTGTGCAGGCTGCGGCGCTCTACCGCTATTTTCCCAACAAGGAAGAACTGCTTTACTCCCTGATGCGCGAGCATATGGAAGGGTTGATCGCTGCCTGGGAGAAGGTTCGGCCGTCAAGTCCTGATCCGGCGACACGACTTGCCGCCTTTACCGCCAACCACATTCGCTATCACGTCGAACGGCGGCATTCGACCCATGTTTCCAACATGGAATTGCGCAGCCTTTCTCCCGAAAAGCTGACAGCGATCCTGAAGTTGCGGACGGCTTACGAAAAAGAGCTGCGCCAGATTTTGCGCGATGGAGCCGAATCCGGCGCATTCGACATGGAAGACACGGCGCTGACCGCCATGGCGATGATCCAGATGATCACCGGAGTGATTGTCTGGTTCCGTCCCGATGAGCGGCTGTCGGTCGCCGATGTGACCCGCAAATACCAGACAATGACCATGCGGCTTGCCGGCGTGGAGCAAACAGAAGAGGCCAGGCATGTATATGCACTCGATGAATTTCGGGCTTGATGAGGATATTGAAGCGCTGCGTGAGCTGGTGCACCGCTTCGCCCAGGAACAAATCGCCCCGCAGGCCGCCAAAATCGATGAAACCAACGAGTTCCCGGCGGGCTTGTGGAAACAGATGGGCGAAATCGGCCTGCTCGGCATGACCGCCGACCCGGACTATGGCGGCACCGGCATGGGTTATCTGGCGCATGTGGTGGCAATCGAAGAGATCAGCCGTGCGTCCGCTTCGGTGGGACTATCCTACGGCGCCCATTCCAATCTCTGCGTCAACCAGATCAACCGATGGGCGACGCCGGAGCAGAAGGAGCGCTATCTGCCGGGCCTGTGTTCTGGTGACCACGTTGGCGCGCTGGCCATGTCTGAATCCGGCTCCGGCTCCGATGTCGTTTCGCTTCGTCTTCGGGCCGAAAAGAAAAACGACCGCTACGTGCTGAACGGCACGAAGATGTGGATCACCAACGGACCCGACGCCGACACGCTGGTGGTTTACGCCAAGACCGATCCCGACGCGCGTTCGCGCGGCATCACGGCGTTTATCGTCGAAAAGACCATGGCGGGATTTTCCACGGCGCAGAAACTCGACAAGCTCGGCATGCGCGGCTCAAACACCGGCGAATTGGTGTTTGAGAACGTTGAAGTACCTTACGAAAATGTACTGCACGAGGAAGGCCGGGGTGTGGAAGTGCTGATGAGCGGGCTTGACTATGAGCGCGTCTGCCTTGCCGGAGGGCCGGTCGGCATCATGGCCGCCTGTCTCGATACTGCGGTGCCTTATGTGCATGAGCGCAAGCAGTTCGGACAGCCGGTCGGCGAGTTCCAGCTGGTGCAGGGCAAGCTTGCCGACATGTACACGACGATGAACGCCTGCCGGTCCTATGTTTATGCTGTTGCGGCGGCTTGCGACCGCGGCGAAACCACCCGCAAGGACGCAGCCGGCTGCATTCTCTATGCCGCTGAAAAGGCAACTCAAACCGCGCTCGACTCAATCCAGCTTCTGGGCGGCAACGGCTATATCAACGAATACCCGACAGGCCGGCTGCTGCGCGATGCCAAGCTTTATGAGATCGGCGCCGGAACGTCCGAAATCCGCCGCTGGCTGATCGGCCGCGAAATGATGGGGGAGAGTGTTTGATAGGGAAAAGGTTGGTTCCCGCCCGCCGCAAAACGGCGGACGGGATTTATGCTGCAAGCTCAACGCCACGGGCTTTGGCCCAGCGCTCCAGTACCTTGCGCTCGTCGGGGCGGGCAACCCGGTTGGCATGACCGCGAATCTGAACCGCCCTGTTGTTGCGATCCAGTTCGATTGTCAGCAACCGCGTCATCGCGCCATCGGCGTGATAGCGCAACGACCAGATCGAGGCATTGCCGGTGATGCATTTGGACGCATAGGTCCAGACGCAGTGGCGCATGGCGCGGCTTTCGACGACGGGGCTGTCTGCGGTCACCAGCTGGGCAACCACATATTCCTCGCGCGCCTTGCCGTTTTTCTTCGCCGACGGCTTCCACTGCCAGTTCGCCAGCGGCGAACCATCCCAGCGGCCGCCACGGGCGCCGGCCTTCACCGGACCGCCATTGGCCATCGCTGCGCGCATGCGCGCCGCCTCGATACGGGCAACCATCGCCACATCGCGGTGCCACTCATGTGCCAGACGGGTCAGAGAGGCCAGTGCGCGGCCTTTCAGCGACCATTTTCTGTCGCGCGCATGTTTTGCGGCAAGGAAATCGCAAAAGTCGTCGATTTCCTCCAGCGATACCGGATTGACGGCGAAGAAGCGGGCGACCTCGCGCCAGAATTCAATCTGGCGGCGCGGATAGCGCGCAATCTTCGAGCGGGCAATACGCAGCGCCAAACCGACATCGTCGGTGTAGGAGCGGGCAATCGCCTGCCAGAACGCTTCTTCGAAGGTCAGGTCGCCCGGCGGGTTCAGGAACCAGTGAACCTCCTTTCGGGTGAGCCACTGGCGCGCGCCCTCTTTCCAAAGAGAGCGTCCCTGTGCCGCCGCGATGTACCAGCGCTTGCGCAGCCGCACTTCTTCCGCGTCCGTCGAAACATTGCGCGTCCACACCTCCTCCAGCGAGGAAGGAACGGCATAACGCGCAAAGCAGTGACGCGCCGCGGCGAGACGAAGCCTGGCGGCATTTCGCGTCTTCATCTTCGGACGCCAGGACTGGCAATCGCGAATCATGAACGGCACAAAACCGCGCTTGACCTCGTCAAGCGCGCGGGCGAAGTCGGGCGGCGGCCGCTTCTGGGCCGTCACATGACGAAGCGTGGCGTTATAGGCTTCCAGCCTTTCGCGCTCGGCCTCCTGCCGGCGCCTTATCATGGAACGTGCCATGGTTCTTCTTTCCTGAAAGAGAAAACAAAGCCGGACGCAAATCGAGCGCCGGCACGAAATGTGTCGTCGTCGATCGTTGTCTCATCGTTGTTCTCCTTTCAGTCGAAGGGGCGGTTACGTATGGGCGAAACCGGGCAAAATCAAGATTGTTTCCGTCTGCCGCCGAATTCTTCCAACACAGCTGTTGCAAAAACACGCCACCAATACCAACCAACAGGCTTTTGATTTAGCCTCAGCAATCAAGTTCGAATCAGGAACGCCCATGCCAACCCTTCCCTCTTCCATTTCGCCCGCCTCGGACACATTCAAGGCCAATGCTGAAGCGATGGCCGCGCTGGTCGATGATCTCGCCGCCAAGGCCGCGACGGTCGAACGCGGCGGATCGGACGCTGCCCGTGAGCGCCATGTCTCGCGGGGCAAATTGTTGCCGCGCGAGCGTCTGGGCGAATTGATCGATCCGGGTTCGCCGTTTCTTGAGATCGGCCAGTTCGCAGCCTGGGACATGTATGGCGGCGACATTTCGTCTGCCGGCATCATCACCGGCATCGGCCGCATCGAAGGTACCGAATGTGTTATCGTCGTCAACGATGCGACGGTGAAGGGCGGCACTTATTATCCGCTGACGGTGAAGAAGCATCTGCGCGCACAAGAAATCGCCACCCAGAACAATCTGCCGTGCATTTACCTGGTCGATTCCGGCGGGGCGAACCTGCCCAACCAGGACGAGGTGTTTCCCGACCGCGAACATTTCGGCCGCATCTTTTTCAACCAGGCCAACATGTCGGCAGCCGGCATGCCGCAGATCGCCTGCGTGATGGGAAGCTGCACGGCGGGCGGCGCTTACGTGCCGGCGATGAGCGACGAGACGGTGATGGTGAAGGGCAACGCGACGATCTTTCTCGGTGGTCCGCCGCTGGTGAAAGCGGCCACCGGCGAGGTGGTGAGCGCAGAAGAACTCGGCGGCGCCGACCTGCACACGCGCGAATCGGGCGTTGCCGATCATTTCGCCGTTGACGACCGGCACGCGCTCGCCATCGTTCGCGCCATCGTCAAAAACCTCAATCGCACCAAACAGATGGGCTTGCATGTTCGCGAAGTGATTCCGCCGCTTCATGCGGCCGAGGAACTGCATGGCGTGGTGCCGACCGACCTGCGCCAGCCCTATGATGTGCGCGAGGTGATCGCCCGCATTGTCGACGGATCCGGGTTCGACGAGTTCAAGGCCAATTACGGCACAACGCTGGTGACCGGCTTTGCGCATCTTTACGGAATGCCCGTCGGCATCATCGCCAACAATGGGGTGCTGTTTTCGGAAAGCGCATTGAAGGGCGCGCATTTCATCGAGCTCTGCTGCCAGCGCAAAATCCCGCTGATCTTTTTGCAGAACATCACCGGCTTCATGGTCGGGCGCAAATATGAGGCCGGCGGGATTGCCAAGGACGGGGCGAAACTGGTGACCGCGGTGGCGACGGCACAGGTGCCGAAACTGACCATGATCATCGGCGGCTCGTTCGGCGCCGGCAATTACGGCATGTGCGGGCGGGCCTATGCACCGCGTTTTTTGTGGATGTGGCCGAATGCGCGCATCTCGGTGATGGGCGGCGAACAGGCGGCGACCGTGCTGGCGCTGGTCAAGCGCGAAGGCATTGAGCGCAAGGGCGAAAGCTGGTCTGACGCCGACGAGGCGGAATTCAAACAACCGATACTGGAAAAATACGAACGCGAAGGCCATCCGCTCTATTCGTCTGCGCGGTTGTGGGACGACGGTATTATCGACCCGGTAAAAAGCCGCGAAGTGCTGGGCCTGAGCCTGTCCGCAGCGCTCAATGCGCCGGTAGCCGAGACCAAGTTCGGCGTGTTCAGGATGTGAGACACTCCTTCGCCCCCTTGAGGGGGAGAAAGTTTCTGCGCGCACGCGTTCACCGTCCCGCGAATTTCTCATCCGGGTTGTTCAAAAGATGGGAAGACGGGCGATCGGAAGACCGCGGTGTCTTGGGTTTCTTAATTTCTTCGTGCGATCTTCCGATCACCCGTCCGGCCGCTGTCCGGTCCTGTCGGCTGGTCTTACCGGCCCGTGGTCTTTCCAAGAAACCACGGGCGGGCCCGATTTTTCCGGAACCAAGGGGTAGGCGCGGAATTTCACCGTCCGGTTTCTGCCCAAGGCCTCCAGCCTGCCGCCCGGCCCTCGTCATGCCTTGCGCAACCGTAGCGCACGGGGGAGGTTGCCGCCGCTCCCGCCAGACCCCGGTTCATGACCCGGCTTCCCGTGAGAGCGATGGCGGGATGATAAGCGAGGGTTTGGAAGCGTGGATAAGATTCGTGTTGTTTCGTTGAATATCAACGGCTTGATAGTGCGTGGATCCTCGGGCTTGGAGGCGGGGCAGCAATTTTCGGTAATGATTTCAATATATATTAAGTAATACATAAATTATATATTTCTAAATCAAACTACCAAGAGAATTTATTTTGTAAAATTATTTGACAATATTGACACAAGCGGTTCAGTTGTTGCTGGATATGGTATTTGGTCGAGATGGGCGCGATGCGGCCGGATCACGTGCCAGCCGACGGTAAGCCTGGTTATCAAGGTTTGGGGCGGATTTTGCGATTGGTTACATGAAAGGATTACTCGACGGTGTTGAGGCGCTCAACAATCGATAACTCGAGCGCAAACGTGAACTGACCGCGATCTGGTTTTGCAGAACGCGGAGTGAAATGGGGGACAATTTGACAGCAAGAGATCGAATCAGCGCCGGCCGGTGATGACCCTGTCACGGGTGATCTGAAGCCGGTCATATCAGGCCGAGACAGCGCCAGTTTGACGGCCATGCCGAGACTGGCCGGTGACGAAGGTCGGTCATGCACGCCGGCCGATACGGCTGACCAACACTCAGCCAGATTTACTGACGCGAACACCGAAAATTTTGCGGATCTCACAATGAGACCGCTGGTCCGGGGGAACCCAATAAACAAGGAGACGTTTACCATGAAGAACGAACAAATGCGCCAAAAGGTGCGCCCAATCGTGAAGGATCTGGCGGAACAGGCCAAGGCGGGCAAGATGGATCGCCGCGAGTTTCTGGCCCTTGCCAGCACATTCGGCGCTAGCGCCGCCGTAGCTTACGGGCTGCTCGGTGCGGTTGCACCAACGCCAGCCCATGCCGCAGAGCCCAAGAAAGGCGGTGTGCTGCGTGTCGCCTGCCGGGTTCTGGCGATCAACGATCCGCGGAAGTATGACTGGAGTGAAATGGGCAATGTGGCGCGTCAGTTCTGCGAGCCTCTGGTACGCTGGGACACAGACTTCAGCTTCAAGCCGATGCTGCTGGAAGGTTGGGAAGTCAGCGACGACGCCAAGACCTATACTCTCAATGTGCGCAGGGGTGTGACCTGGAATAACGGTGACACTTTCAACGCAGACGACGTGATCCACAATATCAACCGATGGTGCGACAAGACCGTGGAAAACAACTCCATGGCCTCGCGCATGGCTACCCTGGTTGATCCCGATACCAACAAGCTGGGGGATGGCTTCGTCGAGCGAGTGGATGACTACACGGTCAGGCTCAATCTGCCAAAACCGGATATTTCGCTCATCGCCGGAATGGCTGACTACCCTGCGCTCATCGTGCACCGTAGCCACGGCGATGACGGTGATCTTTCCCGGTCCCCGATCGGCACCGGCCCGTTCGAGCTCGTCTCGATCGAGATCGGCATCGGCGCCGAAATGAAGCGCCGCGAAAACGGCAGCTGGTGGGGCGGCGAAGCGCTTCTCGATGGCATCAAGTTCATCGATTATGGCACTGACGGCACGGCCATCGTGGCGGCCTTCGACAGCGGGGAGATCGACATGAATGACGAAACAACCTCGGCCTTCCTCGAAACGCTCGATGGCCTTGGTCTGGTCAAGCAAACAAAGGCGACAGCAAACACCATCGTCGCACGGATGCGGATGGATACCCCGCCCTATGACAGCAAGGAATTGCGCAACGCCATTCAACTTGCCGTTGACAACAAGGTGGTCCTGGAGCTCGGCCTCAACGGTGACGGTATTCCTGCGGAAAACCACCATGTGGCCCCTTTTCACCCGGAATATGCCAAACTGCCGAAAATCGCATCGGATCCTGCGAAGGCAATTGAGATGGCAAAGGCGGCCGGCCATGGCGATACCGAACTCGAACTGATCTCGATCGACGGGGACTGGCGGAAGGACACAAGCGATGCCATCGGCGCCCAGCTGCGGGACGCCGGCTTCAATCTCAAGCGCACAGTGATTCCCGGTGCATCCTTCTGGAACGATTGGACCAAATACCCGTTCTCGACCACCAATTGGGGGCCGCGCCCGCTAGGGGTTCAGGTATTGGTACTGGCCTACAAATCGGGCGAAGCCTGGAACGAATCCGGTCACAACGACAAGGAGTTTGATGCCATCCTTGAAAAGGCGGTGGGTATCTTTGATCCCGATGAGCGCCGCAAGTTGACCAAACAGCTTGAGGCACGTCTTCAGGATAGCGGTGTGATTGTTCAGCCATTTTGGCAAAACCAAAGCAAACACCACACCGAAGCGGTCAAGGACAACTTTGTCCATCAGTTTCGCGAAATGCATTTCGAGAAGACCTGGCTTGACGTCTAGTAACCGCGAATAGCCTCGGATTTTCGTTTCGCGGCCATTGAAGATCATGGGATTTTCGACGGCAACAAGCGGGAGATCTTGACTAGTCGGGTATCCGGTTATTCCGGCTGGATGCCCGGTTTTTCAGGTTTCGGTGGTACCGGTGAGCCGCCGCCCCTGGCGCAGGTTCAGGGCTTTTACCTGGACCCCGGTGCGATCGTTCGCAGAAGGCAGTTTGTGCGCGGCTCATTTGCCCGGCAGCGTTCAAGGAATGTTCCAGCCGGGTAACGAAAATTTATCGCATATGCCGCCCAGCCGATTGAATGAATTCCCGATCACCGGTATGGCGGCGGAGGATTTCCAAAAACGCGGCCGGACCTTATCGACCGGTTAATTTTTCGCTGGTATCAGCGTCGCAAACCGGAGTTCGCCCATGCGCGCCTCACTGTCCGCCAAGCTGATCATCGCCTGTTTTCTCGCCATGACCACCTTGCATGCGCATGCCGATATTGTTCGCGTCGACAAGCTGAACCGTGACCTGGAAGCCCGTATCCAAAGCGGCTATGGCGCCAAACAGTCTTGGTGCTTCAGGAAAATCATCTCCTATGTACGCTGGGTGAGGGAAACCAGCGAGTGGTATGTGGCCTATGGCACGGGCTCGCACTTAAATTTTTCCCATGAGGGCAAACGGCATATTGTCATGTGCACGGATCGCGGCATTCGCATGATCCGGAAAAACTCGTCCGGCGCTGTCACGCGCGACCGCACCGCCCTTTACAAGGTATCGGTTTCAAACAGGCCCTCCCGGGGCTGGCCAGGGAACGCTCAGCACACTAATAAGGCGCCTGCAGAATATCGAGGCAGATAGAAACCGCGCGGCAAACCCATCGCTCACCAAAGGATCGGTCACCCCATGCAGGAAGACGCACCGAAACGCCGATGGGGGATCAACAACGATTATGCACCGCTCAGCGACGTGCTGCTGGGCAAACCGGAATATTATCGCTGGGTTGAAGCCGGGCCACTGATTGGCCGCACGCTTGCCAACGCCCACATGACCGGCGCCAAATTCGACCTGCAGACGGCCATGGCGCAGCACGCCGAAATGGTGTCGATCTACGAGGACAATGGCGTGACCTGCCATTATCTGGAGCCGGACCCGGTGTTGCACCGGAATTTTTTCGCCCGCGATTCCTCTGCCATGACTCCGTGGGGAGCGCTGATCTGTCATATGCAGTTGAAGGTCAGGCGCGCCGACTATGTGACGGCGATCAGGTTCTACCAGGAGAACGATATACCGATCTGGCAATATGCCACCGCCGGGCATTTCGAGGGCGGGGATTTTGTCATCCTGGAGCCGGGCAAGGTTTTGATCGGCTATTGCGGCGAACGTTCCGAAAAGGAAGGCTCCGAACAGGTGGCCGATTTTGTCCGCGCCGAAGGCTGGGAGGCGGTGACCGCGCCGATCTCGCGCGAATTCGTGCATATGGACGGGCTGGTGGTGCCGCTGGCGGAAAAGACGCTGGTTGCCTGCGCCGACGCCATCGAGCCCTGGTTGCTGGCGCAATTGCGCGACTGGGGGTTTGACATTGTCGATGTGCCGTATCGCGAAGCCAAGAACCTCGGCGTCAATCTGGTTGCGCTCGGCAGTTCCAAGGTGCTGTCAATGAAGGGGGCAAGCGAGCTCAACGACAAGATGCGGGCACTTGGCTTTGAGGTCTACGATCCGGACATGTCGATGTTCACGCTCGGTGGCGGCGGGGTGCACTGCCTGTGCCAGGCGCTGTGCCGGGATGAGGTATAGGCCAAAAAAACACTGGCGTATGCTTGCCGGCTGTCTGGGAATTTCATTGGAGGCTGTGAACGATGATGCGGCGCGTGGCTGAGCTGTTTACCGATCCTGTCGACATGGTGCAAGGACTGAGGCGCGAAGCCGGCCCGGGCATCAATCTTTGGGGCCCAAGCCTGCTCGCACCGCAGGCAGTTGGCGGGCTCTATTTCATTCAGACGCCAGAGGGTGTCACTGTGTTTGTGAGCCTCGTCGCCATGTTGATGTCGGCCGGCTACATCCACCGCCATGCGCCGCTCAGCCGCCTGATCGGTGTGTGCCAAGTCTGGTGGGTGCTCATCATTCCCTGGCTGACCCAGCAGGCGTTGGCACAGGAGACGTTGTCGCTGTTCTCAGTCTGGCTCTGGTACGTGACATTGACGATCATCATCAGTCTGGTGATGGATATCTATGGCTTTCATCTGTATCTGACGAGCGAAAACAAGTCCTACCGTGAAGACGATTAGCCCGGCGCCGCACCCAACGCTCACAAATCAATCGTCTGAAGAATATCCAGACAGATGAAGCGGGTGCTGCCGATTTGGCGGTCGAACGGCAGGTGCCAGTGGCCGAAAATCCAGATCTGCGGCTTGTGGAGCGCCAACATGGCTTCAAACGATTTCCGGGTTCGGGTGACCGCGACGGGCTTGCCGATGTCGTGAGCGGCGAGGATCTCGGCCCCGATCGAAACCGGGCAATCATGGGTAACCATCAGACGGGGTTTGGCATCGAGGTATTTCTCGTGGACGGCTGCGAATTCCGCCTCGGACAATTCCTCGTCGGGCCACCAGTTGACCCCCTCGATGCGATTTTGCCGGCGGGCGGTTTCGGCGCCGCCGCAATAGAACACATCGCCATCGACTGTGCCGTCGGCGATCCATAATTCACTTTGCCTGCACATTGCCGGATCGTCCTGATTGCCGCGAATGAAGCGGTGGCTGCCGGCGCGTTTCATGACGTCAAAGGGTGGATCGGGACGCATCACCACGCCATCGGCGCCAACCGTGCCATAACCGAGCCCCAGATCGCCGATCTGCACCGACTGGCCGGTCTCGCCGATCAGTTGCTCATAGCGGGCAAAATCGCCATGGACGTCACCGATAAACCGCATGTGCCGCTCCCTTCAAGGATCTTGCCGCATGCACCGGCAATTGACGGCTGGCTGTATTGCGGTCAAAAGGCGGGCCCATGACCACGCCGGAAAACCGCCCTGCCCTCGAGACGCTGACCGAACGCCTGATCGCCTTTCGCGATGCGCGTGACTGGCGGCAGTTCCATTCGCTGAAGGAACTGATCGTCTCGCTCAATCTGGAGGCGTCCGAACTTCTGGAACTGACGCAGTGGAAGAGCAGCGAAGCGGTCGAGCAGATGGCGAATTCGGCTGACAACAAACGGCGGCTTGAAGAGGAGTGTGCCGACATCTTGCTCTATCTCCTGCTGGTCGCCGAACGCGCGGACATCGATCTGGTGGAAGCGGCGGAAGAAAAAATCGCCCTCAACGAACAAAAATATCCGGTTGAAAAGGCGCGTGGCAACGCGACCAAATATTCAGATTTTGGCGACTGAGCACCAGGTTCATCCTCCCGGCTTCTGGCCCGCATAATAGGCCTGGAGGATTTCGACCACTTCCGGGCGGCTGAACTCCGGCGGGATCGGGTCGCCGCGCTCGAGCATGGCGCGCTGGTCGGTGCCGGAAATCGAAATACGGTGCACGGGATCATGCGGGCAGGTCTTGGCCGTCGCCATGCCGTAACACTTGTTGCAGTAGAAGGTGATATCGATTTTCAGCGGCCTGGTTTGCAGCGCGCCGTCCCACAGCTGATCGAAAATGTTCTGCGCATCGTAGGGGCCGTAATAATCGCCGACACCGGCATGGTCGCGACCGACGATCAGGTGCGAGCAGCCGAAATTCTGCCGGATCAGTGCGTGCAGCAGCGCTTCGCGCGGTCCGCCGTACCGCATCTCGATCGGATAGCCGGCCTGGATGACGGTGTCCTTGACGAAATAATTGTCGATCATCGCCTGGATGGCTTTGGTCCTTGTCTCGGCGGGAATGTCGCCCGGTTTGAGCTTGCCGAGAACCTGATGGATGAAAACGCCGTCGGTGACCTCAACTGCGATTTTCGCCAGATGCTCGTGGCTGCGATGCATAGGATTTCGGGTCTGGAAGGCGGCGACCTGCGACCAGCCTTTTTCTTCGAATATCGCCCGCGACTGGCTGGGGTGCAGATAGAGGTCGGGATATTGTTCGGGGTAGAAGCTTTCGGAAATGACGGTGACCGGACCGGCCAGATTTACTGCAGCCTGGTCGACCACTTTCTGCACACCCGGGTGCGCCGGGTCGGCGGTGAGATAGACATGCCGGCACTCAAACGATTTGTCGATTTCGTACTTCTCCGCGACGTTCAGAATTCCCAGAACCTCGCCGGATTCGGCATCGCTGAGCGCAACCTCCTCTCCCGGCGCGATGCTTGCTGCCAGATCTTCAGCACAGGAAAGCGTGATCGGTATCGGCCAGAAGGTCCCGTCCGCCAGACGCATGTCGCGGCAAACACTCTGCCAATCGTCATGGCCCATGAAGCCGTCGAGCGGCGTGTAGGCGCCCATGCCGAGCATCAGCAGGTCGGAGACTTCGCGGCTTTGCATCGGAACAATCGTCAATTCCGAGGCTCTGGCCAGTTCGGCAGCGCGCTGCCCGTCCGGCGCAAGCCGGATATTCAGTTCATCAGCGCCATGCGGTGTCACCAGGTTCGACATCAGATAGTCCCATTTTTTGATCGTTTGCCGGCATATACGCAGTTGTTTGCCTGCCATGTTCATTTTTTTGTTGGTCCAGCCCCGTTGGGAGCTTGCTTTCGCACATTAGCTGGCCGAAGAATATTTTTTCATTAAATGCCGCAAAAAGGGAATACCGGCGAGGCGCGTGGCGCAATTCGGAGAAATTGAAACTCCGAAAAGATCACCATCCGAATCCGGTTGGAATGATCACGCGATTGCGATTTTTGTCTCCCTGCCAAACCCAGGCGGCCAGGCCGAACCGCGACAAGACGGTTGAAAAAGGAGAGTGTTTGAATGCTGGTTTCGAACCCATTCGCAGAACTTTCGGCGACAATATCACCCGGCATCATGCAGGCCTATGTTTGGCTGATGATCCTGTTTGTTGTCGGCGGCACGCTGTTTGACATTGTGCACAAGCAGAGTGCGAAATACTTTTTTGCCAGCTGGCGCGATGCACAGGAAAATGGCGACCGGAAAGTCGAGGGTGGCGAAGTCGCTTCCCTGGCCGTCAAGACGCTCGCAGTCGACGTCGCCACTTCGGCGGAATTCTGCAATCCGCACCGCCGCATCGCCCATTTGCTGACGATGTACGGCTTCATCGCCTATGTGGTTTCCAGCGCGGTGATGGTGTTGGGTTATCCGACGGCGGCGGATGCGACCCCGGTGATCTGGTCGCTGTTGTGGACGCTGGGTGCCCTGGCGGTCTGTGTTGGCGGCTACTGGTTCTGGTTTTTCATTCGCGCCGATGTCAGCGCCGAAGGGCAATCGCCGTTCAGGCTCATGAAAGCGGACCTGTTTGTCCTGTCGCTGCTCGGCAGCGCGACCTTCGGGCTCTTGTGGGCATGGGTGCAAAGCGCCGGTGGCGGCGGTTTCTGGTCGGCGGTGTTTCTGCTGCTCTATCTGATCGCGACCACTGTGCTGTTCGGATCGGTGCCATGGTCGAAGTTTTCGCACATGTTCTTCAAGCCGGCGGCCGCGCTGGAAAAGAGACTGTCCAAGGCCAATGGCTCGGCCAACAACCTGCCGACCCTGACGCGTGACGATCCCGAGCAACAGAAAAGACATTCCATGGAGCTGTTGCAGGACGCTCCGATGGATATGGGTCTCGGCATCAAACGCGAAGCCCCCCGCCACTATTGAAACAATTTCAGCCCCGCTGACAGAAAAAGAATAAGGAGCCGGAACCATGCCAACCTTTGTCTACATGACAAGGTGCGACGGATGCGGACATTGCGTCGACATCTGCCCTTCCGACATCATGCACATCGATAAGACCTATCGCCGTGCCTACAATATCGAACCGAACATGTGCTGGGAGTGCTACTCCTGCGTCAAGGTGTGTCCGCAAAATGCGATCGATGTGCGCGGCTATGCGGATTTCGCGCCGCTTGGCCACAGCGTTCGTGTCGACCGTGACGAGGAAAAGGGCACCATCGCCTGGCGGATCAAATTCCGCAACGGCACGGAGAAAAACTTCCTGTCGCCAATCACCACAAAACCCTGGGGACAGGCAATTCCGCAGCTAGCGGAAGTTCCCGGGCCGAGCGATGAGCAGCGCGACAGCCAGCTTTTGTACAATGAGCCGAAATATGTCCGCATGGATGAAGGTGGCTTGCATACGCTTGAGTCCAACGGGCTGAAGATGAAGAAAGGCGTGTATTACTGATGGCGTACAAAACGATCGTTGAAGACGGCATTGATGTTCTGGTCGTCGGCGCCGGACTGGGGGGCACGGGTGCGGCCTGGGAAGCCCGGTTCTGGGGACAGGACAAGAAGATCGTCATAGCAGAGAAGGCCAATATCGACCGCTCCGGCGCGGTCGCGCAAGGTCTCTACGCGATCAACTGCTACATGGGCACACGCTGGGGCGAGAACAATCCGGAAGACCATGTCCGCTACGCGCGCATCGACCTGATGGGGCTGGTGCGCGAGGATCTGTTGTTTGACATGGCTCGCCACGTCGACTCCACCGTGCACCAGTTTGAGGAATGGGGTCTGCCGATCATGAAAAACCCGGAAACGGGCCGCTATCTGCGCGAAGGCAGATGGCAGATCATGATCCACGGTGAATCCTACAAGCCGATCGTTGCGGAAGCCGCAAAAAAATCTGCCGACAAGGTCTATAACCGTATTTGTGTCACACACCTGCTGATGGATGACAGCAAGGAAAACCGGGTCGCCGGTGCGGTTGGTTTCAATGTGCGCACCGGCAATTATCACGTCTTCAAATCCAAGACGGTGATCTGCGGCGCAGGCGGGGCTTCCAACATCTTCAAGCCGCGATCGGTCGGAGAAGGTTCTGGCCGCACCTGGTATGCGCCGTGGTCTTCGGCATCGGCCTACGGCCTAATGATCAATGCCGGCGCCAAGATGACCCAGATGGAAAACCGTATCGTGCTGGCGCGCTTCAAGGATGGCTATGGCCCCGTCGGCGCCTACTTTCTGCATTTGAAAACCTATACGCAGAACGGTTTGGGCGAGGAATACGAGTCGAAATGGTTCCCGGACCTGCAGAAGATGGTTGGCAAGGAGTATCTCGATCCGGAAGTCTCGCATCTGACGCACAGGCCGATACCGACGTGCTTGCGCAATCACGCGCTTATCAACGAGGTCAATGCCGGGCGCGGCCCGATCCACATGGTGACGATGCATTCCTTCCAGGACCCGCATCTGGAAGAGGTCGGTTGGGAAAACTTTCTTGGCATGACCGTTGGACAGGCCGTGCTTTGGGCCTCAACCGATGTTGATCCGAAAAACGAGAACCCCGAACTGACGACCTCGGAACCCTATGTCATGGGATCGCATGCCACCGGCAGCGGCGCGTGGTGCTCAGGGCCTGAAGATGTGTCGCCGCCGGAATATTTCTGGGGCTACAACCGCATGACGACGATCGAGGGCCTGTTTGGCGCCGGCGATGCGGTCGGCGGAACACCGCATGCTTTCTCGTCGGGCTCATTCACCGAGGGGCGCCTGGCGGCAAAGGCCGCATGCAAATATATCGACGACGGCAAGGCCGAGGGCATCACCGTTTCCGATGCACAGGTTAACCGGCGCAAAGAGGAAATCTACAAGCCGCTGGAACACTACAAGGTCTATCGCAACGCCATTGTCGCCGGTGACGTCAACCCGCATTACATCAACCCGAAGCAGGGTCTGGACCGGCTGCAGAAGCTGATGGACGAGTATTGCGGTGGCGTGACCGTCAGCTACATGACCAATGAAAAGCTGCTGCATATCGGCCTGAAGAAGCTGAAGGTCATGGAAGAGGATCTTGAGAGCCTGGCGGCCGAAGATCTTCACGAGCTGCTGCGGGCATGGGAGTTGAAGCACCGCCACCGGGCCGCCGAGTGCGTGACCCAGCATACTTTGTTCCGCAAGGAGACGCGCTGGCCCGGTTACTATTATCGCGGCGACGCCATGAAGCTGGACGATGAGAACTGGCACGTGCTGACCGTGTCGCGCCGCGACCCGGAATCCGGTGAGTATACGATGGAGAAAGCACCCTGCTATCACCTCGTCGGCGACGACGAGTAACGGCAGGTCCTGGTAGTGGAAATGAACGTCGAAGCTGCGATTTCGCCGAACCGCGGAGAGATGCGCGTGAACATTGTCGACAAGACCGATGAGGAGATAAAGGCACTCGCCGACCCGCTGTGGCGCGATCTGGTGAAAAACTCCAATGAGGGCAAATATGGCGATTTCGTCAAGAATTTCTCCGCATCGTTTGCCCGGGCCATGAACCAGGTTGCCGTTGGCCATCAGTTTGCCAACAGCGACCTGGCGCGGAACCTGTCGGAAGAGTTCGACTTTCTCGGCACCATCCGCCGCGGCGAACATGTAACCGTGCTTTACCGGCAGCGCAGCACGAAGAAGGATGGCGAATGGGTCGGCCGGCTGGTTCTCGGTTATGAGGACGGAAATGTCAGGATATTCGGAGCCTCCATCTTCTAGATGAGTTGGGGTTGGAGATGAGCGAAGCAATAGAAGACGGCAAATTCGTTGAGCTGACCTACACCGTGACCGACAAGAAAACCGGTCACGTGCTCACCGGCGTCGAGTTTCCGCTGGGCTATATTCACGGGCACAACGAAATTCTCGCCCCATCCGTGCATGCGGAACTGGAAGGAAAATCAGCCGGTGAAACCATCAAGGTGCCTATCGACGGCAACCAGATTTTCGGCCCGAGAGATGAATCGCTGGTGTTCACCGACCTCATCGAAAACGTGCCGGAGGAATACCGGCAGGTCGGCACGTCCATCCTGATGGAAAATGACAGGGGTCAGACGAAGAGTTTCCTGGTGACCTGGATGGACGATGAAAAACTGACAGTCGACGGCAACAATCCGCTGAGCGGCCGGGACGTGATTTTCACACTTGAAATCTTGACGGTGCGCGACGCAACCGAAGAAGAAACCAAGGCCGGCGGTGCCATCCATCCGGAAGCCGATATCGGCGCTTCGAACATGCGGCCGGTGTAGCGATATGAGCGAACGGAACTGGAAACAATTCACGGCAAGATATTTGCACAACGGTCAGGACCGGGTAATCTCAACCATTCCTGGCTCGGCAATTTCGAGAGGCAGAACATGAGCGATCAGAAACCAAAAAAGATCAAGGTCCCCGACGGAAAGGCGCGCTTCCTGACGACGCGGCAGATGAAGCCGAACAAAAAGGGGTTTGTCGGCTACGAAACCATTTGGGAGCCATTCCAGAAAGAAGCTGAATACGAGACGCCGAAAAAGCCCTAGAGCAAAAGCCGACCATATTGAATCAATTCTGTTTGCCGATTGGGGTGGTGATCCGGTGTCGAGACGCTCGATGGGCGATGCCATAGCATCGTTCGAGAGTGGATCGGCATTGGGCGCCCGCCAATCGCAAACCCGTATGG
>JBFOMG010000033.1:0-23065 GCA_040830725.1 Rhizobiaceae bacterium
GGCTGCGTCTAGCTGCGTGGTGGCTATACCGATGTCACACGCGGCGCCGAGCGCGCTGATGCCTCCCTGTGAGGTTCCGCGGCTGGCTGCTCCTCCGTAGCGACGGCCGGCTGCGGCTGCGGCTCTGGCGCCGGCCCCAGAGCCGGCTCGGGCTCCGGCTCCGGTCCCGGCTCCAAGGCCGGATCCGGCTGCGGCTCGGGCTCCGGCTCCAAGGGCGGCTCGGGCTCCGGCTCAGGTTCCGGCTCCAAGGGTGGCTCAGGTAGCGGCTCAGGTTCCGGCTCCGGTTCGGGTAACGGCTCGGGACATGATCGCTACGGACACCATCACAGTGACTACGGCTACGAAGATCATGGCTGGTCCGATGACGGTGAATACAGCCCGGATGATGAATACGCGGCCTAGCCTCTAGGCATCGGTAAAATAACCCATAGGCCCCGCCTTCGTGGCGGGGCCTTTTTGTATGCACAACCCCGAATCGCTGCCCAGCGTTTACTGCCGATTAATCATAACGGTTCATAACTTTGGCGAGTATAGGAGTAGTGCGTGTTTCCGGGTGTGAAGTTGGGCGGGTTCGCCGACGGCTATATCAAATGGCTGTTCTGGTTCTCGGTCGTGGTCAATCTTTTGATGCTGGCCACCCCGCTGTACATGTTGCAGATCTATGACCGTGTTCTCAGCTCCGGCAGTGTACCGACCCTGCTCTATCTGACCTTGATTGTTCTGTTCGTGCTTGGCATGGGCGGATTTGCAGACTTCAGCCGGCAGCTGATCGCACAGAAACTGGCCGCCCGGTATACGGCTGAAACTTCTGACCATCTGTTGAAAGCGCTCGCCTCGCCCGCTCCGGGCAAGCAGTCCGGTTCCAAAGCGCTGCGGGAGTTCGCGCTCGTGCGCAATTTCATGACGTCGCGTACATTCATCGGTCTGTTCGACCTGCCTTTTACTCCGTTCTTCTTGCTGTTCATGTTTCTGCTCAATGTGTGGCTCGGCCTTATCGTGCTGGCAGGTCTTTGCCTGATGGTCGGGCTTGGTTTCCTGAACAAGAAAGCGACAGCGCCCGACCAGGCCAAGAGCCGAAAGGCTGAATCCGATGCGATGGGTTATGCGTCGGCTTCCCTGGCACGATCCGAAGATATCCGCGCGATGGGCATGTTGCCCGCCTTTCAGCACAGATGGGGTTTGAAACTGTTGCAGTCGCTGAATTCGCTGGACAATGCCGGTTGGCATTCGTCGGCATTCTCTTCGGGCAGCAAAATGTTGCGCAAGGCATTGCAGGTCGTCGTCATCGGCACCGGTGCATTCCTGGTCTTGGCCGGCGACATGTCGGCGGGCATGATCTTCGCCGCCTCAATGATTACCAGCCGGGCTTTGGCGCCGGTCGACCGTTTGATCGGCGGGTGGGATTCCATCGTACGGGCGCGCAGTGCCTACAATTCTGTCAGCGCGATTGTGGATGGCAATGCCGCCCCGGATGAGAGGCTCAACCTGCCCGCACCCAAAGGTCATCTCACCATTGAGGGTATTGGTTTCAAGCCCAGGCGCGACCGCCGGGCGATCATCGAAAACGTTTCGTTTGCGGTAAAACCGGGCGAACTGGCTGTGGTGACCGGAAAATCCGGCGCGGGAAAATCCACCCTTGCCCGCATGCTCTGCGGCGCCATTGCACCGACCGCCGGAACCGTGCGCCTTGACGGAACGGAGCAGGCCCACTGGAAAGACCAACAATGGGGCGAGGCAATCGGATACCTGGCCCAGGAATATGATCTGATACCGGCCACCGTGGCCGAGAACATCGCCCGGCTTTCTTACGGCTTTGATGAGGAGAAGCTGCTTTCGGCCTCACGCAAAGCGGGCGTGCATGAACTCGTTTCCTCCTTCCCCGACGGCTATAACACCAGGCTGGGTGAAGGCAGTTTTCGGCTGTCGGGTGGTGAGAAGCAGCGTATCGCCCTGGCACGCGCGCTCTATGGTTCGCCGAAACTGCTGATACTGGACGAGCCGGACGCCAATCTTGATCGTGAAGGTATGAAACGCCTTGTCCGGGCATTGGAGGAAGCCAAAAGCAACGGTACGGCGATCATTGCTGTCAGTCATCGCTCCCGCCTGATTTCCCGCGCCGATATTGAGATTGCAATCGAAAACGGCACCGCAACTGTCACCCGGAAGGCAGCCAAACCGGCATCGTCTTCGAGCCGCTCGAGTTCGTCGAGCCGGCGGAAAACTGCGGCCGAAGACGCCCCGACACCGGATACAGCAACAAAGCCGGCGCCCGAAATCGTCGGTTACAACCCGGCACGGGCTGCGGACGAGTTGGACAAGAAATTCCAAGAGCTTCGCAAGCGATCGGCGAAGCCGGTTGATCTTGCACAATACCGCAAACGGGAGCTTGCCGGATGAGCAATCCCGTCAAACCGTCAGTGGAATTTGATCTCAGGGACGCGGCGCCCTCAGGCATGAAACCGGTCATCAACCGCGGTCTTTATGTCGCCGGGGGGTGCCTCGGTGTGTTCATGCTGTGGGGTCTGTTTGTGCCGCTTTCCTCCGCAGTCATCGCTGACGGGGAGATAACGTCAAACGGTCAAAACAAGGTCATGCAGCATATCAGCGGCGGCCGGATCAAGACGATCGAGGCGGTCGATGGTGCAAGGCTCAGCAGCGGTGAAACCATTATGGTTCTGGACCCGGTTGTCTCACGGGCGGAATTTTCCCAGCTGCAGGCGCGACGCGACACATTGATGGCGCTGGAAGCTCGCCTGCAGGCGCTGACTGGCGGTTCGTTCACCCTGGCGGCCGATTTTTCGGCCGCGCCAAACTATCTTTCCGGCGAACCGGTATTGCGGGGCTCCGCTGCCGGCCTGGTCCTTGCAAACGCATCCGCAGATTCCGGACCGCTGGAAAATGTCTACGACGCGCAGCGGCTGGAACTTCAGTATGATCGTGAGGCGCTGGGGGCCGAATATCGGGCCTTGCAGCACCAGATCGACATTCTACACAAAGACAGAAAAGCCAAGCAGGTGCGCTCGCGGGCGCTGGCCGATTCACTTGAGGTGGCTCGCGTAGAACTTGGCAGCATCCGTTCGCTGGTCGAGCAAGGTTTTCTGCCGCGAAAGGATTTGTGGCTCGCGGTTCGCGAGGAAGGGCGCATTGCTGCAGAAGCCGAGGAGGCCAAGGCGGCGCTTCAAGGCCTGAACGAAAAAATCGGCGAAGCCCAAAACCGCCTGATCTCCTTCGTCGCCGGCAAAAAACGCGATGCAACAAAAGACCTGACCCAGGTTCTGGGCGAACTGGCCGAAATCCGGGACCGGATAGATGCGGCGCGCCAAGCGCTCAACCATACCGAGATCAAAGCTCCGGTCGACGGAACATTGGTGAAATTTTCTACCCACACTATCGGTGGCGTCGTACGCGGCGGAGAGCCGATTGGCGAGATTGTCCCCGATGGCGCCGAGTTGATAGTCGAAGCGCGAATTCTTCCCAAGGATATCGCGGCAGTAGAGATCGGCCAGTCGGCGAGAGCCGTTGTTTCGGCGCTCAACAAACGCAAATTTGATCCGCTTGAAACAAAGATTGATTACATCTCGGCTGACTCAATCGCCGATGAAAAGACGGGCGAGAAATACTTTCTCGTCAGGGCAAAGGTCGCCAACGCGCCGATTGACGGTGGCGGAGACCAGTTGATCAAACCTGGCATGAAAGTGGTTCTCTATGTCGATGCGGGGTCGAAATCGTTCCTGGGCTACGTCACCCAGCCGCTGGCAGACAGTTTTGCAAGGGCGTTCAGTGAAAACTAGCGGTTCAACAATCCGGAGATTATTCGGCGCCAGCGCACTCGGCGCAGGGTCAGCCGTCGCTCTTGCCCTCTTTACAGCCACCGGCATTGCTGAGGAGGCAGAAGACTACCAACTGCGGCAAAGTATTGATCATCCGGTCGTCAACCACGCGAACAACCCGTTGCTGCACAAGACCTATTTGCGCACAAGAACGGTTATTCCCATCTCGGCAGACTCGCTGGGTATAAGGCGGGCTGTTGAGACGGCGGTTGCCTATGATCCGGAATTTCGCCGTACCATCGAAGACGCCAAGGTACGCAGATCGGAAGTCTGGCGGGCTTATGCGGGCTTTTTGCCGACCGTCAAGGCTTCGATCCGGCACAGTCACGGCACCGATATTGTCTCCACGTCGCGGTCCAACAATACCGAAGCCAACGAAACGGTGGTCAGTGTGGAGGCTTCACTGCCGATCGTGGCTGGCGGTTCACGCATATTCCGCCTGAAACGAACGCGTGCCGAACGCGCTGCAGCAGAGTATGACGCACTTGCCAAGGGTAACGACGTCATCGCAGGCGCAGCACTCGCCTATCTGGATTTGCTGACAGCCCGCAAGCGCCAGGAAGCCCTTAAACGCAACACCCAGGCCGTTGCGAGAATTGTGCAAATTACCAGATCCAAACATGCAAAAGGATTCGCCGACCGTTCTGACATTTCGCTGGCGGAGGCAAAGTTTGCGCAGGTCAAACGCGAGTACGAACTGGCGGTCGAACGGCGCGAGTTGGCCGAGCATGAATTCAGAAGCGCTGTCGGCGATCTGCCGGGCGGTGCTCTTAGCGAACCAGAGGACGGTGGCTTGCCTGTTCATTCCGCAGACGAAGCGGTGGCCATGGCGCTGCAGAGGAACCCTCGCCTGCTGGCGGCGCACCAATCGGCGCGCGCAGCCAAGTTCGCGGTTCGCGAAGCGGTTGGCGAACGCATGCCACGTATCGACCTGACGAGCAAATACGAAAACGGAATAGACGGCTTCGACCAGGGTGAGAGTTGGAATGTCGGCGTACAGCTCACGGTGCCGCTGATTGACCCCGATGCGATTCCGGCAATCAGCCGCAGCAGGCACGAGGCAGCCGCTGCCCGCTATGCCGCGCAGGATACCGCGCGCGATGTCGAGAAGCTGGTCAGGGATTTGTGGTCAACTCACCACTCGGCCGGCAGACAATTGCGCCAGGAAGGCAAGCGGCTAAGCGCGCTCAGAAAGGCGGCACAAGCAGCGACCAAACGCTACAAGCATGGCTACGCAGCCATTGATGACGTGCTTTCACGACAGCTTGAAGTGCTGGATGCGGAAATAGCGGTTGCCGAATTGCGGGCACAGTACAAGGCATCCGCCTACCGCATCGCCATTGAGATAGGTGCCTGACGGCTACATCTTCAGTACGCCGAATTTGAGCGGTATCGGCACCCTGCTCAATTTGAACTGCGCGTCGAAAAACGAATTTCCGCTGCAGGCTTCACATCACTGTTTTGCCGGTGTGCTTTCATAACCTTCCCGGCCCGGCTGTCACGTCCGGCGCGGCGAAACGCATCTGCCAAATTCTGCGCCGTGGCGCGATCATCGCGTGCCAGCAGCTGCACCACATCCATCAGGTCGCTGAGGCGGCGACGCATGTTCTTGCCGATAGTCTCCCGCGAACTGCTTTCGGTTACCGGATAACTTGCAAAAGCCAGCAGATAGTTCAGGACCCCGGCGCAGATGATGGCCGGCAGTGCGGGGAGGACCACTTTCGCATCATACGCTCCGTCCGCGCAGAGTTGATCGACATAGGCATGGAGAAGTTCCCGGTCGCTCTGGCGATATTCGGCTTTGGGTGCTTCCAAAATATCTGCCAGGGCTGCCAATGGACGGCAACAACCTCTGAACAGGGAGTGCAATGACAGTCCCGGAGGGCCGGCAAGCGCGTCATCCCAGTCAAGAATGACAATGGCACCATCTTTTCGCCGGGCGATGTTGGAGGGCCGCAAGTCACAATGATTGATGGCCGGTTGCAGGCCGGCGCCGCGAGCGAGGAATTTCCTGAACAGCGGTTCGGCGCTCGAAAAAATGTCGAAATATTTCTGCGCCGATCCCCGGCCAAGGAAATGGGCAATTCCGACTGTACTGTCCAGTTTCGGTGTGTCATCGCCGCCCGGTGTCAGGAATTGCAGAAACTCGTCGTAAATCTGATCGAGATGAATTTGCGGCAGCGACGCAATCAGGTCGTGATGTCCGAGGGCTTTTCTTTGCACCGACGCATATGTCGTCAGGATCGAAAGCTTCGTCGCCGTATCCGGCTTACGGCCGACCGGTTCCCCCATATGATCGGCATGGAGGAACAGACCGCGCTCCGGGTCACTTGCCATCAGTGGCGGAACATTTGGTGACAAATATTCTGCAATCAGCCCAAGCGAATTACCCCCGGCCGGCGGTGTGGCAATTTTGAGATACGCCCTGCTCGTCGCGCTCGACAGTTCGACCGTTTTTGCCCACGGATGATCGCTGACAATTTTGTTGCCTTGAAAGGCAAATGCGCGCCGGGCCCAGCCGAGCGCGGCATCGACCTCGTTTGAAACAGAGATATCGGTAGTTGCCATGACGGTCTCCCCAGAAAACCGGAACTTGGCAAACCCGAATTTCGGTCCTGTTAAATCGGGAATTTCGCAGGCTTGAAGCGGCTAAAACCGGCGATCGCGGTTAACAGAACAGAAACACCGAGATTTCGCCAATCAGGTGCCAATTGGGAACAGCGCGAATTCGAGAAGAGAATGGGCCAGAAGTTTGGCAGGCAGTGAGCTGCCAACTATCGCCAAACACTTCAGCCAAGACTGGCGCCGAACCAGTCTTGGTTGTTGTTTCCGGGGTGGGCACAAATTGGTTAGTTGAGGAAATTCACCGCCTTGTCTCAACTTGTTCGCGAACTGATTCACCCATGGTCAGTTGGTCCGGATTGCGAAAAGCCTGGCGGCAAACCGAACCTGCTGTTCGGAAGCGTTTCCAAACTGCTGTGGTACGCCAGGCACCTGTTACTGCGCCAAGACTGTAATCTGTTGCCAAGTGGTGAACACTGCTGCATTGCACCTTTCGGCCGCGTGACATACATAGGCGTTATTCGAACATTCACGACCGGGCCTTGAACCCGGAAACGTAGAAGGACCTGACCATGAGCGGTATCGCAGAATTCATCGGCAATGAAGTCAAGAGCAACGACGTCGTGCTTTTCATGAAGGGCACGCCTGGTTTTCCGCAATGCGGATTTTCCGGCCAGGTGGTGCAAATCCTCGATTATCTTGGCGTCGACTATCACGGCGTCAATGTGCTGCAGTCAGACGAGATGCGTCAGGGCATCAAGGAATTCTCCAACTGGCCAACCATTCCGCAGCTTTATGTGAAGGGCGAGTTCGTTGGCGGTTGTGATATCATCCGCGAGATGTTCCAGGCTGGTGAGTTGCAGAGTTTCATGGCTGAGAAAGGCATCGCCGGTAAGGGAGCTGCCTGATGAGCTGGTCGGTCTATCTGTCTGGCGAAATCCACACGGACTGGCGTGAGGCGATTGAAGCCGGCGCCAAGGCGGCCGGCCTGCCGGTTCTGTTTGCCGGACCAGTCACCCATCACGAAGCATCGGACGATTGCGGTGTGACGATACTCGGCAGCGAGCCCGACAAATATTGGCATGACCACAAGGGCGCGCAGATGAACGCCATTCGCACCCGCACGCTCATCGGCAAGGCCGACATCGTGGTGGTGCGGTTCGGCGAAAAATACAAACAATGGAATGCGGCATTTGACGCAGGCTATGCCTCTGCACTTGGCAAACCGCTTATTGTCATGCATCCGCCGGAGCATCAGCACGCATTGAAGGAAGTGGATGCCGCGGCGCTTGCCGTGACGCAAACGCCGGAAGAAGTGGTCGAAATCTTGCAATACGTGATTGACGGCACGCTGAAAGGCTATACCGATCGGGCAGAGGCGGCCGAATAGCCCACGCGAAATCCTGATTTCACGGGCCGGCTGATTGCCGGCCTTGTTTTTATTGGAAGAGAAGATGGCCGATTCTGCCAATCAAGGCGCGCCTGCCCCCACAGCCATCGACAGGCCGGGCGGGATCGGACAGGCCGAATTTATCGCCATTGTGGCGTCGATGATGGCGCTGAACGCGGTCGCCGTCGATATCATGCTCCCCGCCCTGCCCAATATGGGAGACGCTCTTGGCATCTCCGATGAAAATTCACGCCAATATGTGCTGACAAGCTATTTCCTCGGGTTCGGCCTGGCGCAAATCGTGTTCGGGCCGTTGTCAGACCGGTTCGGACGCATGATCCCGCTGCAGGTCGGCATGGCCATCTACGTGATCGGGGCGTTTGCGGGGGCGCTTTCGCCGGATTTTTCGTGGCTGCTTGCTGCCCGATTCGTCCAGGGCATCGGCGCCGCCTCGACTCGGGTTTTGTCTTTGGCGATTGTCCGCGACGTCTATGGCGGCCGGAAGATGGCCGAAGTCACGTCGCTGATCATAATGGTGTTCATGGCCGCCCCGGTCATCGCGCCAGCGGCGGGCCAGGTCATCATTGTCTTTGCCGATTGGCGCATGATTTTCATCTTCATGGCGGTCGCCTGCGCATTGTCCATGCTTTGGGCGTGGTGGCGCTTGCCAGAAACCCTGACAACTGACCGACGGCGCCCGCTGACACCTGCCCGCGTGATCGAGGCTTTCGGTATCGTTTTGTCGTCGCGGATCGCGCTCGGCTACGGTCTTGCCACCACGGCCACGCTTGGCGCGCTATTCGGCTTCATCGCCGCCACCCAGCAAATCTATGTCGGCATTTACGGGCTCGGTGTGTGGTTCCCAGCCGTATTCGCGATCTCGGCGGGTGTTGTCGCGCTGGCATCATTCCTCAATTCACGGCTTGTCGGGCGGTTTGGAATGCGCCCCTTGTCACATGGCGCCATGTTTGGATTTGCCGCATTTTCGCTGCTGTGGTTTCTGCTCAGCTACTATGCAGGGCCCATTTCGTTTGTGCCGTTTCTCATTCTGGTATCGATCATTTTTTTCTTCTTTGCTGGCGTTGTCTCCAATTTCAATGCGCTGGCCATGGAGCCGCTTGGCGCGGTAGCTGGAACGGGCTCAGCCGTCCTCGGTTTCATGCAGACGGTTGGCGGCGCGTTGATCGGCATTTGGGTCGGACAGGCTTTTGACGGCACCGCCACTCCTGTCGCGTTCGGATTTGTTGCCGTCTCGGTGGCAACGATCGGATTTGTGCTTGTGGCTGAGCGTGGAAAATTGTTCCAGACGCATAATCCGCCGGTTTAGCGGGCAATATCCCGGTTGAAAAAAGACTGCCGCCCGGCGAGCGGCAGTCTTATTATGGCGCCTTCGTAATGACTGCTTATTGCTTGCCGACAAATTCGCGCACTGCGGCGGCATATTCATCCGGCGCCTGGAACGACGCGAAATGGCTTAGATCTTTCAAAACAAGCAAATCTGCACCGGGAATTGTTTCCGAGATCTGTTTTGAATGCTCCATCAAAATACCCTCGTCATACTGGCTTTGCACAACCAGTGTCGGAACGGTCACCGACTTGAGCGCTTCCATGCCGCCCGGCTTGTCGGTGCCCCACATCTTGACAACGCCGTCGAGGAAAGCCTGGAAACCATCCGGCGTCGGCGACAATTTGGCGTAATCGGCTGCCATCATTCCTATGTAGCCGCCAAAGACCTCATTGTTTCCCGCCTCAGGGTCGATTCCTGCCAGAGTGACATTGCCGGCGTGGGCGAAATGACTGGCCAGCCGCTCCGGGTTCGTCCCCGAAATCACGTAGCCGATGTTGGCGCCATCGGACCAGCCGACGAGATGCACCTTGTCAACGCCGAGATGATCGAGCAGTGCGATATAGTCTTTGGCCAAGGTCTCATAAGTGTATTCGCTGCCGTCGTTTGTCGAGCGGCCATGGCCGCGCGTATCGGCAACAATGACGCGGTAATCCTTTGACAGATCGGCGGTGATATTGCCCCATACGTCCGCATGGGCGAGACCGCCATGGATCATCAGGATCGGCGTACCCGCTGCGGTGCCATATTCTGCGAAATACATCTCGATACCGTTCACATTGGCTTTGCCTGACTTTACTGCCTCCGGCATTGCCGCTGGTTGCGGAATCTCCATCCAGCGATCGGTGGCGTTGGCCGCGGTTACAAAAAGCAACATGAATGCCGCAAATGTTCTGATCAACATGTCTTGTTCTCCCATTACCACTAAAGACTCCGGGGCGGACGACAGTTGCCGGACCCGCCCGTTCTGCTAGGATCGGTATCTTAGTTGCCGCCCGGTGGGAGTGTTATCCGTTTGGCGCAGGAATTTTATTGATGAATTCGGCGAAAAGTATCGAGATTTCAAACCGTTGGTTTCCTAGTTGCAAGATTGGCGCAAATGCACCGTTGCTGATTGACCTGGAGTATGACGATTTCGACAAGCAGGCCGAACGACTTGTCGGCTATGATCAGTCATATCTCCAATTGACACCCGGACAGTTTCGCGGGCGCTTTTTCTCAGGTTTTCTCGGCGCCGACGTTTCCATCCATTTGGAGTATTGCAATCAGGCGCTAGAGCAGCGGCTCGGGGGCGATCCGTACGCCTACTCCTTCGGTATTGTTCTCAACGACGGATCGGTGTTCCGGGCTAACGGCCTGGAAATGGCGACAGACCAGGTTGTGGTAATCCCGCCTGGCAGCAGCATCGACATTTACAGTCCGGTGGACGGCGCGGTCATGGCGATTGTCATCGCCACTGACAAGCTGCTGTCGGAACCCGGGCTGGCGCCTCAGGCGGCTGATTGGCTGCTCGGTATCGGCCGCGACATCGGTTTTCTGCAGGCGCCGCATCTGGCACGCCGCCTGCGTGAGGATGCCGTGCGGGCACTGGAAAGCGCCGGCGCCAAGGCGTCCGATCCGCTGGCATTTGGCAATACTGTGGGCAACGCCCTTGTTGCCGGCATTGTCGCAAACCTTTCGCTTGAATGCGCCTGTGTCGCCCAGCCACAGGTGTTCGAACCAACCAGAGCCTACATGCGGTTTGCGGCAGGCCGAGGCGAAATGCGTTTGGACTGGTGCGAAAATGACGACCTCGACGTTCTAACCAAGGCGGTCGGCGCATCCAAACGCTCCCTGGAACACGCGTTTTCCGAGCAGCTTTCGGTTGGTCCTTTGACCTATCTGCGAATTCTCAGGCTGCACAAGGTGCGTCACAAGCTGTCCAATCCGGAATTCGCCGATCAGTCGATCGGTGACATTGCCGCGTCGAACGGATTCTGGAACTGGAGCCGTTTCAGCCAGGCATACAAGACCCATTTTGGCGAATTGCCGTCGGAAGCGAGAAAGCGGCTGATGGCGTGAGAATTGGTGGCAACGTCAGTCAGATCTTGCCATCAAACAGTGCCGACTTGATGCGATGCCAACTTTCCTCATCGGGCGCGGCGATCAGCCCGCCTTCCAGCGTGGAGCAATTGTAGGGACTGCCGTCGAACCGGGCCGTATGGCCGCCTGCTTCTGCATGGATCAGCACCCCAGCCAGATGATCCCAGGGCATTAGCTTGTTGTAGAGTACGTAATGAAGGCCGCCGGTAGCCGCCAACCGGTATTCGTGGGCCGCACAACGGAAACTCAACCCGGTATTCATCAACACCAGGTTGCCGGCAATGGTCGAGCGCGTTGGTTCCGGAACAAAATTCCATGACACCGTGCCGACCAGCTCAGCGGTTTCGACCGGCGTTGCTACTTTCTGCTGACTGTCTGACTTTCCGGGACTACGTACAACACTCCCCTGACCTTTGACGGCCAAAAGCGAATCTCCACCCACCGGATCATGGATGATCCCGGCCACCGTCTCGCCATTTTGGACCACGGCGAGCATGGTGCCAAACAACGGCACACCGCGGGCAAAGTTGAAGGTGCCGTCAACCGGATCGATGGTGAAAGCCAGAGGCGCCGAGGCAAGTCCGTCCAGGATCGAGCTGTCGGCGGCATGGGCTTCTTCGCCGACCACCAGAGCGTCCGGAAATCGCGCCGTCAGCGCTTTGGCAATCTCCCGTTCTGCGGTTTCATCGGCAATCGTGACCAGGTCGGTCGCTGATTCCTTCTCGCTAACATCACCGGCATCAAGGTTTCGAAAACGCGGCATGATTTCGGCGGCGGCTACTTGCGTCACCAAGTCATTGAGCCACTCGATTTCCTTGGCATCAATCTTCATTGCTGCCCTCGGTGTGCTCAAGAGCGGCAAAATCGAACAGGGACCGGTCGAGAAGATGGCTCGGCCGAACCGTCGTCAGCGCTCGGATCATTGTGTCCTTGCGGCCCGGCATTCTGCGTTCGATATCGTTCAACATCTCTTTCATGGCGTTGCGCTGCAGGCCGTCCTGACTGCCGCACAAATCGCAGGGAATGATCGGAAATTTCAGCGCTTCAGCATATTTTGCCAAATCGGCTTCGGCGCAAAAAGCAAGCGGCCTGAGCACTTTCACATCCCCCTCGTCATTGACCAGCTTCGGCGGCATCGCCGCGAGGCGGCCGCCATGAAACAGGTTCATGAAAAAGGTTTCCAGAATGTCTTCGCGATGATGACCCAGCACCAGCGACGAGCAACCCTCTTCGCGGGCGATGCGATAAAGATGGCCGCGCCTGAGCCGCGAACAAAGCGAGCAATAGGTGGCGCTTTCGGGCAGCTTTTCGGTCACAACCGAATAGGTGTCCTGATATTCGATCCGGTGCGGAACTTCGTTCCTGCTCAGAAATTCCGGCAAGATGTGTTTCGGAAAATTCGGCTGGCCCTGATCGAGGTTGCAGGCGATCAGTTCGACAGGCAACAAGCCGCGCCACTGCAGGTCGAGCAGTACCGCCAGCAGGCCGTAGGAGTCCTTGCCACCGGACAGTGCCACCAGCCAGCGCTCACCAGGCACAATCATCGAATACTGATCGATCGCTTGGCGCGCGTGCCTCAAGAGGCGTTTGCGAAGCTTGTTGAACTCCACCGATTGCGGCGCATTCGCGAACAGGGCCGGACAATCGTTGTCGGCACCCGCCTCGTCCACATCGGCACGGACGTTCATCGGGTGAGACTCGCCGACAAATGGGCAGCAAAATGATCCGCGATCTCACCCGGACCGCCAAATTTTCGCGCCGCAAGCATTTCCGACAGTCGCAGATGGACGGTCGAAACGGCCCTTCCGACAGCCGAACCTTCTTCGGGTTGCGGCACCGAACGCCTGTAATGGTCCATCAGCGCGGTATGCGTGAACTGGGCCTTGGGTCTGTTGATGATGTCGCGGGGGGAAGATGAAATTACCGCCTTGCGGAAAAATCCTGCCGTCATGCCACCGTTGCGTTTGGCCGATTCCGGGTCTTCCTCCAGTCCGGCCAAAAGCGCGGTCATGCGCATGGTCCAGGGTGAAAAATTGAATATATGGCCAAAGTGAAAAATCTTGCCGCGCATTTTGTGGGTTGCATCGCGGTCGATGTTGGGCACCTCGATGTAGAGCACGCCATCATCGGAAAGCCAGCGTTTCAGCACTTTCAGCGAACGCACCGGATCGCGCATATGCTCCATCACATGGCTCAGCCTGATCAGGTCAAAACTGCCCTCGGCAAAATCGCTTTCCTCCAATGTTTGCGACAATACGTTGAGACCCAGCTTGTCTCGGCAATAGGCCGAATAACCTTCATTCGGTTCCACGCCGAGGCAATCAATGCCTATGCGGCCGGCCAGATACATGAACTCGCCGCTTCCGGCGCCAAGATCAAGACAGCGTTGACGGCCGTCATAATAATCGTGAAACGCGCGAATGTGTTCGGCGGTTCCACGAAAATTGCGCCAGACCTGGCGCATGCGCGGTTCGGCCAGCCCCTTGTATTGCTTGCGATAGTCCTGCCGGTAAAATGCCGCCAACTCCTCATCGGAGGGGATGGGATCGTTGGTGACAACACCGCAATCCTTGCAGATGACCGTTGTCAGCGCATTGCCATGACGATCCTTCGATGAGACCACGGGCCTCTCGATTCCACCACAAAGCGGACAAGGATCGGACATTCAAAGCTACTCCGTTGCCGATATCCGGTTATCAGCAGTTGATGGTCGACTTCAAGAGAAAGAAAAAGGCCGCGATCGACGCGGCCCTGGTTTTCTGCATTCGCGCGAGCAACTAGCGTGAATAGAACTCAACGACGAGGTTCGGTTCCATCTGTACCGCAAACGGTACGTCGGCCAGCCCCGGCACCCGGGTAAACGTCGCGGTCATTTTGGCGTGATCGGCTTCGACATAGTCCGGCACGTCGCGTTCGGCGAGCTGGGTCGCTTCAATCACCAGCGCCATCTGCTTGGATTTTTCGCGAATTTCAATCACGTCGCCCGGCTTGCAGCGATAGGACGGAATGTTGGTGCGGCGGCCATTGACGTTGACATGGCCATGATTGACGAACTGACGTGCGGCAAAAATCGTCGGGACGAACTTTGCTCGGTAAACAACCGCGTCCAGGCGCGATTCGAGCAGACCGATCAGCGTTTCCGGCGTATCGCCCTTGCGGCGGCTTGCCTCTTCATAAATCTTGCGGAACTGTTTTTCCGAAATGTCGCCATAGTGGCCTTTCAGCTTCTGCTTGGCGCGCAGCTGTACGCCGAAATCAGACAGTTTGCCCTTGCGGCGCTGGCCATGCTGGCCGGGGCCGTATTCACGGCGGTTGACCGGGGATTTCGGACGGCCCCAGACATTTTCGCCCATACGGCGATCAAGTTTGTATTTGGACGATTCGCGCTTGCTCATCGCATTTCCTTTCAAAACGTTGCTTCCGGAACCTGAAATCCCGGAAAAAGGAAACGCGCCCTCCTCTGACGGCCGTTTTCGCCGTCTGACAGGATGATTCACGCACGCTTTGCGAAACCATCCACGGGACACGTCATAATGACAAACAGGGCCGCGTCTGGACCTGTCCGCCGGTCCAATAGGCCAAACATCCTGTGATGTCAATCAAACCCGTTCGCATCTGCCAGCGGGTTGGATTCGTAGCCCGATGCGGGATATCTCCTTTCACCGCAATTGCAGTCCAAATCCCCTGACCAGGCGCTCAATTTCCGTGGACCTGTATCCCGATGTCACATAGGCAATGTCCGGTTCTGGCTGATTTTCCGGTGGTTGCATGTTCTCAGCGAGTGCCAACGCCCGGCGGGCAATCGCTTCTGAAGTATCGATCCAGTCGACTGGCCACGGCGCCGTTTTGCGCATGCGGTTGACCAGGAACGGATAGTGCGTACAGGCCAGCACAACTATGTCCGTCCGCTGCCCTTGCCGCTCGATAAAACACGGTTCGATTTCGGCCCGGACTGCTTTCTCATCGACAAAGCCTTCGCGCATGTAGGTTTCGGCCAAGGCGGCGAGATTTTCGCTTCCGACCAGCCGCACGTGGCATTTGCCTGCCCATTTTGCGATCAGATCGCGCGTATATTGCCGTTTGACGGTTCCCGGCGTCGCCAGCACCGAAACCAGACCTGATACCGTCCGTTCGGCCGCCGGCTTGATCGCCGGCACGGTGCCGACAAATGTCTCATCAGGATAGATTGTGCGCAGATGATCGATCAAAAGCGTCGAAGCGGTGTTGCAAGCAATAACGATCATCGCCGGACGTTCCTGCTCGATGATCTCGCCAAACAAAAGCGTTGTGCGTTCGAGCAGTTCAGCCTCATCCCAGGCGCCATACGGAAAGGCAATATCGTCGGCCACATAAATAAAGCGGCGGTCGGGCATCAGTACCCGGGCTTCGCTAAGCACTGTCAGTCCACCGATACCGCTATCGATGATGACTATCGGACCGGCATCATTTGCCATCGGGCGCGGCCTTGGTTTTTCTCGACGGTGAATGGGCGCCACGCGGATGAGCCGGCGAATATTTGTCCAGCGAACGGATCACACCGCGCAGCACCTTGATCTCTGCTTCTGCGAAACCCGGCCGCGTCAACACAGCACGCAAATTGTCGATCATTTTCGGCTTTTTGTCGGCCGGGCGGAAATATCCGCGCACCGACAACGCCTCTTCCAGATGATCGAACAGGCCGTGGAGGGTTTGTTTGTCCGCCGGTTCAATGTCAGCCGCGCCAAAGGCCGTCTCGTG
This sequence comes from Rhizobiaceae bacterium, assembly GCA_040830725.1. Classification (GTDB taxonomy): domain Bacteria; phylum Pseudomonadota; class Alphaproteobacteria; order Rhizobiales; family Rhizobiaceae; genus JAWKWH01. The sequence goes on from JBFOMG010000033.1 coordinate 15,947, forward strand.
CTCGCTTTCCAGCCCCGATTTCATCCATTCATAGGACATCAACAAAACAGCCTGGGCAATATTGAGTGAGGCGAAGGCCGGATTGACCGGGAATGTCACGATCTCATCCGCCAGGCCCACTTCTTCGGTGTCGAGACCGAAACGTTCGCGGCCAAACAGTATTCCGGTCTTTTCGCCGGTGGTCTCACGATGCCTAAGTGCCCTGCCAGCCTCGACCGGCCCGCGAACCGGCTTGAACCCGTCACGTTCACGCGCAGTCGTTGCGTAGACGAAATTCAGGTCGGCGATTGCCTCGCGCAGGTTGGCAAACACCCTTGTGCCATCGATCACGTGGTTTGCCCGGCTGGCAGCAGCGACCGCCTTTTCGCTTGGCCAGCCATCGCGCGGATTGACCAGGCGCAACTCCGACAAACCGAAATTGGCCATGGCGCGGGCAACCATGCCGATATTCTCGCCAAGCTGCGGCTCAACCAATATGATTGCCGGTCCGCCGGTCAACAATTCGCGTTGTCTGTCTGTGCCTGCCATTGCCGATTGATGCTGAATTATTGGTCGCTGCGCCTCACTGGCACAAGCGCAGCAAAAACGAAAGCGTCGGATTTTTGCTTTAGCGATTGACAAATTGGTCGATCGCTTCAGCGACCTCTTCCGGCCTTTCGTGCAAGATCCAGTGGCCGGTGCCCGAGATGCGCTCGATCGTCAGGTCGGCTGCATAGCGGTCCAGCCCTTCCAGACAGGAAGGCCTTAGCGCTTCGTCATCCTCGCCCCAGACCACCAGGTGCGGCATCCGGATTGCGAGCGCATCATCGGGCAGTTGCAGAAGTTTCGACGCCGGCGGTTCCTCTCCGATGGCGGGGACAATGATCGGGGAACTGCGATACCAGTTGAGCATCGCCTGCATCGCTCCGGGCTGGCTCCAAGCCGCGATATATCTTTTGCGAATTTCCTCGTTCATCCAGTCGGTGTGAGAAAATCCCTCAATCATGTTGAGTGTGCGGGCATAGTTGTCCGCAGCCATGCGCTTCTCCATGCCGCTGGAACGAAGCCGGTTGATGTATTGGCTTGCGGCGCGTTGATCGGGGTCATCGAAGATTGCACGTTGAAAGCAGGCAGGATGGACTCCGTTGGCGATGACCAGATGGCTCAACCGCTCCGGGTGGGCGATAGCATAGGCGTAGGCAACGGCCGCGCCCCAATCGTGACCGGCGAGAATGAAAGGCTTGTCAGGTGAAAGCTCGTCCGCCAGTTCGACCAGGTCGGTGACCATATGGTGCGTATGATAGGCTGCCGCACCCTGCGGTTTGAACGACAGGTTGAATCCGCGCTGGTCGGGCGCGACAACATGATACCGCGGCGACAACGCGATCATGATCTCGTGCCAGCCGGCCCAGTACTCCGGAAATCCATGCAGGCAGATGATCAAGGGCGCGCCGCTGTCACCAATCTCAGCGTAGTGGATGCGTCCGCCAGAACCTGAGTGCCATCTGAAGCTGATATCGGTGTTCATCTTCAGTTTCCACCCAGCGTCAATTCATCCCATCGCATAGCTTTGCCTCACCAGATTCGAATGTTATACGAGCCGTAATCCGCGCAAATTCTTCATAGGCAGCACGCCTGCCGATACTCAGTAACGAGGCATTTCACATGGCAAAAATCAAGGTGGATAATCCGGTCGTCGAACTCGATGGCGACGAGATGACACGTATCATCTGGCAGTTCATCAAGGACAAGCTGATCCACCCCTATCTGGACGTCGATTTGAAGTATTACGATCTGGGTATCGAGTACCGCGACGAAACCGACGATCAAGTGACGATCGACGCTGCCCATGCAATCCGCGAGCACGGTGTCGGTGTCAAATGCGCCACGATCACACCGGACGAGGCACGCGTTGAGGAATTCGGCCTTAAAAAGATGTGGCGTTCTCCGAATGGTACGATCCGGAACATTCTCGGCGGGGTTATCTTTCGCGAGCCGATTATCGCAAAAAACGTACCCCGGCTTGTTCCGGGCTGGACCAAGCCGGTGATTGTCGGACGTCACGCATTCGGTGACCAATACCGGGCAACGGATTTCAAGTTTCCCGGCAAGGGAAAGCTGACGATCAAGTTTGTCGGTGAAGACGGCGAAGTGATCGAGCACGAAGTATTCGACGCACCTTCGTCGGGTGTCACGATGGCGATGTACAATCTGGACAGTTCCATCCGCGACTTTGCGCGCGCATCGCTGAACTACGGGTTGCAGCGTGGATATCCGGTCTATCTTTCGACCAAGAACACGATCATGAAGATCTATGACGGCCGCTTCAAAGACATATTCCAGGAGATCTATGAAAGCGAGTTTGAAGACCAGTTCAAGGAAGCCGGTATCACCTACGAACACCGGCTGATCGATGACATGGTAGCCGCCAATCTGAAATGGTCGGGCGGGTATGTCTGGGCCTGCAAGAACTACGATGGCGATGTGCAGTCGGACACGGTGGCGCAGGGCTTCGGTTCACTCGGCCTCATGACCTCGGTACTGATGACGCCGGACGGCAAGACGGTAGAAGCGGAAGCGGCGCACGGAACCGTCACGCGGCATTATCGCCAGCACCAGAAGGGTGAGGAGACTTCAACCAACTCCATCGCCTCAATCTTTGCCTGGACGCGCGGACTTGCACACCGGGCGAAACTCGATGGCAATGATGATCTGAAGCGCTTTTCGCAGACACTGGAAAAGGTTTGCGTGAACACGGTCGAGAGCGGATACATGACCAAGGATCTGGCACTGCTGATCGGACCGGACCAGCCCTGGCTGTCAACCACCGGTTTCCTCGACAAGATCGACGAGAACCTGCAAAAGGCGGTGGGCTGACGGTCAACCAATCCCGATTATGCGGCTGAAAAAAGGTTGCTGGAAGAAAATCCAGCAATCTCATGCATTTGCATGAGTACTTTAGGAATCATTTAATTTGGTTTTGCTAATTTATTTGCGTGCTCGTAATGAGCATCTCTTCGCGTTGCCGCCGATCTTGCCCCCCAATGAGAGGCGGCAACGCATCCCGAACCTGCAGATCTCCCTCGATGCTGACGATCAATCCGCACCGGCTGGCGCTTGTTCCATCATCTTGCGCACCGCAGCCAAGGCATCTTCGGCCTTAGAACCATCGGGTCCGCCCGCCTGCGCCATATCGGGCCGACCGCCGCCACCCTTGCCGCCCAGCGCCTCGCTGGCCTGGCGCACCAGGTCGATGGCGCTGAACCGGGAGGTCATGTCGCCCGTCACGCCGACGACCACCGAAGCCTTGCCGTCCTCGCCGACACCGATGAACACAACGACGCCGGATCCGACCGTCTCCTTGCCGGCGTCGGCCAGGGGTTTTAGGTCCTTGGGCGAAACACCATTGACAATTTTTCCGAGAAATCCCGTCCCGGCGACAGTCTGCGAGGTATCAGCTGTTCCGGCCCCGCCGCCGAGGGCGAGTTTCTGCCGGGTTTCAGTCAATTCCCGTTCAAGTTTGCGGCGCTCGTCCAGAACCGCTTCGAGCCTGGAAACCGCTTCCGCCGGACTGGTTTTCAGCGCAGCTGCAATTTGCTTGACCCGTTGGTCCTGCTCGGCGAGGTGATGGCGCGCGGCATCTCCGGTCAACGCTTCGATGCGCCGGACCCCGGCAGCAACAGCGCTGTCTGATATCAGCCGCACGAGGCCGATCTCGCCGGTGGAACGGACATGGGTGCCGCCGCACAGTTCAACCGAATAGGGTTTGGGTCCGTTGCCGCCCTCTTCCGTGCCCATCGACACAACGCGAACCTCGTCTCCATATTTCTCGCCGAACAGCGCCATCGCACCTTCGGCAATCGCGTCGTCGACCGCCATCAGCCGCGTGGTCACTGGCGCGTTTTGCAGAATGATGCTGTTGGCAATGTCCTCCGAGCGGACAATTTCTTCCTCCGACATCGGTTTTGGATGGGAAATGTCAAAGCGCAGCCGATCGGGAGCCACCAGTGATCCCTTTTGCGCAACATGGGTGCCAAGCACCTTGCGCAAAGCTTCGTGAACGAGGTGGGTCGCAGAATGATTGGAGCGTAGCCGGGTCCGCCGCTCATGATCGACTTCAAGGATGACTTCGTCGCCGATGGCGACATCACCCTCTTCGACCCGGCCAAGATGAACAAAAACGCCGTCTGCCTTTTTTTGCGTATCGGTGATGGAAATCCTGACATTGTCGGCGGAAATGAAGCCGGTATCGCCCACCTGACCGCCCGACTCGCCGTAAAACGGGGTCTGGTTGACGGTGATGGCGATTTCGTCGCCGGAATTGGCGGCTTCGACAATCGCGCCGTCTTTTAATAGCGCGGTGATGACGCCTTCTGCGCGCTCGGTTTCGTAACCAAGAAAATCAGTGGCGCCGACGCGGTCGCGCACCTCGAACCAAACCGTTTCGGTGGCTGCCTCTCCGGAACCTGCCCAGTTGGCTCTCGCTTCGGCGCGCTGGCGCTCCATGGCATTGGAGAACGCATCGGTATCGACTTCGATGCCGCGCTGGCGCAGTGCATCCTGGGTCAGGTCAAGCGGAAAACCATAGGTATCGTAAAGCTTGAAGGCGGTTTCGCCGTCGAGCGTGTCTCCCTCGCCCATCGAGCCGGTGGCGTCGGCGAGAAGGCCAAGACCGCGCGCCAGCGTTTTGCGAAACCGGGTTTCCTCAAGCTTCAGGGTTTCGGTGATCAGCGCTTCACCACGCTGCAATTCCGGATAGGCCTGTCCCATCTCGCGCACCAGTGCGGGAACCAGCTTCCACATCAGCGGCTCGGATGCGCCGAGCAACTGAGCGTGGCGCATGGCACGGCGCATGATACGGCGCAGAACATAGCCTCTGCCCTCATTGGAAGGCAGCACCCCATCGGTGATCAGAAAGCTCGTGGCGCGCAGATGATCGGCAATGACGCGGTGGCTGGCGCGGCGTTCGCCCTCCGCCTGGGTTCCGGTTTCCTCCTCGGAGGCCCTGATCAACGCCTTGAAAAGGTCGATGTCGTAATTGTCGTGCTCACCCTGCATGACCGCGGCGATGCGCTCAAGACCCATGCCGGTATCGATCGACGGCTTGGGCAGATCGACGCGCTCGTCGACCGTTACCTGCTCAAACTGCATGAAGACGAGGTTCCAGATTTCGATGAACCGGTCGCCATCCTCGTCCGGGCTTCCGGGTGGCCCGCCGGCAATGCCCTCGCCATGATCAAAGAAAATCTCCGAACACGGACCGCAGGGGCCGGTATCTCCCATGGCCCAGAAATTGTCATGGGTCGGAATGCGGATGATACGGTCATCCGGCAGGCCGGCTATCTTTGACCACAGCGACGCTGCCTCGTCATCGGAGTGATAGACGGTGACCAGGAGCTTGTCCTTCGGCAGGCCGAATTCCTTCGTCAGCAGGTTCCATGCCAGCTCAATGGCAAGATCCTTGAAGTAGTCGCCAAAGGAAAAGTTTCCGAGCATCTCAAAAAAGGTGTGGTGGCGCGCGGTGTAGCCGACATTGTCGAGATCGTTGTGCTTTCCACCGGCGCGCACGCATTTCTGCGATGTCACGGCGCGATTGTAGCCGCGCGTTTCCAGCCCGGTAAAAACGTTTTTGAACTGTACCATACCGGCATTGGTGAACATCAGGGTCGGGTCGTTTCGCGGTACCAATGGTCCCGACGCAACGATTTCGTGGCCGTGCTTGCCAAAATAATCCAGAAACGCCGACCGGATGTCGTTAACGCCACTCATGAGTTCGCCCTTGCATTCGCGACCGGCCATCCAAGCAGATGGCTGGTCAAATCCAGATCAGCCTTTTATCGGCGTGCCCTGACACTGTCCACACGCAAACACGTGCCGGCACGGCAATCTGCGGCATTTGAAGGGTAGCCCGAGATTTCGGTTCAATGGCGAAACGAAAGAAGCCGCCCGAAGCATACGGGCGGCCTTTTTCGTTAACGCCTTGCGCTGGCTAGTTGCCGATCAGCTGAGGTCTTCAGCGCTATCCGGCGCGGAATCATCGGTGCCGGTCGCCGCCGATTGGTCATCGAGCATCTGCTCGGCGATCAGGCCGGCATTCTGGCGCAATGTCAGTTCGATTTCCGCGGCGGTGTCAGGATTTTCGGCCAGGAACTGCTTGGCATTCTCGCGGCCCTGCCCGAGGCGCTGCGAATTATAGGAGAACCAGGCACCGGATTTCTCCACCACGCCCGCCTTGACGCCAAGATCGATCAACTCACCGGTCTTCGAAACGCCCTCGCCATACATGATGTCGAACTCAACCTGCTTGAAGGGCGGCGCCAGCTTGTTCTTGACCACCTTGATGCGGGTCTGGTTACCGACGACCTCGTCACGGTCCTTGACCGCACCGATTCGGCGGATGTCGAGGCGGACGGAAGCGTAGAATTTCAGTGCATTGCCACCGGTGGTCGTTTCGGGCGAACCGAACATGACGCCGATCTTCATGCGGATCTGGTTGATGAAGATCACCATCGTGTTGGAACGGGCAATCGAGGCGGTCAGCTTGCGCAATGCCTGGCTCATCAGGCGCGCCTGCATGCCGGGCAGCGAATCGCCCATCTCGCCTTCAATTTCAGCGCGCGGGGTAAGGGCGGCAACCGAATCGATGACCAGCACGTCGATGGCGCCGGAACGCACCAGCGTGTCGGCAATCTCCAGCGCCTGCTCGCCGGTGTCGGGCTGCGAAATCAACAGGCTTTCAAGATCGACGCCAAGCTTGCGGGCATAGACTGGATCAAGCGCGTGTTCGGCATCGACAAAGCCGCAAATGCCGCCATTCTTCTGCGCTTCGGCAACCGTATGCAGCGCCATGGTGGTCTTGCCGGAACTCTCGGGCCCGTAAATCTCGATGATGCGGCCGCGCGGCAATCCGCCAACGCCAAGCGCAATATCAAGTCCGAGCGATCCGGTGGAGACTGTTTCAATCTCGACCACCTTGTCGCTCTGGCCGAGCCGCATGATCGAACCCTTGCCAAAAGAGCGCTCGATTTGCGAGAGCGCCGCGTCCAGAGCCTTTGATTTGTCCACCGTGTTGTCCTCAACAAGCCGCAATGAAGAATGAGCCATCGTACAATACCCCTTGATCGTCAATCGTGTTCGTCA
>JBFOMG010000034.1:0-72873 GCA_040830725.1 Rhizobiaceae bacterium
CGTCACCCATTTAAACGACGTAGCCATCGCCCAACCCGTCTTTGCCGGTGACCAACTGGTCGCCTGGACCGCATCGATTGCCCATTGGAACGATGTCGGCGGCAAAACGCCCGGTTCCATGGCCGTCGACGTCAATGAAATTTTCCAGGAAGGTCTGCGGCTTCCAGCGGTCAAACTTTTCGAGGCCGGACAACCCATCAGGTCGGTGTTCGATATCATTGCCGTCAACTCCCGCCTGCCCGACTTCGTCAGCGGCGATCTTTGGGCGCAGGTCGCAGCTTCCCGCAAGGCAGCGGCCCGTATCACCCAATTGGCTGAAACCTATGGCATTGAGGCCTATCACAAAGCACTTGCCGCCCTGTTCAGCGAGGGTGAACAGCGAGGCCGGGCCGGTCTCGCCAGTCTTCCCGCCGGTTCCTATTCAATTGAGGAAGAGCAGGATGATGGTGCAATATGGCGGGCGAAAATCACCATATCGGCCGACAAATTCACGGTAGACCTGACCGGCAATCCGCAACAGCGCGACGCGCCCTACAACACCAGCCGCGACGGCGCCGTCATCTCCTCACAGATGATATTCAAGGCGCTGACCGACCCCACATTGATGGCCAATGCCGGATCGTTCCGCCCGCTGGAAGTCATCACTGAGCCGGGCACCATATTCCACGCCACGGGCAATGCTCCGCACGGCTACTACTTTGAAACCCGCATTCGTCTTTACGACATGCTCTGGCAATGCATGGCCCGTGCCCTCCCGGAGCGCCTGCCCGCCGGCCATTTCGCGTCGGTTTGCGGCACGGTTATCGCAGGCGATCACCCCGATACCGGCCGGCGCTACACGATGGTTGAACCACAAATGGGCGGCTGGGGCGCAACTGCAAAACGAGATGGCCTCGACGCCATGTACTCCACCAGTCACGGCGAGACGTTCAACTGTCCGGTGGAAATCTGCGAGGCACGCTACGGCATCGATGTCGGCTACAAACGGTTGAACGAGACGCTCGAAGGCGCTGGCCTGCACACTGGCGGACGGGGGTTGCAAACCAGTTACCGGCCGCGCGGCCGCGCCATCCTCTCAGCCGGCTACAGCCGCAACAAACATCCAGTCTGGGGATCCAACGGAGGCGAAACTGGCGGCACCAACGGCATCTCTGTCGTCAAGGCGAAAGACGGACGAAGCGACTACAGCTATGTCAGCGGCGTGGTCATCGAGCCGGGTGACGAAATCCTCATCCAGACCGCCAACGGCGGTGGCTGGGGCAAGGCGTCCTGATCGCAGCTGTCACGCCGTTGCCGCGAGCTCCCTGCCAACGGGAATCCCTGTGATTTCGCTGGAGGTGGTCTTTGACGTTTCCTTCCTTACCCAATGTAACAACTCGAAGCGGCCATCGAGATGCTCCACCAAGGCAGAACAACTCTCCACCCAATCGCCATCGTTAAGATACTCGATACCGTCAATGGTCCGCATTTCCGGAGTGTGAACGTGGCCGCAAATGACGCCATCAGCCCCTTGCCGTTTGGCTTCGCGCACCATCATCTCCTCAAACAGAGACAGATATTCTACCGCCTTTTTCACACGGTTCTTGAGGTAGGCTGACAGCGACCAATAGGGCATTCCAAGTCTTCTGCGCACCCGGTTCAAGACGGCGTTTAGCGACATTGACCACTCATATGCCTGGTCGCCAACATAGGCGAGCCACTTGGCGTATTGGATGACACCGTCAAACTCGTCTCCGTGCATGACCAAGTATCGTTTTCCGTCCACCCCCGTATGGATATCATTTCGCTTGACGACGACCCTACCAAACCGGATTCCCGCAAAATCCCTGAACTGCTCATCGTGATTTCCGGGTATGTAGATAACCCTCGTTCCCTTGCGCGCTTTTCGCAGGATCTTCTGAAGAACGTCATTGTGGGACTGTTCCCAGTGCCACTTCTTCTTCAAAGACCAATTGTCGGTGATATCGCCTACCAAGTAGAGAATTTCCGACTCTGTCGAGCGGAAGAAATCAAGCAAATACTCAGCCTGCGATCTTGTGGTGCCGAGATGCAAATCCGAAATCCAAATCGCGCGGTATCGAACAACCGGCGGTTCGATTGGCCCATTCATGCGGTCACCTCTGGCAAGCCTTCGACGCTCTCGGAGATTTCAAACGGCTTGGGATCAACCGGTTTCTGTAGAACAACATGCCACGCATATCCGCCCATCAGGCACTCGCTGCGTGACGAAAAACCCGCCTCGTCGGCGAGACGTTCAGCAACACCGACTAGATCGCGACACGGTGAAACTTTGAAACTTGAAAGCCACTTGCGCATGCTCCAGCGCATCCAATATGGCCATCGGCCCATATGGCCGAAGTCGACAATGTGAATGCTTCCTCCGGGTGCGGTCTGCCTGATCGCGTTTTCAACAGCCACGCGCCAATCGGGAATCATTGACAGACAATAAGACAACATGATGCGGTCAAAACCTTCGACCCCAAACCGGGCAGCAGCATCGAATGAGGATGCGTCACCCTGCGCCGTTACAATTGATGTGCCATGATTCAGCTTCTCGCGTTGCGCCATATGCCGCGCGCTGGTCAGCATTTGGGCGGATATATCAACCCCATAAAAGGTGGACTGCGGAAAATATCTGGCGGCGACCGCAAGATTGCGACCAGTTCCGCATCCAAGTTCAAGAACATGCGCTGCGGGCTGCGCACCAAGTGAAGCGATCATCTCATCGCGGCCGATCAGATAGAATTTCCGAGTCGGATTGTAGAAATGACGCTGCCAGCGGTAGATGCGGTCCATTGCCCGGGCATGCGTTTCCGGGGCGAGCAAACCGGATTGTGTTGTCATTGAACCGCCTCGTACAGGTGGAATCCGCCGTAAATGGCGGACCGGTCATTCCGCAGGCATTTGTCCGACATTTCAGCGTTGTAGTGCCATTGCGAAAGAGTTTTGCCGGAGACCCGACCATCCAGTGGTGACCTGCGTGCGGCTGTCCGGAAAATCACCCGCCCACCGGGTGCCGCCGCTCGCGTGATTGCCGACCAAAGCGCATTTAGCTGATCGTTGGTCATCCAGTCCTGCGCATCCAGCAGCACAATCTTGTTAACGCTGCGGGCGGGTTGCAGGTTCAGAAAATCGGTGATCGAACCGTACGCGGTCCTGACTCGATGGGCACGGCTTCTGATCAGATGCCAATTTCGCTCCTCAAGATATGGCGGTAGCGCTGCATCGCCGTCCTGACACCCGTAATTGCGGCCAAATGCCTGCCGCGCAAAATAGTTCTTGTGAAGTGAATGACCGCAGGCCAGCCGACCCAATCTTTCGCGAACGACATCGGCCATGTGACGACCTTCAGCCAGTTCACTGTATTGCGCAGGCGGGATGCCCAGCCCGTAGAGCGAGATTGGTGAAGACAGGATCCACCGCAACAGACGATTGTCGAACAAAGGCGAAACTTGCGTCTCGAAAAACCGTCGCTGATCGGCGAGAGTCGGCTGTTTCATCAATCCGGCTGGATTGACGCCATGCATTCGGGAAACGATATGGCCTGTTGCTATAAACCGGCCCAACACACCGAAGCGATAGAAATTCCTCGAAAACAAATCAATCCGGCGGCGTCCGTTGATCATTCTCTTCGACCAGTATTCGCGCGTTTCGCGATCAAGCATTTCTTTCAGATGGCAGTCAAAGATCGACACATTGGCCGCACCTTTCGCGTCGGCAAACATCGACCTGAATTCTCCATATCCCGGTACACTCTTGGCTGCCTGCACTTTTAGCTTGGTCAAGCACAGGTGTGCGGTGTTCAAATCGACGGCGGAAACCCTCGCCGGATCACCAAGCAGGTACGACATTACATTGCAGCCACCCGAAGCGATTGCCACCACGTGATCTCCCGGCCGGATGGCCAGAGCTTCCATGTCAACAACCGGGTCCTCCCAGATTTGCGGGTAGACCAGATTGTTGAACATGGCTGTGAACAGCCGTTCGAGAATTCCTTGACCAGAAAGGGCGCTATTTTGAAAAACGGCCTCTTTCAGAGGGGAAGCAACGGCTGGTATTTGCTGGTTGGTCGCGGTTTGGGTCATGGAACATCGGTCCCTTGCTACGAGGGAGCCAATACCGCGTTTCTGTTACAGCCGCGCTGCAGATATATGAAAGATGTGTGTCGGTTTCCGTTAAGGGCCGGTGTCAGCCAGCGCCGCGTCGAGCGCTATTTCCACCATCTGCGAAAAGCTGCGCTCGCGGTCCGCAGCGGGCAATTCCTCGCCGGTCTTCAGGTGGTCGGAAACGGTAAGAACCGTCAACGCCCGCGCCCCAAGTCGGGCGGCAAGTGTGTAAAGCGCACTTGTCTCCATTTCGACGGCCAACACCCCGTGTGCAATCAGCGTGTCGAGCGCATATTCAGGATGGGTATAGAATGTGTCCTGGGAGATTATGCCTCCAACATGCGGTGCAATTGACCTGGTTTCCGCCGCTTCAACCGCCTTGCGCAACAGGTTCCAGTCCGCACAAGGCGCATATTCGATCTCGCCGAAAACCATCTTGTTTATTGACGAAGCAGCCGAAGAAGTCATTGCGATGACGATATCCCTGATCTTCACCTGCCCGGCCATTCCGCCACACGAGCCGATGCGGACCAGCCGCTTGGCTCCATAATCGCGAATCAGTTCGTTGACGTAGATCGAAAGCGACGGCATGCCCATTCCACTGCCGTGAATGGTGACAGGCATGTCCTTGTATTGACCTGTAAAGCCAAGCATGCCGCGTACTTCGTTGACGCATCTGACATGGTCCAGAAATGTCTCCGCAGCCCATTTCGCCCGATAGGGATCACCCGGCAGCAACACGGTCTCGGCTATTTCGCCCGGCTTGGCCCCGATATGGATCGACATGAACTTCTCCCCTCCTTTGCCGCGCATTAGGACATGAACTCACAAACAGGGTCAAAGGTGTTTGCGCGCGATCGTTTCTGTTTGTTGTTTTTCAAATATCTTTTCGTTGCTTTCAAAAGCAACAATCGACCGATGCAGGATAAAGTCGTCCAATGTCGACGTCATCACATTTGTCGTGTCGACTGAAACCGACCAGTCCCCGCGCCGGAATTCAAACCGCCATGTCGCCTCGTGCCGCGCTGACAATGGTTTTTCCGGATGGATCGAGAATCGCTGCCAGACATGGCTGCCAACCTCGAGCCCGTGATTTGCATCGCAATTTGCACCGAAATCGTCAAACGTTTTCAGGACAACGGTACCATCTTCTTCAAAAATTCGATCTGCTTTGCCGGTCGCGGTTCGCAATTCCTGCCCCTGCCAGACTGGAAATTTGTGCGGCGGCGATGGCGCGACGGCATCGGGCTCTGCATCGACGCGCCGAACCGGCAATTGCAGGCGGCACTGCGAAAGGTCCAGTTCCACAGAGGCGTGCTCAGGCGATGGCCATATCACCGGCCAATACGATGTCGAAACCGCCAGCCGGATCCGGTTTCCGGCCATAAAACGGTGCGCACATTCATTGAGCGGTATGCATGCTGTGTAGGTTTTTCCGGGAACCAGAGGCTCCGGAGATTCAAATCCAGAGTGACAGGTCAGATTGATTGGCCGGTAGCTTACGCGTTGCGACACGCCGCCTGTATCAACTTCGCAGAGCCGGAAACAAAGTTGCGCTGCCGGTTTGTCGACCGAGAATTTGATTTCGACTTCGGGTCTTCCGAGTATCTCGAGCGCTTCAACAAGCGGCTCGCTGTCAAAGCAAACAGACAACGCATCATCGTTTGACTGATCGCCCGCCAGTTCGTGGCCAATCCGCATACCGGGACAGAAATAGGACGAATTGAGCCCGACATGCTGCGGCGTCGAAACCACGGCGGTCCCGTCACCCGGATTCTTCGAAAGTACACCCTTACCAAGGTTGAAAGCCTGCTCGGTCACATTCGGCGACGGCCAAGCAGTCTCTGCGATCCATCGGCCCTTCTTCGGCTTGTAGTCCGGTGACGGATCATCATGCTCCTGCATGAATGCGCGATAGGCCGGCAGGTTCTGCGCGCCATTGTCCCTGCCCTTGAGCCAGTGCTTGAACCACTGCAGCACCTCGCCGTGAAAGTCAGCCGGATTGATGCGGGCGATATGCGGATATTTGTGCTCCCACGGTCCGACAAGCGCCTTGACCGGCGCATTAAGGTTGGCGGCCAGAGCGGATGGCGTGTTCACATAAGCGTCTGCCCAGCCGCCAATCGCCAGTGTCGCCGCGTCAATGGCGTCCCAGTCCTCACAGACCGATCCGTGTTTCCAGAAGTCGTCACGGACAGAGTGTCTCAACCAATCCGCAGCCAGAAACGGCAGCGTTTCCATGTGCTCGATCCAGCGCACCTTCCAGTCTTCTCTGAGCTCGGGATCCGGCGGCCGGGTTTGATAGGCATTCATCTGACCGCCCCAGTTGAAATTGTCGGTCAACAGGCAGCCGCCCATAAAGTGGATGTCGTCTGCAAACCGGTCCGCTGTCGAGCAAACGGTCACAACTGCTTTAAGTGCATCGGGCCTGCGAAATGCCAGTTGCAGACCATTGAAGCCACCCCAGGAAATACCGATCATTCCGACATTGCCATCGCACCATTCCTGATCGGAAATCCAGGCAATGACCGCTTCCCCATCTGACAGTTCCTGCTCGGAATATTCGTCGTCAAAAACGCCGTCGGATTCGCCCGTCCCGTCAATGTCGACGCGGACACAGGCAAAACCGTGCGAAGCAAATACGGGATGCGTTGTCGCGTCACGCGGTGCCGTTCCGTCACGCTTGCGGTATGGCAGATATTCCAGAATTGCCGGCGACGGCCCTGCATCTTCGGGCAACCACAATTTGGCTGCCAGCCGACGTCCGTCCGGCAGTGGTATCCAGGCGTGCTCGACGATTTCGATCACAGACAATTGCCTCTCTTTCAAATCCGAAGTTGACCATGCTTTGAAGCGAAAAATTCCGCAATCTCATTCTCACCGCCGGCCGATTATTTTCGGCTTGAAGTGAATTGACGGCCGTTGTTAGGTTGGCCCGCCTTGTTTTCGTCCCATCCAAACGATCGGAACATTGCATGAGTTGGCCATCAAACCGGCCTGAGATTTCCGATGAGAAACGGGCCGAATGGCGCGAACGTTTCGCCGAAAGCGATGCGGCGCTGGGCATCGAGATCGCCGACGATTTCGAACCGTTCGATCAGATGAACGACATGTTCACCCGCGCGTTTTGGGACCCGGCGGTCAAGAACAAGGACACCCAGGGATTTTTCGACAGCTACCGAATGGAAGCGGCACCCCGGCGTGGCGATGGCTTCTCGCAAAAGGATTTCGCGCTTCGCAATGCTGCCTGGTCGGTCTCCGATGTCATATCCAATCGTGCCAATGACCGCGGTAAGCGCGAGGGGTTTCAAGCCGCGATCGAATATGACACGCCGGTTGCGCCGGACAGGATCGAGATAGCCGACGCCGCCTCCGAGACCGCTGAGATCAAACGTATTGCAAAGTTGTTCGGCGCAGATCTGGTCGGCATCACAGAGTTGGACGAACGCTGGCACTATTCTTCGCGTGTTGACACCCGTGATTATTCGCGCGCACCCAATGATCTGCCTGGCAACGTCACCCACGTCATCGTTCTCGGCCACGCCATGGACCATGATCTCGTCGCGACCTATCCGTCGGCGCTCGCCGGCGCGTCAACGGGCCTTGAATACTCTCACGAAGCGGCCATCGTCATCCAGCTTGCCACTTACATCCGCAACCTTGGCTTTGAGGCAGTCGGCTCGATGAACGATACCGCACTGGTCATTCCCTACGCGGTCAAGGCGGGGCTCGGCGAATACGGCCGCAACCAGATGGTGATCACACCGGAATTCGGTCCACGGGTGCGGTTTTCCAAGATATTCACGTCGATGCCGCTGGTCGCGGACAAGCCCGAGCCGCTGGGCATTCGCCAGTATTGCGATATCTGCACCAAATGCGCCGAGCCCTGCCCGCCGAAGGCATTGCCCTTCGGGCCGCCCGAAACCGGTGGGCCAAACGTTTCGACAATTTCTGGGGTAAAAAAGTGGTCGGCCGATTGCGAAAAATGTTTTGGCTATTGGGCCAAATTGAAGAGCGATTGCGCAATTTGCATGCGGGTTTGCCCGTTCAACAAGACCTATGACGGATTTTTCGACCGTCTGTTCCGGCTTGTTGCGACGAGCCGCTGGCGCAGGCTGGCGCTTTGGTGGGAAGAGCGCCGCGGCCTTCCGGCTCGCCTCAAGCCAAGAGACTGGTGGTCGAACCGGAACGCGTGAATGTGATCACCTGGACCGGTTGCGACGATCAAGCGCATTTTCAACATTACCTGCGAACTCTCCAACGCTTGACACCTGAACGGGCGCGCAACAAAACAGCAGCAGCAAGTGAGCGAGGGAAATTCATGAAATTATTGCGTTATGGCGAACCGGGAGCCGAAAAGCCGGGCCTTCTTGATGATGACGGGAACATCCGGGACCTGTCCGGGCACATCGATGATGTCAGCGGTGCGTTTATCGACGACGCGACCCTCGACCGGCTGCGCTCGCTTGATCCCGCTTCCCTGCCTGCAGTGGACGGCAATCCGCGCCTTGGACCCTGCGTGGCGAATATCGGCAAATTTATGTGTATCGGACTGAACTACTCTGATCATGCGGCGGAAACCGGCGCAAAAATCCCCGATCATCCGATATTGTTCATGAAAGCGACATCCGCTGTGGTCGGTCCCAATGACACGGTCTCGATTCCTCGTGGCTCGGAGAAATCCGATTGGGAAGTCGAGCTCGGCGTCGTCATTGGCAAAAAGGCAAAATATGTCAGCGAGGCAGATGCGCTGGATCATGTTGCCGGATATTGTGTGATCAACGACGTTTCCGAACGCCATTTCCAGGCACATATCTCCGGTCAGTGGACCAAGGGCAAATCCTGCGACACATTCGGTCCGACGGGTCCCTGGCTTGTGACCCGCGATGAAGTGCCCGATCCGCAAAATCTCGGCATGTGGCTTGATGTGAGCGGTGAGCGCCGCCAGACAGGCAGCACCAAGACGATGATCTTCACGGTCGCACAATGCATAGAGCATCTGTCAGGCCTGATGACGCTTCACCCCGGCGATGTCATTTCCACCGGTACGCCGCCCGGTGTAGGGCTTGGCATGAAACCAGAGCCAGTGTTTCTCAAGGTCGGCGATGTGATGGAACTGGGCATCGATGGCCTTGGTACCCAGCGCCAAGACGTGGTCATGGACACGTAATCGGGAGATTAGTCATGAACCAAATCGACCTGAATGGCGAAGTTGCCATCGTCACAGGAGGTGCGCAGGGCATCGGATTTGCAATCGCCAAACGCCTGACCGCATCCGGTGCCAAAGTTCACATCTGGGACATTGACAGCGATCAGCTCGACCTTGCCGCCTCTGATCTGGTAGTCGAAGCCAGCCAGGTTGATATTACCGACTACGATGCCGTTGCCGCAGCAGCGGACGCTGTGGCTGCCAAGCATGATAAAATTTCGATACTGGTCAATTCGGCCGGCATTGCCGGCATCAACACCACGGTCGATGATTATCCGATCGATGAATGGCAACGCATCATGGACCTGAACGTGAACGGTGCTTTCTATGTGAACCGCGCCGTGGTTCCGGCCATGAAGGCGGCAAATTATGGCCGCATCGTCAACATCGCATCGGTCGCCGGCAAGGAAGGCAATCCCAACGCCTCCGCCTACTCCGCCTCCAAGGCCGCTGTTATCGGCTTTACCAAATCGTTGGGCAAGGAACTGGCTGATTTCGACATCGCAGTAAACTGCATCACACCGGCGGCCGCCCGCACGCGTATCTTCGATCAGATGACGGAAGAGCACATCAACTACATGCTGTCGAAAATTCCCCGGGCAAGGTTTGTCGAAACCGACGAAATCGCAGCAATGGTTGCCTGGCTGGTCTCACGGGAAAACAGCTACACGACAGGCGCAGCGTTCGATTTGTCAGGCGGCCGGGCGAGCTACTGAAATTATCCGCTGCCGCATGCCCCCCGGCGCGATTGTCTCGTTACACATTCAATGTTAGCATACAAACAAGTTGCGTATGCTGGCATGGGAGGATGCAATGGCCGATCAAACCCAGAAACTTGTCATTAAAAATTTGGGTCTGATCCTCTCGGGCAAACTTGAAGAACCCATTCTTGACGGCGATTGTGTTGTCGCCATCGACGGCAAGATTGCCGCGATCGGCAAGGAAAGCGACCTCGACACCGACGAGGCCACGACAGTGATCGATGCCAAGGGCGTTGCGCTTTCACCGGGATTGATCGACAGTCACGTCCATCCTGTTATTGGCGATTACACACCTCGGCAGCAACAGTTGAACTGGATCGATTCCTGCCTCCACGGTGGCGTCACCTGCATGATTTCGGCCGGAGAGGTCCATACCCCTGGCCGCCCGAAGGACATCGTCGGATTGAAAGCGCTCGCGATCGCCTCGCAGCGCTGGTACGAGAACTTCCGTCCCTCGGGGGTGAAGATGCTCGCGGGCGCACCGGTCATCGAAGAAGGGATGGAAGAACACGACTTCAAGGAACTGGCAGAAGCCGGCGTCAAACTGCTTGGCGAAGTCGGTCTTGGTTCTGTCAAAGCAGGCGAAACAGCCCAGCAGATGGTCAAGTGGGCCCGAAAATACGGCATCCAATCTACTATCCATACCGGCGGACCTTCCATTCCCGGCTCCGGTCTGATCGACAAGGATGTAGTGCTGGAGGCCGATGCGGATATCATCGGTCACATCAATGGCGGTCACACTGCCCTGCCTGACGACCAGATCACCTGCCTTTGCGAAAGCTGCCAGCGAGGCATCGAGATCGTTCACAACGGCAATGAGCGCGCCGGCTTGCTGGCGATGCGCACTGCCTTCGAGCTTGAGCAGCCGGAGCGCATCATCCTCGGCACAGATGCGCCGGCTGGCTCCGGCGTCCAGCCGCTTGGCATCTTGCGCATGATCGCCATGCTATCGAGCCTCGGTGACATTCCGCCCGAAATCGCATTCTGCTTTGCTACCGGCAATACCGCCCGAATGCGCGATCTTGATTGCGGTATTATTGAAGTCGGAAAATCGGCTGACTTCATCCTGATCGATCGTGCTCAGCATGCGCCGGGCAAAGACATGCTGGAGTCCATTCATCAGGGCAATCTGCCTGGCGTTGGAATGACCGTCATCGACGGGATCGTGCGCTCGCACCGCAGCCGCAACACACCACCGGCGACCACACTGCCGGAACTTGCCGAATAGGCTGGATCAGCCCCGATATATCGCTGTCGCCTCAACCGACAAACGCAATCCCATCGGAAGTTCGATAATCGGTGACGACCTGGCGGGAGGATCAACCGCAAAATACTCATCGAAAAGCTCGTTGAGCACCATAAACTGTGAGGCATCAGCCAGCCAGGTCACGACCTTTACGACATCGTCCATGGATGAGCCGGCGTGTTCAAGGCAACTCTTGAGGTTCTCGAAGGCCTGGCGCGCCTCGGATTCGAAATCCTCGCCCGGCAAAACCCGGGTTCCCGGAAGAAATCCACCCTGTCCGGAAACGAAAAGAAAATCACCAGCGCGAACGGTCTTAGACACCGCCCCGAACGGCGGATGGTCGATAATCTGCTTCTCCAGCGGCATGGTGTGTCCCTTCCTGTTTCCTGCATAACGTTATCGCACAAGATCAACAATGTCTTGGAGACGACCAGAGAATCAGACCTCTAGATAACCAATCTGACGAGCGTATTCACGGGATCAGGTCACGCAGTTGGCGTCAAAGTTTTGGCAGAACTGGAAATACTGCCGAATGACTGCTCTCAGGAGATTTTGGTCAGCAGCGCAAGCAATTGGCGCTGTTCTTCCTTCGTCAACGGTTCCAGCGTTGCCTCGGTAATCTTTTTCGCAGCGGTGAACGCAGTCTGACAAAGTTCGCGGCCGGCTTCGGTCAAGGTGACAATCGTTCTGCGTCGGTCGGAAACATCAGGCCTGGTAGATACCAGGTCACGCGCGGCAAGGCGATCGACAACCCCTTTGATCGTCGCCGCGTCAATGGCGATCAACCGGCCGAGCCGGTTTTGAGAGCATTCCTCCTGCTCGGCAAGCTTGGCCATTGCCGCCAGCTGCATCGGTGTCAAGTCACCGGGAATAAGACCTGCAAATATCGCAGTATGCCGTTGGTTCGCCTTTCGAAGCAGGAAACCCACCTGCGCATCCAGCTTGTATCCGGTCTTGTTCAAAATTGTCTGACTTTCAGTTTGAGTCATGTGTTTCCAACGGACTTCGCCGATTGCTGAATTTACACGGACAGATATGCGTCCCGAATGTCCGGACTGGCTTCGAGCTCCTCAAACGTTCCCTCAAACCGCGTCGTGCCACCCTCAATGATAACCGCCCTGTCGGCAACAAGTTTCGCAAAGTGCAAGTTCTGCTCCGAAAGGAGAACCGTCAACCCCTCGCGTTTCAACCGCTGGATTGTCTCCGCCATCTGCTCGACAATGACCGGCGCAATACCCTCTGACGGTTCGTCTAGCAACAGTAGTTTGGGATTTCCCATAAGCGTTCGGGCAATGGTCAGCATTTGCTGTTCGCCACCCGAAAGCGCTTTGCCGCGATTGTGACGGCGCTCAGCCAGATTGGGAAACAGTTCGAAGAGCATTTCATGCGTCCATTCAGGAACGCCCGCGCGGCTCGGCTGCCGGCCCACTTCGAGATTTTCAAGGATAGTCAGATCGGTGAATATTCGCCGCTCTTCAGGCACATAGCCCAGCCCGGCTTTGGCAACCCGGTGCGGTGCCCAGCGCGTAATCTCTGCATCAAGAAACCGCACCGATCCCTGTCTGGGGCGCACCAACTGCATGATGGATTTCATCGTGGTGGTCTTTCCGGCACCGTTGCGGCCGAGAAGCGCGACGACCTCGCCAGCGGAGATGTCGAACGACAAATCACTGAGGATATGCGCTTTTCCGTAGTAACTGTTGATATCCACGAGAGAAAGCATCAGGCGCTCCCCTCATCGGCAAACACCGCGCCACCGCCGAGATAGACTTCGCGTACCCGGGCATCTTCGCGCACTTCTTCCACCGATCCATTGGCGATCAGTTCGCCGCGGTTCAACACCATGACCCGGTGCGCATGCGCAAAAACAACGTCCATATCGTGTTCGGTGAACAGCACGCTTATCTTGCGCTCCGCCACAATGTCTGAAGTCAGCTGCATCAGCGAGATACGCTCTTTTGGCGCCATGCCTGCGGTTGGTTCGTCCATCAGCAACAGCGACGGTCCGTGTGCCAACGCGATGGCAAGCTCCAGCCGTTTCAGATCGCCATAGGCGAGGATTGCTGCTGCCCTGTCCGCCTGTCCGGTCATTCCGACCAGATCAAGCAGTTCGATTGCCTGTTCGCGATAAAGCGCGCGGGCAAATGGCAGAAAGGAAAACAATTTGCGGTTATGCGATATCAGCGCCATCTGTACGTTTTCGACAACCGTCATGGTCGGATAGGTCGCGGTGATCTGGAAGGTTCGGCCGACCCCCTTGCGCCAGATTGTCCTCGGTGCAAGCCCGGTTATGTCTTCGCCATCAAGCAGGATTGTGCCCGCATTTGGTTTCAACTGGCCCATCAGCATGTTGAAACACGTGGTTTTGCCCGCACCATTGGGGCCGATCAGCGCCAGCAACTCGGCTTTGCTGACGTCGAACGAAACATCGGAAACGGCGTGAATGCCGCCGAATGATTTCGACAACCCGTTCACCCTGAGCATCGTGCTCATGACGAGTGCTCCCCGTTTCTCGACAAGCCAAGCCGGTCCCACAGTTTTCGCGCCGAGCCGGCAATGCCGTCAGGTGCAAGGATGACAACGCCGATGATGAGCAACCCGAGCAACAGCCGCCAATATTCAAAACGCGTCAGGAAATCCTCCGCGACCTCCAGCACACCGGCGCCAACCACGGCGCCCGACAATGTTTTTACGCCGCCGAGAAAGACGACAATGATCGCGTCGAAGGACCGGGCGATTTCTAGTTCCGTCGGGAAGACACTGCCTTTGGAGAAGACGAACAGTCCGCCCGCCAAACCGGCCATGGCCCCGGCAAATGCAAATGCCACCCATTGCACACGTTTTGTGTCTATGCCGGTGGCCTCGGCCCTGCGCGAAGAATCGCGTGACGCCCTCACCGCATAGCCGAACGGAGAATGTGCGGCATGCCGGAGTATCAGAATGCCGCCGGTTCCGACGATGAGCGTCAGATAAAAATAGACGGTCGTTGAAGAGGCCCAATCCGACGGCCAGATGTCAACCATACCGTCGTCGCCGCCGGTAAATTCGCCCCACTGATAGACAAGCGACCAGAGCAGTTGAGAGAAAGCCAGCGTCAGCATGGCGAAGTAAACGCCGGTCAGGCGAATACAGAACCAACCGATTATCAGTGCCAGCAACCCCGCCACCAGCGGCGCCAGCATCAGCGCCAGTTCCATGGGTGAGTCCGCGTAGTGGACCAGCAACGCCGCAGCATAAGCACCACCGCCATAATATGCCGCGTGACCGAATGAAACCAGGCCGCCAAGCCCGAGGATAAAATGCAGACTGGCCGCAAACAGGCAGAAAACGATGATATCGATGATCAGTATCTGCATGAAGTTGGAGCCGAACAGCGGCACCGCCGCAAGCACCGCCAGCAGACCGGCAACGACGAGTTTGCCCCTGGCTCCGAAAGGTGCGATTGGCTGTTCCGGCTCACCAACCTGCCCGTGCTCGCCAGCCACTTCCTCGCGACCGAACAACCCGTAAGGCCGTATCATCAGCACTACAGCCATGACCACAAACATCAGCACCAGCGTGCTTTGCGGAATGTAGCGCACCCCAAATACATTCAGCACCGAAATGAGCACCGCAGCAACAAACGCGCCAGGCAGCGAACCCATTCCGCCGATGACAACGACAACGAATATTGCCGCCAGAATGTTGAAATCCATCAACAGGTCGGCCCCGCCCTTGGGAAGCTGGATGGCTCCACCGATACCGGCCAGCATGGCGCCCAGAAAGAATACGCCGGTGAAAAGCCAGGCCTGATTGACGCCAAGTGCACCAACCATCTCCCGGTCCTGCGTCGCCGCACGTACCAAAATTCCAAGCCGTGTCTTGGTTATCAGATACCAGAGCACAAAAAGCACAACGGGAGTGATGGCAATCAGCGCCAGATCATATTGTGGTACCGGTTCGCCGAGAATCCGCACCACACCTTTCAGACCGGGAGCGCGCGGTCCAAGTACATCCTCCGCCCCCCAAACCAGCAAGGCCAGGTCCTGAATGACCAGGATGACGCCAAATGTGGCAACGAGTTGAAACAGCTCCGGCGCCCGGTAGACCGGCCGCAAGACGCACATCTCGACTATGACACCGATGATGCCGACCCCGATGCCGGCGATCAGGATGGAGGTCCAAAATCCGAAGCCGCCCGGCAGCACCTGCATGGCGGAATAGCCGATATAGGCGCCGAGCATGTAGAAGGAGCCATGCGCGAAGTTGACGATGCGCGTCACACCGAAAATCAACGACAATCCGGAAGCGACGAGAAAAAGCGCCGCCGCATTGGCCAAGCCGGTCAAAAGCTGTGCGATCAGCACGCCCATCGCCCGTAATCCCGTAGTGAACTAGAATTGCAAAAGAAAAGTCCGCCGGGCGCTTGTTGCCCGGCGGATATTCATCAACCTTATTGAGGCCGCATGGCCATTACTTCCTCGTCTGACGGGAAGTAGTCGGCGCCATCCTTGTAGACCCAGTCAACCATCACTCCCTTGCCGTCCTTCAGCGCAATTTTGCCGACGTAAGCGCCCATGGTGGCTTGATGATCCAGCGCCCGGAAAGTGATCTTTCCAACCGGCGTATCGACCTCAAGCCCCTTGAAGGCAGCAACCATTGCGTCTGTGTCCGTGGAGCCTGCTTTCGAAATCGCTGCGGCAATCGACTGGGTGGTCATGTAACCGACCAGCGAACCAATGCGCGGATAGTCGTCATAGCGGGCCTGATAGGCATCAACGAAAGCTTTTCCCGGCCCGTCGGTGATGTCGTACCAGGGATACCCGGTCACGATCCACCCTTCCGGTGCTTCATCACCGAGCGGATCAAGATATTCCGGCTCGCCGGTCAGCAGGCCAAGCACCATGCGGCCATCGAACAGACCACGCGTCGATCCTTCGCGAACAAATTTCGCCAGATCGCCGCCGAATGTGACGTTGTAGATTGCTTCCGGCTTTGCCGCCTCAAGTGCCTGCACCTCTGCGCCCGCATCGATCTTGAACAGCGCCGGCCATTGCTCGGCCACAAACTCGACGTCCGGCCGCAGAGCCGTCAGCGCCTTTTTGAACGCCGCGACCGCATCCTTGCCGTAGGCATAGTTCGGCGCAATCGTTGCATAGCGCTTTGCCGGGTTCTTTGCTGCTTCCTCTGCAAGCATTGCCGCTTGCATGTAGGTCGAAGCGCGCAGCCGGAACGTGTAGTCATTCCCCTTTGCCCAGACGAGCGCATCGGCCAGTGGTTCGGCAGCGAGATACAGATGCTTTTTCTCGCCGGCGTAAGATGAAATCGCCAATCCGACATGGCTGAAGATGGTACCCGTCAGCATTGCCGCGCCGTCGCGCGTCATCAGTTCCTCGGCGATTTTCACCGCCTCGCCCGGATCGCCCTGATCGTCGCGGAAGATAAACTCAAGCTGCTTGCCATTGACGCCACCGGCGGCGTTGATCTCTTCTGCAGCAAGTTCCAGACCCAGCTTGTATGGACCGGCAAAGGCCGCCATGCGCTTGTAATGGTTGATCTCACCGATCTTGATCGTGTCTTGTGCCAATGATGGCGCCGCCGACAATCCGACGGCAGCGGCCACGGCCAGTGCGGCAATTCCTGATAACAGTTTCATGTTTTCCTCCCTGATTATTCAAGAATTTCAGTTGATTAGTCGTGATAAACATAAGCGGGCGAAGGCACCGCCTCTACATGCTCTGTGCGTTCCCGTTCGATGAGTTCGGCGATGCGTTTGCGATAGACAAGCGGTCCCTTGTCGATCGCAATGCGGATCGGCCGGCGTGATTGCGGTCGCTCTTCCTCCTCCTGGATGGCTTCCAGAATTGCCTTGTCTTCGGCAAACGCGGTGCGGAACATTCCGTCCATCTGTTCCGAAGCAGCAGCGTCACCGACCGCCGTATTGCGAATGTGCATCCAGCGGTCGATGGTATAGTTGCCGCTCACCGGCGTCAGAAAATGGAGTGCGAATATGCGCACACCTTTGTTGCGTTCTTCTTCGGGCAGTGCGTCTTCAGCCGGCGATGAACCAAAATCGATGACAGCCGTCGATGGCAGGTGCAGATAGTAGTAGTGCCATCGGTCAACATTGCCCGAAAAGCCACCAAATTTCTGGAAAAATCCGATTGGCGGAGCGTCGCGAATCCAACGCCAGGCAACGATTGCCTCTCCTTCGGTCGATACGTGCACCGGAACGTTTTCGCTCGCTGCATTGCCCAGCGTTGTCGGATGGACAAAACTGACATGTGCGGGATCGACGAGGTTTTCGGCGACATTGAGATAGTGTGAATTCAGGTGCAGTGCATCTCCCTGATGCGCGTCCCAGTTCGGATCGGTGAATTCAGGCATGTCGAATACCGTTTCCGGATCGGCCTTGTCGCGATCACCCATCCACACCCAGACGATGTCGTTCTTCTCGCAAACCGGAAATGCATCGACATAGGCCGAAGCGGGCAGATTGTCCTGACCCGGTATGCGAACACATTTGCCGTCCGGACCAAAAGTCATTCCATGATAGCCGCACTGCAGATTGTCGCCGATGCGTTTACCCATCGACAAAGGCAGCAACCGGTGCGGACAGCGGTCTTCAAGGGCCACAACCTCGCCTGATGACGCACGATAGACAACAAGATGTGTTTCCAGCATCGTCACCCGCTTGGGTTCGTCGCCGATCTCCGACGACCAACCGGCGACGTACCAGGCATTTCTGACATATTCCATGATCAGTCCTCCCGACCGGTGTTCGCTGCTATC
This sequence comes from Rhizobiaceae bacterium, assembly GCA_040830725.1. Classification (GTDB taxonomy): domain Bacteria; phylum Pseudomonadota; class Alphaproteobacteria; order Rhizobiales; family Rhizobiaceae; genus JAWKWH01. The sequence continues at coordinate 18,094 of JBFOMG010000034.1, forward strand.
GCAGTCCGTCTTTGCCTTCGGCATCCTTGGCTTCCAGACCGCCAACACGCGGAAGTGGTCTGCCGGAATCGGTCACCGTGATGGCGACCATGATTTCGTTTGCCCGCGGAGCATCATTGATCCGCACTTCCATCCCGTCAAAATGAGAGCGCACATAGGCTGCATCCTTGTGGCCGAGCGGAACATCAAGCGGCTGCCCCATGGATCCCATCTTTTTCGATGACGGCACCAGAGCTGCGCCTTTTTCAACAGCGGCGCGCAACGGCTTGCCTAGGCGTGGATGCAGAATGGCGGCCGCATGTTCCAGTTCGCCGTTTTCGCCGACCATCGCCGCCTTGCCGTAGCTTTCGGCCTGCGATGGTGTGATGCCGAGCGCGGCAACGCATTTGTCTCCCAGCAATCCGCCGAGCTCCTCGCCAATCGCCATCAGTTCTTCAAGATCTTCCTGATATTTTCCGGCAAACGGATTTTCGATCACCGCCACAGATGCCGCCCGTCTGGTCGGCGGATCAATCGACTTGCCGATCTCTATATTGGTCTGTTCGACGACCGTGACGATCTTTCTGATCTTCGCCTTGCTCATTTCAATCCGTCCTCCCCGACAATATCGGAAGCCTGCAATCCGCCTGCGCGATGATGAATGCGCGGTCCGGTCGTCATCACCAGCGCAACGACCATTTCGTCTGCTTTTGGCGCGTCGTTGATCCCCACCTCAATGGCATCGAAATGCGAGCGTACATAAGAAGCATTGGAGTGTGTGACCGGCACATCGAGCCGGCAACCGGGCCCGCCAACCTTCTTCGTTGAAGGAACAATGGCTTTCGAGGCCGGAACCAGTTCACGCATCGAATACCCGCCGGGCGCATGCCAAAGTGCGGCATGTTCCAACTCGCCACCTTCGCCGATGATTGCGCCTTTGCCGTAGCCTTCGACAACCGATGCGTCACCGCCCAGCGCGGCAATCAGGTCGGCGGCCATTTGCAGGCCCAAAGGTTTCAGGTCATCGATGAAGCCGGTGATCTCTTCGACAAAACGTCCGGCAAACGGATTTTCGATCACCGCAAGAGCGGATGCGCGCCGCAATGGCTCGGACGCAACCGGGCCTCCCTCGTGGTAAATTTCATCGACGACAATCACCGTCTTTCTGACAATCACGTCAGGCATTGACACCCTCCGTCAACTTGCCGATGTCCCGTACGGCCAATTGTTTTCCTCCAACAATGCGGATGTCGCCAGCAAGGCAGATAAAGGCGCTTGCGATGTTCCCGCGCTGCAACAGGCGCGCGGCCAATCGCTCCCCGCAATCGAGCGCTTGGGTGATTTCCGGCGGCGAAAGATCACCCACATCGACAGTGACCAGGCGTTCGCCCAGATCGGAATCCGGAGAAAGATCGCGAGCCCTCTCCCGGACGACATGCGGCGAGTTTTCGATGTTGACTTCGTTGGAGATGATCGTCGCTGCAGCATCCGCCGTCGCCGCGTCACGCGACAAGACGGTCACTGCATCGGCAACGCCCAGCGAGTGGCTGCGCCCGCGCCAGCCGCTGGTGGCGATGCCGCTAATTCTGTCAGCTTCCTCAACAGTCGCGGTTCCGGCCATTTCTCCGGTCACCGGGTTTGAACAGATACCGATGTCGAATGCCTGACCGGGCCTGAGATAAAGAGCAATGTCGCCACCATTGTTGACAAAGGCCCGCTGCAACGCGCGCCCTTCAACAAGCGCGGAAAGCAAGTTGTCTGCCACCGCCCCCGCGACCGCCACCATCGAGGTGACAAACCGATCACAATGCGCCAGGGCCGCACAATGCATGGCTCGCGCGATATTTCCTACCGGTTCCGGAACGGCTGGTGAAACAGGCCGCCTCAGCAATTGCAGTTCCGATACCAATTCCGGCAACACTTGGTCAAAGGCGTTGACTGCCTGCCTGTAGGCTGCCTGCACTTCTGACGGTTCTCCGTCAGCGCTGATCAACAGATCAATCGGTCCGTGGCGCAGGCTCAGCTTGCGCCCGTCACGGCTGATGGCGGCAACCGGCTTGTCGGTGAACCCGCTCATGCCGCGCCCTCGCGTTTGCCCCAGCGATAGTGCCCCGGCTCGGTCGGCCACGGATTGTCCTCGTCCTGCCCAACCTGGCGTTTGCCCTTCAAAATATGGTCGTTCTGCTTTGCCTTCATGCCGGCAATAGCGTCGGCCAACGGCATGACATGATCCATGTGCCCGCCAAGCGCCTCGTAATCATCGCGCCGCATGGTGAATTCGATTGGCGCCACCAGCGCCGGGGTCGGCACATAGCCAAACGAGTTTTCCGGCATGCGGGTGACATCCGCCATCACGGTAATCCCGCCTCCCGGCCAGGTGTAGGTTGGCGCACCGCCGCAGGTGACGAAGGTCAATGCGTCCTTGACCGAACGCGTCAGCTTGACCGGATTTTCTGTCACACCGGCGCGCAATGATCCCCCCGCACCGCCCATGAAAATCACCGAACAGAGCGCCGGTTCGCAGTTTTCCTCGATCCGCCCGACCGATGGCATCAACCGCTCCGGCATGTCGAGTTTGACAGGGTTCAGGTTTTTGTCGAGTTCGTAATAGGCAAACTGCTCACCTGTGGTTGAAACCATCAGAAGCGACTGTCCGGGCGTGGCAAACTTGTCGTTGAAGTCACCCAATATGACCAGCGGATCGTCAAGGTTTGTGCCACCCCACCCGGTGCCTGGTTCGGCAACCTGAAAATAGCGACCCGGCGTCGAACGGCGCCCCTTGATCTTGATGCCTGTGGGCTGCCAGCCAATCACCTTGCCGGCCTGATGTTCCGACATGACACCGGTGATGTGGTCGTCAACAACCACCACCTCGTCCACCAATCCCTTCCATTGTGATGCGAACATGCCAACCGTCGCCGAGCCACAGCCGACCCGCATTCGCTCTTCCTTGACGCCGTTGACGATCGGCGCATTGCCGGCTTCCACAACCACCGTTGAGCCTTCGTCGATGGCAAGCTCGACTGCCTCGCCGTTGCAAAGCGCCAGCAGTGTCGCACAGGTGACCCGGCCTTCTTTCTTGCCTCCACCCGTCAGATGGTTGACACCGCCGAGCGACAGCATTTGCGAACCGTACTCTCCGGTAGTCACGTGACCCACCGGCTCGCCTTCGACACGAACCAGATTGCGTTCCGGGCCAAGGTGACGATCAGTGTCGATTTTGATCTTGGCACCGCAATAGGAAAATATTCCCTCCGTCACGACGGTGATCATGTCGACATCATCGACTTCGCTTTGGACGATAAATGGCGCAGGTTTGTAGTCGGGATAGGTGGTACCGGCGCCCACGGCAGTGACGAATGATGAAGGCTGAGCGATGATCTTGCCGTCCCAATCAGAATCCTGGTCCAGGAAAGGTACCATCTCGCCGCCCTTTTCGGCGCTGCGTTCCAGAATGGTCAGCGCATCCAGACGTACCAGCTGACCGCCCTCATTGGCGTACCGGTCGCAGGCGCCCGACCGGCCATCCGCGATGTAGCACATTACCGGACAGGCATCGCAGCGGATCTTCTCCGGTTTGGCAGGAGCATCAGCCATTGTTTCGAACCTCCCTGATCGCTGCGAGCACTTTGTCGGGCGTTGCCGGCAAATGCCGGACTTTTGCACCGGTTGCGCGCCGGATCGCGTTCAATATTGCCGGCGCGGTGGGGATCAACACATGCTCGCCCAACCCCTTCGCGCCAAACGGCCCTTCGGAGTCGGGTACTTCAACAACAATGCTCTCGATCGGCGGTACATCGCCAATTGTCGGTATTAGGTAATCGTGCAGGTTTTCGGTCCGGCCGGGAATGAACTCTTCCATCAGCGCAAGGCCGATACCCTGCGCAATGCCGCCCTCGATCTGGCCCTCAACCAGCATCGGATTGACAGCCTTGCCGACGTCATGCGCTGCCGTGATCCGGTCAAGCTTGATGGTGCCAAGGCCAATATCGACTGTCAATTCAACTAGTTGCGCGCCATATCCGTAGAGCGCATAAGGCTCGCCTTGTCCGTTTTCGTCAAGCGGCTTTGTCGGAGGATCATAGGATTCCTCGCTCATGAAAACATAGCCTTTTTCGTTGACCGGCAACTCTGACAGATCAATGTGCGAGGTGGTTATTTCGTCGCTGATCCCGACCCTGCCATCGCCAAAAGCCAGTTTCGCGTCGCCGGAAACATTGGCGTGTCGCAATATCTGGGTCCGCAACGACTGGGCCGACAGCATTGCCCCCTTGCCACTGACAAATGTCTGGCGCGAAGCCGAAGTCTTGCCGCCATCCGGTGTCAGGTCCGAATCCGCTCCAACGATCTCAAATGCCGAGACATCTGTCCCGAGCGCGTCAGCCGCAATTTGGGTGATAACTGTGTTCGAGCCCTGCCCGATGTCGATAGCCCCCTGATGCAGGATCAATGATCCGTCCGGTTTTACGCCAATGCGGATCGTCGATGGATTTGGCAGCGATGTATTTCCGCAGCCGTACCAGCAGGTTCCAAGTCCAACACCGCGGCGCTTGGACGAACCTGACTTCTCCGCTTCCCGGTTATAAGCGGCGGTCTCATCGCAAGCCTCGATCCAGCGCCCTCTTAGCGCTTCAAGGCATGGTTTGATGCCCACCCCGGATTCGAAAAACTGTCCGGTGACGGTCGGCTTTCCATTGTCGAGTGCGTTGATCAGTCGGAATTCCAGCGCGTCAATACCGGCCTGTTCGGCCAGGTCATCAAACAGGCATTCCTGGGCGATGGCCGACTGCGGCACTCCGAAACCACGAAACGCGCCGGAAGGAACGCAATGCGTGTGCACCGCGGTAGTGTCCGCGCGATAATGCTCGATGTGATAGGGACCGGATGCATGTACGGGTACCCGGTTGGCCACTGTTGGCCCCCAACTCGCATATGCCCCGGTATTGAACGTTCCATCAAAGCGCATACCGGTGATGCGGCCAGAACTGTCACAACCAATTTCCGCTTCAATTTCAGAAGGATGCCGTTTGGTGGTCGAACGCATCGATTCCGATCGCGAATAGGCAATTGCCGCCGGACGCTTCAATTTCCAGGCCGCAAGCGCGGCGTAGGGTTGCCACGAAAGGTCAAGTTTGGAGCCAAATCCGCCACCACAAGCGCTTGGCACAATGCGCACGGAACCGGCATCAATGCCAAGAACAAGCGCAATTTCGTCGCGGTTCATGAAAGCTGTCTGCGTGCAACCGTGCAGTTCGATCCGGTCGCCGACACGCTCCGCATATCCTGCCTCCGGTTCGATATAGGCGTGTTCGATGAACGGGGTGGAAAATTGCCCAGAGACGCGGATGTCGGATTGGCGCAAAGCCCAAGACGCGTCGCCGCGTTTGACCAGTCCTCGCACCAGCACGTTTCCCTCGCGGGCCTCGTGGACGGGCGGCACACCATTTTGGACTGCGCCATTGGGCAGTAACTGGTGATCGATGGTCGTCCATTCGACAGGAAACGCATCAGGATCAAACGCGCGAACTGCTTCCGGCTCTCCGACCACAGCGGCAACCGCCTCGCCCTTGAACAGAACCCTGCCTTCGGCAAATACCGGCTGATCGGCAAACGGCGGTATGACGCCATGCAAGTTCTGACCGGTTACATCTGTTGCATCCAGGATCGCCACAAGGCCAGGAGTCCGGTCGAGAAACGCCTGCTTGTCTCCGATCGAGAAGCTGGCATGGTGGTGCGGGCTGCGGATTACCCGGACCAATAATGCGTTCTCGGGCAGCCGGTCGGCGCCGAACATCGTCTCGCCCGTTACTTTGGGAGTTCCGTCAACATGGCGAATCCGGTCACCGACCCGACCCGGGAGATTCATGGCGGCAGGTTCGGCTGCCGCATCCATCACTGCGTCAATAATCTTGGCATAACCGGTGCAGCGGCAAAGCACTCCACCCAACGCTTCCTCGACTTCTTCGCGGCTTGGCCGGGCGTTGCGGTCCAGCAGTGCCCGGGCGCTTACCAGCATGCCCGGCGTACAGATGCCGCATTGCGCAGCACCATGGCGAAGAAAGCTCTCTTGAAGCGCACTCAGGCTGCCATTGGCTTTCAGCCCTTCAACTGTCGTAACATTGCAACCATCCAATTGCCCCGCGGCAACCAGGCAGGAACAGGCAATCTCGCCGTCTATCAGCACCGTGCAGGCGCCGCAGTCCCCGGCATCGCAACCGGTCTTGGTCCCCGTCAATCCCAGCTGATTACGTAAAACGCCCGACAACCGTTCGGCTCCCGACGCATCAATTTGCGCCGGACGGCCGTTCAAGGTGATGGCAGCCCGCAAGCTCATTTGGCCGCTCCGTTGAGGACGCAATCGTCGAGCACCCGCTCGACCAGTTCGGCCGCAGCAATATGCCGGTATTCGTTGGTCGCACGAACATCGGAAATTGGAGACAGACCGGCAAGATGTTCCGGGCGAACGAGACCCGAGAAGCCCTTCGAAACATCAGCGCCAAGAAGATCGCCTTCCAGCGACCCCAATCTCTGCGCCACCTCCGAACAGGCACCGACCGAGACTGCAGCGCTCACTATCGTGTCATCTGTGCCGATAACCAGCCGCGAAGCGACCATGGCGATCGAAATGACGAGGTATTTGCGCGCACCGAGCTTCAGAAACGATGATCGGCCCGCAGCGGAACCTTCGGGAATGACAATCGCCGTCACCAGTTCACCGGGCTGCAGGACAGTCGACCGGTAACCGTCTATGAAATCGGAAAGAGCGATTCTGCGTGAACCGCTTAGCGAGGAAAGCTGAATCTCTGCATCAAGAGTCAGCAGCGGCGGAACACCGTCCGCTGCGGGCGATGCGTTGCAGAGATTTCCCGCGACCGTCGCCCGGTTCTGGATCTGTATTGATCCAACTTCTCTGGCTGCAAGTTTCAATCCGTCAAAAGCCGGCGGCAGATCGGCTTGAACAATATCAGTCCATGTGGCCAGTGCGCCAATGTGCCAGCCATCCGGTTCGCGCTTCATGTATCGAAGCTCGGCAAGGCCTGTGATATCGACAACCGCACCGCTTGGCTGACGCTCGCCGAGCATCGGATAGAAATCGGTTCCACCTGCCAATATCGCCTTTTCGCCCGCCGCCAGGGACGACAGTGCTTTGTCCAGCGAGGCGGGGCGTTCATACATCGGTCAGGCCGGGATCGTATCGGCGGACGCCAGGTCACGCATGTGCCGGTTGACCTCATCGGCATGCAGTCGTGCCGTCTTGTCGGTCGGCGGCAGTTGTTCATCGCGGAAAAACGCCGGCAATTCGTCGTCAGACTCGGTAAATCCGGCCTGCTTGTTGAACTCAGCCTCAAGCCTCAACGTCTCGCGCCCGATCTCGATGATGAAGTCTTCATCGACATCGCAGCCATGCGCATCGTTGATGCCCTGGGCGATCAGCTTTCGGTTCGGGTCGGTAACTGAGCGGCCGAACACGCAAAGACCCAGCGAATCGGCAACCGCGCTTGTCACCTGCATGCGGTAACTTTCCTCGGCCACCGCGCGAACATCCTTGTCTGCGGTCACGAATGACGGTGCATTACCGGTCGTGTGATCAGCACCCTGAGCAGTGACCATCATCGATATGCCAGTGACCTCGATAATGCGCGGATCGTAGGCGCTGATCGCCTGTTTCTTGATTACAGGTACCCGCCTGACACCGTAATGTTCGCCCACCCGTGCAGTGCCTTGCGCCAATATGCGGCCACGTTCATTGCCCTTGCCAATATCTTCGAGGCAGCCGGCCATGAACTTCGTGTCCCCATATTCAGCCTGGCCGGCATCCATCAACACCGCAATCATTGCACCAACCTCGATCGTATCGATGCCAAGATCGTTTGCCGTCTCGTTCAGATAGGCCAGGTCATCAGGATCGGTCAGTCCGCAATTGGTGCCCAAAAGTCCGATGGTCTCATATTCCAACGGCGAGACAATCTCGCGCCCCTGCTTGTCGACATAGACATTCGAGCACTTGATCAGACAGCCCGGCATGCAGGCGTGCGACGGCTCCCCGCCCCTGTCCAGATAAAGCTCGCGTATATAGTCGCCGCCCATTTTCAGTGGACCTTGATCGGCGGCTACCACCTGTCCACCGGAAAAATTGTTCACTGGCAAGGCACCGAGCCGGTTTGTCAGGTCTGCGACCATGGCTGTGCCATGGGTTTTGAACGCCTGGATCGGCACGGATTCATTTAGATGTCTGTTATATTCCTTGACCGCGCCCATCACCTTCTTGCGATCATGCAGTGTCGGCATTTTGTGTTTGTCGACAATGATCGCCTTGACTTTCTTGGCGCCCATCACCGCACCGACGCCGCCACGAGCCGCCAGTCGCGAAGGCCGGTTATCCGTGTCGGAAAACGCAATGCCTGCCAGCAAACCTTGATATTCGCCGACAGGTCCGCAAAGCGCGATCGAGATCTTGTCGCCAAATTCCTCGTGAATTTTCGCTGCAGTCTGGAAATTACCCTTTCCCATGTAGGGCTTGGCATCGAGGAAGCGGATTTCACCTTCTTGCGGTATGTAGATGATCACCCAGTCATCGGAAACGCCATTCAATGTAAACCCGGCAATTTCCAATTGCCCCATCGCGAAGGCGAAGGTTCCGCCGGAATTGGCTTCCTTGATTCCGCCCGTCAACGGGCTTTTGCAACCGACGCTCAGTCGATTGGCATTGGAAAAGTTCGTTCCAGCAAATGGACCGGCAGAAAAGATAAGCGGATTGTCCGGGCCGAGCGGATCGACAGACGCAACGCCTTGTTCCAGAAGCGTTTTGGCTATGAAATATCGTCCGCAAATGGCGATATCTTTTCCATGAAGTTCTTCAGTCTCAACCGACCGGTCAGCAAGATTGATCTGTAAATAGCGCCGCACGCGACTTGTCTCCTCCCAGAATCCTTGGCGACGAAACGCATCACCGCGCTTACGCCAATTCATTAGTACACTAACAAATATCCACTGCCTCCGCAAGACGAGCGTGTGAACTCGTGATCGAGCCGGAAAGCGCCGCGTTTGACCGTGATCAATGCGCTTATATGCTGCTGAGCTAATGGTTTGCACATGAACGATCCGCAATTGGCACGGTCAACCGAGCCGGTCTTTTCAACCCGTGGCGTGACAAAGGTTTATCGCACGGGCACGGTGGACGTGTGGGCGCTCAGGGGCGTCGATCTCGATCTCTATCCCGGCGAACTGGCGGTAATGCTTGGTCCTTCAGGGTCCGGCAAATCGACATTGCTCAACATCATGGGCGGACTGGATGTGCCGACCGAAGGAAAGGTGTACTTTCGCGGCCAGGATCTCTCCACCTACAGCGAGCGCAAATTGACCCGCTACCGGCGCGACCATGTCGGCTTCGTTTTCCAATTCTACAACTTGGTTCCCAGTCTTAGTGCCTGGGAAAATGTGGCGCTGGTCACCGAGATCGCCAAGAACCCGATGAAGCCCGAGGAAGCGCTGGCAATGGTCGATCTCGAAGACCGCATGTCCCATTTCCCTGCCCAATTGTCGGGCGGTGAGCAACAAAGGGTGGCGATCGCCCGCGCAATCGTCAAGCAGCCTGAAGTGCTTCTCTGCGACGAGCCGACAGGCGCGCTTGATTCAAAAACCGGCGTTATCGTGCTGGAGGCGCTGGCCCGCGTGAATGAGGAATTGGGGACGACAACCGCCATCATCACCCACAACGCGGGCATCCGGCAGATGGCCCATCGCGTTTTCTCGTTTCTGGACGGCCGCATCAGCGAGCAAACCGTCAACGAAACACGTATTGCACCTTCGGAAGTGAGCTGGTGATCGATGCGGGTGCTTGACCGAAAAGTGGTTCGCGACCTGCGCCGGCTGTGGGCGCAGATCATCGCTGTCGCCCTGGTCATGGCTTGCGGTGTGGCGACGATTGTTCTTGCAGTTGGTGCATACCGCTCGCTTGAGGAAACCCGCGCAACATTCTACGCCCGGCAGAATTTCGCTGATCTATTTGCGACTGCCACCAGAGCGCCGTTGCGATTGTCGACTCAAATCGATGCCATTGCGGGCATCAGGTCAACCGAGTACCGAATATCCAAACCGGTTGTCCTTGATATCCAAGGCATGATGGAGCCTGCTGCCGGCCTTGTTGTGTCAATTCCCGATACGGCAGAGCCGGTCATCAATAAGCCTTATCTGCGCAAGGGCAGACTACCGTTTCAAGGCCGGCCGTACGAGGTTGCGATCGATGAAAAGTTTGCAATAGCGCACGGCATCGGACCGGGCGACGGCTTCAATGCGCTGATAAACGGTAAGTACCGCGAACTCGCCGTCACTGGCGTCGTACTGTCTCCGGAGTTCATCTACGCACTGGGACCCGGCGACCTCATTCCCGACGAACGCCGGTTCGGCATCATGTTCATGCGCCGGTCTGCGCTTGAAGGTCCGTTTGACATGGAAGGCGGCTTCAACTCGCTTGTCGCCAAGCTGGACACCAGCGCCAATATCGAAGAGGTGCTCGATCGGGTCGACGATCTGCTCAAACCCTATGGCGGCATCGGCGCCATCGAGCGCGACGACCAGATCAGCGACGCCTTTCTTGACAACGAACTGCAGGAATTGCGGTCCATGGCGCTGGTCATCCCGCCGATCTTCCTGTTTGTGTCAGCGTTTCTGGTCAACATGATTCTGTCGCGCCTGATATCGCTGGAGCGCGAGCAGATCGGCCTGCTGAAAGCCATCGGCTACTCAAACCTGGCAATCGCGGGACATTACGCCAAACTAGTATTGGTCATTGCCGCGATAGGATTGGCAATCGGGTCTGCCCTTGGTGCCTGGCTCGGCCGCGCATTGACCCAGCTCTACGGCACGTTCTTTTCTTTTCCCTATCTGATTTTCCTGGAGAGTTTCGATCTCTACGCACTCGCCGGTGGCATCGCGGTCGCGGCGGCCCTTGCCGGCGCCGCCAATGCGATTTGGTCTGTGGTTGCACTGCCGCCGGCAGTTGCCATGCGGCCTGCTGCTCCTCTGCGCTACCGCAGCTTCTTGGGAAAGGCCGGCCTGATCGTCCACCTGTTTTCACAGACCACCACCATGGCTTTGCGGCATCTGGCGCGCAGACCGGTCCGCACTGCAATCACATCGCTTGGAACATCGTTCTCCGTCGCGATCCTCTGCACCGCTTTATTCATGTTCGATTCCATGGAGAACATGATCGATTTCACATTCTATCAGTCCGAACGCCAGGACGGCATGTTGACGTTTTCCAATGAGCGCGCCGCCGAATCCATAACGGCGGTGAGATCCCTTCCCGGTGTGATGCGTGCCGAACCGTTCCGCTCTACGGCTGTGCGGATGATCCGCGGCCACCGGGAACTTGAGATGGAGATCTCTGCTTTACCAGCCAACGGCGATCTGGCGCGTGTCCTGACCGATAGTGGCACTCCGGTGCAACCGCCCTCCTCGGGGTTGCTGGTTCCCGAATGGGTCGCGAAAAAGTTGAGGTTGAAGCCCGGAGATATCGTCCGCCTGGAATTGCTTCAACACGACAGCAGGGTCGTCGAAGCGCCTGTGACAGCCATCGTTCAGACATTGATCGGGCTCGGCACCTTTATGGAACTAAACGCGCTCAACCGCCTGATTGGCGACGGCAACAGGATTTCAGGCGCTCGCGTCAAAATCGACCAAAACCGCCTGGATGACATCTTTGATGAGGTGAAACATACGCCCGCGATCGCCTCGTTTACGCTGCTCAGTGCCGCCAAGGTAAAGTTTCGCGAAATCATCGAGCAGAACATCGCGGTCATGGCAAGCGTCTATGTGGTGCTGGCCGTGATCATCACGTTCGGGGTTGTCTACAATTCAGCCCGCATCCAGCTTGCCGAACGGGCCAGAGAACTGGCCAGCCTGCGGGTGCTCGGCTTCACCCGTGGCGAAGTCTCCAGCGTTCTTTTGACCGAACTCGGCGTCATCATAGCCCTGGCACAGCCGCTCGGCTGGCTGCTCGGCTACGGCTTCGCCTGGTCGGTGATACGCGGATTTGAAAGCGACCTGTTTCGAATACCGCTTGTCGTCGAGCCGTCGACCTTCGCCAGGGCAAGTATGGTCGTGGTGGCGGCTGGCGTCGTGTCGGCGCTGATAGCGCGCCGCCGCATCGACAAATTTGACCTGGTGAGTGTACTGAAAACCCGGGAGTGAAAAGCATGAAAAACCTGACCAAATGGCTTGGACTTGCTGCACTCGCCGCAATCGTTGCCGCCGGCATTTACATCGCCCTTCGCGAGCAGCCCGCATTGGTGGACACGGCGCCGGTGATGTCCGGACCGATGACGGTGACAATCGACCAGGAAGGCACGACGCGGGTTCGAAACGTCTATACCGTGTCAGCACCGATCGCCGGCCATCTCGATCGAACTTCGCTTGAGGAAGGCGACCCTGTTGAAGCAAACAAAACCATAGTCGCCTCCATCCATCCGCTCGACCCGCCATTAATTGACCGGCGAACCGAAGCGGAGCTGCTGGCGGCCATTGAGGCCGCGCGTTCCGGTGTCGCGCAGGCCGAACTGGAACACCAGCGCGCGCTCGCCGCACTTGAACTTGCGAAAGCCGATCTGGAGCGGGCGACACGGCTGTTCGGTTCAAACATCGTCTCCGAGCGCGACATGCAAAGGGCGGCGACGGAAGTTGCGCTTAAGGAGGCGCAGGTCAAGACCACCGAGGCGCGCATCAGGCAGCGCCAGGCTGAGTTGACAAGCGCTCGTGCACGATTGATGCGGCCCGGCGACGAAGTGCTTGATATTGCCGGACGCCAGTGTTGTGTTGAAGTAACCGCACCGATCGACGGCATCGTGCTGTCGGTTAAGGTCAAGAGCGAGCAGGCGGTAAGCGCAGGAACGCCGCTGGCTGAAGTCGGCAATCCCGAGGATCTGGAAATCGCCGTCGATCTCCTATCCGAGGATGCTGTACGCATCCGGCCCGGCTTGAAGGCTGAAATTACCAATTGGGGGGGTGAGCGGAACCTTTCAGCGACGGTGCGGCGCGTCGATCCCTCCGCTTTCACGAAGATCTCCGCGCTCGGCATCGAAGAGCAGCGCGTCAACGCTGTGCTCGACCTGGACGAGTTTGAACCATTATTGGGACACGGCTACCGCGTGTTCGCCCGCCTCGCCATCTGGAAATCGGATGACGTTCTTCAGGTCCCGATAGCCGCCCTTTTCCGCACAGATGGCGAATGGGCCGTCTACCGGGCCGACAACGACCGGGCATCGCTGACGACCATCGAGATCGGCCATCTCAACGATGAATCCGCCGAGGTGATCTCGGGACTGAAATCAGGAGACCAGGTGATCCTTCATCCAAGCGATCTGCTTGAAGATGGGAGCCTGATTGCTTTACGAAACGGTAGATAAGCCGACTCAGGCAAGCGCCGCTATTTCGCGGCAACGATCAGGATTTCGACCCAAAATCCGGGTGCCGCCAGCCGCGCCGCGCCACAAGCTCTTGCCGGCGCATGCCCCTCGGGCACCCACGCATCCCAGACCTCGTTCATCTCATCAAAGTCGCGCATGTCATCAAGCCAGATGTCAGCGCGCAACACTTTTGTTTTGTCACTGCCCGCCTCGGCCAGAAGCGCATCGATCTTGGCCAAAATTTCTCTGGTCTGGTCGGCAACCGACTGGTAGCGCGTGCCGACCTGGCCAGCGAGATAAATTGTCTCACCATGGATCACGATATGGCTCATGCGCTGGTTGGTGTGATGTCGTTCAATGTCAGCCATAAATCAGTCCCTCATGTTTAGATCTGGAAGTAATCAGTAACCCGCCCACAAAAGGACGATTGTCAGGATAGCAGGCAGGCCCTGGACAAAGAAGATATTGCGAGCCGCCGACAAGGCGCCATAGATACCCGCCACTGCAACGAAAATCAGAAAGCAAAGCGCAACGTTGACCTGCCAGACCGGGTCAGCGATCAACAGCGACCAGATCAGGCCTGCGGCAAGAAAGCCGTTATACAGTCCCTGGTTCGCGGCAAGCGGCTTTGTTGGCTCGAACAGGTCCTTGGGAAAAGACCTGAATACTTTTGGACCGCGGGTCGTCCACGCAAACATCTCAAACCAGAGAATATAGATATGCAGAAGTGCGATCAGCGCGATCAGAAATTTCGAGATCATGACTGCGTTTCCCGGCGGCAGACGAATGCGAGAAAACCGTCTTTATCAGCAATCCGGCAAAGGCTGAACCGGTATTATTTCCCGAACAAAACTCCCTCGCATTGCGCCCTCAGCCGAGGGTCATGCGATTTGACCAAGACTTTTCGCCCTTCCAGGATTTCAAAACAGCGCTCCAGCGTCTCCCGTTCCAACCGCTCCATGGCTTCGGCGGTGTAAAAAGTCAGATGCGGCGACAGGATGACATTGGGCATGTCGTAGAGCTCGCGCAGCGGGTGATCGCTGCGGTTCAAAGGCTCCGAACCGAAGACATCAAGCCCTGCTCCGGCAATTTCACCGTCTTTCAAAGCAGCGAGCAAAGCCATCTCATCGACCAATGCGCCGCGTGACGAGTTGATCAGATAGGCTGAACGCTTCATCGCCTTCAGCTCGGCGGCGCCGATGATGCCCCTGGTTTCAGGCGTCAAAACACAATGCAGCGAGACGAAATCGCTTTGGCCGAGCAATTCATACAGATCGTCATATTTTGCAGCGCCGGCAGCCTTCATTTCGTCTGCCGGTTTTCCGGGATTGTAGGCAATGACCCTTGCACGAAATCCGGCGCCGCACATACGCGCCATGGCGCTTCCTATTTTGCCGAAACCAACCAGACCGACCGTTTTGCCTGCAATGTCACTGCCAAGCCACGGCGGTTCAGGCCAGACCCACCCTCGTTCCTTCATCGCACGATCCAGCGGATGCAATTTTTTGGCCAGCGCGATCATCAGTGCGAATGCGCCCTCCGCGACGGTTTCCTCGGCATATTCGGGGACGTTCACGACCGGGATGCCACGCTCATTGGCCGCGGGAATGTCGATAGCGTCGATGCCGACGCCATATTTGACAATGCCTTTCAGCCGTTCTGCTGCAGCGATCACCCGTTTGGTGACCGGCGTGTAACACATCAGGATCAGGTCAGCGTCGCGCACCGCCTCGATCAATACGTTTTCAGACACACCGTCTGGCAGCAGGACCAGTTGATGACCGGTTTCGCGCAACGTCGCATCGATCGTCGGGGTGTGCAGTTCGCAATCGGTACGAACGATTTTCATGCGCTCGCCGCACACCCGACTATTGCGGTTTCGACGATTCCCAAAGCCCGGTCGAGTTCGTCATCTGCAATGGTCATCGGCGGCGACAGGGTGAGCACGCAACCCTGCGAAATCTTGAAACTCAGGCCCGCATCGAGGCAGCGATAGAATATTGTTTCGGCAAGGTCGTTGCCGGGCGCTTTGGTTGCCGGATCGGCGATGATTTCGACGCCAAACATCGCACCCCTGCCGCGCACATCGCCAACGGCGCTGCTAGATGCCGCGAAATTTCCAAGCCGCTCCATCGCATGGTTTCCGATTTTCGCCGCCCGTTCGACCAGTCCTTCCTCCTCGATAATTTCGATCGTGGTCAGCGCTGCACGGGCGGTCACCGGATTTTTTTCGTGGGTGTAGTGCCCGATGGCAAATTCACCGCAGACATCGAGATCGCGATTGGCGATCACCGCAGCAATGGGCAGGATGCCGCCGCCGAGCGCCTTGCCGAGCGTCACAATGTCGGGAACCACCTCATCGTGTTCGAACGCGAAGAACCTGCCGGTTTTTCCAAGCCCGGTCGGGATTTCATCGAAGATCAACAATGCTCCGGCATCGTTGCACGTCTGTCTGACAGATTTCCAGAACCCTGCCGGCGGCACATAGGGCACCGCACGCATCGGCTCGGCAATCACAGCGGCCACGTCGCCTTCGCGCTCCAGCACGTAGCGAACCATGTTGGCGCAGGCGAGCTCGCAAATATCCGGTCCCGGATGACCATAGGGGCAGCGGTAACAGGCAAACGGCGCCACATGTTCAGCACCCGCCATCAACGGCCCGGCAATATGCGAGCGAAACGTCGCCTCACCGCCAACTGATGATGCGCCAAACCCGGCGCCATGAAACGCATCCCAGAAAGACACGGTTTTAAACCGGCCGGTTGCCGCGCGTGCAATGCGAAGCGCCACCTCGTTGGCGTCCGATCCACCGGTGGTGAACAGCACCTTGGAAAGATCGGCCGGCGCAATGGCGCCAAGCTTCTCGGCCAATTCGACGGAAACCTCGTTGGTGTATCGCCTGGGTGAAAAACTCAATTCATCGATTTGCTGTTTGATCGCGTCGACCAGTTTTGGATGACCGTAGCCGATGTGGTGGACCGAATTGCCATGGAAATCCATGTAGCGGTTGCCGTCGAGGTCCTCGATCCAGATGCCCTCGGCCTTGGCAACGGCACTCATCACCGGTGTTGACAGGCTTTGATGCAGAAACGCCTCTGAGTCGCGATTGATCAACACCCCTGTCGCCGGGCGGTCTTGCCTGTCGGACCACGCCGTCCGCTCGTCGGAAGTATTGGCTTCGCCTTCGGTGTGAACCGGTTTTCGAGTCAACATTTCATGCTCACCATAGTCGCTGCCGCAGCGAACACGGGTTTACACAAAAAGTCGACCTGAATCTTGCCGGCGACCAAGCCTTCCAACTGCTGCATCCCCCTAGCAGCGGCGGCGGAGCCCCTGTCCGGCCGGATTATTCGAACTCCACGCCCACCATTTCTGACTTGCGCCAGCGAATCCGCGCCTTGCGGGTTTCATCTTCGTGAGCGAACTGGATATCGAATATCGCCGGAACGCCCGCCGTGTCGCCAAATGCCAGCATCGCCCCATTTTCGGTCATGTTGCGCGCCACACATTGCAATGCGCCGTATCCGCGGTTGAACGTAATCGTTGCGCCTTTGAGAACGCGCTTGCGCCGTTCTGCACGCCGTTCCCCGTGATATTGCGGCTCAATCCTCGGCTCGATCAAAGTGTCCATGACAGACCTCCTCAATGACTGATGAAGATGACTTGCATGGATTGTGCCAGAGAATTTGTGCCAGATCGGGACAGGAACAGCCTTCGGTGTGCCCAATCACACCGATGGCTGTTCCTGCCCTGATATGTTCGACGCAAAGTAGCAATAGGCGCCTTCGTGCATATATAGATTGAACTAACTTACCGTTCGGTCAGTGTCAATATGGGAATCCGATATCTGATAACTTGTTGTTTAAAATACATTAGCTTATCGTTGGCATACATATAGCCCGTCGCAAAACCGGCAGCTTACCGATCGTGAAGCAAAATCAGTATACGGCAAACAGCCAGCAAACTCGCGAACGCTTGCTCGTCTCAGCGAAGCGGATCTTTGCCAGAAAGGGCTATGAAGGCGCCAGCATTGCCAACATCGCTGATGAATTGGGAATTACCAAACAGGCGCTGTTGTATCACTTTGGCAGCAAGGGAAAACTTTACGGCGAGATCATCAAGCAGATCAACGCCAGGCTCTTCGAAGAGATCGAACAGACAAAGCAGGAAAGCTACGAACCGGCATTGAGGCTGGAGCATTTCGTCATGCGCTACTTTGCATATGCGATGGCGAATCCGGACGAGATGAGCCTGCTGATGCGCGAGGCGCTCGGCAATCGGGCCCGCGCCGAACACGCCAGAAACTGGCCATTGAAACTGTTCTTTGATGAGATGATCGCCTTGGTAAAATCCAATCCGGAAGTTGCCGATGCAAGCGATCCGGTGGTTTTTGCCTTCATTTATCAGGTGCTCAGCGGCATCCTCGTATTTGCCGTGTCGCCACCATCATTGACCGCAATGTATGGTGAAAAAGATTTCCAGATCACCCGCGATCAATTCCCGCTGGAACTGCAAAATCACATCCGCTGGTTTTTGAAGGCGGCGGCGGAGAATGCGAAGCGGGAGTGATCCGGCACCATTTTTGCGCGCTAAAGATCTGTCACCCGCCCTCACGCATAAAGATGAGGACGGGCAACAAATACGTCATGTATCGCCGGTCTAATTCTTGTCTTTGTCCACCAGCTTGTTGGACGCGATCCACGGCATCATTGCACGCAGTTTCTCGCCCACTTCCTCAATCGGATGCGCGTCGTTCATGCGGCGTGTCGCCTTGAAGCGCGCGGCGCCCGAATGCCATTCCTGCATCCATTCAGAGGTGAACCTGCCGGTCTGGATGTCGTTCAGCACCCGCTTCATTTCCGCTTTGCTTTCCTCGGTGATGATACGCGGACCGGAGACATATTCGCCCCACTCAGCGGTGTTCGAAATCGAGTAGTTCATGTTGGCGATACCGCCCTCATAGATCAGGTCGACGATCAGCTTGACCTCGTGCAGGCACTCGAAATAGGCCATTTCCGGCGCATATCCCGCTTCTACCAGCGTTTCGAAACCGGCACGGATCAACTCGACCAGGCCACCGCACAGGACAACCTGCTCACCGAACAGGTCGGTCTCGCACTCCTCGCGGAAATTGGTCTCGATGATACCGGAGCGGCCGCCACCGACGCCACAGGCGTAGGAAAGGCCAAGATCGAGCGCATTGCCGGAAGCATCCTGGTGAACGGCAACCAGGCACGGCACGCCGCCACCCTTCTGGTATTCGCCGCGAACCGTGTGGCCCGGGCCTTTTGGTGCAATCATCAGCACGTCAACGCTGTCCTTCGGTTCGATGAGGCCAAAATGAACGTTGAGACCATGGGCAAAGGCAATCGCCGCACCGTCGCGGATATTCGGGGCGATCTCGTTCTTGTAGATGCCGGCCTGCAACTCATCGGGTGTGGCCATCATCATCAGGTCGGCCCAGCTGGCCGCTTCCGCCACGGTTTTGACCTCGAAACCGTCGGCTTCGGCCTTTTTGGCGGTCGCCGAGCCCTGACGCAAAGCCACGGCGACATTTTGAGCACCGGAATCTTTAAGATTGAGCGCATGTGCCCTGCCCTGGCTGCCATAGCCGATGATGGCGACTTTCTTTCCCTTGATCAGATTGAGATCAGCATCGCGATCGTAATAAACACGCATGGTTGGTTCCTTTCCCGAGTGTGTCAGATGGCCCGGATGCGGGCATTTGTGGTTGATATCGAATAGAGTTGGATGAACTGGCTGGTTGCCTGCGCCGCCTCAGCGCTGATGCTTGCACGGCCTTTGGGCAGTTTGTCGCCGAGCAAAAGCCTGATCTGCACATCGCGCACCACCAGGCCGAAGAATGTGCGGAACAGCGTTTCGGAATTGTCTTGCGCCGACAAAAGGCCGGTTTGTTGACCGGCTTCGATCAGCGGTTTCAGTCGGCGGCCCATGGCAAAGCGGCCATTTTCCAGAACGATGCTTCCCAGGGTCGACTTTGCCGATCCGGCATGGCCAATCGCCAGCCGGTTGAGCGCCACCGACATGTCGCCGGTAAGAACGGTGAGAAGATCTATCGCAAAGACTTCAAGCCGCTGACGCAGGTCTGCCAAATCAAGCCCCTCGCCGACATCGGCGGGCATGCGCACCTTGGAAGCCTGCCGTCGCACAATCGCTGCCAGCACGCCGTCGCTGTCGCCGAACCAGTTATAGAGCGTCTCCTTGGAACAATTGGCGGTGCGCGCGATCGCGCTCATGCTCAGCCGGTCATCGCCGGAAACCAGAAGATCCAGTGCAGCATCCAGTACCTCGCACTGGCGCTTGCTGAACCCCTCGCCCCGTTCTGCCCTTGGTACATCTTTTTTCAGCGGCTCTGCCACCACACGCCTCACTGCTGCGCCACTTCGCACCCATAACCGTACCGTACCGTAACGTACGGTACGGCAATTCTATTGGATTATCTGGCAGCAGAAATCAAGTGGCGATGTTGTCGCCAATCGGCTTCGCGCAGTCCGATTTCGATAAACGGATCGACAAGCGTACCCGCAACCATGTCGGCCAGAATTCGCGGCACCGGAGGCACATTCAGCACCGTTGCGACCAGCTGGTCGCGGATAACTGACAAAAGACGGGAATCGGATTGATAAAACGGAGTGAACAGATAGGACAGCAACTGAAAAGTCCGGACGTGCCGACTGCGCATCTGCACATACATTCCAAGCGCAGTGTCGATGTCAGGTGCAACGCCTATAGCCTGTGCCAGCGCGCCTGCATCGAGCAGGGCCATGTTCACCCCCTGCCCGAGCTGCGGACTGGTTGAATGCGCCGCGTCTCCAATGACCGCAAATCTCTGGTTGACCGGGTTTTTGATCGTGTGGTGGCCATATTTGGCCAATGTCAGTTGATCAAACGAGCTGATCTGTTCGAGATAGGCATCGCATTGCGGCCAGTGACCAAGCACCTCGTCTTTCCAGCGATCCAATCCCGCTTCAATCGTTGCATCCGCAAGCGCGGGCTTGATGCTCCAGAAAAAAGCCGTCTGCGGCTTTCCACCTGCCGAAACCGTGCCGATCGGCAGGATACCGATCATCACCGAGGCATGGCGATACCGCTGCTCCAGTGCGTGATCATCGGTATCTCCCTCAACATGATCGAGACTGGCCCACCATGCGCCGTATGGCAGTTATCTGGGGCGAACCGGCTCGGGCAAGGTTTGACGCAATGCCGAATGGGCGCCCGTTGCATCGACCACGAGGTCGAAACGTGCGCTCTCGCCTCCATCAAGAAACCGAAACCGGGTCCGGTCTCCGGAATGATCAATCGCATGCACAGCGCGTCCGGTTTCAAAATCGCAACCCGCCTGTTCAGCCGCACTCAGTAAAATGTTGAACAGCGCAGCCCGGTGGACAGCCAGACCAAACCGACCACGGCCCGACGCGCTGTAGCGAACGTTGAGGACCGTGCGCCCGGAATTCGCATCGGCTCCATAGAGGCGGTCAATTCGCTGCCCTCGCTCAAGCATCGCCGGCAGCAGACCCAGATCCTGAAGGATCGTCAGGCCGGTCGGTTGCAGCAACAATCCCGACCCGACCGGCTGTGGTTCTTCAAACTGATCGAATACCGTCACGCGGCAGCCGCGCCGGGCCAGATAGATGGCCAAAGACAGCCCGGCCGGGCCTGCCCCCGCAATCCCTATGTCCAAATGCTTGATCGGCATATCGCTCCCGGGTTCAAAAACCCAAGTTGAAATTGACTTGCCCGGTTACAGCATTCAAATACTGGCACGATTCCCAACCCGGAGCGAAACAACCGTATGCGACATATCGGCTTCGGGCTGGAAAAAATCGGCTTGGCGGCGCTCGCCTGGCCACGGCGCGTGGCAGTAATCGTTATCCTGGTCACTGCTACCGCACTGTTCGGAATAACCCAACTGACATTCGACGACGATGTGATCTACGCGTTTCGCTCCAACAGCGAGACGTATGATCAGTTTCGTCAATTGCTCGAAGACCGCGACGGCGCCTCCAACGATGTCGTCATCATGGCGGAATCCGTTTCTCCGTTTGATGCAGAAGCGCTCAAAATCCTGCGGGAGATGCATTTCGAACTGGAGTTCGCCGACGGAGTCGGCGCCGTCTATTCGGCTTTTGCATTGCGCGACCCCGGCAAGGAAGGCGAACCGGGTCCACCCCTGTTTCCCGACGCGTTCGGCGATGACGATCTGGCTGAAATCTACCGCCGCGCGGACGATCATCCGCTGGCATTGAGGCGGGCAATATCGGCTGACCGAACGGCCATGACATTTGTTGTCTCGGAATCGCTGGACCAGCGCGGCCCTTCGATCGAACGCCGCTTTGTCGACGGTCTCGATCAGATAGCGGAGCATTTTTCAACAGACGACATCACGGTCTCCGTGCTCGGCATGCAGAAAACGCGCTTTGAAATCGCAGACGCGATTCTGCGCGACCAGATCGTTTTCAACGCCGGAGGTTCGCTTGTCTCCGTGCTTGTCGCGTTTCTGGTGTTCCGCAATCTGCGGCTGACAGTGCTGGTGTTATCGGCAGGGTCGGTAGCGTTAATCTGGACGCTTGGCGCGGCGGGGCTCGCCGGTCATGCAATTACCGTGGTCACCAACATCATTCCGGTCCTTATCATCGTCATTTCCTTCACCAACTCCATGCACTTGGTGCACAGTCTGCGCGAGCGCCGGCACAATCATGAAGACAGTCCGCGAGAAGCAATTGTCGAAACCATCACCAGAATCGGCCCGGCCTGTGCTTTGACATCGCTGACAACGGCTGCCGCATTTGCCTCGCTGTCGCTCACCGGATACGGCGCTCTCGCCGAATTGGCATGGTTCGGTGCAGCAGCAGCGCTCATCTCCTTTCTTGCCATCATCACCGTGTTTCCACTGATGGCTTCCGTGGTCTTGCGCAACCAGGACATTGGTACCTATCAACGCAAACCCGGGCGCTCCGCTGCATGGCTTAACAAATTGTCCGATGTGGTGGGTCCGGCACGAATTCCGATTATTGCAATCGCCATTGTCTTGCTCGCAGCCGGCACCGCGGGACACCTGACTACCACGCCCCGGTTTTCCACCTATGACAATATCCCGAAGGGTAATCCTGTGCTTGAGGCAAGCCTTCGCGCGGAAGACAAGTTCGGCGGCCTGTTCAATCTGTGGATCCGTATTCCAGGCGACGGCCGCCAGATGATGACTTCGCAAGAAGGCTGGGAAAAAATCACCGCCGTTCACGAGGCTGCTGAGACAGTGCTTGGAGCCAATGCGGTCTTCTCGCCCCTGACGATCGCGCGAGCCGCCGGCACCCCTGAAAAACCGCTCGATGACGAAATCCTCGACGATCTGCCGCAAGAGGCGCTGGACCGGATCGCTTCGCCGCAAAGCGGCTTCCTGTCGTTGAGCGTGCTGGTTGGCGATCCGGCACGATCCGCCAAGCACCTGGCACTTTACGACGATTTGGACCGGGCCGTACGCGACGCCGGTGCGACAGTGGTAACGGGAACGCCGGCCCTCGCACGGCATGATGCTGTGCGCATGATCAACCGGATGAATGCATCGATTATTGCCGCCGCCTTCGCCACCGTTTTTCTGGTCGCGTTCGCCTTCCGCTCGCTTTCCATGTTGCCGGCAATCGGGTTGGCAAATCTCACTCCTGTGTTGTTGACCGGACTGATCCTGCACATTTTTGCCGGCGGCGAGACCAAGATCGCCACCGGCCTTGCCATGACCATTGCCTTTGGCGTCGCGGTGGACGACACGATCCACTTCATCAACCGGGCATTCCTCGAACGCAGTGCCGGACGCGATGCAGCGCAGGCGATCAGGGGTGCCATAACCGGTGTTGGCTTCGTCCTTTGCGCAACTACCGTCGTTCTGGGCGCCGGTATCTCAATGACATTCCTGTCCAATTTCAAAACCGTACGCCTGTTCGGCGAACTGATGATCATGATTTTGTTCTTTGCCCTGCTTGCAGATCTGATTATCCTGCCGGCCGTCATGCACGCTTACCAACGATGGCATCGCAGAGGGTCGCGGCAATGAAATCAGCAGGCGAAACTCTCGCCCTAATGTTGGTGTTCCTGGCGTGCCTTGGCATTGCCACTATTCCGGCGAAGTCCGCCGGCAACCCGCTCGGCACCTATGTTGGAAAATTCAGCGGTAAGGGCACAATCCGCCGCCACCCCGACGAACCGAAAGAGACGGTGCGTTGCCGGATCAGCGCGACGCTTTCAGCCGATGGCAACACACTGAGCCAGAACGGCACCTGTGTGGTGCCGGGCAGCAAGGTCGCCGTCGACAGCGAACTCACTTACAATCCTGCCAACGGCCGTGTAGTTGGCCGATGGACGGACGTTGCCAATGGCTCAACCGCTGGCGTTTCCGGAAAGGGTGACAGCCAAATCGTCAACCTGACGATTGTCGGCACCGATCAACAAACCGGCGAGAGCCGGACGCTGTGGATGACGCTCCAGCCGACCAAGAACGGCTATTTGCTCATCACCCGATCGCCAAAACCCAATGCCGGCGGGCGGTTTGTGTCGGGCGAAATTCGATTCACGAAGTAGCGGTTTGTCCGCAAGCGTTGAGAAAACGCTTCACCGTTTCAGCCATTCCGAATTCCAGCGCATCGGCCGTCAATCCATGCCCGATCGAAACTTCCGCCAGATCCGGTATCCGTTGAACCAACGCCGGCAAATTGGCGACGGTTAGATCGTGTCCGGCATTGAGTTTCAAGCCGGCTGAAATCGCCATGTCGGCCGTTCTGCCCAGAATCTCAATTTGGCGGGCAGCGGCCGGTACATCGTCGAAACAACCTCCGTACGGGCCCGTATAGAGCTCCAGCCGGTCGCAGCCGGTATCGAGCGCCGCATCGATCTGTTGCTCGGATGCATCCGGATCGCAAAACAGCGACACCCTCTTTCCGCCGCGCTTCAGACGCTTGACAATCGCCTTCAGCATTTCGCGATTATCGACAAAATTCCATCCATGATCGGAGGTTGGCTGCATCGGATCATCAGGCACCAATGTTACTTGTTCAGGCTCATTGGCATCGACCAGATTGAGAAAATCCTGGCTTGGATAGCCTTCCATGTTGAACTCGGCCCCGGGAAATTCGTCATCGATCAATGCACGGATTTCGGGCACATCGGAAAACCTGATGTGACGCTGGTCTGGGCGCGGATGCACTGTCAGACCGTGTGCACCCGCTGACAGCGCTATTCGGCCAATGCCCGTCACACTCGGCCAAGGCAGATCGCGCCGGTTTCTGAGCATGGCAATCGCATTGAGATTGACGGAAAGAGCGGTTGGCACAATTAGCCTCCATGTGGCGACCAGATCACGCATTTGGCGTATCAGCAGTCAGGCCGATCAGGCAACCGCTATCGATTGATCCAGTGGTAGCCATGAAACGCGCTTACACGGTTTCGGTGCCTGCGGATTTTTTGATCCACCTGGCGATTATCCCTTCCAGTTTTTCTGGCGAGATCGGTTTCGTCAGATAGTCATCCATACCGGCGTCAAAGCACCTGTCGGCATCTCCCTTCAGCGCATGGGCAGTCACCCCTATGATCGGCGTCCTGATGCCAGAGGTTTTCTCGATCTCGCGGATAGCTTCGGTCGCCTCAAGCCCGTTCATCTCGGGCATCGCCACATCCATCAGGATCACCCGCGGTGTGGCGGTCTTGTAAAGTTCCAACCCCTCCTTGCCGTTGCCGGCAATGCGGAATGTATGCCCGGTCTGCTGCAACACCTGGGTAAAGACGATCTGGTTGACCTCATTGTCCTCGCACACAAGGATGTCAATATGATCGCTGCCGGAGTTGGCCTCCACCGGCACTTCGGCGAGCCGCACTTCTTCGCCAATCTGTCTGGCCGCGCCCCGCCATTTGCGGGAGTTCTGCAGAATGTCGACAATCATCTCCAATAATGCGGACGAGGGAGCCGGCTTGGCCAAGTGGCCCTGGATATCGAGCGAGGAGAACAGCCGGCCTTCTTCCGTCTGGTCGACCGACGTCAGCATCAGCACCGGCACGTCCGCAATGGCCGGATTGGCCCGGATGGCGTTTGCCACATCACCGCCATTCATCCCCGGCATGTGATAATCCAGAATCACCAGATCGACGGCAATATCACGCTCAGCCGCGGCGTTCAGCACCGCAAGACCCTCCTGGCCTGACACGCATGCTGCAGCATCGAAATTCCATGAGGCCATCTGTTCCGACAGGATCGACCGGTTGATCCGGTTGTCGTCTACGACCAGTATTCTGGCTCCGGTCACGTCCACTGGCACGGTCTTTTTGAGTGTACCACCGGCATGAACCGGCAGCGTGATGGTGAACCAGAAGGTCGAGCCCTCGCCTTCAACGCTCTCAACCCCGATCTCGCCGCTCATCAGCCGAACCAGCGCCGACGATATCGAAAGGCCAAGCCCGGTTCCTTCATGTTTGCGCGCCGCTGACGTATCGACCTGCGAGAACTTGTCGAAAACGTGGGCAACCTTTTCTTCGGGAATGCCAATGCCGGTATCCTCGATGCGAAAATGCAGTTTCCAGTATTCCACCCGGCCCGTCTCAGCGGTCTGCGCACCGACCGGTTCAGCCCCTTCATTCTCGCCTGTGACCTCAATCATGATATGGCCGGTTTCGGTGAACTTGACCGCATTACCCATCAGGTTGGTTATGATCTGGCGCAAACGACCGACATCGCCAATAAACATGTCCGGCAGGTCCGGCTGAACCCGAACCGCCAGCTCCAGGTCCTTTTCGGTCAACCGGGTCGAGATCAGTGTGGCCACATCCTCAATTGCTTCCTTCAGCCTGAACGGTGCCGGATCAAGCTCCATCTGGCCGGCGTCGATCTTGGAGAAGTCCAGAATGTCGTTGATGATCGTCAGAAGCGAATTTCCCGACTTGACGATAATGTCGGTGAACATCTTCTGCTTGGGGTCCAGCGTTGTCTTGGCCAACAACTCCGCCATACCCATCACGCCGTTCATCGGCGTGCGGATCTCATGGCTCATATTGGCCAAAAATTCGCTTTTTGCGCGCTCCGCTGTCTCGGCCTGCTTGCGGGCGGCTTCGAGTTCCAGTTCGCGGTTCCGGCCCTGCGTCACATCGGTATAAGTATATATCGTACCGTCCGGCCCGTTCGGAATGGCATCGACCCGAATTACCCGGCCCGAAGGGGATTTACGCTCAAACGTAAACGGTCGCCCGGTCTGTTCTGCTTTGCATATTTGCCGCACAAGGTCCGTGTTGCGGGAACTGTATCCGCGCTGCCGCCTCCTGTGGTCGCGTACCTTTTGCCAGGATGACCCGGCCTCCAGCAAATGAGACGGCAATTCCAGCAACTCTGCCACTTTCTTGTTGGAACGCAGGATTTTGTCACCGCTGCGGACGATCAGTCCCTGCGCCATGCCGTTGACGATGTCTTCCAACAGCTCCGCCGTCTCACCGGTTTGGGTGCGCTGCCCCTCCAAAAAACGTTGATCTTGGGTGACATCCTCCGACTGTTTCATTGTTCAAGCCCATTTCCGGATTCCAGACCAGCGCCGCCAACGGCGGTACCGAAAAACCGATTCCTCAATCGGGGGACTGAATAAATCTGCAAAGCCGTCTCATGCTGCGCTGCCCCCGCCACGCGAAACACCGGACGAAATAGACGGCACAAGTGTAAATAAAATGCTGATTTCTGCGTGAATTTAATCGCCTAACAAGCTGTTATAATTGACTATTTTCTAATTTACGTTTTGCATATGTTTGAATTTGATCTTTCCGATCAACGGACTATCCTTGTTTCAAACACAGTAGATTGTTAGGTCGCTCCTTGTGATTTTCGCGCCTTCACAAAAAATCAACTCGGCCCAATATCTGGGCGCCAAGCGCAATCTGTGGCTGATTTCCGCCGCAGCGCCACTAATCCCGCTGCTTGGCATCGGTTTGCTCCTCTTTACGGGCAATCCGTTGTTTGCCCTGTTTGCGCTGGCCTTTGATTTTGTGCTGGTTCCACTGCTCGACGCCTGGTTCGGCGAGGATCCCAACAATCCGCCCGCCGAGGCGGTCGAGGCCCTTTCAGCCGACAACTGGTACCGGGCGCTGCTGTTTTTCTCCATTCCCCTGGCCTGGATATCGTTCCTGACCACAGCTTGGGCTGTCGGAACACTCGGCCTTCCATTATGGGCGATGGTGGCGTTGACGTTGGGAGCAGCGGTCATGAGCGGCGGCATGCTGACCGTCGGACACGAATTGGGGCACAAACCCAACAGGCTTGACCGGATTGGCGCTAAATTCGCCTGCGCACTGACCGGCTATGCGCATTTCTGCATCGAGCACAACCGTGGTCACCACGTGCAGGTGGCAACGCCCGAAGATCCGGCATCCGCACGGCTCGGCGAAAGCATCTACCGGTTCGCATTGCGCGAAATACCGGGCACGGCGGTTCGCGGGTGGCAGCTTGAACGCGAGAGGCTGGCCAAGAAGGGTCTGTCATTCTGGACATTCCAGAATGACTTGCTGCACGGATACGCGATCAGCCTGGCCGTGGCTGTGCTGCTGATCTGGCAATTCGGATGGGTGATGATTCCGTTCCTGCTGGTGCACCATCCGGTTGGCTGGCTGCAACTGACATTTGCAAACTATGTCGAACATTACGGCCTGCTGCGTCAAAAACGGCAATCCGGCCGCTATGAAGCTTGCCAACCGCGTCATTCGTGGAACACCAACCACATTGTCTCGAACCTGTTGTTGTTCCACCTCCAACGGCATTCCGACCATCATGCAAATCCGCTGCGCCCCTATCAGGCGCTGCGCAATTTTGATGAGCTGCCGCGGCTGCCAAGCGGTTATCCGGGATCATTCGTGCTGGCGGCAATTCCACCATTGTGGTTTCGCGTCATGGACCCGAAGGTATTTGAGTGGGCCGAAAACAATTTGAGCCGTATCAATGTCGATCCGCAAGCTTCGAAGCACTATCACGCCCGGATGCCGGCCTAGGAAACGGCGGCTGGCGCCGTAAACGGTGGATATTTTCAATGGCATGGTCTTTTCCCATTGCGCGCATATTCGGATCCGAACTGCGCATTCACATCACCTTCTTTCTGCTGCTGCTGTGGATCGGCGTTGCCCACTTCAATCAGGGTGGAAGCGAGGCAGCCATCATCGGAATCGTTTTCATCTTGGCTCTGTTTGCCTGTGTGGTCGCACACGAGTTCGGTCACGCCCTCGCAGCGCGCCGTTATGGAATACGCACCCCGGACATCACATTATTGCCGATCGGAGGCATGGCGCGGCTGGAGCGCATGCCGGAAAAACCATCTGAGGAAATCATCGTCGCTCTCGCCGGACCTGCGGTCAACGTGGTCATTGCGCTGGTCCTGATCGTGTTCTTTGGCGCTCAACCGGGCTTCGCAACGCTTGAGAACCTTGGCGATCCGCGGGTGGAATTCTGGTCACGCCTTGCGACGGTGAACCTGTTTCTCGTCATCTTCAACATGATCCCCGCATTTCCGATGGACGGCGGGCGGGTGTTTCGTGCGGTGCTGGCAATCAGGTACAAGCGCGCGCGGGCAACGCGCATTGCCGCTCGGGTCGGCCAGGGATTTGCCTTCCTGCTGGGATTCCTGGGCTTGCTGGGCAATCCGCTGCTGATCTTCATCGCCATTTTTGTCTATATCGCCGCTTCGGCTGAGGCACAGGCGACCGAACTTCAGCAAATCTCGCGCGGCATCAATGTGGCTGATGCCATGATCACCAGTTTTGAAACATTGAAACCCGGGGCGACCATCGCCGATGCCGCAGATGCGCTGCTGCGAACGACGCAGGTCGAGTTCCCGGTCCTGGAATCCGATGGCCGGCTTGCCGGCTTCGTTACCCGCAATTCAATGATTGCGGTCTTGTCGGAGTCCGGGGCAGATTCGCCCGCACGCGCGGCGATGACAGCAGACATCCCTGTCGTCGATCCCGCCGACCGGTTGGAAACAGCACTGCAGGCCATGCAGAGTTCAAGCGCCCCTGCGGTGGCGGTGGTGGACCGGCGCGGTGCGTTTGTCGGCTATGTCACAGCCGAGAACATCGGCGAATTGATGATGCTGGAAAGCAGCGCTGGGAGAATCTGAAGCCTGAAGTCAGACTCGATGGTCCGTCAAGCCGACATTCTGTTTCGCTGTTTTCCAAACCACTTGGCGATTTTCTCTTCCAGTTTTTCAGGCGAGATCGGCTTGGTCAGATAATCATCCATACCAGCTTCAAAGCACATTTCCGCATCCCCCTTGAGCGCATGCGCGGTGACACCGATGATCGGTGTTTTGGTGCCGCTTTCCTGCTCCAGTTCGCGGATCGCCTCTGTCGCCTCAAGCCCGTTCATTTCCGGCATGGACACATCCATCAGTATCAGGCCCGGATTGGCGATATTGTAAATTTCGAGCCCTTCGCGGCCATTGCCGGCGATGCGGAAAGTATAGCCCGTCTGCTGCAAGACCTGGGTAAAGACGATCTGGTTGACCTCATTGTCTTCGCACACAAGGATATCGATATGCTCCCCGCCACTGGCGAGCACCGCTCTTCGTTCAATGCCGGATTTGAAGGCGTTCTCCTGCAGCTCGGTGGTCGTCTTGCGTCGCTCCAGCACCGGCGTGTCAACGGCAGGTTTCGGCATGTCCGCGTCAGAATTTGCATTTTCGGCTGCTGATGCGGCTGGTTTCGCCGCAACGTTATCTGAAGTCTGCGCGCCGTCGTTATCCCTGGCCTGAGCCTCGTGCAGAATGTCGATCATCATTTCGAGCAGAGCAGACGACCGCGCCGGCTTGGTCAGATGGCCCTGAATGTCGAGCGACGAGAACAGCCTGCCCTCTTCCGTCTGGTCGACCGAGGTCAACATCAATATCGGTACATCGGCCAAGGCCGGATCGGCCCGCATCGCGCGCGCCACATCGCCGCCATTCGTGCCCGGCATATGGTAATCCAGAATGACCAGATCGATCGTGACGCCACGTCCAGTCGCGGCATTCAGCACGGCCAGCCCTTCTCGGCCAGTCTCGCACGCCGCCGCGTCGAATTTCCACGAAGCCATCTGTTCGCTCAGGATCGACCGGTTGACCCGGTTGTCGTCAATGATCAGGATTTTTGCACCGGTGACGTCAACCGGCACCGTCTTCCTCTTTTTGCCGCCGGCATGCACCGGCAGTGTGATCGTGAACCAGAAGGTCGAGCCGTCGCAATCGGTGCTCTCGACACCAATCTCGCCGCCCATCAGCTTGACCAAGGCCGAGGAGATCGACAGGCCGAGCCCGGTACCCTCGTGTTTGCGTGTCGCTGAAGTGTCGACCTGGGAAAACTTCTCGAAGACCGTATCGAGTTTTTCTTGCGGAATGCCAATGCCGGTGTCCTCGACCCGGAAATGCAGTTTGGATGCCTCAATTTCTTTCGGTCCGCCGCCATCTTCAGGCTCGACAGTTGCTGTCGTCTTCTCGCCGGTCACCGAAATCAAAACATGTCCGGTCTCGGTGAACTTGACCGCATTGCCCATCAGGTTGGTGATGATCTGGCGCAGGCGCCCGACATCGCCGACATACATCTCCGGCAGATCTGGCTGTACACGCACTGCCAGTTCGATGTCCTTCTCCGTCACCCTGGTGGAGATCAGCGTCGCTACATCTTCAATCGCTTCGGAAAGTTTGAACGGGCCGGGATCGAGTTCCATCTGCCCGGCATCGAGCTTGGAAAAATCCAGGATGTCGTTGATGATGGTCAGCAGCGCATTGCCCGATTTGACAATGATGTCGGTAAACATGCGTTGCTTGGTGTCGAGATCGGTTTTGACCAGCAGTTCCGCCATACCCATCACACCGTTCATCGGTGTGCGGATCTCATGGCTCATATTGGCCAGGAATTCACTCTTCGCAAGGTCGGCTGCTTCAACCCGGACATTGGCATCATGCAATTCGCCGATCTGCCGGTTGATCAGTTTCTCCATCGGCCGGAAGATGAAAATGCCGATCAGCAACAGACCGGCCAATCCCGTAATGATGAAGTACAATGTGTTCTGCTTCAGCTCTGCCGATAATTCGCGCAACGTTTCGTTGAACAGCGTATTCTGCTTGTAGGAGCTCTGCCGGATCACCAGGTCATAGGGTGCACTGATTTCTCCGGCGCGCCTTTGGATGTCCTGACTGATCCTGGCGAAGTGATCCAGGTTGACATAGGCATTTCCGGACAAGGCGCGCTCAAGATAGTTGACGCGATCCTGCATGTTGGCGACCGCCAGAAGCATGCCGCCATGCGCCCAGACCAATTCATTTCCCACACCGGTCGAATTGGTCAGTTTCTTTTGAACGGCGGTATCAAGACCGGAATAGGCGGAAACCATGGCACCGGAAAAATCCCGGTACTCGTCCGCCAGTATCTGCAAATAAGAGATAATGGCCTTTCGGATCATCAGTTTTTCTTCGGTTGCCAACTGGCGGGCCCGGTCGGCAATGCTGGACATGTCCGAGTTGTATTTCGTGATGAAATCGCTGGCGCGCGACAAGGCCGCAACCTGCTCGTTCTTGGCGCCGGAAAAATAGAAGTAGACGGCTCCCATTGCCGCCATGACCAACAAGCCGGCCAGATAGAACACGCGGATTTTCGCGCCCATACGATCCATTGCGACCCGTCCCCTCACACGCACTTGGGCCGGTCATCGCACAGTATGGTAAACAAGTTGCTACATTAGAAACTCATGAAAAGCTGCCTAAAGAACGCCGAAATGACCTCTGTTCGGCCATTCGTGGAGGCAAAAACGAGTATCGTAAATCGGCATACTCACTTCACGATTGTCAGCTTTTCGGCGGCCCGTGTGATTGCCGTGTAGAGCCAGCGCTGCCGCATGTCTCGAAAGGCGAAACTTTCGTCAAACAGCACGACGTTGTCCCATTGCGAACCCTGCGCCTTGTGAACAGTCAGCGCATAGCCATAGTCGAAATCATCGTAGCGTTTCTTCGTCGACCACGGAATTTCGGCCTCATCGTCTTCAAAGGCCGCCTTCAGCACCTTGATTTTGGCGACACCGCGGTCCGGATCTTCCTCTTCAGGCGACACCAGCAGGTTGATGCCGGGTTTTGTCGTCTCTTTCGATGCGGTCATGACCCGCCACAAGGAGCCGTTGAGAAGCCCTTTTGACGGATCGTTGCGCAGGCAGACGAGCTTGTCGCCAGATTGCGGTGTCGGCAGCGTGAATTCCTTCAACTCCCGAAGGCGCCGGTTATAGCGCCGCCGGGTCCGGTTGATGCCGACAAGCACCTGGTCGGCAGCCAGCACCAATTCGCTGTCGACATCGCTTTTGCCGATCACCTGCGCGGTGCCGAAATCGCCATACATGAACTCGCGGCCTTCGCGCACGTCGAGCGCCAGTTGAATAATCGGATTGCCACGCGCCTGCCGGTGAATCTCGGTCAGCAGGATGTCAGGATCATGCTCGGTGAAAAACCCGCCACCTGATATCGGCGGCAATTGTCCGGGGTCACCCAGGACGAGAATCGGTGTTCCAAACGATTGCAGATCGCGGCCCAGTTCCTCGTCCACCATCGAACATTCATCGATAATGATGAGACTGGCCTTGGCAACCGGGCTTGAGCGGTTGAGCGAAAATGTCGGTGCAACGGACTTCTTGCCGGTGGTCTCGTCTTCGACGGTTTCTTCGCCGCGCGGCCGGTAAATCAGCGAGTGAATGGTTCTTGCATTGGCCGCGCCACGTGCACGTAACACCTGCGCGGCCTTGCCCGTAAAGGCGGCGAACTGCACATCGCCGTCGACTTCCTCGGCAAAATGTCGCGCCAGAGAGGTTTTGCCCGTGCCGGCATAACCAAAAAGCCGGAAAATCTGGCGGTCGCCGGCTTTCAGCCAACGCGAGACCGCCTTCAGCGCATCATCCTGTTGAGGGGAAAGTTGCATTGGCAATGCAAAACCAGATTCGCCGTGCTTTGAACAGCGCGATTGCGATCAATCGTCGGTGTTCTTTGCATATCCGGGCCCGATCGTCAGCGGCTTTTCCGGTACCACCTTGTCCGACATCTGGCTTTTAATGCCAAAAGCGTCGGTCCAGAGCACCTTGGTTTCTTCACGATCGATCACCCGGATCGACACCTGATACGGTACGCCCGCCGCAACTCCGCGAACCGGGGGCGATTGAAATCCGTACCGCACGGTGTCGGTGCCAACACGCTTTCGTACAACGTGGTCGGCGCCACCCGCCGGATCCTCGAAGCTGGCCTCGATAATTGAGCCGACCGGCAACGGCCGGATCACGACTGCTGTGAACCCGTAAGTGACCTCGGCGATGCGATAGTTGAAAAGAAACCCGCCACCAGCGATGTTCAAATAGGGCTTTGACGCCGGGTCTTCGCGTGTAAGCCAACCTATCGCGAGCAGAACCAGAACCAGCGCGATTGCCGAACAGATCAATCCGCGCAACGTTATCAGACGTGCCATAGCCGACAAACTAACACGCCGGGAGCCAGCTTCGCTATGCAAGCATCGGCCAAAGGCTGGCGACAAGCAGCAGCGCCATGAGGACATTGAATGCGCGCAACCGGACGGGATCGGACAGAAATCCTCGCATCGCCGTACCGAAAGCGGCCCACACCGACACACTCGGAAAATTGACCAGTACAAAGGCCAGTGTGACCAGCAGAATTGAGATGACCGGCGCACCCGGTTCGGCATACAGCGTCATTGCGGTCAGGCTCATCACCCAGGCTTTCGGATTGACCCATTGAAACAGGGCGGCCTGCAAAAATGTCATCGGCCTTGCTGTGCTCTCATCCCTGCCCTTGTCTTGTCCGGCGGTGGCAATTTTCCAGGCGAGAAACAACAGATAAGCGGCTCCGGCAATCTTCAATCCAAAATGAAGCTGCGGCCAGGTGGACAACAAGGCACCAAGGCCAAAACCGGTCGCCAGCAACAGTGCGCCAAAACCGCCCGCGATACCCAACATATGCGGGAGGGTCCTGCGGAAGCCGAAATTGACGCCGGACGCCAACAGCATGACATTGTTCGGCCCCGGTGTGATTGACGAGACCAGCGCAAACAAGAGCAATGCAATGAATGTTTCGGCAGGCAATGCTTCGGCTCCAAATTAAGTCAGTATAATTGACCTAATTGGAGTGGCTTGCAAGCTGTAATTGGATGACGTCAGACCAGACGCACGAATTCCGATTCGCTTCCGTCCATTGGCAGGTTATTGATTTCAAAACCGCCGTCTTCGTTGATCAGCTGTTTGACAAGGTCGTACGGCTTTTTTCTCCTGCCCTTCTTCGACAGAAGACCATTTTGAGACGCAGCACTCACAACATCTTCGAGCAGTGCATAGCCGTCACAGTTCAAGTGCTCTGTGACTTATTTGGTCAGCAATTCGCCAACATCCGGGTCGTCTTCCATTCCCGGTGTCATGTCGGCCAATGGCGGTGGTTCGGTGGTGATCCGCTGCTGGGCCGGGCTTTTTCCCTCAATCGCGGCCATGGCGTCGGCATCGAACAATCCGGCATCTACCTCATGATCCGCTGGCCCGGTTTCGTCGTCTGAGCCACGCAATCTCTGGGCCTGCGCGAACGCAACAATATCCGTATCGGTTACCTTGGTGGTAACCGGCTTGGAAGCGGCGTACTTTTCGGGTGCTGCCACCTCACCGGCATGGGCCAGTTCCGCGGGTGCTTGCGGTTCTGTCAGGTAGTGGCCGTCACCCTGCTCGAGTTGTTCGGCAACAAACGCCACCTCTTCCGGTGCATCGTCTTCCGTCCACAGGTCCGATGGCTGCTCGAAGTCGCCCTCATCGTCTATCCCGATGACCTGCCAGGAATCGAACCAGGCAGCCATGGTTTCGCCGCTGCGCCCGGTGCCGAAACCCAAAACCGGCAGTCCGGCCCTGCGCACCCTGACGGCCAATTGTGAAAAATCGCCATTGCCGCAGAAAATGCAAACCGCCGACGCGCTGTCGGCATGCAGCAGTTCCATCGCATTCATGGTCAGACAAATATGAACGCTGTTCTCATGGCCCGCTGTCGGTGTTACCTGAAGCGCCTGCCCCTCGAACTCCTCGAGGATGTTGGACCATTCCTGCAGCGCAGAATCGCGGAAGTCCCCAAACGCATGGAGAATGAGCGGCGAAAAACGCGCTGACAAAGCTGCAACGGCGTTTTTGGCGTCACCTGCCTCGACGCTTTCGGCATCGATCAGAACCGCGACCGGATTTCCACTCGAAAAAGACATACCCACTCCACACTCGCGGGCGAACTTAATCGAAAACAATTGCAGAAATATTGATCAGCGCTTGTCGGTCTGTTTACCAAACTTTTTTAGAAACAATAAACTACCGCGAAGCATGGCTTCGTACGCGCTACATGCCCTGCGAGCCACGATTCATTGCCGCCACACCGGTCCGGCAGACCTCCACAAGACCCAAAGGGGTCATGATCGAGATGAACTGTTCGATTTTGGACGTCCGGCCGGTGATCTCGAAGATGAAATGCTCGGTGTTGGCATCGATGACCTGCGCACGAAACGCATCGGCAAGACGTAGCGCCTCAACTCTTTCGTCACCTGATCCCGCGACCTTGACCAGGGCAAGTTCACGCTCAAGCGGCTTGTCGTGGTTGAACTTGCGCGCCCGCACCGTCAGATCGACCACCCGGTGAACCGGCACGATCCGTTCCAGCTGATGACGGATTTGGTCGAGAACATGCGGTGTTCCCCGCGTCACAATCGTTATTCGCGACAAGTGCTTTTCATGTTCCGTTTCAGAAACTGTCAGGCTTTCAATATTGTAGCCACGGCCGGAGAATAGGCCGATCACGCGGGCCAATACGCCGGGTTCATTGTCCACGAGAACCGAAAGCGTGTGCGTTTCCGGCGCCTCGGTCTCCTTGGCGATAAAGTAGGCCGAACCGGTCGGCTGCAAATTCGCGTTCATCTCAATACCATCCTCTGCATTCGCTTCTCTTAAACAGCCTGTCTGCCAATCCGCAAGCTCATTGGGTGGCTGCGACGTCTCATCGACTGCCCTTTTCTCGCGGAAGAGCACTGCCGGCTGCCGGTTGCATAGGCGCAATTTGCCCGGAACCACGCGCAACCCAGATACCGGCCAGAATGAAACCCAATGCCACATAGGCGCTCAGGGCCGGCTGCTCGCCAAGAATGATCGCGGCCCAGATAATGCCAAACACCGGCACGATGAAATTGACCTGGCCGAAAAAAGACGCGCCCTGCCGGTGCAATACCGAGAACATGACCAATGTAGCGACGGCAGTCGGAAAGACACCAAGCGTCAGCAACGCAATCCCCGAGACAAGACCGACGCTCAAGTCTTGCGGATTGTCGGCCAAGACGGCCACGGGAACCATGACCAGTGCACCGGCGAGCAGCACCCAGGCCACTGCCGCCCTGCGCGGCAGATCCAAAAGCTGTTTCGTCAGTATTGCGTTGATCGAATAAGAGACTGCCGCTGCCAAAATGGCCAACTGGCGCACACCGTCATCTCCCAATCGCAGCAGCACGGCCGGTCCGACCAGGATCACCAATCCCGTCAACCCGATAAAACCGCCAACGAGCTTGCGCGCTGTAAGACGTTCGTCTCTTGTGAGAAAATGCGCCAGAAAGAAAGTGGTGATCGGCATGATCCCCATCAGGATCGCCGCCAGACTGGCATCCACTTTGACTTGCCCCCACGATATCATCGAAAACGGCAGTGCATTGCCGAAAAAACCCGCCAGTATTATCAACCAGACCGTTCTGGCTCTGAACTTTATCTTTTCACTGTAAGAGGCTGCAACAGCAAAGATAATCACCGCTGCGACAAGCAGTCTGATTACCGTCAATGTCGCCGGCGGAAAGTCGACGACTGCAAGATTGATGAGCATGAACGAACCACCCCACATCACCCCCAGCGATGCCAGAAGTCCGTAATCGGCAAGGCCGGCTGGTGATCTGGTCATGGTGTCAACACCGGCACGAACGCGACTGGGTCAGACCAGCTCCCTGCCCTTCGCATCGATTGCATTGGCAACCGCCTCGTCGGTGGCCTCATCCGGCAGCAACATCTCATTGTGCGCCTTGCCCGACGGGATCATCGGGAAACAGTTGGCGAGGTTGGCCACGCGGCAGTCGAAGATCACCGGCTTGTCGATCGAAATCATCTCGTCGATTGCGGCATCCAGTTCGCCCGGTTTCTCGCACCGAATGCCATGTGCGCCATAGGCTTCGGCCAGTTTGACGAAATCAGGCAGCGCTTCGGTGTAGGAATGGGAAAGGCGATTTCCGTGCAGCAATTGCTGCCACTGCCTGACCATTCCCATATACTGGTTGTTGAGAATGAATATCTTGATCGGCGCATTGTATTGCACTGCGCAGGACATCTCCTGGATCGTCATCAGCACCGAGGCATCGCCGGCAATATCGATGACCAGGCTGTCCGGATGGGCAATCTGGACACCCAATGCCGAAGGCAAACCGTATCCCATCGTCCCCAGCCCGCCCGAAGTCATCCAGCGGTTGGGTTCTTCAAAGCCGAAAAACTGCGCCGCCCACATTTGATGCTGGCCGACTTCTGTTGTGATGTAGGTGTCACGGTCCTTCGAGGCCGCATAAAGGCGCTCGACGGCAAATTGCGGCATGATGACATCCTTGTTCGGCGCATAGGCGAGAGAGTTTCGCGCCCGCCACCTGGCGATCTGCTCCCACCAGGGATGCAGCGCTTCCCGGTTGGCGTTTCCGGAGGCCCGCCACAAGCGAACCAGATCTTCGAGCACCCGGCCAACGTCACCCAGAATGGGGATATCGACGCGGACATTCTTGTTCAGCGAGGACGGATCGATGTCGATGTGGATTTTCTTCGAATTGGGTGAAAAAGCGTCCAGCCGTCCGGTGATCCGGTCATCGAACCGCGCGCCGATGCAGATCATCACATCGCAATCATGCATGGCCATGTTGGCTTCGTAGGTGCCGTGCATGCCCAGCATGCCGAGCCAATTCTTGCCGGAAGCGGGGTAAGCGCCCAAGCCCATCAGGGTCGATGTGATCGGAAAACCGGTCAGCTCCGTCAGTTCGCGAAGCAAATGACTTGCTTCAGGCCCGGAATTGATCACCCCGCCGCCCGAATAGATGATCGGTCGAACTGCCGACGACATTAAATCGATCGCCGCCTTGATTTGATCCATGTCACCCTGAAGCTTCGGTTGATAGCTGGTGCGCGGCGCTTCAAGCGGCGGTGTGTAGCTGCCGGTCGCGAATTGCACGTCCTTCGGTATGTCAACCACGACCGGGCCGGGCCGCCCGGTGGTTGCCACATGAAACGCCTCGTGGATGATGGCCGACAATTCATCGACATCCTTGACCAGCCAATTGTGCTTGGTGCACGGACGGGTAATTCCGACAGTATCGCATTCCTGAAACGCATCCGAGCCGATCAGCGGCGTCGGCACCTGTCCGGTGATGCAGACAATCGGAACCGAATCCATCAGCGCATCCTGCAAAGCGGTCACCGCATTGGTCGCTCCCGGTCCGGATGTGACAAGCAGAACCCCGGCCTTGCCGGTCGATCTTGCATATCCTTCCGCTGCATGTCCGGCACCCTGTTCGTGACGGACAAGGATGTGCTCAACCTCCTCCTGCTGAAACAATTCGTCATAAATCGGCAGCACCGCACCGCCCGGATAGCCAAACAAGTGTTTGACGCCATTGTCTTTGAGCGCCTGAACGACCATTTCCGCGCCGGTCATTTCGCGTCGTCCCGATTCGCTGTTTGCGTTGCTCATCTGTCTTTCCGTCCAGGTTTTTCCGCCATTTCGAGGCCGTTTCGTTTACCGTCGTTTCCGCCAATAAAAAAGGCCCCGATTAGGGCCTTGTTGTCGCGCATGGGGTGCTGTCGCCCGGTGGTTACACCACCTTGCCCATGCGCGTTCCCACCACGAGAATGACGTTCTTCTTCATGGCCGCGAAACCTATGCGGCTTTTGCCAACCCGTCAAGCGCGCGTGCAAATGGAATATCAGGTGAAAAATTGCTGGTAAACGATCAAGGGAACAACGTCTTAACCCTTCTGCGGTACGGTGTAATGGGCGGAATAGGGAAATCGGCTAGTGACGGCAACAATTACCGACAAAACGGCGGACCAACAGACCAGCGTGCCTGCTGCCGGGCAAGTTGATGGATTCGAGGATGCTGACGGCAATTTCGTCACGCGCAACAGAACTGAAGGTCATGTCATCGAATGCGATGGTGAACGCGCAATCATCGCCGCAGACGCCGGTGACAATGCACGCGGATCCGACGATTATTGGGCTGTCGGACAGCTGATCTCAGTTCGCGTCGGCGAGAGCCGTATTGTCGGATTGATATTCCAGGTCGACACCCAGGATGGCGAGTGGCGGCCAAACGACAACAACATTGTTCACATTCACATTGAACTCGTCGGCGAAATACGTACCGAAAACGGCAAGGAAACATTCACCACTGGCATCGCGAACTATCCGTTCATGGGCGCGGTTGCGCACAGAATTCGTGCCAGCGACCTGACCGCGATATATTCAACCAGCGCCGCCAACTCCGTTCAGATAGGCAACCTGGCTCAGGATGCATCAATACCGGCATTGATTTCGATCGACAGCCTGCTTTCACGTCACTTCGCAGTCGTTGGTACAACAGGCGTCGGCAAGTCCACGGCCGTGACGTTATTGCTGCGCAAAATCGTAACAGCTCGTCCGGACATTCGGATTTTGTTGCTGGATCCGCACAACGAGTTCACCGCGGCATTTCCCGAACACGCAATAACAATCGATTCCACGACGCTTGAACTGCCGTTTTGGATGTTCCAGCTGGATGAGTTCGTCGAAGTCATTTTTCGCGGGCGCCCGCCAATACCGGAAGAAGTCGATGCATTGCGCGACTTCATTCCGATGGCCAAGGACCGGTACGCCAATGAAAACGGCGTTGCCCAAAGCGCATTGCGCAAAAAAGAGCGCGAAGTAAGCTCGGTCACCGCCGACACACCGGTTCCCTACCGCATGATCGATTTGATCAAGCTGATCCAGGAACGAGAGGGTCAACTGGACGGCAAAGCCGATCGGC
Organism: Rhizobiaceae bacterium; assembly: GCA_040830725.1. Classification (GTDB taxonomy): domain Bacteria; phylum Pseudomonadota; class Alphaproteobacteria; order Rhizobiales; family Rhizobiaceae; genus JAWKWH01. Next base: position 58,592 of record JBFOMG010000034.1, read on the forward strand.
CGGTTCTTCGGGCGCTGAAAAATCGCCTGGAAGCCATCCTCCAGGACAAGCGCTTCAGGTTCATGTTCCAGCCGAAGACACCGGGCGACACGCTGGAAAAGACAATCAGCCAGATTTTCCGTGTCCCGCAAAACGGCAAACCGGTTTGCGTATTCGAAATGTCCGGCCTGCCTTCCGAGGTGATGAATTCGGTCGTTTCGGTGTTATCGCGTTTTGCATTTGATCTGGCAGTTTCCAGCGATGGATCCATTCCGACCCTGCTCGTCTGCGAAGAAGCACACCGCTACATTCCGGCAGACCCGGATGCCGGCTTCTGGCCAACCAGGGCAGCCATTGCACGGATTGCCAAGGAAGGCAGAAAGTATGGCGTGTTCCTGAGCGTCATCACCCAGCGTCCCGGCGAGCTGGATCCAACCATCCTGTCCCAGTGCAACTCCATCTTTGCCATGCGGCTTGGCAACGAGCACGACAAGGAAATCATTCGAGCGGCGATTTCGGGTGCTGCCAAAAGTACGACGAGCTTCTTGTCTTCAATCGCCAATCGCGAGGCGATCGCCTTTGGCGAGGCAGTGTCTACACCGATGCGGATGATGTTCGAGACCGTTTCGCGCGAAGCGTTGCCGGGTTCGCACATCTATGACACGCAAGACAAACTGCGCAACGGAGATGGCGGAGCAGGATTGCGCGATATTATCCGCAGAATGCGCAAGCAGGACGAAGTTCACGCCTATTTCGATCCAGACAACGGCACCATGCCGGGCGTCGCATTTGTCGGCGAGGCTGTCGATGACCAGAAACCGTCAACGGAACGGCTGGTGCCCGATCAGACGGCCGGCCCTGCCCGCCATATCAAGGATCCGCCCCCGCTTGCCGCAGCGGTGGCAGAAAACAACACGCCCCCGCCGGTGGTAAATCGGGAAGTCTCGGCTTCCGCCGCGCCGACGCCGCGGCCGGCCGCACCGCAACCGCAGCCGGCAGTGCGGCAACCGCAACCGGCAAGTGCCGACCACCGGCCGAAGGCGCCGTCGCGAAGCTTCGGCCAGGACGGCTATTCCAAAGCGTCCGCCACGGAACGCCCGGCTGAAGCGGCAACTACATCATCGCGCGACGAACGGGCCAACGATCTGATCCGCAGTTTCAGAAACAGGTGATTTCGCCGTTGTTACCGGCGGGTTGACGGCAGTCTTCAGACTGGTCCGGATGCGCGGGCGGGTTAAGAGGATTCTGGTTCAGGCGCAGACCCGGTTACGGCCAAGCTGTTTAGCCCGGTAAAGCATCTTGTCGGCGCGGCGATAGAATTCATCAGGCGTCTCGCGGCCGTCCCAGATCGCCAATCCCACACTTGTGGTAACTTTCAAACGCACATTTTCGGTATTGATAACCAGCCCGGAGACCGCCTTGCGTATCCGTTCGGCAAATTTCCAAAGATGTTCCTGATCCATGTTCGGAACGACAACGGCAAATTCCTCACCACCCAAACGGGCTACCACATCGTGATAGCGGGTAAAGTCCTTCAGGCAGTTGGCAACCGATCGCAAAACTTCGTCCCCAACATCGTGGCCATGGGTGTCATTGACGCTCTTGAAGTGATCAAGATCGAGGATCATCATTCCGATCGGTTTGTCGATCTTGCGGAACTCGTCGATATACTCTGTCAGCGCATCGTCGAAATAGCGCCGGTTTTGCATACCGGTTAGCGAATCTGTCAGCGCTGCCTGCTCAAGCGTCACCGACCTGGCACTCAGGGATTCGGTCATCGCCCGCAATTTCACTTCTTCCTGAGCCGTCGTGCGGATTTGCGGATAGATGAAAAAGATGCCGAAGAAAACATCGGCCGCCAGCAGGATACACGAAAACAGAACCGAAGATTTGAGGTCGGGCCAATATCGAAGGATTTGACCGAGCACCCCACCGCTGGCGATCATGTCGTCACGATACAGGGAGCCAATCAGCACGGCGGCCGCCAGGGCCAGCAGTGCCATGAATACAAAGAACGCAACTTCCGCCTTGTGAAACTTCAAGGGGACCCCCGGAACGACCACTTGTTCTCTTATTACATTGCGAAGCTTACATAGGGTTAACGAACCCGTTTAGGTTTTCAGGGTGTGCGAAAAGGCCGGTTTTCAGAGCACGATTCTGCGATGACCAAGGCTTGCAATGGCTGCCGGAAAACACGGATCGGCTGTCATCGAAGCCAACGGCAAGCAGGCAAGTTTCCCGACAAAACAACGAACTTCGATCAAATGGTCTCGAAGTCGGCGGGAATTCGCCGCCAATCATCGCCACACTGGTTTCGAAACCAGGTGGATTGGCGCTTTGCATATTGCCGGGTTGCGATCCTGACCAATTCCTTTGCCTTGTCCAGGGATAGCGAACCCTCAAGCACTTGGCGAAACTCCCGCACACCGATTGCTTTCATTGCGGGAAGACTTTCATCGAGTTCTAGTGCGAGCAGGGCTTTCACTTCTTGTAAGGCGCCGGCCTCCAACATCCGGTCGAGCCGGGCCGCAATCACTCGGTCAAGTTCAGTCCGGTCCGGTTCGATGACGTATTTGTCGGCATATTGAGCATCGATCGCCGGGCTGCCTTTGACAGATTGCCAGTGCAAGATAGAGCGCCCAGAGACCTCAATCACTTCCAATGCGCGAACGATACGCTGACCGTCGGCGGGTTTGATTGTCATCGCCGCCTCGGGATCACTGGCCCTGAGAACGCGGTGCAACTTTGATGCGCCTTCCTCGGCGAGACGGTAGCGCCAGCGCTGCCGCACCGGATCAGGGATTTCAGGCATTTGCGACAGTCCGCCCAACAGGGCGCGGAAATACAATCCAGTACCGCCAACAAATATCAGTGTTTTTCCCGAAAGCCCTGCTTTGCCCGTCAGTTCGCGGACATCCGAAAGCCAGGCGCCGGTCGAATATGGCTGACCGGGGTCGACATAACCGTACAGAAAGTGCGGGGCGCGTTTCAGCTCTTCGGCTTGCGGTCTGGCGGTCAACACGTCGAGTACGGAATAGATCTGCATGGAATCCGTGTTGATGATCACGCCGCCTTCCCGCTCGGCAATGCGCAGCGCCAGGCCGGACTTGCCGCAGGCCGTTGGTCCCGCTATCAGAACCGCTCGCTGCTTCGAATTCATTCCCATTGCCACCCGGTCGGTTCCGATGTCCCTGGTTGCTACCCTTATCGCCAATCCGGCCAATCCTTGTCTGAGCCAGGGCTTGGCGGAGCGCGTTGCAGCAACGCTTGGCACAACTTCCAAAAACTGGCTAGCCCCGCAAATTGCTTGCGAGCTCATCGTGGACGGCCCCACAAACGGCGATGCCGTGGCAGACAGTTGCCGGCAGGTTTTGGCAGATCAACCGGTGGACGTCATCGTCCAGCCGCGGGAAAGCCGCCGCAGAAAGATACTGCTCGCCGACATGGATTCCACCATGATCGAACAGGAATGCATCGATGAACTGGCCGGCGCGATTGGCATCAAGGACCAGGTTGCCGCGATAACCGCGCGGGCGATGAACGGCGAGATCGAGTTCGAACCGGCTCTGCGCGAACGGGTGGCGCTTTTGAAAAACCTACCCGTCGGGATGATTGAAGAGGTAATCAAAACCCGCATCACCCTTGCTCCGGGTGGGCGCGAGCTTGTCGCAACGATGAAACACCACGGAGGCTATGCGGCACTAGTGTCTGGCGGTTTCACCGCATTCACAGCCAGAATCGGCGCAATGCTCGGATTTGATGAAAACCGGGCCAATACGCTTCTGGAAAAAGACGGCGTCCTGACCGGCAAGGTCGGCGAACCGATCCTCGGCCGTAAAGCAAAGGTCGCGGCACTTAGCGAGATTTCAGCGGCGCACGGACTTTCCGACGACGACGTGATCGCCGTTGGCGACGGCGCCAACGATTTGGACATGCTGGCGCTTGCCGGAACCGGCGTGGCAGTGCACGCAAAACCGGCGGTCGCTGCCGCCGCGCAGCACCGGATCGACCACGGCGACCTGACAGCCCTGCTTTACATGCAGGGGTATCACCAAAATGAGTTCGTGAAATGAAAGCGGGCAAAACAATCGAAACGGACCGGTTGATCCTCCGCCACTGGCAGGCTGACGATCTCGACGCTTTCCACAGCCTGAACTCCGATGAAACGGTGATGCACTTTTTTCCGTTCCGGCGCAGCCGCGCCCAGTCGCTTGAGATGTTCAAAAATATTGCCGCAACCGTTGCCAAAGGCGGTATCACATGGTGCGCCGCTGAACTGAAACAGGAAGGAAAAGTTGTCGGATTTACCGGATTGGCAGAAGTGAAATTCGAGGCTTCATTCACACCGGCAGTTGAAATTGGCTGGAGATTTCTGCCGGCCTATTGGGGAAACGGCTATGCGAGCGAAGCCGCCGCCGCCCTGCTTGATCACGGTTTCAGCGATCTCGGCCTGAGCGAGATCGTCGCCTTTGCGGTTCCCGCCAACACCGCCTCAACAGCCGTTATGAAGCGTATCGGAATGACCGCGACGCCGGAACTTGATTTCGACATGCCGGGAATTGACGCAGAGTTTGCGCATCTGCGCCGCCACGCCGTCTACAAGATCACTCGCGGCGAATGGCAGGATTTTGTCACTTCATCCTGAGCGTCACAAACCTGAGCTCGCCGGTTTTCGAAGACAGCATCAGTAGCGCGTTCTTTCGGCCCTGATCCTTCAACTCGTCGATCCGCGCCACAACATCTTCCGGCTTTGCCACAGAGTCCTGGGCAATCTCGACAATCACATCACCCGCTTGCACACCTTTTTCGGCAGCGGCCGAATTCTCCTCGACTTCGGTTATCACGACACCGGAGACCTCCGGCGAAATCTCAAACTTGCCACGCGCGTCGTCGTCAAGTTCGGCAATGGTCATGCCGAGAACCTGCGCTGAGGCAACTTCTTCCTTGTTTTCCGAACCACCGCCCGCGTCGGCCATTTTCTCGCCGTCTTCCAACCGGCCCAGCGTTACCATGACAGTCTGCTCTTCACCCTTTCGGACGATGACGACCTCCACTTCCTTGCCGACCGGACTTTCCGCAACGACCCGCGGCAAATCCCGCATGTCGTCGATATCGCGTCCATCAAACTTGATGATGACATCGCCCGGCTGAACGGTGCCATTGTCGACGGGCCCGCCCTTGATCACGCCGGCCACAAGGGCACCTTTGGCTTCATCCATGCCAAGGCTTTCGGCGATATCCGGCGTCACCGGCTGAATGCGGACGCCGAGCCAGCCGCGGCGGGTTTCGCCAAATTCGCGCAATTGATCGATCACACCAAGCGCAAGTTCCGACGGAATCGAAAAACCGATGCCGATGGAGCCGCCGGACGGTGAAATGATCGCCGTATTGATGCCGATGACTTCGCCGTTCATGTTGAACAGCGGTCCACCGGAATTTCCCCGGTTGATGGATGCATCCGTCTGGATGAAATCATCGTAGGGACCCGCATTGATATCGCGATTGCGCGCCGAGATGATGCCCACGGTCACAGTCCCGCCAAGGCCGAACGGATTGCCGATCGCCATAACCCAGTCACCAATCCGCATCTGGTCGGAATCGCCAAACGGCACTTCCGTCAGACTTCTCTTTTCAGGATCGATCTTCAGTACGGCAATGTCGGTCTTCGGGTCCGTTCCTATCAATTCGGCGACCAGCTTCTCGCCATCCGAAAAGTTGACTTCAATCTCATCGGCGTCGGCGATCACATGATTGTTCGTAACCACGATCCCCTCTGCGGCATCGATCACGAATCCGGATCCAAGCGACTGAACCCTTCGCGGCGATTGGCGGTTTCCACCTTCGCGGTCCTTGAAAAACTCGTCGAAGAAATCCTGAAACGGCGAGCCTTCGGGCAGGCGCGGCATGGGCACCGAATCGTTGTTGCCGCCTCCGGCAACTTTCTGCGACGTCGAGATGTTTACCACCGCGTCCAGAAGCCCTTCGGCAAGATCGGCAACCGAAGCAGGACCGGCATTTTGCGCCCGGGCATCGTTTGCCACCGGTGGTGACGCTACGATGCTGAATGCCAACGCGGTTGCTGCGAAAACCGACAACAAACGACCAGCGCGAAAGTTGCTGGAACCTGCGTTGCTTCGAAACATCTTGTAGCCTCCCAAATGGCGAACCTGCGCATCGCCGTCATGATTCACGATCAGTGCGCAACAATTAAGGCACTGTGGTTTCTTTCGCCAGAGGGTTGGTGGTAGCATTCGCTGAATATCGCGTTACCCGCGCACCATCCAGACAACCGCCACCCCGACTGCGATCGCGACCAGTCCGGCGATGCGCAGAAATTCTTCCGGCGTATTTGAAGCTTCGGCGGCCATCCGTTTGGCAAAGCGCGGAAAGCCGCCGTAGAAAATGCCTTCAATGACGAGAACGAGGCCGATTGCTGCAATGAAATCGGCCACCGTTGCTTTTACCCTACTCGGAAGCCGTCACGCCCGGCAGTCCGCTGCCGGATTGCGATTCCACACCCGCCGCATCAGAAAAGAAGCGGAAGAACTCGGAATTCGGCGACAACACCATCGTTGTGTCGGAATCGAGCAGCGCCTGACCATAGGCAATCATCGACCGGTAAAAATCGAAAAATTCCGGGTCGCGCCCGAACGCATTGGCAAATATCGCGTTGCGCTCGCCCTCGCCTTCACCGCGAAGGATTTCAGATTCCTTTCGCGCCTCGGCAATGATTTCGACCACTTCGCGGTCAGCCCGCGCCCGGATGCGCTGCGCCGCCTCGCGGCCACGCGCACGAAGGCGCTCCGCTTCAGCCAGACGCTCCGCCTTCATGCGGTCATAGGTCTGTTGCGAGACCTCCGCTGTCAGGTCGGTGCGCCGGATACGCACATCCTCAATCTTCAAACCGAGTGAAATGGCATCCGGACGCAGCAGATCAGCCACCTCGCGCATCATCGCGCTTCGCTCCGCCGACAGCGCAGCTTCAAATCCGCGCAGACCGTAGACGCCGCGCAATGCAGCGTCCAGGCGCGTCCGCAGCCGCTGTTCGGCCAGGTTCACCTGACCGGACACAGCTTGCCGGAAGCGCCGCGGATCCTCGATCCGGTAAGCGATAAACGCATCAACCTCATAGAACTTGCCGCCCGAGACCTGAACACGGATGTCATCCAGGTCAAATCGCAGGATGCGGTCCTCGATCAACTGCACATTGTCCGCTTCGAGAAAGGCGAATGGAAGTTTGAAATAGAGACCAGGTTCCGCTTTTACATCAACAATTTCACCAAATCGCAGGACGATCGCCTGCTGGCGCTCGTTGACAACAAAAATCGAGCCGTAAAGCAGCGCTATGATAATTGCGCCAAAAACGGCAATAATCGGGAGACGGTTTGCCATCAGTTTGTGCCTCCATCACGGCGCTTGTTGATCTCAGGCAGCGGCAGGTAGGGAACAACGCCTGTTCCGCCACCCTGTTCCAGGATCACTTTGTTTGAATCCTTCAACACCTGTTCCATCGTCTCCAGGAAGATACGTTTGCGGGTGACTTCAGGCGCCTTGGCATACTCGGTGTAAACCGAGATAAAGCGCTGCGCCTCACCTTCCGCCTCCTGCACGATGCGGTTCTTGTAAGCTGCCGCATCTTCGCGAATCTGCGCCGCTTCACCGCGTGCCTGACCAAGTTTCTGGTTCGAATACTGGTTGGCTTCTTCAACAAACCGGTCTTCGTCCTGCTCGGCGCGCTGCACTTCATCAAACGCATCAGCCACTTCGCGTGGCGGTGCAGCATCTTCGATCGAAATCGCATTCACCGAAAGACCAGCACCGTATTCATCGATAGTCGTCTGGATGATGCCGCGAACGCCTTCGGCTATACCTGCGCGGTCATCGCGGAACACTTCCTGCGCCCGTCGGCGCCCGACCACTTCGCGCATGGCGCTTTCGGCAACCTGTCGCACCATGTCATCGGGATCGGAGACGTTGAACAGGTTGGCCTGCGGATCGCTGACCTGATAGGCGACAGAAAACTGCACATCGACAATGTTCTGGTCACCCGACAGCATCAATCCCGAAGAACCGCCGCTGTTGCGGCTGCCACCGCCGATAGTGAGCAGTTTTTCCGCTGTGTTGACTTTCTCTACCGTCTCCAGCGGCCACCAGTGGAAATGCAGCCCTGGCGCCGAAACCTCTTCCTTGGGCTTGCCGAATCGCAGTTCGACGCCCAGCTCGTCCGGCTGCACCGTGTAGACGGCCTTGAAACCCCACAAAACCATCGCTCCGGCCACCAGCAGACCGAGAAACAGGGGATTGAAACCGCCACCGCCGGGAATGGCGTTTTTCAGCCGGTCCTGTCCCTTGCGGATAATGTCTTCCAAATCCGGTGGTGAGCCTTGCGGCCTGCCGCCGCTTGGACCCTGCCCCCAGGGGCCGCCACCGCTGCCATTGCTACCGCCGCCGCCCCATGGGCCGCCGCCATCTCCGCCACCGCTCTGATTGCTCCAGGGCATGGATTTCCTTTCAAGCGTTTTACGCGCGCCGCAAAATGCGGCGATTCAGGGAGGTTATAGGGATGCGGCCCACCGCTTTCAACGCGCGATTATACTGATATGCAGTATTTTCGCGGCTTTTTGCGGGCAATCGTTAGCCCGTCCTGTTCGTCCGTTCATAGACGACATAGCGCGTGGGATGGCTGTCCTTTTCGCCGGTAGCAACCTCTTGTGACGAAACGGAGCGCCAAATCGCCGGATCGATCGCCGGAAAATGCGTGTCGCCATCGATTTCGGCCAGCACATGCGTCACATGCATCCGGTCAGCAATTGGCAGCGCTTCGGAATAAATCTGCCCACCGCCAGCAATACAGATTTCCCGTGCATTTTCCGCTTTCCCGCGGGCCAATTCAATTGCCTCTTGCAGCGAATTGGCTGTTGCAACACCGCCTGCCCGCCATTCGCTGTTCCGGGTGATCACGATATTCAGCCGTCCCGGCAGCGGTTTGCCGATACTCTCAAACGTCTTGCGTCCCATGATGACAGGATTGCCCATTGTCAGCGCCTTGAAACGCTTCATATCGGTCGACAGACGCCACGGCATCCAGTCGTCCTTGCCAATGACGCCGTTTTCCGAAATTGCAACGACGATTGCGACGGGGAGCGGGTCGCTCATACGGCAATCGGTGCCCGGATGGTTGAATCAGCCTCGTAATTCTCAAGGCTAAAGTCTTCAAATGTAAACGAAAACAGGTCCGTGACGTTCGGGTCGATACGCATATAGGGCAGCGTCTTCGGTGTGCGGGTCAGCTGCTCGCGTGCCTGCTCGAAGTGGTTGTGATAGAGATGCGCATCGCCAAGCGTGTGGATGAATTCACCCGGTTTCAGCCCTGTCACCTGGGCAATCATCATGGTCAGCAGCGAATAGGACGCGATATTGAACGGTACACCGAGGAAAATGTCTGCCGAGCGCTGGTAGAGCTGACAGGAAAGCCGGTCATCTGAGACGTAGAACTGGAACAGGCAGTGGCACGGCGGCAATGCCATCTCGTCCACTTCCACCGGGTTCCAGGCCGTGACGATCAATCGCCGTGACTGCGGATTGGTTTTGATCTGCTCGACCAGATTGGCAATCTGATCGATCGTTCCGCCATCCGGTTTCGGCCACGACCGCCACTGCGCACCGTAAACCGGGCCAAGATCACCATTCTCGTCGGCCCATTCATCCCAAATCCTCACGCCATGCTGTTTCAGATAGCCGATATTGGTGTCGCCGGCGAGAAACCACAAAAGTTCGTGAATGATCGACTTCAGATGCAGTTTTTTGGTCGTCAGAACCGGAAAACCGTTATCGAGGTCGTAACGCGCCTGATGCCCGAACACGGACCGCGTACCCGTGCCGGTCCGGTCACCCCGGTCGACACCGTTTTCAAGCACATGGGAAAGAAGATCGAGATATTGGCGCATGGGCTGAGGCGATTCGCTGGTTCGATGGACTTTACTCCACTTGGCGGCCGATCATAGGGGCTCTTTGTTAACTGAACAGAAAATCGTGCTGGTTGCGAATTTTCACAGTGAGCGAATTTTTGCGCGTTTCCGCCAAAAATCACAAATCCCCCAATTTCCCCAGATGCTTGGCGACAAGATAGTAAAACGTCACCCGCTGTTTGTTCCGGTCCCTGGACATGGTCCTGCACACCCGTTCAATGACGGTGTCGCACACCGATTCGTTATCAACGCCCAGCTTCTTGCCGCACCAGCTGGTTCTCACCGTTCCCCGTTCCTTTTCATCGGAACACGAAACCAGTGATGAATCGCGGTTTCTGAGCGCAATTCCCAGGTGTTTGACGATTTTCTCGACGATTTCTTCGTCCGCCAGCGCGTCGTATCGCCTGACATCGGCAAGATAGTCTGACATCCAAACCCCACGTGCCCTGCAGCAACTGTCCCAACCCCGCTAAAATTGGCTTGCATTAGCAAATTCTGTCAAGTGACCGCCCCGCAATCACTTTCATCTTTCAATTTCACCTTCCCACACCTATATTCGGGAGGTCAGCCTGTCTGACTATGGCGATAAATGGCCGATGCAATAAACCATTCGGACCCGGGGGCGGTACCCGGCGCCTCCACCACGAACCGCCGGTCAAAGGGCGGTTTCTGATGGGGGCGAAACAGGATCGACGAGGGTGTAAAGATCGCGCTTTTGCCCGGCATTGTACCACCGTTATCGGGCTACTTTTATAGTTGCAAACGACAACTATGCAGAGGCACGTCTCGCTGCTTAATGCAGTGCGACAGCTTCAATGAACTCCTGACCGGTATGCTCGGTTAGGCGGGGTCCGGAGGCACCTGGCAACAGAAGCCTCCACCAATCAACGACAAAAGAAGACGAAAACCGGTCCTGATCGCCCTCAAACATTCACTTGACGGTTTACCTGCGCGCCAAGCTTGATTACAGCTTGGGTATCAACATTTGTACCCGGTGCGGCCATGGCGGACGATCAGATACGCTACGACATTCTCGCCCAGGAGGCGCTGCGCGGTGTCATGCGCAAGGTCATTGGCGAAGTCGCCAAGACGGGCCTGCCCGGCGAACACCATTTCTTCATCACCTTTTTGACCAACGCGCCGGGTGTGCGCATTTCCAGCCGGCTGCACGAACGCTATCCCGAGCAGATGACGATTGTGCTGCAGTATCAATATTGGGACCTGAAAGTCAGCGATACCCATTTTGAGGTCGGCCTGTCCTTCTCCGACGTTCCCGAAAAGCTGGTCGTGCCGTTTTCGGCGGTGCGCGGATTTTACGATCCGTCGGTCAACTTCGAACTGGAATTCGACGTCAGCCAGGAAGAAGAAACACAATCTTCCGACGGTGAAGTTGCCGAGATTGCACCGGCAAAATCGGAAAAGCCCGCGGCTCCGAAGCAGAAGGCCAAAAAATCTTCGTCCGCCAAGAAGACCAAGCCGAAACCGGCCAAGGATCAGGAACCTGAGGAAGACACCGAAGATGCGACGGGTGCGGAAGTCGTCTCTCTGGATGCATTTCGCAAAAACAAATAGCCTTGAGCGGCGTTCGCAAAAGATCGGTTTCAATTCGCGGCCACCGGACCAGCTTCTCGGTTGAGGATGAGTTTTTTGCCGAGCTCCGGATGATTGCCGGTAGGTCAGGTCAGTCTCTGGCGTCGCTGATCGCGGCGATTGACGAAAACCGGCCGCCAGAATCCAATCTCTCCTCAGCCATCAGGTTGTTCGTGCTGCGGGAACTGAAAGGGCAACTGCCCGATTCTCGCCAAGACTGAAAACCAGCGAGACGGTTAGCGATCAATTGAGCGCAAATACTCGTCGATTGTCAGCCCGTCGTTGAGCAGGGTATCAATTGCACGGTCGGCAGGCTGGGGTTCTGTCTGTACCAGCGCATCTTCCGCGTCAACGACCGGGAGTGTTGTCTGCGTCTCGGCGGGCACAGGAAATTGGTCAACGATTATCGTCTCAGTGATTTGCGGCGCGGCCAATATTCGGCCGTTGCCATCATCCAGCCGCGCATCGTCGTCAGTGCGTTTTTTCGCTTCCTCGTCCAGAATACGCCGCACCGCATCTTCCAGCGCCTCAGGCTCCTCTTGCAGCTCGGGATTCGGGTTTGGGATCGAACCGTCGGCACCCCCTGCCTCGCCATCCTGGTTTGCCTGCAGCCTCGCCTCTTCTTCCTCCCGGCGCTTTCGCTCCAGGCTCGCATAATACCGGACCTCACGGCGCAACCGCTGCTTTTCCAGCAAACCAGCCTGCAGTGATTCCACCCTGAACTGCTCAAGCTCGAGCGCTCTCTGGGTCAGAAACTGGGCCAGCGGGCCGGTATCGTAGCTCGCCGTCATCGCTCCGATCGGGCCCGAAGAATTTACAAAAACTGCCGGTGTGGCGCCCACAACCGCTTCCCGGCCCGGGTCATAGGTAATTTCAGCCTCCGCCGACGCCCGCCATCGATTGAAATCGGCATTGATCTCGGCCTGCATCCGGGCGTTGGCGTTCTCGAAAATCACCGCCGGCGTCCGCAGCACACCGCCCGCCAGCACGAAGGTGAACTCGGCCGCATCGGTTTCAAACGGTCCCGACGCGACAAGCGGCGGTCCAAATCCCGAAACATCGTCCGCATCGATATCCTTGCCGATTTTGTCAGCGGCATCGACAAGTTGCGCAAACACATCAGGGTTTGTGCCGGGAACCGACAATTCCTCCAGAACCATCGATCCCGATCCCGACAATGACGAGAGCAACCCGGCAAAGGATTTGCCGCTCGCCGTCAGGTTGGCGCTCAATGCTGCTTTTCCGCCCACATTGGTGGTTTGCACCAAATCCGAAACCAGGACGCCCTGATAGCGGAATTGTGTTGAAAACAGCGCCGTGCCGCCGCTCTTTTTCAGCTCCGCCAGCCCCGAAATCCTGCCGCCTCGGTATTCCGCTTCCAGATCGGAAATGCGCACGCCCTCATCGTCCAGGTCCAATTTCAACCGCGCCTGCTGCAACGGTTCGCTCAGTCCGAATGCGAGTTCAGAAACAGCCAGGTCCAGCTTGGCAGCAACAGGAAGGTGTGAGGTGGCAACGAACGGTTTTGATGCGGGCCCGCCTTCCGGGCCGAATTGAAGCGACTGCTCACCGAGAAGCAATGTCCCGACCGGCGCCAGGTCGGCCGATGGCAACGAAATCGAACCCGATATGGCAGGCTTTTCACCCTGAAATCTGGCGAACACGTCGCCCACGACAGGACTGTCATTGATCTGACCTGCAAGTTCGGCGACGTGAAGCGATGTGCCGCTGTGATCGATGACCGCAGTGACGTTTGCAGGCATTCCGTTTCCGAATCCGGGCAATGCGACACCGGCTGTCGCCAACCACGGCTCAATGTCGCTTGAACGGATATTGGCGTTTCCCGTGGCCTGCCACTCACCATCGACGACGCCGGCCCAGCCTTCAAAATTGGCTTCGCTGCCCTCGCCGCGCAGCTGCAGCTTTGTCTCGAACAGGCTTCCCATTTCGCCAGCCAGAACGAGGCTTGTCTCCGCCGGGCCGGTCAGCCGCAACGGATAGGCGGGCAGACCGTAAGCTGCATAGATCGGCGCGGCGTCATCGTTGTTCATGGTCAGCGTCAGCGACAGCGGTCCTTCGAGCTGGTTGTTCCTCGCAGTGGCCGAGATCGATGCCGAGAAGCGTCCGCCGCCGCTTTGTCCGTGTGCGCTGATCGCCAGGCCGTGCGAATCATCGTCATTCGTTGCTGCGCTGGCTACCAGATCGATCCGTGTGTCTGTCAGCAATTCGGGAAAGGCCCGTCCGCGCTCCGCCAATCCGGCAATCACACCGTTTTGCGGATAACTCGACGTCAAGAGTTCGACCAGCGGCAACAGGTCCACCGACACGATCGAAGCATCGAGATTGCCGGTCGGACTTGCAGGAAAATGCTTCAGTTTTCCCGTCGCGCCAATCGTCGCGCCAGCGAGGTCCTGGACCGAAAACCGGTCGATATCGAGCAACCCGTCCTTCAGCCGCAAAGCGGTGTCCAGTCTTCCCGCCGTCAGCCCCGCAACCGATACCGGACCGGCCTTGATGACCAGGTCAAGGTCGTGGTCGGCAAACCGCGCCGCGCCTGCATCATTGACAAAAATGGAAGCAAATGCCGCCAGTCCGTCCACGTCCAGTGCGCCGCCGTCCAGCCGCAGCAACATCGCCGGCTTGGCGCCGGATTGGCTGAAATGATCAACTTCGCCGGTAAACTTGGCCCCGCCCAGAATCAGTTCGAGATTGCGAAATGTCTGCCGTTCACTGTTGATGTCCACC
>JBFOMG010000035.1:0-42628 GCA_040830725.1 Rhizobiaceae bacterium
GCAAGGCCGCACCCGGCTATGTCATGGCCAAGGAGATCATTCATCTGATCAACAGCGTGGCCAATGTCATCAATGCCGACCCGGTGACAAACCGCACTCTCAAGGTCATCTTCGTTCCCAACTACAACGTTTCGCTGGCCGAGAAATTGATACCTGCTGCCGATCTGTCGGAGCAGATTTCAACGGCGGGCAAAGAGGCGTCAGGCACCGGCAACATGAAACTTGCGCTCAATGGCGCGCTGACCATTGGCACGCTTGACGGTGCAAACGTCGAAATCCGCGATCGCGTCGGCGCGGAGAATTTCATCCTGTTCGGCATGAACGCCGCCGAAGCTGAGGAACGCAGACTGATCGATCGTCACGCCGGGCAGGCAATCGCAGATTGTCCACGCCTGGCGGGCGCCATCGATGATATTCGCAATGGCGTATTCTCACCTGACGCGCCTGACAGGTTTCAGCGCATTACAAACGACTTGGTCAATGCAGACTATTTTCTGGTCGCTTCGGATTTTGCCGACTATTGGCAAGCTCAACGTCGGATTGACACACTTTATCTCGACCCTGAAAACTGGGCAAGAATGGCTGCGCTGAACACTGCGCGAACCGGCTGGTTCTCATCAGACAGGGCAATCCTCAGTTACATGGATCAGATCTGGGATGCGAAATCTGCACTTGCCAGACAGGCGGAACCGAAATGATTGTATTCGGACTGCAATCAGGTACCTTTGAAACATGTCTGCGGTAGCCGAATCCGGACAGAGCGAAATCCTATCGGTTGAGGTAGCGATCAGCCTTGCCAACGGCAGCCACAGTGATCCGTTTTCGGTACTGGGTCCTCACGCTCACGATGATTCGACCTGCGTAACTGCATTTGACCCCGACGCCGAGAAGCTCTTTGCGGTCGTTGAAGGCAAAGAATTCCCGTTGAACGCCATCTCCGAAGCGCCGGGCGTGTTTGCTGGCAAGATACCTGCATCCGCTGCCTATCAACTCCGGTCGATCGGGCCGGATGGGGAAATTCGCGACTACGAAGATCCATACCGGTTCGGGCCAGTGCTCGGCGAATTGGACGAACATTTGCTGGCCGAGGGTACCCACAAGCGAATTTGGACAGTTCTTGGTGCACACACAATCGTGCATGAAGGAGTCGCTGGCTGCCACTTTGCTGTTTGGGCGCCGAACGCCAAACGCGTGTCGATTGTCGGCGATTTCAATGGTTGGGATGGCAGGTGCCATGTTATGCGGCGGCGTGGTTCAATCGGCGTGTGGGAAATATTCTTGCCGGCGCTCGCGGAAGGGACCGCTTACAAATACGAAATTGTCGGCGCCGATGGATCTGTCCTGCCGCTCAAGGCCGATCCGGTCGGATTTGGCTCGCAGCACCCTCCGGACAATGCCTCTATCGTTCGCGATATCAAGGGTTACGGCTGGCATGACGATAAGTGGATGAAAACCCGGCAGGGGCCCAATGGACGAACTGCACCAATTTCGATTTATGAGGTTCATCTTGGCTCGTGGAGGAGAATAACCGACGAGGGCAATCGTTCATTGTCTTACCGCGAGGCGGCCACGGAGCTGGTAAACTATGTTCACGATATGGGATTTACGCATATCGAATTTCTTCCGATAAGCGAGCACCCGTTTGACGGCTCCTGGGGTTACCAGCCGACCGGTCTTTTCGCACCGACAATCCGCCACGGACCGCCGCACGAGTTTCGCGATCTCGTTGATGCGGCTCACAAAAAGGGGCTTGGCGTCATTTTGGACTGGGTGCCGGCGCATTTTCCAACCGATGAGCATGGCCTAGGCCGTTTCGACGGGACAGCGCTCTACGAGCACGAGGACCCGAGAGAAGGTTTCCATCCGGACTGGAACACATTCATCTACAATTACGGCCGCACCGAGGTTTCCAATTTCCTGGTCGCCAACGCGCTGTACTGGTTGGAAGAATACCACGTCGACGGATTGCGTGTGGATGCGGTCGCCTCAATGTTGTACCGCGACTACAGCCGCTCGGAAGGAGCCTGGATCCCGAACAAGGACGGCGGTCGCGAGAATCTCGAGGCGATCGAACTTCTCAAACGAACCAACAAAACCGTTTATGGCGAAATGCCAGGCATCATGACCATAGCGGAGGAATCGACTTCTTTTCCCAAAGTGTCTCAACCGGTTGATAGTGGCGGCCTTGGATTCGGTTACAAGTGGAACATGGGCTGGATGAACGATTGCCTGGATTATATCGGCCGTGATCCGGTGTACCGCAAATATCACCATCACCAGATGACCTTCGGATTGAACTACGCCTTTTCGGAAAACTTCATACTTCCGATAAGTCACGACGAAGTCGTGCATGGCAAAGGGTCGATGATCGCCCGAATGCCCGGCAGCGATATCGACAAATTTGCCAATCTGCGGGCCTTCTACGGCTTCATGTGGAGCCACCCCGGCAAGAAGCTGCTGTTTATGGGTTGTGAGTTTGCCCAGCAGGCGGAATGGAACCATGACTCGCAGCTCGACTGGAACGCGGCGGAGCGTAAACCAAACCGCGGAGTGCAGCGCCTCGTTCGGGATCTGAACACAGTCTATCGCAGCACGCCTGCTTTGCATGTGAAGGATTGCGAGGCAGAGGGATTTGAGTGGATTGATGCCGACAACGCCGAACAATCCATCTACGCATTTATCCGCCGGGGAGGAAAAGCGGACAAGCCGGCTGTGGTGATCTGCAATTTCACTCCCGTCGAGCGCACCAACTGGCTGTGTGGCTTGCCGGTGGCCGGCACCTGGCGGGAGGCGATCAATACCGATGCAGCGATTTATGGCGGGGAGAACAGAGGAAACAACGGTTCTGTCACTGCCGGCAAAGAACCGCATCACGGCCAGCCGGCCTCGGCGCGCCTGGTGCTGCCGCCACTGTCAACGCTGATCCTGATCCAAGATGGATAGGGGACATGGAGGAAGAAGTATGAGCGAGAACAACAGCCGCAGGCTTACGTCGCGATCCATGGCATTTGTGCTGGCGGGAGGCCGCGGCAGCCGCCTGAAGGAACTGACCGACAAGCGCGCCAAACCCGCAGTGTACTTCGGCGGCAAGTCCCGGATCATCGACTTCGCGCTTTCCAATGCATTGAACTCCGGAATTCGCAAAATGGCGATCGCTACGCAATACAAAGCACATTCACTGATCCGCCATTGCCAGCGCGGCTGGAACTTCTTTCGTGCCGAACGGAACGAATATCTCGACATCCTCCCCGCCTCACAACGGGTCGCCGAGAACAAGTGGTATCTCGGCACGGCCGATGCAGTCGGTCAGAATATCGATATCGTCGATAGCTACCGTGTCGATTATGTGCTGATCCTGGCAGGCGATCACATCTACAAGATGGATTATGAGTTGATGCTGCGCGAGCATGTGGAAAGCGGAGCAGATGTCACCGTCGGATGCCTGACAGTTCCGCGTGCCGAAGCCTCGGCTTTTGGTGTCATGGCAGTCGATGACAATCTTCGCATAACCAATTTTTTGGAAAAGCCGGCCGATCCGCCGGCAACGCCGGATGATCCGGAAATGTCGCTCGCTTCGATGGGCATTTACGTTTTCAACTGGAAACTGCTGCGAGAACTGTTGATACGCGACGCTGAAGATCCTGATTCCAAGCACGATTTTGGCGGTGACATTATCCCGTATCTTGTCAAAAACGGCAAAGCGGTCGCGCACCGTTTTTCCGAAAGTTGCGTACGCGATAATCCGGAGTCTCCGGCCTACTGGCGTGACGTGGGCACGATTGACGCATTCTGGAAAGCCAATATCGACCTGACCGGCTTTGAGCCCGAACTCAACCTCTGGGACCGAAATTGGCCGATCTGGACCTACTCGGAATCGGTGCCGCCGGCCAAGTTCGTGCATGATCAGACCGACCGGCGTGGCTCTGCTGTTTCTTCCCTTGTCTCCGGCGGTTGCATCATATCAGGAACCGAGGTTCGAAATTCACTTCTGTTCACGCAGGTGCATTCCAATTCTTATTCGGTGCTGGATCACGCAGTCGTTCTGCCATACGTGACAATCGAACGTTCGGCACGGCTGACCAATGTTGTTATCGACAGGGGCGTCGTCATTCCAGAAGGTTTGGTTGTCGGCGAAGATCCCGAAGAAGACAAAAAATGGTTTCGTGTCAGCGACACAGGCGTAACGTTGATCACCAGCGACATGCTCCGGAAACGTGCTGCCAACCAATGATCAAGGTGTTGTCCGTGGCGTCCGAATGCGCTCCCTTGATCAAGACCGGAGGACTGGCGGATGTCGCAGGCGCTCTTCCGGCCGCAATGATCGACCAAGGATGTGAGATGCGCACCCTGCTGCCCGGTTATCCGGCGGTGCTGAATGCGCTCGGGCGCAAGGCCAAAATCGCGATGGAGGTGCCGAACTGCTTTGGCGGACCAGCCAGGATCAAGCGTGGGAAAGTTGAGGGTCTCGAAATCTATGTCCTCGATGCGCCGCATCTGTTCGATCGTCCGGGAGCGATCTATGTCGACAAAAACGGGGTAGATTACGAAGACAATCCCGAACGTTTCGCTGCGCTCTCCTGGGTGGCGGCCCAGATCGGAGCAGCGGGGATTGGCCGTTGGAAGCCCGAAATTCTGCACCTGCATGACTGGCAGGCAGCTCTCGCACCTGTCTATCTGCAGAAACTAAATCCTGCCCAAATTGTGCGAACTGTGTTGACGATCCACAACATCGCTTTCCACGGTATCGCACCCGCTAATCGCCTGAATGCACTGAAACTGCCGGCTACCGGTTTCACTGTTGACGGCTTCGAGTTCTGGGGAAAGATCAGTGCGCTGAAGGCGGGGTTGGCATATTCTGACGCGCTGACCACGGTCAGCCCGACCTACGCCAATGAACTGGCAACGCCTGAATTCGGTATGGGACTTGATGGAATTATCCGGCAAAGACGTGATGTGTTGACCGGAATCCTCAACGGCATCGACGAAAAGGCATGGAATCCGGCAATCGATGCTCTGATCGCCGCGCCATACAAGACTCCGCGCGGCAAGGCCAAAAACCGGGCAGCACTCATCAGCGAATTGGAGCTGAATGTCGGAGACGGTCCGCTGTGCGTGGTTGTATCCCGCCTGACCGGACAGAAAGGCCTGGATCTGTTGCTCGAAGCCTTGCCGGCACTGGTGGACCGGGGAGGAGCGCTGGCGCTGCTCGGCTTAGGCGAAGCCTCCCTGGAAAAGGCCTGGGCCGACGCCGCAAAACACCCCAATGTCGCGGTCCGCATAGGCTACGACGAAACGCTGTCGCACCGCCTCATCGCCGGCGGCGATGCGATTCTGGTGCCGTCACGATTCGAACCTTGCGGGCTGACGCAACTCTACGGTTTGCGATACGGATCGGTTCCTCTCGTCGCGCACACCGGTGGACTTGCCGATACGATTATTCCGGCTAATGACGCCGGCCTGAGGGCGGGAGTGGCAACCGGAATTCAATTCGCTCCAATAACCTCGGATGCGCTGGCGCAATCGCTGATCAAACTTTGCGAACTTTATGCACAGGCAGACGTCTGGGCAAAACTGCAGCGCAACGCTATGCGTCATCGAGTCGACTGGGCAGCTTCGGCCGGTCAATATGCGAACCTGTACCGGAACCTTATCAACCGCACATGATTCAGAATTACTCGATGACAGCCGGGCGATCCGACCCGCTCGGTGCGACATTTGACGGTGATGGCGTCAACTTCGCGGTGTTTTCCGAACATGCCGAACAGATTATCCTGTGTCTTTTTGACGAGGATGGCGAGCACGAGTTTGCGACACTGCAGCTGCCGGAACGTGACGGTGATATCTGGCACGGATACGTTTCCGGTATAAAGCCCGGACAATGTTATGGGTACCGCGCATACGGCCGATATGAGCCGGAGGCCGGATATCGTTTCAACCACAACAAGCTGCTTCTGGATCCTTACGCCAGGCGCCTGACAGGCCATCCGATTTGGAATGATGCGTTGATGGGATATCAGGTTGGTGCGAAGCAGGCCGACGCCTCCTTCGATACGACAGACAGTGCACCATATATGCCGCGTTGTGTTGTCACGGAAACTTTGGCTTGCGCGACCCATGAATCAAAACCGCATATTCCGGCCAATGAAACGGTCATCTATGAGGCGCATGTCAAAGGGCTGACGAAGCTGCATCCGTCTGTTTCAATGCCCGGTACATTCTTGTCGGTGGCATCGGACCCGATGCTGGAACATTTTGACCGATTGGGCATCACCGCTGTCGAACTCCTGCCGGTTCACGCGTTTCTCAACGACAGGTTCCTCGTCAAACAGGGGCTGACCAACTATTGGGGATATCAGTCGATCGGTTATTTTGCGCCGGATCCGCGATACCTTCATCAAGGCAAAATAGCTGAATTCCGCGAAATGGTCGCACGCCTGCACTCAGCCGGTATCGAGGTCATTCTTGATGTCGTTTACAATCACACCGGTGAGGGCAACGAGATGGGTCCGACCCTTTCTTTCAGGGGCCTGGACAATCTCAGTTACTACCGTTTGGCAGAAAACCGCCGCCATTATGTCAACGATACCGGCACCGGAAACACCCTCAACGTAGAACATCCCATGGTTTTACGAATGGTGATGGACAGTCTGCGCTATTGGACAGAGGTCATGGGTGTGGATGGCTTTCGCTTTGATCTTTGCGCCACGCTTGGCCGTACCGCTGCGGGCTTTGATCGTGGCGCTTCGTTTTTCGATGCGATCCGGCAGGATCCTGTTCTGACAAAGGTAAAGCTGATCGCCGAGCCCTGGGATGTCGGGCCGGGCGGATACCAGCTTGGCGCCTTTCCGCCACCGTTCACGGAATGGAATGATCAGTTTCGCGACCAGGTGCGGCAGTTCTGGCGTGGCGATCTTGGCAGCGCCGCAGGCCTCGCGGAGCGCTTGACCGGTTCGGCCCGGCAGTTTGATCATTCCGGCCGGCGGGCTACCGCGTCGGTAAATTTCATCAGCGCCCATGACGGATTCACTTTGCAAGACATCGTCTCGTACAACCACAAACACAATGAAAGTAACGGCGAAGGTGGTCGCGACGGCCACAATGAAAACCACACAGACAATATGGGTGTCGAGGGACCGACGGACGATCCGCAAATCAGCGCCGAGCGGGCGCGCCGCAAACGCAACATGATGGCGACATTGCTGCTGAGTCAGGGAACACCCATGATCCTGGCAGGCGATGAACTCGGCAACTCGCAAAACGGCAACAACAACGCCTATTGCCAGGACAACGAAACAAGCTGGATCGACTGGGAGGCAGGCGATCAGGGTTTTCTCGATTTTGTTTCCCGTATGATCGCGTTCCGCAAGGAACATCCGATCCTGCGGCAATTACGGTTTCTTCACTCTCGCGAACGGGTGAGCGATGGAAAAGAAGACTTGTTCTGGCGCCGCGCTGATGGAAATCCGATGACGGAGGCAGACTGGAATGATCCGGCTCTGAAACTGGTCGCGGTCGAAATGCGAACCGCTTCGGGAACACCGGCTTATGCCTCGTTGGAGTATGCAATATTTGCTGTCTTCAACGCCGGTGAAGAAATCAACGTCCGTTTGCCGGACTCACCGCCAGGCGAAGTCTGGTGTTCGCGTGTCAACACGGCTCAACCCTTATTCGAAAGGCGGAAGATGCAGTTGGATTCTGTCTTCATCGAAGCCAATTCGGTTCGGGTATTTGAGCTCGAAGCAACGGGATGACAAGTGCGTTTGACAGGCTCTGTGCCGAGGCCGGCATCATCTGGCGATACAAGGATGGCGCCGGAATCAATCGGACCGCTCCAAGACAGACACGGCGCGCCATTCTTGCGGCAATGGGCATGGGCGCCGACAGCGAGGCGGATGCAAAGGCCCGGCTGGATGAACTGCAATCCGCACAGTCGCGCCGGGCAATTCCCACCTGGTTGGTGGTTGATGCGAGCAAACCGGTCCGGTTCGAGATCCTGCGTGGATGCGAATGGAAGCTGACACTTGAGACCGGCGAGACCCGTGATGGTGCCGCCACCGGTACAATCGACCTGGGTGACCTGCCAGTCGGCTACCACTCGCTGATGGTCGACGACATGCCGACGACGATCCTTTGTGCACCCGATGAACTGCCCTCCCCGCCCCGGTGTTGGGGCATCACTTTGCCGCTTTACGGCCTCAAGCCGGGTGGCGTTGGCGACTATGCGGATTTGGCTGAGGCGGCAGGCATTCTCGGCCATTACGGTGCTGCATTCCTTGGAATCAATCCTGTACACGCAGGATTTCCGGCAGATCCGGCGGCCATCAGCCCTTACTCGCCGTCAAGCCGCCGCCGCTTCAACACCACCCATATCGCCACCGGTCATACCTCGCCGGCAGATTTCGGACTGATCGATTACCCAAGTTCGCTTGGTACTCAGGAGGCGGGATTGCGCGGGCTGTTTGAAGCCGACAAGGATTCTGCCGCTCTGGACAGGTTCATCGCCGCGGAAGGTCCTGCGCTGCGCAAATTCGCAATCCATCAGGCGATCAGCGAGCGTCATGGCGCCTACTGGAAAGACTGGCCGGCAGAACTTCGAAATGCGGGTTCTGCAGCAGTCGAGCAATTTGCCAATGAGAACCCGCAGGCAATTCGTTTCCACAGCTGGGCGCAGATGATGGCTGAAAGCCAGCTTCGCCTTGCGGCGGAAACTGCGGGCAAGGCCGGGATGACCCTCGGGCTTTATCTCGATTTGGCCGTCGGCACCCACCCCTTCGGTGCCGAGACATGGACCGACAGGCAATTGTTTGCCCGTGACATGTCGCTTGGCGCGCCGCCCGATTCGTTTTCGTCATCCGGTCAGGTCTGGGGGCTCGCTCCCATCATTCCACGGCAACTGGAGAAGAACGCATTTGCTCCTTTCGCCGAAACACTTCGCAAGCAATTGGCCTTTGCGGGTTTGCTGCGGATCGACCACATTCTGGGTTTCGACCGGGCCTATTGGGTGCCGGACGGGTTGCCGGGCGCCTATGTGAGAATGCCGCGCCAAGCAATGCTTGCGGTCACCCGTATAGAGGCCCATCGGGCCGGAGCCACAGCGATCGGCGAAGATCTCGGCAATGTGCCAAGAGGATTGCGCGCCGATCTTGCAAGGTCCGGTATTTTGGGTTGCCGGGTGGCAATGTTCGAACGCCATTGGAACACGGACCGGTCGTTCCTCGAACCAGAAGGGTACAAACCGCCCACCATTGCTTCGTTTTCCACCCACGACCTGCCCACCTGGATCGGCTGGCGGAAAGGAGCCGACATTGAGTGGAACGGGAAACTCGGCCGGATGACAGCTTTGGAAACACAGCAGGCTCAGACCGGGCGGCACGCCGATGTCTCTGCGTTTGATCGGCTGACGGCAGGTGCGGAATTTGGCGATCTTTGCCGGTTTCTCGGCCGTACAGGATCACGGTTGGTTGCGCTGCAAATCGAGGATATTCTTGGTCTGGAGCACCAGCCAAATCTGCCGGGTACCATCGACGAATATCCGAACTGGCGCCGGCGGCTGCCCGTCAAAATCGCTGATCTGGCTAAGGACGCGCGCCTCTCCAACGCTGCAAAAATGATGGCGAAGACCGGACGATAGGAGCGATAGAATGGAAAAGCTGACAATCGAGACAGCACCCATCGAAGGCCAGAAGCCCGGAACTTCGGGATTGCGGAAGAAAACCCGGACATTCATGGACCGGCATTATCTTGAAAATTTCATCCAGTCGATCTGGAACGGAATTGGCGGCATCGACGGCAAGACGCTGGTTTTGGGAGGTGACGGCAGGTATTACAATGACCGTGCCGCCCAGGTAATTCTTCGCATGTCCGCTGCCGGCGGTGCGGAGAAAATCATCGTTGGAGCAAATGCTTTATTGTCGACGCCGGCGGCATCCAATCTCATTAGGCTCAACAAAACCGATGGCGGGATCATCTTGTCGGCCAGCCACAATCCGGGCGGAATTGAGGAGGATTTCGGCGTAAAGTTCAACACGCCAAACGGTGGGCCGGCGCCGGAAGCGGTGACCGACCGTATTTACCAGGCGACGAACAAAATTTCCTCCTACGACATCATCGAATCCCAGGATATCGATCTGACCCGCCCCGGAACTTCCAGCCTTGGCAGCATGGAAATCGAGATCATTGATCCGGTGGCAGATTATATGGCGCTGATGGAGAAACTGTTTGATTTCGGCGCCATCTCCGATCTGCTTTCTTCAGGTTTCCGTATCCGGTTTGACGCGATGCATGCAATCACCGGCCCATACGCATTGGCGATACTGCAGCACCGGCTCGGGGCGCCGGAAGGAAGCGTCGTCAATGCCGAGCCATTGCCCGATTTTGGTGGCGGCCATCCGGATCCCAATCCGATCTGGGCCAAGGATCTGATCGACCACATGATGGCTGACGATGCGCCGGATTTCGGAGCAGCATCCGACGGCGACGGTGACCGCAACATGATCCTCGGCCGCGGCGTGTATGTTACGCCATCAGACAGCTTGGCGGTTCTCGCAGCGAATGCCCATCTTGCGCCCGGTTACTCCGGCGGATTGAGCGGCGTGGCCCGTTCCATGCCGACCTCGCAAGCCGTTGACCGGGTTGCCGCAGCGCTTGAGTTCGACTGCTTTGAAACACCGACCGGCTGGAAGTTTTTCGGCAATTTGCTTGATGCAGGGCGTGCAACTCTGTGCGGTGAAGAAAGTGCCGGGACCGGTTCCGATCACGTTCGCGAAAAAGACGGCCTTTGGGCGGTGCTCCTGTGGCTGAACATTCTGGCCGCGCGCCGGCAGTCGGTCGCAGAGATCATGACCAACCACTGGCGCAGGTTTGGACGCAACTACTATTCGCGCCATGACTATGAAGCCGTGGATGCGCAAAAGGCCGGACAACTGATGGATGACCTGCGCGGTGAACTCGGCGGTTTGGTTGGCCAGAATTTCCCGGCAGGGAATGTCACTTCAGCGGATGACTTTACCTACACCGATCCCGTTGACGGTTCGCGTTCTGAAAAACAGGGAATTCGCATCGGGTTCGACAGCGGCGCCAGGATCGTGTTCCGCCTTTCCGGCACCGGGACTGTCGGCGCTACACTGAGAGTCTATCTGGAACAACTTCAAACTGATCCGGAAAAAATGGACCTCGATGCACAGGAAGCGCTGAAGAATACCATCGACACCGCCGAACAGATCGCTGAGATCAGGCAAAGAACCGGGAGGCAAGAACCCGATATACGCACCTAGGGTCACAACTCATTAGTCTCACGCAGTTCCGTTTTGAAGGAAGGAGCTGAACGGAAGCGAGCAGCCGTGAGGCAACGCCCGCAACCATTTCGCCAGCTGAATTTGCTTGTGCAGAACGGATGAAATCAAGGGGCCTGGCTCAGGATGTGGAACCGGCCTATCCTGAACCAAAAAGACGTCCTGCTAATGTCTCCAACTGCACGCAAAGGGCGAGATGTTTCTAAGACATGTAGTTTCAAACCATCCTCTGTAACCGAAAAGACCCCCGAAAGGCTTAACGATGTAGCCCCACATATACAGGTATACCCTGGGATCATCCTCCCGATGCCTGTTGATCAGGGGCTTGTCGTTCTGGCCGAAATAAAAGCGCAAACCGGCGGAAGCGGTGGCTCCCCCACCTTCAAACACGCTGCCATTGACATACATGGCAGCAGCGGTGCTTCGAATGGCACCAAACGCCCACTCACCCCCAAAATCGAACGCGTTCTCGTTGACTGTAAATGAATGGCCGATTTCAAACCTCAGATCGTCCATCGGGTAGTAGGCCAAGGTGGCCTGTGTAAAGGGTTCGACGTCAATGAAATCGCCGCCGGTCAGGCCCACCATAGTTTCAAAAGAGAACCTGCCCAAATACCGCTCGAACTCAACGGCACCACGATAATAGTTGAGACCGCCGAAATCGTTCACATGAAGCAGGTTCCCATACAACCCCGCCAAGCCCCAATCGGGGTCGCGCCAAAACAGGTGCGCGCCTGCGCCGTAAACAGGAATTCTGCCAAATGCCGCCGTATCCAGATTGGCAAAGCCGCCATCGAGCTGCAAGCCGAACTGATGGCCAATGGGAAATGCCACTGATCCAGTCGCAACAAGCGTCTCGTCGCCGGTGATATCGTGCTGAATGGCGATTTTGGCGTTGATGCCATCCACCGCCGGTTTGCTATCGGCGCTCAGCACCGGCAGCGCTAGTAGTTGGTCTAGTTCAGCCGCCAGCGAACCTGTCGATCCCAAACACAATATCGCGATTGTAAACGTCTTGATTGAATTTCGCATCTCATCTTCCTCATTGACCTGGGCTTTGCGGTGGAATTCATTTGACGTCCGAGTCGAAATCGAAGTCGGAGGTCAGGGTGGCGGGCGGATCATCTTCGCGGTGGCGCCTGATCAGCGATTTGTCACTTTGGCCAAAGTAGAACCGAAGCCCTGCAAAGGTTCTGCTTCCGCTCTCTTCCGACAGCGCACCGGCAACGAACAGCGACGCGGCCGCACCTCTTGTTGAACCAAACGCCCACTCCGCACCGTAGAGGAAGGCGTGATTGTCAAATGCGTATGAATGCCCGATGTGAATGTTGAGATCGTCGAGCGGGTAGTAGAGCAGGCGGACCCGGTCAAAGAAGCTGGTATCAACCAGGTCGCCGCCCCTTGCGCCGATGAGACCATGGACGGTGAAACGATCGAGGTAGAGACCGCCTTCAATGGCAGCCGTGTAGAAGTTCAGACCTCCGGCAATGTCGGCATGCACATAATCACCATAGATGCCGACCAAGCCTTTTGACGGATCACGCCAGAACAAGTGCGCAGCGCCAAGATAAACCGGGATGTGGCCTAGAAAGTAACTGTCAAACTCGCCGGCCCCGGCGTCGATCTGAATTCCGAACGCATGGCCCAGGGGAATGGTGACCGCTCCACCGATGGCGTAGCTGTCCTTGCCGTCAACAGCCCCGCCAAAAATCAGTTTGCTGTTGATGCCGTCCACGGCTGGTTTTGTCTCGGCGGTCTGATCCGGCAGGAGTATTGCATCACTGGCCGCGGCGGTCATACACGCCAGGCCCGTGCCGAGAAGGGTTGCTGTCAGTTTCTTGATCAAGCTCACAACGCTTCTCGTTTAGCGGTGGTGGTGGTTTGCGGTTTCATTTGCATCTCGATTTCGATCCGTCGGGAACTGTCACCTCAGCTGATGGTGTGCCTGATCATCACCATTGCCCCGGACGTTGGTGAAGTCTCAGGCTTTGATAGGTTAGCTGGATGGTCTCCGAGCTGGCGGGCGGATCATCTTCGCGGTGACGCTTGATCAGCGATTTGTCACTGTGGCCCAAATAGAATTTGAGTCCTGCAAGGGTGGCGCTTCCCCCTCCTTCGCCAAGCGCACCAGCAACAAACAGCGATGCGGCTGCGCCACTTTTTGAGCCAAATGCCCACTCCGCGCCATAGAGCAAGGAGTGATTTTCAAATGCATAAGAATGCCCGACATGGATGTTAAGATCATCGAGCGGATAATAGAGCAGGCGGATCCGGTCATAGAAGCCGATTTCAATCAGGTCGCCATCCCTTACCCCAACAAGGCCGTCAACGGTGAAGCGATCGAGGTAGAGACCACCTTCAACAGCAGCGGTGTAGAACTTCAAACCGCCGGCAAGATCGACATAGGCGTAATCGCCGTAGAAACCGACCAATCCTTTGGACGGATTACGCCAGAACAGGTGCGCAGCGCCAAGATAGACCGGGATATTACCGAGAGTAACACCATCCAGCTGACCGGCGTCGGCGTCAATCTGAAGTCCAAATGCGTCGCCTATGGGTAAAGTAACAGCTCCTCCGATTGCGTAAGAATCCGTACCATCGACAGCCCTGCCGAAAATCAGTTTGCCGTTGATCCCGTCCACGGCTGGAAGCGATTGTCCACCCGGTTCCGGTGCCGGGCCGGGTTCACTCGCAAGAGCCAGGTTGAAGCTCTGGGCGATTGTCATCAGGGCCACCAGGCTCGTTCGTACAACTTGGTTCATCATCCCCCCCACCATTGGCTAATGATCACCCACGCCCGAAGGACCCAACAGCAGGAACTTGACAAGGAAATCATAATTTTCATCGTCGGAAGAGGCGGTAAGCGCAGCTGGATCGTCTTCGCGGTGACGGCGGATCAATGGCTTCTCGCGCTGGCCAAAATAGAACCGCAAGCCGGCCAACATTGATGTGTCGCCGCCTTCATCAAGTTCGCCTTCAACAAACATGGACGAGGCCGCGCCGCCGTGGCGGGCAAAACCCCACTCACCGCCATAGAGCAAACGGTGCTCTTCGAGCGCATAGGCATGCCCGATATGGAAAACCAGGTCCTCTGTCGGGTAGTAAGCTAACCGTGCGCGATTAAAGAAACCGCTGTCCACGGTGTCTCCGCCTTCAACACCGATGAAGCCGTCAACGGTGATTTGGTTGAAGTACAATGCGCCTTCAATGCCGCCGGCAAAGAAGTTGAAACCTCCGCCAAGATCAACATGGAAGTAGTCGCCAAAAACGCCCAGCATCCCCATGGAAGGATCACGCCAGAAAAGATGCGTGGCGCCACGAAAAACCGGGACAACGCCGACAATGTCATTGTCGAATCTGGCTGCGCTAGCGTCGAACTGAAGACCAAATTGATGCCCCAATGGAAATGTGACGGATCCGGTGCCACCCACGACATCGGCTCCATCGATCCCCACTTCAAGAGACAGTGTAGCATTGATGCCGTCGACGGCCGGTTTGCTCTCTGCAGCCTGATCCGGGGTCGGGGGCAGTACGGGTTGCTCCAGGTCAGCTGCCCGGGAGCCTGTCCATCCCAAACACAACACGGCGATTGTGAGCATTTTGATTGAGCTATTGCCGATCCCGTGCATGACCGCACCCCAGGTCTAATGTTTTCCTGTCAGTAGCCGCCGGCGCCTTCGTACAAGGCGTCAACGGCCGGCGGCTCAAGAACACGGCCCTTCATAATGCATGGTGCCATTCGCTTTGCATTCCGATGATGGACGCGCATTTTTGTAGTTCAGGGTTCGGCAGCCGTTGTTGTTTAAGGTTGTCCCGGCCATTTGCATCTTGCGTCTGTTCTTGTCGGACTCACCGTAATTCGTGCCGTCGCATTTTTTGGTATCACCGCCCATGATAACGGCCTTCAACCGGACCTGGTCGCCTGACTTGATGTCAGGGTCGCCGTTCAACCCGATGCAAAAACTCTTTCCATTTCCCATGTCAGGCGGAGCAGTAAAAACGAACTCATCTATGGTCCGCCATTCCCCCCCTTCAGTCTCTGAAGATAAATATTGCTGATGAGGTATCCACCGCAGTTTTTGAGCTCAAGTTGTTTGGCATAGTTCTTGTCGTCACCCGAAGCGAATGATGCGCCACAAATGACCATCAGGACGGTAACGCCAAGCTTCATTAGTGTTCTCAGCTTCATGAGTAATCCTCCTGCAAAAATTTGCAGATTCTACTGCCACTAGCCGCGCAAATATTATGCGATTCGAAACAATAAGACAACTTTAAATTGTATATTAGAGATCACGCAACTAATTTCCGGAGTAATGATGATCCGCAGACACGCGATCCGGCGGCAAACAAAATTTGAAAAACCGTAAGAATGATGGTGGGCCCGGAGGGACTCGAACCCCCAACCAAGCGGTTATGAGCCGTTGAGCGGGGCGAGCCAGCCGCCGAAAATCCCTTGGCATCGTCCCCAAGGGCCCTACCGAGATAAGCCCGCCTGCGCCCGGGCCGACAACGGCCGAAAGGGGCGCAAAGCGGACCGGCAAAGAAGGGGCCGATAGCGGAATGACCGGTTTATAGGCCAATACACGCGATAGCGGGCGTTGTTCTAATCTTGTTCAGTGCTGACATTGTCGAACCCGACCGAACGGCAGGCTTGCTGTCCACATTCCGCATCCTCCAGTCCACTTGCACCTGACACCCCAATTGCACCAACAAGCATGCCAGATTGGTAAAGCGGTAGCCCACCCTCCCATGCACAAAACCTTGGGCGGTTTGCTGCACCCAGAGTGAGCTCTGGAGAGGAGTTCATTCTATCTGAGTAACTTGCTGAGGACTTTCCGAGCGTAGCAGTGTAAGCCTTGTCGGTGGCAATTTCCAAGATCGCGGCACTGACGCCGTCCATACGCGCAGAGGCGACTGTGAATCCCGCGGGGTCAAGCACCACAACAGCGATGTTCCAACCTTTTGATTCCGCAAAGGAGATCGCAGAGGAAAGCAGTTTCTGGGCTGCATCAAGTGTAATCGTCATCGTCTTGTAGGACATGGTATTCATGTTGAATTCTCAGGCAGCTAAGTGTCGCATTACAGTATCAATGTTGAAATCGATGCGGGTATCTAGAACATCTGGATCCATAAAGTCTCGCTCGTAAATTATCGAACCTGTGTAGCGATTTGTAAGATAGTAATATCCTATTGCGGCAATCGTAATGCTGAGCTGGACGACATCGACGCCGGATCGAAAACTTCCCGTCTGAACGCCTCGATCAACTATTTTTTGCATTGTTTCAACAAGCTGGCGACTGGCAATTCGAATCCGTTCTGACCCTGCCAAATGCCTCGCGCGGTGGAGATTCGCGCTATTGATTAGGCTGATGAACTCGGGATTGTCGAGGTAGTAGGTCCAGGTGAACCGAACCAGTTTCTCCATCGCTTCCTCTGGCGAAAACTGGTCGAGATCGAGCGCTTGCTCAGCAGTGCGGATCTCTAGATAGGCTTCTTCAAGCACTGCCTGAAAGAGATGATCCTTGCTAACGAAATAATGATAAATCATCCGTTTGTTCGCCTTGGCGCGACTGGCAATGGCATCAACACGCGCACCAGAAAGACCGTATTCGGCAAATTCGTATTTTGCGGCGGCCATTATTCGAGCCTTGGTCGCCCTGGCATCCCGTTTGCGTATCGTTAAGAGAGCCACCAAAACCGCACCGACAAATAACCTTGCAAAGTGCCGACTGTGATCATCAATTGGTTACTCCTGAATCTCCACAATGATGGGCCTTGCATCGAAGGGATAGATGACGGCAAGAAATCTGGCATCAGCACCTACGGAACAAACTTTGTTGACTGCTTTAGAGAGGATTTCTGACTCATCCTAACCGTCTCAGTTGGCAATTCCCACGGTCGATTTAATCCCACTTGAGAACAATGAAAGGTTCATTGATTCTACGATCCTGGATCGCTTCATAGAGTGTACTGGGATTATCGGGGCGTTCGACGTGACGGAGGCCGGAGAGATCCAGCCGGCCTTCAACCAACCAGTTCAAAGCCCGGTCAAATCCGGAAAAGATATCGTGCGAGGCGTTGTTGTATCCTTCGAGCAGTTCTTCCCAGACAAAGCCGCGCGACAATATCGGCAGCGACCATTCCCAGCCCGAACGCAACCGGACAAAGTTGAAGAACACGGAGTGCATGATGTCGTGCGCAGACCGGTCGGTGAATTTCCGCCACGGCACCCCGACCAGAACCACTTCACCGCCCTGGGCGACAATATCGCAGCCGTCCAGCACTGCCGCTTCATGGCCCGAACAGTCAACCACCAGCCTTACCTTCTTGGCGTAGTGCGGATTGTCGTGCGGCATTGCGGCAAAGGTGGATGCGATGCCGGATGCTTCAACCTGCCGGCGCCGCATTTCGTCGGGCTCGACAACCGAAACGTCGTATCCGCCGATACGGAAATTATGCGCGGCGCAAATTCCAACCGGCCCGGCGCCGGTGATGATCACCTTGTCGCCGGGGCGCGCTGCGGTGGTCATCAGGGTTGTCATCGACACGCCCATCAGCCGCGCGATCACAGCCGTTTCTGCGTCGACGCCCTTGGGGACGGGCAGTGTGTATTTGACGCCATATTGTTGTGTGGACCGGTGATGACCCATGCAAAACCGCAGATCACCGACCTGCACATTATCGACCTTGTCACCGATGTCGGTGACCCGGAACACGGCGCTGTAACCAGGGCGGATCGGAAAGTCGTCACCACCGGCCCATGCGAGCTCCGTCCCCTGGCTGATCAGGGTGCACACCGTCTCGCCACGGATCTCGTCGGAGGCGAGCGGCACGTCCTGATAGTCTGAAAGTTCGAACGTGTTCTTGGAAGGAAATATGATTTCGGTAGGCATCTTAGGCTCCTAGACCTCCACGGACATTCCGGTCTGTGCATCGAATATGTGCAGCGCTTCGGGATTGAAGCGGATGTTTATCTCGTCGTCCTCGCCAGGGCACTGGTTTGCCGGTACCTCGGCGATCAGTTCCTGGGATCCGATCCGCAAATCGAGCAGCGCCTCGTTGCCAAGATATTCAGTGACCTCGACCCGCGCCTTGGCGATCGCTCCATTTTCGGATTTTACCTGTTCGATCTCGGGCGGCCGGATGCCGAAATCGACCGCTTGTCCTTCCGTCAATTTGCTCCTGAATCGGTCGGGTATCGGAACGCTGATATGATCACCAGCAAGTTCGCCGTCTTTGACCGTGGCCGGCACAATGTTCATCGCCGGACTGCCGATGAAGGTGGCGACAAAGCGGTTTCTTGGGCGCGTATACACCTCCTGCGGGCTTCCGGTCTGTTCGATATAACCATCGCGCATGATCACGATCTTGTCGGCCAGGGTCATCGCTTCGATCTGGTCGTGGGTCACATAAACGATGGTCGTGCCGAGACGTTTGTGCAGTTTGCCGATCTCCAATCTCACCTGTGTTCGCAATTTTGCATCAAGGTTCGACAACGGCTCGTCGAACAGAAAAACGTCTGGTGTCCGAACAAGCGCCCGGCCCATGGCGACACGTTGGCGTTGGCCGCCGGAAAGCTGCGACGGCCTGCGGGCGAGCAGTTCGTCAAGACCGAGAAGAACCGCAGTTTCGGTTATGCGGCGTTCCACTTCGCCTTTCTCGAGTTTGAGCGGCCGCAGCGCAAATTCCATGTTCTGCCGGACCGTCATGTGCGGATAGAGCGCGTAGTTCTGAAACACCATGGCGACCCCGCGATCTTTGGGGGCAACGGCGTTCACCACTTGGCCGCCAATCGACATCTCGCCGTCGGACACATCTTCCAGGCCGGCGATCATCCGCAACGTCGTGGTCTTGCCGCAACCCGAAGGGCCGAGCAGCACAACGAATTCTCCCTTTTCAATTTCAAGATCAATGCCGTGGACAACCTCAACGGGGCCATAGCGTTTGACGACACTTTTCAGCTGGATTGATGACATTGCC
The DNA here is from genome assembly GCA_040830725.1 of Rhizobiaceae bacterium. GTDB lineage: Bacteria > Pseudomonadota > Alphaproteobacteria > Rhizobiales > Rhizobiaceae > JAWKWH01. Next base: position 19,272 of record JBFOMG010000035.1, read on the forward strand.
CACCTATGTTTTTGCAACCGTGTGTTCGCGTCATTTGACCGACCCCATTGTCAGCCCCCGAACCAGCCAGCGCTGGCAGGTCAGGACGAAGATCACGCCGGGAATGAGAATGATGAACGAGCCGGCCATGATGCGGCCCCACTGAACCGCATCTGATGACCAGAAGCTCATGACGGCGACCGTCGCTGTCTGGGCGTTGGATCCGGTCAGCATCAACGCGAAGATGAACTCGTTCCATGAAAAGATGAAACAGAACACTGCCGAAACTGCCAGGCCCGGGGCGGCAAGCGGCAGCGTTACGTACCAGAAGATCTGCAGCAGGTTGTAGCCGTCGATCGAAGCTGCTTCCTCAAGTGCACGGGGCACTTCGTCGAAGAACCCTTTCATCAGCCATACGGTCAGGGGAATATTGGCGGTGGAGTAAATGATGATCAGCGCCAGCGGCGTATCGAGAAGACCGGAAGCCTTGAAGATGATGTAGTAGGGCACGACAACCGCAATCGGCGGGAACATCCGCATCGACAGGATCCAGAATGCAACGTCGTTCATGCGCTTGTGCCTGATGCGGCTGATGGCATAGGCAGCAAGCGAACCGAAAAACAGGCTGAACGCGGTAGAGCCGAGCGCCACGATCAGGGAATTCAGGATGAACTTGCCAAACGGGCGCGCGGTGAACAGGTTGATGTAATGGTCCCAGGTCGGCTCAAACAGCATGGCCGGCGGCTTCTGGAACATGATCGGAGTTGGTTTGATCGATGACGAAACGATGATGTAGATCGGCGTCATGAACACGATCAAGACGATCGCCAGCAGCAGGTAGACCAGGATTTTGTTGCTTGTTGTCAGTTGATGCATCGCTTCGTACCTCAGGCCTGGTGAGCTTCGCGGTTAAGCGATTTGAAAAACAGTGTGATCAGCACGACGATGATAATGAGCGAGACGAACGACGCCGCCGCGCCGACACCCATTCTCCAGAAGGTGAATGATTGCCGATAAATATACATGGACAGCACCTCGGTGGTGTCTCCGGGGCCGCCCTTGGTCAGCACGAAGATGATGTCGTAGATTTTGAAGGCATCGATCGCCCGCAGAAACATGAGGGAGATGAGCACCGGCCGAATCTGTGGCAACGTCACGCGCCAGAACACATCCCAGGCGGAGTTGCCGTCGAGTTTCGCGGCCTCAAACGGTTCGGGGGAAAGATTGGTCAGTGCTGCGGCCGTTCCCATCATGATGAACGGCGTCCACTGCCAGATATCTGCAATGGCAATGGCCCAAAGCGCCCAGTCGGTTGAGGTAATCCAGGCGTAGGGCCCCAAGCCGAGAAAGCTGAGAAAGTAATTCAGATATCCCAGTTCCGGAAAATACAGGAACAGCCAGACCAGGCCAACAATGACGGGCGAGATCATCATCGGGATCAGCAGCAATGTGCGGGCAATGCCCATTCCGGGCAGCCTTTGCGTGACAAGAAGTGCAATTCCGACGCCGAGAACAAGCTGCACCGACAGCGTCATCGCCATGAGCTTGAAGGTTACGGTCAGCGTATGCAGGAACTCCGAAGAAGCGATGATCTCCTGGTAGTTTGCCCATCCGACAAATACCCGCGGCACAAACAGCTTCGCCAGATCGTAGCTTCTGAAGCTGAGATAACCGGCATAAATCATGGGGTAGATGGTGGTGCCGAACAGCACCAGCACCGCCGGCATCATGAATACCAGGAAGATATTTCGGTTGCGTTTTCTAATGTAGGCCATGTTTCACACCAGCCGCTGCTGACCTTGCAAAATCTGCTCCCGGCAGGAAGGCGCCGGGAGCAGTGTCGCCAAAATCTAGTTGAAGATTTCGGCTTTCGGATCAGCGATCCAACGCAAGCGCATATCCTGGTTGAACACTTTCAGCCGCGTGTTGATCTTGGTGCAGCCATTGGTCAGCGCTTCTTGTGCGCTTTCTGTTTCACCAGCCATGTATTTATTCAGCTCCACGCCAAAAATTTCTTCCACATCGGCGTAGAACGGATGGAAGATGCGGCGTTGAGCGGTCTCCTGCGTTTCAAGCAGCACCTTGTAGTAAGGATATTTTGCCTGAAGGTCGGGGTCGGAAAGAATCGACTTGTGGAACATAGACACGCCGTTTCCTTCCTCTGCGAAGCGGCGCATCATGTCGCGCGACGTACCCCACTTGATGAAGGCCCAGGCTGCTTCCTTTTCACGATCGGAAGCTTTCGAGTTGATGCCGAAGCTGAGCGCACCTGTCATGGTTTCCATCGGTCCGCCGTCACCCGTCGGGCTTGGCTGATAACCCGCTTCACCGATCGTCGGAAGCACCGCTTCATTCGGATTGGTGAGACGCACGGTGCGCACTGACCAGTAACCTGACTGTGCGACTTCGCCACGTTCCATGTAACCGGTGCGGATGTCCCACATCAGGCCCAGATAGTCCGGCGGGTTGAACGGCACGAGTTTCTTCATCACCTCGGCCGCTTTCAGGCCGGGTTCACGATCGATCGCACAAAGCCCGGTTTCGGAGTCCCAGTACTGGCCGCCGAACGACCGCATGATCGGGAAGAAATCATGGGTGATCGCACCGGCGACGCGGCTATAGGCCTGCGCATTGCCGTAGAAGTCTTTCTCAAGGGTCTTTCCGGCAAGGGTTTCGCCAGCCTTGCGGGTGAAGAATTCGGCAATATCGATGAACTGGTCCCAGGTTTTGGCCGGAGCCAGATCATAACCATACTTCGCCTTGAAAGCCGCTTGTTCATCGGCATTTTCGAACAGGTCCTTGCGGTAGTTCACATGCCAAATCATGCCTGAAGCGGGAAATGCCAGTAGCTTGCCTTGCCAGGTATTTTCCTGAAGCTGGATCGGAATGATATCGTCGAGGTGGATTTCTGCGGCATCGCGTTTGACCCATTCGGTCAAATCCTGAAGTGCGCCGGATTCTCCCAACACTCCGACCCACGGGCTATCAACCCACATCAGCTGATAGCTCGGGGTATTGGCGCTCGCTTCAATCACGATCTTGTCGATAAGGCCCGGATAGGGAAACTGGTCAATCTGCACCTTAGCGCCCGTGAGTTCCTCGAACTCACCGACGATCGGAGCGAGTCGGGTAACCGATGTGTCGCCAATCGCCAGCATCTTCAGTTCGATGCCGTCAAACTCTCCGGACCATGCAGTGCCTGCCAGTGCAAGCGACACGGTACTTGCAAGCGCTACAGCTTTGAAGTGTTTCATCATTTCCTCCTTGTTGTGGGTTTGGTATTGAAACGTTTCAGCAACCCTGCGAAACCGGCGGCTGCCGTTGCAGCGCCGGAAATTTCAAGCTTTCGGTGAGTACATTTTCGGCCCGCCCTCAGCTTCGTAGCCAAGCGGCCGGTCAGCGCTGACGACCTCGAAATACTGACCCCACGGCGAACGCAGATAGAGCCACACAAGCCCGTCCATCGGCCCGCCTTCAATCAGCGTGGGTCCTTCCATCAGATCAACCCCTGCTTCGCGCATCCTGTCAGCGGCCGCAAAAGCGTCATCGACTTCAAACGCAATATGCATGGCGCCGACCTCACCGTTGTGTTTCAGCGCCTGCTGTCCAGGGATTCCGGAGTATTCAAACAGTTCAAGTGCTCCACCGGTTCCTACCTGCAGCACCCTTTGATCGGTGATCTTGCAACCGTCGGGGACCCCGAGGCGCTTGAGCATGAACTCGTCATCCACATCAACAGATCCGCATTCCATGACGGTCACCGCACCGAACACATTGGTCAGAAAGTCGACCGCTTCGTTCATATCCGGGACGGTGAAACCGATATGCTGCAGTCCGAACGTCTTGAACATGTGACCTCCCTGTCGCGTCTAGGCGAACGTTCTGTTTCGCGGTTCGTTTCGTTCGTGTTCGAAGATCGTCGGCGCCAGCGCAGGCAGTCCCCGGACCATGTCCGACGCCTTCTCGCCGATCATGATCGTTGGCGCATTTGTGTTGGATGAATTGATGATCGGCATGATCGACGAATCGCAAACTCGCAGACCCTCAATGCCGTGAACTTTCAGCTGCGGGTCAACAACTGCCATGGCATCGGTACCCATCTTGCAGGTTCCGACCGGATGATGTTGCGTCTTGGCATTGGCACAGGTGTAGTCGAACAATTGATCATCGGACCGAACATCGGGCCCGGGCAGCCGTTCGGCGATCAGAAAGGGCGAAAGCGCCGGCTGACGCAAAATATCGCGGGCGATTTTCAGGCCCTCAATATGCCTTTTGCGGTCTTCCGGTTCTTGCCAGTAGTTCGGATCGATGAGCGGAGCTTCGGCGGGATCGGCGCTCTTCAGGCGGACAGTGCCGCGAGACTTTGGACGCATATAGGCTGCATTCAACGTCACACCGCCTTGCGGCATGGACGCAACACCGGCCTCAATGCCCGAACCCTGACCGAAATGGAACTGCAGGTCGCACGGACCATCTGCGGCCTCTGACCGCCAAAATGCCCCGGTCTCGAACAGGCTGGAAGCCACCGGGCCGGTCTTGAACATCATGTACTGCAATCCGGCGCGGGCGGCATGGTACCATTTGCCGTAATGGTCGTAGGAGTGCCGTCCCGAACATTCTGCGATCGCAAACAGATCGAGATGATCATGAAGATTTTCGCCGACGCCGGGCAGGTCGTGAACGACCTCCACGCCGCTTGATTTCAAGTGATCGGCGGGGCCAATTCCCGACAACAGCAACAGGCGCGGCGAGCCGATAGCTCCGGATGTCACCAATATCTCTCGCTCGGCACAGGCTTTGGTCACCGTGTTGCCGACCGCGTATTCGACGCCAACTGCTCGGCCATTCTCAACATTGATCTGCAGAGCCTGGGCGTTGGTAACCACCGACAGGTTTTTGCGTTTCATTGCCGGGCGCAGAAATGCGGTCGCCGCCGAAGAGCGCCGGGCATCGCGCTGGGTGACTTGATAAAATCCGCAACCGGCCTGTTGCGCGCCATTGAAATCCGGATTGTACGGAATGCCGTATTGCTGTGCGGCGCGAATGAAGGCCCAGGCTACCGGAAGGGCTGCAACCGGCTGCGAAACACCAAGCGGTCCTTCACTGCCATGGAAATCATCATCAAAAACCTGATTTCCTTCTGCTCTTTTGAAATAGGGCAGGACCTCGCGATAGCTCCATCCATCGCAACCAGCCTTGTCGCGCCAAGCGTCATAGTCGACGGCGTTTCCACGTGTATAGACCTGGGCATTGATCGTGCTGCCGCCACCGACCACCTTGGCCTGCGTGTACCATAGAACCCGGTTGTTCATGTTGCGCTGAGGGACGGTTTCCCAACCCCACGAGGCGATGCCCTTGGTCATCTTGGCGAATCCGGCAGGCCAGTGGAAAAGCAGATTGCGGTCCTCTCCGCCGGCTTCCAGAACCAGGACCGAGACATCGTCATCCTCGGTCAGCCTGTTGGCCAATACGCAACCTGCGGACCCTGCGCCGGTAATGATGTAATCGTACTGATCCAAGGAAGCCGACCTGCTAGCCACTAGTAACTAAATAGTTACATGAAACGTTTCACATGACGCGCGCCGTGTCAAGATGAAAGACCGCAATTCAGACCCGTGCGACGGATCCCCGCTCGATCAAGACAGGCGAAATCTTGATTTTCTCGTGACGTTTTTGACCGGCGCCCAACAATCGCGTCAGCTGGTGTGCGCATTGTCGGCCCATTTCCCGCGGGAAAAGTTCCACCGTTGTCATCGCTGGTGACATCAGGTTTGTCTGTGGAATGTTGTCGAAGCCGATAACTGACAATTCCTTGCCAATCTGAATTCCGAGTTCTCGGGCCGCAAGATAAGCTCCGATGGCGGTGTCGTCGTTCAGACCAATGACCATGGTCGCTCCGGAACCGCTTTTGACCAGACCCCTTACCACCGTGGCGCCGAAATCGGGGCCTTCTGATCCGGGATAGAGATCAATTTCAAGATTGTCGCAGCCCATATCGGCAGCCGCTTGGTGCATGCCGCCAAGGCGCCGCTGCCAGGTCGCCGTGTGCTCATATCCGCCAATGAATCCTATATGCCGGTGTCCCATTTTAATGGCGTGTCTTGCGGCAGTGACCCCGGCTTCAAAATCGTCTGCGATCACCAACCCGCCATCTTCGTCATTGATGTCACGGACACAAACCAAATAGGGAATCGAGCGCAATTTGAAGGGGCGCAAGTCATCAACATGGCTGCCGTGCACGGGGCTTACAATCACTCCTGCAACGCCTTGGGACACCATTGATTCAATCAATTGTTTTTGTCGCTCCGGGTCATCCTGCGATGTTGCCAGTATGGTGAGATATCCAGTGTTCCAGGCTTCGACCTCAAACTCGGAAACCAGTTCGGCAAAGAAAGGATTGTTTATGTCGTTGATGATTGCGCCGAACTGATTGGATTTTCCGGTACGCAATCTGATGGCGGAACGATCAGGAATGAATCCCAGTTCCGCCGCTGCTTTGAGCACTTTCTCGCGGGTCAGCTTGGCGACCCGGCCACCATCATTAAGGGCATAAGACGCGGTGGCGTTGGAACATCCGGCTCTCTTGGCGACGTCAGTAATGCTGACTTTTCTCATGTCGGAATATAACGCATGCTCCGCCGCAACAATCAACAATTGCTCGTCTGTCGGGCAGCAAATGCCTCACATTGTCAATCTGAAACGCTTGTTTCGAAATGCCAGCAATCCACACTCCGAAGTGCGCCTTTTCCCAAGGTGGCTATTGGTTCGAATACCGCGCCCAGCCGAATTCCAAACTGGTTTCGGCGATCGCATCGGAGATATCGGGGACGAACCAGCGAGTCAGCATTATCCGCACTGCTGACATTGAATACCCAAAGCCTGATGTCCGCTTTCGGGAAACTATCGAGAGGCCGCGAACGTTTGCATTGGGGCGCACAGCGGACGTCTGCGTCATCTGCGGCGATGATTGGTTTGAGCCCAATCCGGACTTCTTGCTACACCACAACGCCAATAAATTCATGAGCTACCGAGAGAACTTTGGATTTCTCCTGCATGTGGTAGGCTTGCAAACACTAAAGGGGCAATGTTCAGACTCGCGATAATCCTGTCCGAATTTATCGGGGCATCTTCATTGCCGCGAAATTCATGCCGGAAGGGGCCAAGCGATGAGCAAGATCATTCCCGTTGAACACGCAATTGAACTGATCCAGTCCAGAGATGTGGTCGCGGTCTCCGGGTATGGCACCAACGGCGTTCCTGAAAAAATCATTGCCGGGTTGGCGACTCGCTTCGATGAGACCGGCGAGCCCCGCGATTTGACACTGATGTTCGCCGGCGGGATTGGAGATGCCGGAGAGAAGGGGCTCAATCGGATCGGCAAGGAAGGACTTCTGGCCCGGGTCATTGGCGGACACTACGGACTGATCCCGAAGATCGAAAAACTGGCGGTCGAGGATAAACTTGCGGCCTACAACTTTCCTGAAGGCGTGATGGTTCACCTTTACCGCAACATCGCGGCTGGGAAATTCGGGCTTACTTCCCACATCGGGTTGGAGACTTTCGTTGACCCCCGCCATGAAGGCGGAAAGGTGAATAGTGCCGCGGTCGAAGACCTGGTGATGCACCAGAACATCGACGGCAATGAGAGCTTGTACTTCAAGAGCTTTCCGATCGATGTCGCGATAATCCGAGGTACTACCGCCGACCCTGATGGCAATATCTCGCTAGAAAAAGAGTCGCTTAGTCTCGAAAACCTCTCGCTGGCGATGGCGGCAAGGAATTCCGGCGGGCTTGTCATCGTTCAAGTCGAGAGACTGGCCCAAGCCAATACGATTGATGCCCGGCACGTGCGGATTCCGGGCTTCATGGTGGATTGCGTGGTCGTGGCCGAGCCGGAGATGCACATGCAGACCTATGCGGCACAGTACAATCCCGCGCTTTCCGGTGAATTACGGGTTCCGCTTGAACAAGTTCGCCCGATGAAACTCGACGAAAAGAAGGTCGTGGTCCGGCGGGCGGCCATGGAGCTCAGCCAGAATGCAATCGTCAATTTGGGGCTTGGTATGCCTTCAAATGTGGGCAATATCGCCAATGAAGAACGCATCTCCGATCTGATCATGCTGACGGTCGATCCGGGCATATATGGGGGCGTACCGCTGGGCGGTTACGGGTTTGGAGCCTCGCTGAACTATACCGCCTCGATTGATCACGCTACGCAGTTCGATTTTATCGACGGTGGCGGGCTTGATATTGCTTGTCTGGGCTTTGCCGAAGCAGATGGCACGGGAAATGTGAACGCCAGCAAATTCGCCGGCCGCATATCCGGCTGCGGTGGCTTCATCAATATCTCCCAGAACAGCAAGAAAGTAATCTTCTTGGGAACGTTCACCTCGGGTGGGCTTGAGACCGCTATTGAAGATGGGCAGCTACGCATCGTTAAAGAAGGCAAACATCGCAAGTTCGTCGATACCGTAGGGCAGATCACATTTTCCGGTTCACGGGCCGCTCGCGAGGGCCGAACGGTGCTCTACGTCACCGAGCGCTGTGTATTTCGGCTGACAGAGTCGGGGCTGGAACTAGCGGAAGTCGCTCCGGGGGTCGAATTAGACCGCGACATCCTGAAGCTGCTACCATTTGAGCCCATTTTGAATGAACCGCTGCCAATGGCGACGGAGCTATTCACCGACGGCCGGATGGGGCTTCAGGAACTCTTTGCCGAACTCAGCATGGACAAGCGAATTTCCTATAATCCCGACAACAACATGCTTTTCCTTGATTTTTCAGGCATGCGATTGGGTACGAAAGCGGATGTGGACGCTGTTCGCGATGCGGTCGAGGCCACCCTTGCACCCTTGGGCAAGCGCGTCGATGCCATCGTCAACTACGATGGATTTTGGACCAATCCGGATATTTCGGATGCTTATCTCGATGCGGTGCATTACATCCAGTCGCGGTACTACAACAAAGTGTCCCGCTTCGCATCCAACGGTTTTGCACGAATCCAACTCGCCAAGGGATTGCAGGCGCACCAGGTTCATTCAAAAGTCGTGGGTACTGTCGCCGAGGCCCGGCGCGTGCTGAAGGAAGAATAATCATGATGATTGGTTGCTGACCCATTCAATGGCGCAATAATTGGTCGAAAGGCCATAATTGAAACGGGCCTCTAGGCTGCACGTAAACTGGCAAGCGAATGTCCCGATTGACCGCTTTGCGGTCATCAAATATCCAAAGCCGTAACGTCTTGTGTGGATGGCTCTCGTCAGAAGTTGCCGAACGTCTGCATTGGGGGCGCGAAGCAGCCACTCGCGCCGACCGTGAGGGGGACCACCGTCGTGCGCGGATGCTGCGCATTGACGCCCCGAGAGCCCGACAACTCGCCGAGGACGAGCAGGACCTTCGCCCGTCCCTGCCCGGCTACGGCATCGCACCCTGGACCTGAGAGGAAGCCAGATCATGACCACAACCCCATACCGCCGCATCATGAAGGAATTCCACATCACCGAGTTGTCGGCCATCGTGGCTCCCGTCAATTGACTTAAGGCCTATTTTAAGGCCTGCGGAGCGGCCAGACCAAGTTCCAATTTTGCGGATATCACGCTAAGCATTTGAATTCACTGGTGGGCCCGGAGGGACTCGAACCCCCAACCAAGCGGTTATGAGCCGCCGGCTCTAACCAATTGAGCTACAGGCCCCACGACGCGGCTGATTAGGCTGTTTTGTGCCCATACACAAGCCCGTTTGCCTCATTGCTCCCACATTCGCGACTACTGTCAGCCAGACTTGTAACCGGGAGGCTTGAGATGAGCTCCAATCGAACTTTACTGCCGCTGTTCGGCGCAGCCGCAATTGCCTTGGCCGGCGCGCCTGCTGCCGTCTCCGCCGAAGCTCCGGCACCGCAAATTTCGGTGACCGGCGAAGGCGAGAAGGCCATTGCACCCGATATGGCGGTGTTGAACCTGTCGGTTGTAAGCGAGGAAAAGACCGCCCGCGCAGCGCTCGATGACAACAACTCGGCCATGGCGTCCGTCCTGCAGGCCCTGAAGGATCAGGAAATTGCCGAACGCGACCTGCAGACCTCGGGTTTCTCCATCCAGCCGCAATATGTCTATCCCAAACAGTCAAGCGGGGATCAACGGCCGCGCATTGTCGGTTACCGGGTCAGCAATTCGCTTACCGTGCGCGTTCGTGACCTGGCCAGACTGGGTGAAATCCTCGCCCTGTCGGTTTCGCTTGGCGTCAGCCAGGGCGGCAATATCGCCTTTACCAACGACGATCCCTCCGCGGCGATAACCGAAGCCCGCACGGCCGCTGTGACTGACGCCATCGCCAAAGCCACAACGCTGACCGCGGCGGCCAATGTCGGGCTTGGGAAAATATTGACGATGACCGAGCAATCTTTCACTCCGGGCCCTGTCCCGGTCGCCCGCGCCGAAATGGCCATGCGGGCGGCAGATGCCGTGCCGGTGGCAGCGGGCGAGAACACCTATCGCGTGCGGGTCAATGTAACCTTCGAACTCGACCAGTGATCCTCCAAAATTAAACGCCCCACCGGGACCGGTGAGGCGTTGACGGGAGGCGCTTCAGCCGGGTGTCAGTAGCGGATCACCGGGCAGCCAGGTGCGCGGGCAAATACGATCCGGACACGATAGCCATGCGAACGGCCGCGAACCTTGATCACACGATGGTTAACCCTGCGGATGTGGGCATTGCGAACGCCCATCCGGCGTGCCTTGTTCAATGCACGGCGCGGGCTGCAGCCATAATGCCGTCCGATCGGATTATAGCGGCGTCCCTTGTTCCAATGGCCACCACCGTGACGTCCACCGCCGCGGCGCCAATGGGAATGGCCGCTTTCTCCGAACCAGATACCAAATCCGGCACCACCGCCATGATGGTTGCCATGGGCTTGTGCGGTCGCTGGTATCGTGGCCAAAACGCCAAAACTTACCAATGCTGAAACAGCAATCTTCTTGATTTTGTCAAACATGTCTTGTCTCCAGGGTTGGGCGGTCGGGTTGGTCTCGCCTAAGCGATGTCTGGAGATTGGCATGGCGGCCCTGAACCCGGCGCGAACCTGTCGTTCATCGGCGGTTCATGTCGGAAATCATCTGTGCCGGCCGTCTGGTTGATGAAGCGTTGATCGTGGACGGGCTTGCAATTAAGGAGACTTTGCCCCGTCGGAGGCTAGGGCGTTTTGCGGTTTCTTTGAACCGCAACAACGCCTTCATCCGGTTGGTACCATTGAAGCATTTTTCGCTCTTTTGATTCTGTTTGAGCGAAAAATGCCGTAGAAAGGAAAGCATGAGATGAGCGGGAACAAAACCGGCCGCTGTGCATGCGGAGCTATCGGCTACGAGTTTTCAGGCGAGCCCGGTTTCTCGTTTCATTGCCAGTGCCGAGACTGCCAGCGGGCGACCGGCGGAGGCCATGCGTCTGCGTTCATGGTCGCGCTGGATCAGCTCGAACTGCGCGGTGAAATCAAGTATTTCGAACGTCCGGCACAAAGCGGAAACACGATCCGGCAAGGCTTTTGCGCCAATTGCGGATCGCCGGTGCTGAACCGCAATTCCGGATTTCCCGATTCGGTTTTCATTCATGCAGCGACACTGGACGATCCGGCAAGCTTCAAACCGCAAAAGGTGGTCTACCGGGAATTTTCCCAGCCGTGGGATTTTGTTGATCCTGAGAAGTGACCGCGGTCTTGCGTTCTATTTCTTGCGTACGCACTCGTCCCAATAGTCATAAACCGCCATGGCAAGAACGACGAGCGAGATGACCCAGAACGGCAATCCGCCCCAAAACCCGGCAAAGCCGGTGGAGATGCTGTGGGCCAGGCCAAGTATGAACAACGCCATCAGTGCGGTGGCAAGAAAGCCGATGATCGTCAGGTTGGTTCGTGACAGCATTCGCTGATCTCCGATTCAATGTCAGTCTGCACTGGTTTGCAGATAATTCAATAGCCAGTTTGCCGTCCGCATCAGCCGGTCATCTTCTTCCACCGCGCCAACCAGCTGCACGCCAATCGGCAGACCATTTTCACCAACGAGCAAGGGCAGCGTCACGGAAGGCAATCCACACAGGGTCCAGATGGTGCAGAACACCGGATCGCCGGTGATCCCGCTGTCAAAACGCGGCGCTTCTCCGGTTGCTCCCAAGGTAATCACCGCGTCGTAATCCTTGAAGAAGGATTCAAAATAGGCGATGGCGCCATTCATCATCGCCAGCGCGTTTCCGTACTGGGATTCTGAAACGGTTTTTCCCCGCTCGGCAGCCGTTTGCAGCGCCGGGCTCAGCTTGTCCCAATTCGCCGCGAAAACCGCATCCAGGTTGCGGCTGATCTCATGCTCCTGGAGGATGCGTTGCGCCTCGATCAAATCGGCAATATTTTCCGGCGCTGGCACGCGCTCAACTTGCGCACCAAGCGCGGCAGCAACTTCGTCCAGCCCCTCCCGTGCCGCCGTCTCCATGCGGTCATCGTAGGAAAGGCCATCGAAAATCGCGAATACAGGTTCGATTGGTACATCGGAACGGCACCCCTCCAACACGGCTGGCCTGGGGCGTGCAAAACTGAGACCATCAGCAGGATCGTAGCCGCCCAGGACATCCGACATCAGCGAAACATCTTCCAGCGTGCGCCCGAACACGCCAATCTGGTCCAGGTTCTCCGACGTCTGCAAAACACCGCGGCGCGAAATCACGCCCCGGGTCGGTTTGAAGCCGAAAGTGCCGCAATAGGAAGCGGGCCGGATCACCGATCCATTGGTCTGCGTACCAACGGCCAGCGGCACCTGACAGGCCGCAACGGCCGCGGCGGATCCCGCCGAAGAACCACCGGGACTGAAATCGACATTGTGCGGGTTGCGCGTCGCGGAAGGATTCATGAACGCCAATTCGGTCGTCACCGTCTTGCCGAGGATGACGGCGCCCGCTTCCATCAGCCGGTCGACAAGAGCGGCATCCGCCTCCGGTTGCCTGCCTGCAAATATCGGCGTGCCGCGCTCGGTTGGCATGTCACGCGTATCAATGATGTCTTTCAGTCCGACCGGAATGCCATGCAACGGGCCGACCGCCCGGCCAGCCCTGCGCATCGCATCCATTTCTTCGGCCCGGGCCAAAGCCCGTTCTGCGTCGACACGCGTCCACGCTTGAAGCTCGCCGTCAGTCGCCTCGATCCGCGCCAGACAGGCCTTCACAAGATCGGCCGAAGACAACAGCCCGGCGCGGATTTTGGTCAGCGCGTCGGTGGCCGACAATTCGTGAGCGTTGGATACGGACATGTTGTTACGGAATATACTCACCGAACAGATAGTCAGGCAGCCAAAGTGCTATTCCCGGGAACTGGTACATCAACACCATGCACAAAATGACAATGCCCAGATAGGGAATGATACCGCGGAAAATCTGCACCAGCTCAATCTGGTTTCTGAGCACGCCTTTCAGATAATAGGCCGACATGGCCATTGGCGGTGTCAGGAATGACGTCTGCAGGTTCAGCGCCACCAGCATGGCGAAGAAATACGGATTGACTCCGAACGTATCCAGCATCGGCAGGAAGATCGGCACGAAAATAATCAGGATTTCCGACCATTCAAGCGGCCAGCCGAGAATGAAGATGATCAGCTGGACCATGACCAGGAACTGCCACGGCGCCAGGTCCATGCTGAGCACCCAATGCTCGATGACATCGTGCCCGCCAAGATAGGAAAACACCGATGCAAAGGTCCATGAACCGACAAACAGCCAGCACACCATCGCCGTAGCCTTGGCGGTCAGGAACACGCTTTCCTTGACCTTCTGCCAGGTCAGCGAACGATAAAGCGCCGCCAGCACCAGTCCGCCAAGTGCGCCCATGGCGGCAGCTTCCGCAGGCGTTGCCAAGCCACCGAGAATCGACCCCAGCACCAGCATGATCAGCACCGTCAACGGCACGAACGAGACCAGCAGGTCCAGGTAGATTTTCGATCGCGGTGGAATGTCCTCCTGCTTTGGCTTCGGCGCAATCGACGGGTTTATGTAAACCCGGATGATCACGTAGACGATATAGAGACCGGCCAGCAGAAGCCCCGGAAACATTGCGGCGGCGTATAATCTCAGCGGCGACAGTTCGGCGATCGCGGCATAGACGATCAGCATGATCGACGGCGGGATCAGGATGCCCAACGTGCCGCCGGCGCAAATCACACCGGAAGCAAACTCGCTTTGATAGTTTGCACGCGCCATGGCCGGAAATGCCAACAGGCCCATCAACGTCACGACGGCGCCGACAATTCCGGAAGCGGTGGAAAACACGGCGCAGGTAATCAGCGCCGCAATGGCCATCGAGCCCGGCAGATTACGGGCGGCCATCTGCAACGAGTAAAACAGCCGGTCAACGATGTTGGCCCGCTCGACCACGTAACCCATGAACAGGAACAGCGGGATGGCGACCAGCGTATCGTTCTCCATCACCGAATAGGTGTTCTGGTTCAGAAGGTAGAATATCTGGTTGTTGAACAGGTCACCAAAGCTGCTGGCGCCGCTGTAATAGGCGTAGTAGCCAAAGCCTACACCCATCGCCAGCAGCGTGAATGCAATCGGAAATCCGAGCAGCACCAGCACAATGAACAGGCACAGCATCAGGATGGCGACTTCTGGATTGGTCATCGTCGTACTTCCTGGCCTGCTTTACCGTTGATTTGCTGCATCGGATTCGGACATGTGCATGAGCATGTCTTCGGTCTCGCGCACGTCGTCCAGCCGCTCAAGCCATTTACCGGTCTTCATCGCGCGCCAACAGCGCGCAAGCTCGGCCACCCCTTGAAGCAGCAACAGGAATCCGGCCAGCGGAATGAGCGTCTTGAAGAAATAGATCTGGATTCTGGCCGGGCTGTTCCAGCTCACTTCCTGGTAGCGCCAGCTGTCTGCGGCAATTTCCCAGCCGAACCAGAACAGCGCCAGGATACCGGGAAAGAAAAACAGCAGATAGAGCAGAAAATCGATCCGCGCCTGCCAGCGCACCGGAAACAGCCGGTAGAGCACATCGCCTCGAACATGCGCATCCTGCGCCAGCGCATAAGGTCCGGCCATCAGGAACAGCGCACCATACATCTGCACCATCATGTCAAAGGCCCAGACCGTCGGTGCGTTCAGAACATAGCGAACGAACACCTCGTAAGAAACGGAGAAGGTCAGAATGAGGATACACCAGCCGAAAGCGCGGCCGATCCACGTGCTCAATCCCTCAATTGTATGAATGAATGTTACCAATGCCGTCTCCGCCCCTTATCAAATCTGCCCCGGAGCAAAATTCTCCGGGGCAGATCGATTATTTAGGCACTTATCAGCCGAAATAATGCTTGTATGCCAGCTTGTAGTCAGGCTGATTGAGATTGAGGTAGTTCATCACGCTCTTGGCATAAGCCTTCTGTGAATCGACAACCTTGGCGAAGAACGGATCTTCAGCCGAAATTCTGTCGACAACCACATCCCAGGCTTTCAACTGCGCTTCCATCACCGAATCAGGAGTGCGGTAAACGTTGACGCCCTGCTCATCACGCAATTTCACCAAATCATCGGCGTAGCGCTTTGTGTTGTGCCAGTAGAAGTTTGAATTCTCGGCTTCGGAGGCATGTTTCAACACAGCCTGCAATTCGGCCGGAAGTGCGTCAAACTTGCCCTTGTTGAACGTGACCTCGAAGAACTCCTGGCTCTGGTGGAAAGAGGCCAGATGATAATGTTTGGACACGTCCTGCATACCAAAGTCGCGGTCCGAAGTCGGATTGTTGAATTCCGCGGCGTCAATGAGACCTGACTTCATGGCAGGCTGAATTTCGCCACCCGGAAGCTGAACGACCGACATGCCCATCTCGAGCAGAACGTCTGCCGCCAGACCAACGGTACGGTATTTCAAACCGTCCATCTGCGAGGCATCGTTGATTTGCTCTTTGAACCAGCCGAGAGGCTGCGCAGGCATTGGTGAGTTGAAGAACGAGACAACGTTCAGGCCAAGCGAGCCCATGAGTTCGTTGAACAGGTCCATGCCGCCGCCATAGTGAACCCAGCCGAGCACTTCCTGGCTGGACCAGCCAAAGCACGGGCCGGTACCGAAAAGCGAAGCCGCTTTTGATTTGGAATACCAGTAGGCCGGCACATAGTGGGCCGCGTCGAGCACGCCGCGATGGACGGCGTCTTGCATCTGACTGGTTTTGACGACCGAATTGACCGGCAGAAGATCGATCTTCAGATCGGATCCGGCCATGGCGTGAACACGATCCACGTAGGATTGTGCGTTTTCCAGGAATATGCCGCCACCCCAGGCTGCCTGCATTTTGAGAACAGTTGGCTCGGCCCGTGCAACAGCCGGCGCCGCCAGTGTTCCTGTCGTTGCGGCTGCCGCGATGGCGCTGCCCTTCAAGAATTTTCTGCGGCTTACATGGTTTGTCATCTTGTTCCTCCCGATAGACAATTAGCTGTCTCTCCAAAATAGAGCCGACGAATGTTCTAACCACCTAATATGGCCAACGGCAATATTCGACTTAAGTATGACACCAATCCGGGAAGCGTGGATTACCAACTTCCCGATGCGCCGCCGCCGCCGGAAGAACCGCCTCCACCGCTGCCGCCACCGCGAGACGACCTGCTGTTGCCACTCCTGACAGTAATCGAACCGAAGCCTAGCAACACGCCCAGAACCGACACAATGCAGATGGCGAGAATGATGTAGCCAAACAGCGTATCAAGCGTCTGCTGATAGGCTTGGGGATCAACCGCAATGTCTTCGGATTCGCCGAGCGCTGATCCCGCCTGCGCGCTCAGCAGCCACAGGGTTTCCACCCGGTTCATCTGACCTGGTTACTGCCATATTGCGAGACGCGAATGATCTTCCCGTCTTCGATTGCAAAGAACATTCCGCCGGGAACCGAATAGCGTTTGCCGGGATCACCGGCTGCCGCATTCTCTCGCCCGCGCCGTGTAAATTCCGCTGCTGCGCGCGTCCCGTCATCGCTGGCCATCACAACGAGATCGCCGATCTGCTCGCCGGTTGCAGCCTGTCTCAAAACTATTGATCGGCGAAACGCTTCGCTTCCGAATTCGCGCTGCCCCAGTCCCGTCTCGTGGACCACATCTTCGTGAAGACAGGTCTCGACACCGGCGCCATCATTCGCATTGACCGCCGACAGAAACTGCTCAACAAGTGCGATCGACTGTTCACGTGTCATCAATCAGATCCTCCGCAAGACCCGGTCAGGGTTCACAGTCCAGCATGTGTTGCAGATAATCTTCCTCATCGTCCATATCCGTTTCCAGTCCGGTCAGCCTGCCGCGCATGGAAATCCCGGCCTCATGCACCGTATCGGCCCTGCCGGACAACAGCGGATGCCACCAGGCCAATTCTTTTCCCTCCGCCAACAGCCTGTAGGCGCAGGTTTTTGGCAGCCAGGCGATTTTCCCCACATTGTCGGGTGTCAGAACCACACAGTCAGACACTTTCTGCTCGCGGTTGACATAGTCGCGGCATCGGCAGGTCTTGTCGTCAAACAGTCTGCACCCGACGCTGGTCCAGTGGATTTCTCCGGTATCGGCGTCTTCAAGTTTTGCCAGGCAACACTTTCCGCACCCGTCGCACAGGCTCTCCCATTCGGCGCTGCTCATTTCTTTCAGCGTTTTGGTTTTCCAGAATGGTTCGGTCATGCCAGTTGTGTCGCCCGCCACCGCAGCCGGGTCAAGCCGGAGAAAAGTCTGCCCTTGAACGAAGTCTGATTCAGGTCAAGGATTGCACGCGCATTTGATGGCAGTTCGTCAATCATGAGGGATCCGACATGCAATCCAGTTCCGGCGCCACACCGCTGATCGCGCTTGACGCCGTCGCCATCGACACCGAAACCACGGGACTGGACGTGGGTTCGGCGCGCATTGTCGAGTTTGGCGGCGCGCGCATATCCCACGGACAGGTACTTGAGGATGATACGCTCTCGGTCCTGTGCAACCCCGGCATCGCGATGCCGAAACAGGCCGAAGACGTGCACGGGATCTCCGATTCGGACGTCACCGGTGCGCCGGCCTTTGCCAGTGCAAATGCGGAATTTTTCAACTGGTGCGGCGACCGGCCGCTGATCGGCTATGCCATCGGTTTCGACCTGGCGGTTCTCGAGGCAGAAGCCAAACGCCATGGAATAGCCTGGCAAAGGCCGAGAACGTTGTGTGTGCGCATGCTGGCCAACATCGCCAATCCGGATTTGCCCAACAACGCGCTTGAAACACTGGCCGCATGGCTGAACATCGAAATATCCGGCCGCCATCGCGCCGTCGGCGACGCAATTGCCGCCGGCGAAGTATTTGCCGGACTGCTGCCGCATCTGAAAGCGCGCGGCATCCGCACGCTGGCCGAAGCCGAGCGCGCCTGTCTTCGCCTCACCACCGAACTTGAGACCCATCTCCGCGCCGGTTGGACAGAGCCGGTGATCAGGCCCGGTGCTTCGGCCTTCGGCAAGGTCGATCCCTACGCCTACCGCCACCGCATCGCCGATGTCATGAGCGCACCGCCCCTGACCGTCGGGGCCGGCACTAGGCTCAAACAGGCCATCGACCTGATGACAGGCAAGAAAGTGAGTTCGCTGTTCGTCTCGGCAAGCGGCAAACCCGATGAGCCCCTGGCCAATTACGGCATCATCACCGAACGCGATGTCATGCGCCGAATCGCCGCCAAAGGCGCCGACGCCTTCAACGAGACCTGCGGCGGCATCTCATCCGGCCCGATCGCGTCAATCCGCGCCGATGCTTTCGTCTATCGCGCCATGGGCCGAATGAGCGATCTGAAGATCCGTCATCTCGCTGTCGTCGACAATCGCGGCAATCTTGCCGGCGCGATCTCGGCCCGCGATCTGCTCAAGCTTCGCGCCGGCGCCGCCATATCGCTGGATGACCGTATCCAGAAATCGGCATCTGCGGGCGAGATGGCCGCAGCCTGGGCGACGCTACCCGAAGTTGCAGACCGCCTGATTGCCGAAAATCTCGAAGCCCGCACCGTTGCCGAAATCGTCAGCGAGGAACTGCGCGCCATGACCCGCCAGGCTGCAAGACTGGCCGAAGCGGAAATGCTCGCCGAAGGTCTCGGCGAACCGCCCTGCCCTTACGCCGTGCTGGTTCTCGGTTCCGGCGGCCGTGGCGAAAGCCTGCTGGCAGCCGACCAGGATAATGCGATCATTTTCGCTAGTGGCGAGCCCGGCGGTGCGGAAGACGATTGGTTTGCCAGGCTCGGCGACCGCATCGCCACCATCCTCGACGAAGCATCGATCCCGCTTTGCAAGGGCGGCATCATGGCGAAAAACGCAGACTGGCGCGGCAACACCGATATCTGGCGCGAACGCATTTCCGACTGGGTACGCCGGGCCTCGCCGGCCGATCTGCTCAACGTCGATATCGTCTTCGACCTGGCGCCGGTAGAAGGCGACCGTGATCTGGCCACTTCCCTTTTTGCCGACGCATTCGAGATCGGGCGCAGCCACGCGCCCTTTGCCAAACTGCTGGCGGCACAGCTGGAAGCGCGCGAAAATCCCTTCACCTTCATCGGCAATTTCAAGACCGAGAACGGCCGCATGGATTTAAAGAAGTTCGGCCTGTTCCCGATCGTCGCCGGCGCCCGCGCGCTGGCCATCCGTCACGATGTGCAGGAGCGGTCGACCGCTGCACGGCTGCAAGGCCTGATCGAACAGGACATCGGCGGTGATGCCGACATGAAGGAAATCCTCGATGCCCATGAGGTCATCCTGTCGGCCATGTTGACCCAGCAGGCGCGCGACCTGCGCGAGGGCATTCCCGTCTCCAACCTGGTCGAAACCGGCGCGCTTGACCGCGACCAGCAATCGGATCTGAAGGAGGCGCTCAAACATATCCAGATCATACCGGATCTCGTGCGCGACCTGCTTTTCGCCTAACCGGCGAAACCGGATACGACAACAAATTCAATTTGTTACATGCACCTTCGGAATCATTCTACGAGACACTTGAATCATCACGCGATGGCCCGCGCCACCTTGGTCGGCGAGTTTTCAAACACCTCGTCCGGCACGAAGAAGTCGGCGACCAGCTGGTCCTCACCGCCCGGCGCATAGACGGAAAAATCGGTCACGCCTTCAGCCCGCAACACCTCTTCGTCGATGAAGAAATTGCCGGTGCATTCCGCCGAAGGCCGGGTCAGGATCGCATGCGCCGCATCGGCCATGATGGTTGCCGAGCGGCTCATCTTCGCCACCGCCTCGCCGCCGAGCAGGTTGCGCACCGCAGCCGTGTCGATTGCCGTCAGCGGCCACAGCGAGTTGACCGCGATGGCGTCTCGTTCAAACTCCGCGCTCATGCCGAGCGTGCACATCGACATGCCGAATTTCGCCATCGTGTAGGCGACGTGACCCTTGAACCATTTCGCCTCCATGTCGAGCGGTGGGGCGAGATTGAGAATGTGGGCGTTGTCGGCCTTCTTCAGATGCGGGATGCACATTTTGGAGACCAGATAGGTGCCGCGCGTGTTGATCTGGTGCATCAGGTCGAAGCGCTTCATGTCGGTGGCGAGCGTCCCGGTGAGCTGGATGGCAGACGCATTGTTGATGCAGATGTCGATGCCGCCGAACGTCTCCACTGTCTTGCCAACGGCGTCGGCCACCTGTTCCTCGTCGCGAATATCGCACAGCACCGGAAGCGCCTTGCCGCCGGCCGCTTCGATTTCCTCGGCCGCCGTGTAGATCGTGCCGGGCAGTTTCGGATGCGGCTCCGCCGTCTTGGCGGCGATGGTGACGTTGGCGCCGTCGGCCGCCGCCTTCAGGGCAATCGCCAGACCGATGCCGCGGCTGCCGCCGGAGATGAAGATTGTCTTGTCTTTCAGATTTCTGCTCTCAACCATGACCCGGACCTCTGCAACCTGTGGTTAATCTTTTATAGTGTAGGGCGGAAACGGGGTGATGGGAATGGGGGTGGGTGTGACGGGGGGTTAAACCGCGAAACCCAGGAACTTCAGAAAAGGTTGAACCCAGCCGAACATGTATGGGTGCTGGACGCTCAAACCGAGAAGCTGGGTTGTCATTCCGCCGAAGACATTGATCAGCCCAACAATCGCAGCTCTCACTACTGTCTTTGAGGATTCCTTCCTGAAATCTCTCGCAACATCGCCAGCGAAACCGATTGCTGTTTCTCTCAACTTTTCGCGCACTGAACCCGGAATGACTAACAACGCCAATTCGGCAAGGGTTTGGGTGACATTTGCGACTGAACGAACAAATCCATAAATCGTTTCAGGATTATATTGCTGCGTATCCACCAGCGCCTGTTTCAATGCGGCAAGCTTGCCAGATACAGTATCGCTGACAATATCCGGTTCGGCCTCGATTGCATCTACAATGGCATTGGCAGCCTCAACCGATTCTCTTCCGAGGTCCTCAGCAAAAGCAGCTATATCGGGAATTGAAACATAAGTCCGCCATTCCTCGAATTGATCGACATAGCGTTTGAGGTTGAGCAAAAATCCCGCGTACCGCCCTGCGGCGTCGTCCATGAGGCGCTCGTCAACTCTTGGAGCGATCTCAGCAAGGATTCCATACCAATACCCGACAGCATAAACATTGACCGCTTCTGGGACAGACCCCAAAGCTTCCCCACATCCGTCCAAGGCCGAGCCTGCATCGGGTAACTGACCGCGCAATCGTTGAGATAATGCTGCGCACTCCGCACGAAGCAAACTATGCGTCGGTGCGGTCCCTGCCGGCGATTCACCGACGGGATCAGGCCGTTCGACAACTTTCTGGTCTCTGATTTCGGTTTCGAGAGGTGCAGGCTGCTGAGGCGGAATAGAAGGATTGTCGCTCCGATCACTTTCCTGCGGATCGTCAAGTGATTCCAATAGGTTGATGATGACCTGGCGGCGCTGACTTGCGTCCAGGTCAACGAGCGACTCATACCAGACTTCTTGCGCAATCTGATTAAGTGCAGTGGGCCTGAGCATAAGCGGTATCAATTTTCGCTGTCTGCCATCTGGACCAGCATTGAATGCCTCTAACCACTCTGCTTGGCAAAGGTCTGACTTTTCGTAGTCTGGCGAGTAGAGGGCGATAAGTCGTCCTCCACTCTTCAATCCGCTCGCAATCTCGCGTGTAAGATCGCTGCCAGTGGCAGTATTTCTGAACTGAGACAAGGTTGAATAACCCAATGACGCCAGAATGGCCTCAATTTCGATTGCAGCATCGTGATCTTCATTGGCGTAGCTTATGAAAAAGTCCCAAGTCTCGGAAATGTCGTCAACCCATTCAAAATCCTCAGATTCAGCCTTCGCCTCCTCAATCCAACTTGCAATATCCGCATTCACCGCAACAGGATCACGCGACCACCATTCGTCAGGTTGCGTGGCGATCTGGATGTCGAGTTCCTCGGCAAGATTGTCTGGAAGTCCGGCGGTGTTTTCCCCAGCGATGCGGCGGCCAAGCCACTCTGACCAAAGCGGCCAGTCGTGGCCAAGGTCACTCAGGCACCTGAAGAAGCCGAGACGTTCCTGTACAAACCATCGAGGAATGCCGAGAGTCCATAGCGGTTCGCGTGCCAGTTCATCTGATGGCATCCCGCCATCCAGCGCCTTGGCATCCGCGCGGATCGCGCTCCAGATCCTACGTTCCGCGTCGGCGTCGGCGTCGGCGGCGTAAACGGCGGAGGCAGCGTCGACAGCAACTCTGGCGGTGTGGTCGGCGGCGGCGAAGGCGGTGACGTCGACGACGTAGGCGGCGTAGGCGGCGGCGTTGGCAGCGCAGCTGGCGGTTCTAGCGACGGCGGAGGAGGCGGTGTCGGCGAATCTAGCGGCAACGGTGACTTCGGCGGCGTAGGCGGCGGCGTTGGCAACACCGTCGGCGTCGGCGGCGGTGGCGAACATTTTACGGGCTGGGTACGCCGCTGTAGCCCATGAAAAGTGGTTGGCCCGCAACGAAAGAATGATCAAGTCGCGCTTTTGTTCAATGGCGAGTGAGCCGCCGGAAACGCCGAGAACCCGCCCGACCAGCGGCAGCACTCGAAGCGCTGTTCTCACGACAATCACCCGCGCCCATTCGACCGGTTTGTCCTGCAGCCAAGCTTTCAGCTTTTCCGGTGAATTGATGCTGAGTTCGTGTTCCGCCACCGCGCGCTCCCCTCAACCCAAGATGGCAGCGCGTGAAATTGATTGCAATATGTGTGTTGCATGCATGGGGAATTGTTCCCGCGATCTCTCGATCCGGGTTTTGGGCAAGGCGTGGAAAGACGGGCGGTCTTCGGACGCGTTGTCCAGGCTTGTTATTCATTTCTTGGGTGGTCCTGGTGACCGCCCGCCGGCGATGTTGTTAGCCCCGCCGCGTTCGTCAGCTTGCGCTGGCGGTACGTCGAGCCCAGAGCAC
>JBFOMG010000036.1:0-89066 GCA_040830725.1 Rhizobiaceae bacterium
GGCTCAGAGCTGTCCTTGGACAAACCTGATCAACGCCCCGCTCCCAATATTTCTGCCGGCGAACGACACAAGTACTAACTTACCGCCAGCCCCTCAAAAAACGCTTTCGTCCCATCATCCGCCGGGAACAGCAGTTCAATTCGCAGATCCGCCAGCGCCATGTCCTCAGCCGTGCCAAACTGTGCGATGGTGGAGAACAGGGAAAGGACAATCTCCCCTGCACGGTATCTTGCCGGGATCACCGCCGGCGCTACAGCGTCGCCGTGGTCTGATTGCGCCCGATATTCCGGCAGCGCCTCGATCCTGCTGACAGCGTCTTCGAGAATTTCGTCACCGCCCAGATGGGAGATTTCAGTGCGCAGCCGGGCGCGCATGTGAACCAGCATCTCGCCGATGTCTTCAATGGAACTCCTCAAGACCGGATCGGTGATCAGCGCGTCAAGCAGGCTTGATCCGTCGATGAGCCCTGCGCCGCCAAACAGCATGGTCGCGGGCCGGTTCATCCGTTGCAGCACCCAGTGCTTGTCGATGACAAATGCCGGATAGGGTTCGTGGCGCGAAATCGTCCAGTCGATGGCAGCCATCAGCGGTTTCAATTCCTCGGCATCGCGTTGCCGCGCCGCATAGGCTGGTGCAAATCCGGCCGCGACCAGCATGGTGTTGGAGGCTTCGCGCGGCATTTCCAGCACATCGGACAGATGCATGATCATGTCGCGGCTTGGCCGCGAACGCCCCGTTTCAAGAAAGCTGATGTGACGCGCCGAAACGTCGGCCTCCAGCCCCAGATCGAGCTGGCTCATGCGCCTGCGCCCGCGCCAGTCCTTCAACACGGTTCCAAATGTCTGCTGCATGGCATTCTCCAATTCGATCAAGCGTAGTCGAAGCCCGCACCGATTTCACTTACCTGCGACGTAATTGTTTTGCGCTTCAGCCTGGCGCACCATCCGGCCATCGAAATGATTGCGACGGAGAATGAAATGAGAGAGCAATTCTGGATCAACTGGCTGAAGGCGGCATCGGCGATCGTTATCGGTTTTGGGTTGATGATCGCTGCAGCAGCGCATCCTGCGGGTGCCGGACTGACAATGTTTTTTGCGGATATCCTGATCTGGCCATTCGATGGCAACCCGGCGCAGCCCGATCAGATCACGCGGCTCATCTGCGCAATCGGCGGCGGTGTCATGGTCGGCTGGGGCGTGCTGTTGTGGCTGATCGTCACGCAAGTCATGCCCCGCCTGCCAGAGGTTGGACGGCGCATGGTCCTGATCAGCATCGTCACCTGGTTTGTCATCGATTCAACCGGCTCGGTGGTCTCCGGCGTTCCGCTCAATGTCGCCGGCAACCTGATCTTCCTGATCGCCTTCCTGGTGCCGCTGCGGGCGCTTGGCAGCAGCACCAACGGCGCGGTAACTGCCTGAAATCACCGCAAACATCTAAACTGGGGAAAGGCGGCGAGCACCCACTTGCCGCCTTTCAAACGCGCGCTAAATTGTGGCGAAATCATGGCAGAACCTTGGCGACGGCCAAGGTGGTGGAGTTACAGCGATGCGCGCATTCTTTCAGTATCTCTTTGGGTTTATTGTTGTTTTTGCTGTGCAGCTACTCGCCTCACCGGGCCAGGCCGCCAGCCGCTGCGAAAATCAGCTTGAGACGCTCAAAGCGCTCGCCGCGGCCCACGAAGTTCGATTCTCATCGGCCGAAACCATTGCCGCGGGCGATCCGATCAAGGTTCAATGGTCAGGCAATGACGGCCCGCTTCCCGGCGGGGTAAGCGCGTGGCTGGTCGTAGTTTCAATCGATGCCGTCCGCTACTCCGGCTCCGGCTTCTTCCCGCTCCCCGGCGGCACACCCGGGCCGCTTGAAATCGGCTTTGCAAAAAAGTGGACGCGCGCCATCGTGCCGCTTCATACGCCCGACGCACCAACGTCCGGCGAATTTGCCATCAAGCCGTTTCGCGAAGGCAATTTTGGCCTGTCATGGACCATCATCGCCAAATCGGATTGTGGCGAGATGCAGCTGCGTGACATCGGTACCTACAAGATCGTGGTCGAGGCCCGTCACGCGCGTCTGGTCGTGCAGGACCTCTACGACTATTCCAGGCCGCGCGAGGTGATCAGAACGGAAAACGGGCGCCATGAACTGCGGGTCTTTGACGGCTACTACCAGGTGTTTGACCGGCGAACCGGCAGCAAGATCCTCGATCGCCGCGGCAATTGCCCCGACTTTTCACCGACTGGACGTTTTGTGGCAGCACTTGCCGGCCGGAGCGAAGGCGGCTGCAATTTCAACACCGCAGGGGAGAACAAGCCGAGGTTTGAAATCATCGATCTGGTCTCCGGTGATGTGGTGGCCAATCCGAATCCACCGGCGCTTTGGGCACATGGCGATGCGTTTCTCGTCGTCGCATCGAAATGGTGGAAGATGCTGCAGGACCCGGGTCCGATGATCAGCCTGCTGGTTGACGAGAATGATGGGCGCGCGACAGAATTGTTCGCCATACCGGAGCTCGGCCGTGTCAGCATCGATATCGCCAATGGCTTCGCCTACCTGATGAGTTATGATGGTGAACCGCAAGTCGCGTATAGTTTGGCTGCAAGAGGTCAGGTCAGTGACAGGCAGGTCGGCTGGGACTCCGAAAAGGGAGAGTCCATAACCGAAGGTCCATCGTTTGGCGAATTGCTCGAGCGAACAAAAGCTTCCGGCGCTCCTGCCAAAGCCGTCATCCCGATAAACAACGCCGATATTCAGCCGTCACACTTGCGATATATCGACGACGCTTCTGAAGTGTTTTCCGATCTGGTGGGTGAGGATTCTGAATTCGGCCTACTCGTCGCACGCGCAGCAGAGCACAAAACGGCCGGCGGCGCCGACACAGAGGCCGTCCAGTCAGATCCGATGCTGACCGCTTCGCTATTGCGCGGGGTCAATGTACTCGCTTCTGCGAAAAAGGCAGGCCGCACGGTCGAAACCCTGGTTGGAGACGAACTCGGTAAAAGCTTCAAGCCGCAGATCGAAATAACCAATCCGGTCGATCTTGTCTGGGACAGAATGTGGCAAATCGACAAGATGGATATTTCCGACGACGACAAGCGCGCCAGGCTTGAGGCATTCCGCGTCAAGACGGTCAAACCACAGATCGAGCGGCTGGTTGGCGCAAATCCCGGTGCGCGAGCCGTGCTCGACCAGTCGCTCGGCTGCTGGCCTTCGGGCGGTTCGCCCTACGAGGATAACTTGAAGGGAATTTGGAGAAGCCTGTCGGACACCAGAGAGGTATGGCTTACACACGCCGGATGCATGGGCATAGGCACTGTCGGCAATCTGGCGCTCAACCAGATCGATCTTTTTGTTAGCGAGGACGGCAAGACAAAACATTTCAACCTGATGTTCGATCGCCGGTTTTACTGCAGCGGCAACGATTCCGACTGCGAATATGTCCACGAGGATAATGACGATGGCGAGGAGTTCACCAAGAAGGAACAAAGCTACGGATCGGTGATTCCGGCCGGCAACATGAAGCCTGATCATTTCGGCGCAAAGATCGCGCAGGATTTCCATCAGCTGATCGAGTTCGACAGCCTCTTGCCGGCTTTTCTGGACGCGCGGACGCTGCTGCTTCCGGTGGGCCGGCAAATGTATGTCGTCGATCTTGATGCCGAGACGATGAGAGGCCCGTTGAAACTTGCTGAACACGCCGGCCAGGCCCGGTTCTCGATTTCCGGTGATGGACGGCACCTCATGCAAACCACTGCCGATGGCGGGATTGCGATTTATGATTTTTCATCCGGCACAACATTGCTGCAGGGTCGATATGTCGATGATGAGATCGTTATTTGGGACAGTCACGGGCATTATCTGTCGACCTATGAGGGCGCACAATATGTTCATATGCGTTTTGTCGGCCGGCCGCAGCTCTACAGCCTGTCCCGGATGGCTGACAGTTTGAACCGGCCGGACCTGATTCGAGCCGCCTTGACCGGTGTCACGCCGGTGGAAAACCCTGATCTGAAGGCCCCTCCACGGCTGAACGCTGAATTGTCCGATGAGGCAGAGGCCGGCGTCATCACGATCAATATCGACGCCAGTGCGCAGTCCGGCCTGAAATTGCTGCAGATCTATGCGGATGGAGCACTGGTTCAATCGGTCGGATTGGAGGGGGCAGAGTGGGAAGGCAGTGTCGACGTTGAAATGCCATCGGCAGCAAACTGGCTGAGCGCGGTGGCAATCGATCGCAGAGGATCGCAAAGCACCTCTGTGGAACTTCGCCTTCCCGATCGGAGCGCTGAACGCGACCGGCTGTTCGTTGTCGCCATCGGCACAGACCAATATGAAGACTCCAGCCGGTTGGCGCGTCTCAATTTTGCCGCGGCCGATGCAAGGAACTTTGCCAATTCGATGAAAAACGCCGCCGGCACGCACTACCAGGACGTACAGATCGTTGGTCCGTTCATTGATTCCGAGACCCTTGCCGACGATCTTGATGCGGCACTCGACACTATCGGCGAAACGGCCAGCCCGGGCGACACGGTGATGGTTTTCGTTGCCGGGCATGGGGTGCGAAGTGATGCCGGGCAGTTCTTTCTCGCCACCCGCACCACCAATATGGACAAGCTGGCAGCCACGGGGCTTTCATGGAAGGGCCTGGCCGGCCGGCTGGCCGGATTGAACGCCCGCACATTCATCTTCCTCGACGCCTGCCACTCAGGCAGTGTGGGCGACGCCACCAATGACGGGGCGGCGGACGCTTTGCTGGAGGCTGCAAAAGGTTCCATGACGGTCATCGCCGCCTCCAAGGGGCGCCAGTACAGTCTGGAAAGTCCTGCGGTCGGTGGCGGGTATTTTACAACGGCTCTGGCATCGATCGTTGAGCGGCGAAATGATCCGTCTGTCGACAGGGACGGTTCCGGCACGCTGGACCTGGATGAGCTCTATCTTGCCTTGAAACGCAACGTGGTCGAGGCGACCGACGGGCGGCAAACCCCGTGGATCGCCCGTTCGCAGGTGGTCGGCAAGACACCGCTGTTGTAGCGACGCGGCACACACGCCAATTCTTGCACCTGTATTTGGACACGTTTCGCGCTATGGTGTAGCGCAAAAGGTGCGAGGAGGGGTTCATGACTCTTATCCAGAAGCTGGGCATCGCCTACGCTGGCATGTTTTTCATTGTTGTGGGTATTGGCTATGTGCCGGCCTTTATCGATGAAAACGGCTACATGTTCGGCCTGTTCTCGCTGCAATGGTGGGACGATCTGCTGCACGGCTTTTCGGGTGTCTGGGCGCTTGCAGCGGCGATTATTTCGCACCGGGCCTCCGTGATCTACTTCAAACTGTTTGGATCGGTTTACCTGTTTGACGGCGTGCTGGGGTTTGTGACCGGCTCCGGCTGCCTCGATGCCGGTATTTTCATCAACGGCATCGAAGGCATCATCGGCATATCCGACATTGAGTTTCCGGCCCGCTTTTTTGCCAATCTGCCGCATCTGCTGATCGGCGGCGCGGCAGTGTGGATCGGCTTTGTCCTGTCCAAACGTGCACTAACTGCCGCGGCCGCGTGAAATGTTTATTTTCCGGCGATGGATGAGGCGTTTTTTCAAGGCGATCTTCTGGCTGGTTGTCGTCATTCTGCTGACGCCGGTCGCCGGACTGGTCTACGGATTCGTAACGACAAGCAATGTTCCGGCATTTCCCAAAACCGGTTCCGCGCCGTCTGTTGAGCTGCAGGAGCAGACAAGCGGCATTAGCGGGTATTACCGGCCTGAAGAATCGACCTTTCTGACGTATCCGGAGTGGTCGATCGTCTACGCCGCCCGGGAATATGCACAATTTGTGGAAAGCAACCGCGAATCCGGATTTGCCTATTGGTCTTATATCGGCCGCTATTGGCAGGACTACGCTTTGGTCATCCGCGCGACGAGAGCCTATCCGTTCAATGTCCAAAACCACCTCATGCTGGTAGTAATCGGTACCAGCCATTCAATCGAAAATGCCATCCAGTGGGCCTGGGAAAACACCATCGGCCGGGCGACGGAAATGGCGGCGCCCAGTCCCGTTGCGGCAGATACCTTCCAGGCAAATACGGCGGCGGAATATGCGGCTTTCCTCGATCAGGTGCCTTGGTATCGCTTCGACTATGCAGAAAAACGAGCAGGCCTCTGGAATACGGAAAACGCTTCTGGAAGGGCGGCCATTCGTTCGTGGGAACGGAAACTGGCGTTCGGATTGTCCTATTCCATCAAACAGGCCTACGCGGCGGCGATCGCCTCGGGCCTTTCGGCCACATCCGATCCCGCACTGCTTGACATCCATGTCTGGGCAAAGGGTCCGGTTGCGCTGGCCATCAATGGCGAACCCGGCACCAGGATGGAACTCGATCTTGGCCAAGACGGCGCCATTTTCGTTACCAAACGCTATCAGCTATTCACCGAAATGGTGCCCCGCCTGATCAACCGGGGGCTTCGGATTGTCGAAATCGGCGGCAACAAGCTGATATTCGTAACGGTCCTGTCAGACGGGCCTTTGACATCATTGCCTGGCACGTCCTCGCTGTTTTCTTACCCGGTCCCGGCCGATCCTGAGACATGGAGGACCGGCATCGTTTCACCGGTCGGCACACTGCACGAAACGATACCGGCGCTGCAAAAATCAGGCGCGACGCTGGAACACATCTACGATTATTGATTTTGCGCCGCTCGGCGCAATAGCCGGTTGATCAGCAGGGCGGGCAAAAGCAAGAAGCCGATGATGACATAGTAAAGCGCCGATTGGCCGCCGGCGTATAAAACGCCTTCGCGGATAAGCCCTAACAACAAAGCCGCAAGCACGGCGCCGGGAACGGTTCCCGCGCCTCCGGCAACCGCGGCTCCGCCGATGATTGCCGCCGCGATCCCCTCAAAAGCCATGAACTGGCCGCGATCTGTGGCGGCTGACCCCAGCGCAGTTACCTGACACGCCGCGAAGATGGCCGCGCAAAATGCTGAAAACATGAACAGGTGGAGCGGCGCGCGGGAGAAATCCCAGCCAGACGCGACATAGGTCGGGTCCAGTTCCTGCACCTGTTCCACGGAAGCCTGCTCTTGATCCAAAGACCGTGTCCATCGCAGCAAAAAAATGGCGATTACCGCCAGGATCACCGCCCAGACAATGATCATCGGCAGGCCGGTCACGATCGGCTGACCAGCCCGGTGCCCGACCTCATAGGCACCGATCCATCCCTGTGCGGCGAGCCAGTTGAATACGGATTGAAACATTTCTCCGCCAAACACCGCAGCAATCGGATCCTCGCTTGCAACATCGCGGACTCCGGTTATGACAACGCTTCCCGATGTACCGGTCGCGATGAGGGCCGCCAGGCCGCGCAGCGCAAACAATGTGCCCAGCGTCACGATGACCGAAGGCACGCCGGACAGCGCCGTCAAAACGCCATTGAGCAGCCCGATGAGAACAGCTCCACCCATTGCCGCCAGCAAGGCAAACCAGACGGGATACCCAAGGCTCACGGACAGGGAAGCGACGATGATGCCGGAAAAACCGATCAGTGCTCCGGCAGAGAGGTCAAACTGGCGCGAGGTGATCAACAGGCACGCCGGAACGGCGACAAGGGAATATTCGGCCGACGATACAAGCCAGCGCATGACACCCTGGCCCGAAAACAACCCCTTCCCACCAGCCAGGTAAGCAAAAAGGCCGAGCGCGATTGCCAGCAGAATGGCAACACCGGTTTCAGGCCGGACCAGACGCGATCCGGCACCGGCGCTCTCGCGATCTGGCGCCTCATCGTCTTTCTGCTGCACAGTTTCGTCAACCATCGATCGCTGCATATGCCATTCCTGTGGAAGCTACTCAAACACAAAGCTGCGGCGAGGCAAAACGACACCCCTTGCCGTACCGATTCCCAACAGTCACCGTCATTGCCACCGGATATGGCCAATTCACGGCGGCCGATCAGTAATTCTCCAAGGCGCTTCCCAAGTTTGCAACCGGTTGCAAACGCGTATCGAATTGGATACGAACCAGCAAGACTGAAATTTCACAAGCCGGATCCCATGGCGGTCACACTAAAGGAAGTCGCGGCCAAAGCAGGCGTGTCCCGCTCTGCAGTTTCGCGCACATTTACTGCCGGTGCCAGCGTCTCGGCCAAGACCCGCCGCAAAGTCGAAGAGGCCGCCCGCGAACTGGGTTACACGCCAAGCCTGATCGCTCGCAGCCTGGCGACGAACCGGACGAAATTGATTGGTCTTGTCGCCAACAATTTCCAGAATCCGATCTTTCTCGAAGTGTTCGATCTCTACACCCAGGCGCTCCAGGAACGTGGCCTTCGGCCCCTCATCGTCAACCTGACCAACGAAACAGATCCGGATGCATCGGTTCAAATGCTGCGGCAATACCGGGTCGGCGGCGTTGTCGTGGCCACTTCAACGCTGCCGGAAGACTTCGCCAGCGCATTTGCTGGCGCAAATGTCCCGGTTGTCCACGCGTTCGGCCGGCACGGCGAAACGTCGAATATTCCAGTTGTCGGAATTGACAACAGGGCCTGCGGCGCATTGGCGGCTGAGACGCTGCTGCAACGGCGCTACCGCTCGATCGCGGTACTGGGCGGACCGCAGTCGGCCACCTCGACAATCGACCGCATTGCCGGTTTCAAGGACGCGATGAGCGCTGCCGGACAGCCGGTTGCCGACATTCGTTTTGCGACAAACTACTCCTACTATGCCGGCCGTGAAGCGATGCATTCACTGCTTTCGGAAAAATCGGTCGATGCAGTGTTCTGCGGCGACGACCTGATTTGCATGGGCGCGATGGACGCCGCGCGCAGCCGCGGACTCAATATACCTCGCGACATCGGTTTTCTCGGTTTCAACGACATGGACATGGCCAGATGGGAGGCCTATGCGTTGACGACGATCCGGCAGCCGACCCGCGACATCATTCAAGCGTCGATAGATCTCATCGCCGCGATGGTCAGCGAGCCAGACGGTGAGCACCCATCGAGACTGTTCGATTGTACGGTTGTGGAGCGAAAAACGCTCAAGCCAGTCACCAATTCCTAGCCGATTTTGACCTCAACGCGCAGAAGGCGGCCTGGCATCCACCCACATGCCATCCTGCTTGGCAGAGGCCGCAGCCGCTTCAATCGCCGCCATCGAACGCAGCCCGTCTTCCGCCGTCGGGTAAGTGAGCGACTGAGCCAATGATCCGCCGCCTTCCTTGCGGGAACGGATGTCCTTGGCCAGATCCTGATAAATGTTGGAAAACGCCATCAGCGCGCCCTCTGCGTGCCCAATGGCCATCCACGACGCGCCCTGTGCCTCCGCTGCAAGCGCCGGCTCCCCGCGCTCGAGAACATGAACGGATTCGTTGATCGGATTCCAGTAGAGCTGGTTGGGGTGTTCCTGCGCCCAGCGCAACCCGCCTTTCTCACCGAAGACCTGCAATGTCAGGCCGTGCATCCGCCCGACGGCGATTGAACTGGTCCACAAGCGTCCGACCGCTCCGCCATCCATCCGCATGGCGATCAGCGCGTCATCTTCAAGTTCCCGTTCCGGCAGGCACGAGGCAAAATCGGCCGACAGTTTCTCGACCTCCTGATCAAGAACAAAACTCGCCATGTGCAGCGCGTGGATACCGCAGTCGGCGAACTGGGCCGACACTCCCGCCTGCGCCGGATCGTAGCGCCAGCGCACCCGCGGATTGTCCAGATCGGCGGCATCGGCGTGAAAGCCGTGGGAAAATTCGGCAACAAAAGCGCGAACTTTGCCCAAATCGCCCCGCGCCACCATGACCCGCATCTGCCTGACCATCGGAAACCCGGAATAGCCATAATTGACCGCGCAGATTTGGCCGGTGCTTTTGGCCAGCGAGACGATTTCCTCCGCCTCATCGACCGTCATCGTCATCGGCTTTTCGCAAAGCACGTGAAAACCGGCTTGCAAAAACGCCTTGGTGATTTCGAAATGGGTGGAATTGGGCGTCGCAACCGTCACCAGGTCGATGCGGTCATCGCGGGATTTCTCCCCTTCCAGCATTTCCTGCCAATTGCCATAGGCGCGGTCTTCATCCAGCCCCAGGCGGACACCGTAATCGCGCGCCCGGCCGGCATCGATGTCCATGGCGCCGGCCTTGAAATCAAATGCATTATCCATTCCTGCGCAAACGCGATGGGCCAATCCGATCTGACTGCCCTCGCCGCCTCCGACGATTCCCCAATTGAGTCTACTCATTGCATGAAGCCTTAAAAACCGATTGATTCCAGATATTTGCGGTTGGCGATCGCATCGTCCATGGGAGAAGCCGCAGCCTCCGGATCGCAATCCTGTTCGACCGTGCACCAACCCTCAAAACCGTGATCGAGCAGCAATTGCCGTACCGCCGGAAAGTCGGTTTCGCCATCGCCGAGATTGCAGAAAATGCCGTCTGCACAGGCCTTGTAAAAATCAGTGCGGTTTTCAATCGTCCGCGCTTTCACAGCCGGATCGATATCCTTGAAATGCATGTAGGAAATCCGGCCGATATAGCGCTTCATGAAATCGACGGGATCAAACCCTGCATAGTGGGCATGACCCGTGTCGAAGCAGATTTTCAAGATACTCTCGTCTATTTCATCCAGCAGTCGCACCGTCTCGGCCTCGAAATCGAGGAAACCGGCAGCGTGCGGATGCATGCCCACTGTCAGCCCGTATTCATGCGTGCCGATTTTCGCCGCCGTGCGGATGCGATCGGCGTAGGCTGTCCACTCGGCAGCGTCCATCTGTTCGGCTTCGTCCGGGCGGCCCGCCGTCGGAGCGCGGCGCGGTGAGATCGCATCGATTAACACCAGGTGTTTCGCCCCGTGCGCGACAAGCGCCTTGCAGGTGCGATGGGTTCCGTCGA
Organism: Rhizobiaceae bacterium; assembly: GCA_040830725.1. Lineage (GTDB taxonomy): Bacteria > Pseudomonadota > Alphaproteobacteria > Rhizobiales > Rhizobiaceae > JAWKWH01. The sequence goes on from JBFOMG010000036.1 coordinate 10,864, forward strand.
GAACATTGTCCCACATTTCAGGATCATGGAAGGCGCGGAACACGACGCCGCCGATCAGTTCAAGCCCGCGGCTCTCCAGTTCCGGGCCCAGCACTTCCGGATCTTCCGGCATGAAACCGACCGGGCCGAGTTCGATACCGTGATACCCCGCCTGTTTGCACTCATCGAGCACCTTGGCCCATGGCGGATTACGCGGATCGTCGGGAAATTCCACACCCCAGGAACACGGGGCATTGCCAATTCTGATTGTCATTTCTGCACTCTAAATCTCACTGACTTCGATCCAGCGTGACTGCTCGCTGGAATGCCACGCCGCTTCTACAATCTGATTGACTTCCATGCCATCCCGGAAAGTCGGCCAAACAGTCTCACCGGTCTCAATGGCGGTCAGAAAGTCTTTCGCCTCGATGATTATCTGATCCTGATAGCCCGTACCATGGCCCGGCCCCTGACAAAACGCCAGATAGTCTGGATGCTGGGGGCCGGTCAAAATCTTTTTGAAGCCGCGAACTTCCGGTGCTGCATCGGCTTCATAGAGCCAGAGCGCGTTCTGGTCTTCCTGATTGAACCTGATCGCACCTTTCGTACCGCTGATTTCGTAGATGTAGCCCATCTTTCGGCCGGTGGCGACGCGGCTGAAAAACAACTGCCCCATTGCACCGTTTGCAAACCGGCACATGAAATGGGCCTGATCGTCATTGGTTACCGTCACCGGCCCGTCATCGGAAGGGCGCTGCTCGTGCACGGTCTGGATGTCAGCGCAAAGGGTGTCGATTGGCCCTGCAAGACGCAGCGCCGCGTTGATCATGTGGGGCGCCAGATCACCCATGGTGCCATTTGCCCGGCCCTGGTTTCGCCAGGTGGCAGGTTGGTCAGGGTCCGAAAAGAAGTCTTCCGTGTGCTCACCGCGAAAATAGGTGATATCGCCGATTGCGCCGTCGCCGATCAGTTTGTGCGCCAGTTGCGAAGCCGGCGTGCGGATATAGTTGAACCCGGTCATGTTTGTGACGCCGGATTTTTCGGCCGCCGCAACCATCTCGCGGCTATCATCGATGTTGCGGCCAAGCGGCTTTTCGCAAAAAACCGGTTTTCCCAGGTCAAAAGCAGCAAGCGCAATGTCGCGATGCAATTTCTGCGGCGTGGCAATCACGATGGCCTCGACGCGCTCGTCTTCGACCAGCACGCGCCAATCGTGGGTATGACGGGAAAACCCGAACTCCGCCGCCTTTGCTGCAGCAGATTCGGGGCTTGACGTGCAGATCATCTCCAAGCGCGGCCTGAGCGCCGTATTAAAAACAGCGCCAACGGCCTGCATGGCGACGCTGTGCGCCTTGCCCATGTAGCCGCCACCAACAATTCCAACACCGATTTCCCGCATGCTCTCCGCCCGTTCAAAAATTGTTTTGCAACCGGTTGCAAAATAGCTAAACGCCAATTACGCTTGGGCGTCAAGAAGCGGTTTTCGCTTATTGCATTTTTTTCGACACAACATTCTGTGGAGGCATCATGTCGGCAGGCGGCAAGACGGTTCGGTTGACAATGGCCCAGGCGCTTGTGCGCCATCTTGTCAACCAGTTCATCGAGATCGACGGCAAGGAAGTTCGTCTCTGTGCAGGCGGATTCGGTATTTTCGGCCACGGCAATGTCACCTGTCTCGGCGAGGCGCTCTATGAGAACCGCGAAGCGCTGCCGTTGTGGCGTGGCCAGAACGAGCAATCGATGGCCATGGCCGCAATTGGCTATGCCAAGCAGAAACTGCGCCAGCGTTTCATGTTTGCGACATCATCCGCCGGGCCTGGTACTACCAACCTACTGACAGCAGCCGCGACAGCACATGCCAACCGGCTGCCCCTGCTGATGCTGAGTGGCGACACCTTTGTCACCCGCCTCCCGGACCCGGTGCTGCAGCAGCTTGAACACTTCAACAATCCGTCGCTGTCGGTCAATGATGCCTTCAAGGCCGTCACGCGCTACTGGGATCGCATCACCCATCCGGCACAAATCGTCCAGTCGCTGCCGCAGGCAATCGCTACCATGCTCGACCCGGCTGATTGCGGCCCGGCCTTTCTCGGCCTGCCCCAGGACGTTCAGGGCTGGGCCTGGGATTTCCCGGAGGAGTTTTTCGAGCGCAAGGTTCACCGTATCCGCCGCCAGGCGCCGGACGAACGCGAGATTGCCGACGCCGCGGAACTGCTGAAGAACGCCAAGCGCCCGACGATCATCGCCGGTGGCGGCGTGCAGTATTCCCGGGCAGTCACAGAGGTGACCGCCTTTGCGGAAAAACACTCCATTCCCGTGGTCGAGACCATTGCCGGCAGGGCCAACATGGTTCATGCCCACACGCTCAATTGCGGCCCGATCGGCGTTACCGGCTCCAACTCGGCCAACAACATCGCCGACCGCACCGACGTGATTGTCGCCATTGGAACGAGACTGCAGGATTTCACCACCGGTTCGTGGACCGCGTTTTCCGCCGACGCAAAAATCATCGCGCTGAACGCGGCGCGGCATGATGCGGGCAAGCATTTGTCGACGCCGGTCGTCGGCGACGCCAAGCTTTCCATCAAAGCGCTTAGCTCGGCGCTGGCGGGCTATGAAGCTCCCGCAGAGTGGACATCTTTCGCACGTGAAGAGCGCGCCGCATGGGACGCTTACGTCGATGACAATGTCAGCCCGGCAGATGCTTCGGGCTCAAATCGCCCGACATCCTATGCACAAGCCGTCGGCGCGGTGAACGAGCTTTGCGCCGACAATGACCGAATTGTCGCTGCCGCTGGCGGTCTTCCGGCAGAAGTCACCGCCAACTGGCGTACCAGGCAGACCGGAACGGTCGATGTCGAGTTCGGATACTCCTGCATGGGCTATGAAATTGCCGGCGGTTGGGGTGCGCGCATGGCGCAGGCCGAGGAAGATCCCGATGCCGACACCATCGTCTTCACCGGCGACGGCTCCTACCTGATCATGAACTCAGACATCTATTCATCGGTGCTGACGGGGATGAAGATGATTGTCGTCGTGCTCGACAATGGCGGTTTTGCTGTCATCAACAAGCTGCAAAACAACACCGGCAACACTTCGTACAACAATCTGATCGAGCATTGTAACATCGCTGTCGAACCCTTTGCGGTCGATTTCGAGGCTCACGCCCGGTCCATGGGCGCGGAGGCTGAGACGGTTCACTCAATTGCCGAATTCAGGGAGGCGTTCGGCCGCGCCAAAGCGGCGAAACGCACCTACATCATCACCATGAAAGTCGATGCCTTCGAGGGCTGGACCGGCGAAGGCCATGCCTGGTGGGAAGTCGGCACACCGGAAGTTTCCAACGATGCCAATGTCCGCAAGGCCCATGACGAACAGGAAGCCGGTCGCGCGCGCCAGCGCCGCGGTGTGTAGGAATTTACAATGACGGCAGACCTGTCCAAAATCAGCCAGAACAATTTCGTCATTATCGGCCGCGCCGGCATGGATTTTTATGCCGACCCACCCGGTACCAAGACGGAAAACGCGGAACGGTTTGTCGCCTGTCTGGGCGGATCGTCAGCCAATATCGGTGTGGCAATTGTCAAGCTTGGTGGCCGGGCATCGCTGGTCACCCGCGTTTCCGATGATGCGGTCGGGCGCGCGGCGGTCAACCAGCTTCGCCACTATGGTGTCAATCCGGATCACGTGCATCCGGTGGCGGGCGAATACCGCAATTCGCTGGCGGTGATCGAGACAACACTGGTTGACCATCAGTCGGTGATTTACCGCAACGGCGCGGCCGACTTTCAGATGAACGAGGATGATGTCCGCGCCGTCGATTACGGTCAGTATGGCGCATTGATAACAACCGGCACGGTATTGGCGATGGAGCCTTCGCGCTCGGCAACGTTCACTGCCTTTGATCTCGCCAAACAGGCCGGCCTGCCGGTCATTTTCGACATCGACTTCCGTCCCTATTCCTGGGCTTCGGCTGAGGAAGCCGCCGATATCTATTCGCGCGCAGCCGCCTATTGCGACATTGTCATCGGCAATGATGATGAGTTCGGCGTCATGGCCGGGGCTAAGGAAAAGGGTCTGGCATTCGCCGAAAACCTGGCCAAAACCACCGCCCAGATCGTTGTCTACAAACTGGGCCCGGAAGGCTCGATCACGTTCACCCCCGAAGGTTCTTTCCGGACGGGAATTTTCAAGGTGGACGCGCTGAAGCCGACCGGAGCGGGCGATTCCTTCATGGGCGCCTTCATCGCTTCATTCGCGGCCGGATTGCCGCTTGAGCAGTGTGTCGAACGCGGTTCGGCGGCAGCGGCCATCGTTGTTACCCGCGTTGGCTGCGCACCCGCCATGCCGTTTCCCGCCGAAATCGATGCGTTCGTTGCAAACCATCCGGGCATTTCAGAAGGATAGAAACCCGATGCATTTTCCACCATTCGACAACGCCAACAAGGCGATCATTGATACAGGCGACAGCCGCGTACCGCTGAACTATTTCAACATCGTCAAGCTGAAGCGCGATCAGGCGTTTGAATATATCGTGCCGGGATATGAGACCTGCATCGTGCCGGCCACGGGCACTGTCGATGTCGATGTGGAAGGCGTCCCTTTTGCAGCACTTGGCAACCGAGGCGTGGATGTGTGGGACGGCGAACCGGAAGGGGTCTACGTACCGACCGGCGCCCGGGCAACCATGGTGTGCAAGAGCGATGATGCGGAGGTTTTTGTTGCGGGCGCCAAGTACGATCAGATGCGCGAGCCATTCGACGTGCGGGCCGACGATCTGGATCTGGTGCAATATGGCTCCGACGACACCAAAACCCACCGCAAGATCAAGCACATCCTCGGCACGAAATATCACGACAAGGTTGGCCGTCTTCTGGTCTCCGAACTGTTCACCGTCGGCCAGGGCGGCTGGTCCGGCTTCCCGCCGCACAAGCATGATACCGACCGGCTGCCGGATGAAAGCCGTCATGATGAAACCTACAATTTCCGCTTCAAGCCGGACCATGGATTCGGCATGCAGCTGGTACAGCGCGAGGACGGCAAGGTCGGCGACGCCTACCACATCGTCGATGGTTCGACGATCGTCCTCGACAAGGGCTATCACCCTTGCGTCGTCGCCCCGGGATACGAGATGTACTACTTCACCATTCTCGGCGGATTGAGCCAACGCTCGCTGGTGCAGTTCTTCCAGCCGGCACATGCCTGGCAAATCGAGACCATCCCCGGCATCAAGGACATGATCGCGAAGTTCAAATGACCGCGGCAACACTGTCAGAAGTGCTGCAGCCGGCCATTGTCGGCGGCAAGGCGATTGCCGGGCTTGTGGTGCTCGGCTGGGAAGATGCGTGCGCCTATGTCGAGGCGGCGGAGGAGACCGGCATCCCGATCATCCTGCAGGCGGGTCCCGGCTGCCGCAAGCACACTCCGGTGCCGGTCCTCGGCAAGATGTTCCGCACGCTGGCCGATCAGGCCTCCGTTCCGGTCGTTTGTCATATCGATCATGGCTATTCGGAAGAGGAATGTTTCGAGGGCATCGACAATGGTTTCACATCGGTGATGTTCGACGGTTCGAAACTGCCGATTTCTGAGAACATCGACCGGACAGCTGCGATTGCCGAACACGCCCATGCTGCCAACGTCTCCGTTGAGGGCGAGGTCGGTTTTGTCGGCTACGCGCAAGGGGCGGCGTCAGCAGGCACCTCACCGGACGAAGCCGCCCGTTTCGACCGGGAGGCAAATGCGGACGCGCTGGCAATCTCGGTCGGCAATGTGCACCTGAAGACAGAAAAGACAGCCGGAATCGATTTCGACGCAGTGCGTTTGATCGAAGCGGTCACGGCCCTGCCGCTGGTGCTGCACGGGGGCAGCGGTATTCCGGTTGAGACACGGCAAAGGCTGGCGCGCGAAACCCGCGTGGCGAAATTCAACATCGGCACCGAACTGCGCATGGCATTTGGCAACGCGCTTCGCAAATCGCTCGCCGACCAACCAGACGTGTTCGACCGCAACGCGCTGTTGTCACCGGTGATCGCACCGGTCAGACAGGCGACTGCTGAGGTCATAAGCGCGCTGTGGCGTCCCTGACTTTTCTGGCAACCTGATCTCAAGCAGCCATCCGTGCCGGGTCATCCAGCGCCGCCACTCTCGCCTCGACCTCGGCCTTCACCCGCTTCACCGCCTCCTCCTTTACCGGGCCATAGCCGCGGATCTGGTCGCCGAGTGCGAGAATCCCGGCGATCTCGTCACCATTGGTGCCGTCGAGGCGGGAAAGCAAGTCATCGACCAGTTTTTCGTACCAGCCGATGAGCCCACGCTCCATCTTGCGCTCGGCGGTGTGGCCGAACAGGTCGAACATGCCGCCGCGGAGAGCTTTCAGTTGCTTCAGCACCGAAAACGCCTGGCCCATCCAGGATCCGAACTCGCGCTTCAGCGGTCTCCCGCGCGCATCGACATCGCCGGTCAGCAGCGGCGGGGCAAGGTGGTAAGTGAGCTTGAACCCGGGCTCGAATTCGTCGTTCAAACGCGTCAGGAAAGCGCGGTCGCGATGCAGCCGCGCCACTTCATATTCATCCTTGATCGCCATCAGCCTGAATGCCGAGCGGGCGACTGCCTCGACCAAACCTGCCGCCTGTGAACCCGCTTCGGCCTCGTGTGCTTTGGCGATGATCTTGCCGAAACGATCGGCATAGGCCTGATCCTTGTAGCCGCGCAGAAATGCCGAAAAGCGTTCCACCAGCGCTTCCCGGTCATCAGCAACATCAGCGCCACCTGCCGCAGCATCGTCGATGTTTTGCGGGTCAGCGGCTACGAGCCTGCCAAGTGCGAATGCCTGTTTGTTGGTCTCGACCGCAACGCCATTCAGTTCGATCGCCCGCATCAATGCAGATTGGGAAACCGGCACGAGGCCGTTTTGCCAGGCAGCACCCAGCATGATGACATTGGCAAACACCGTGTCACCCAGTTTCTGCTCGGCAAGCCGGTTGGCGTCGAATGAAGCGACGTTTTCAGGACCGGCCACTGCCTCAATGGCTTTTCGCCGGTCCGCCGTGCGCAAATTGGCGTCGCGAACCCGCACGATGTCGCCGGTCGGCATCTCGGCCATGTTGAGCACGGTTTTCATTCCGGGCCGGTAGGTGGCTGAAGCCTTTGGCGAGGAACTGACGACAATATCACAACCAATCAACGCATCGGCCGAAGCGGTATCGATGCGCACCTGATTGACGGCCGCACCGCCATCGCCAATGCGCACGAAGCTCAGCACAGGTCCGAATTTCTGCGCAAACCCGGTGAAATCCAGCACCGAAGCATGCCGGTTTTCCAGATGCGCAGCCATGGTGACCAGCGCTCCGACCGTGACCACGCCGGTGCCGCCAACGCCGGTGATCAACAGGTCGAACGCTTCGTCGATTTGCGGCAGTTCAGGCGGTTGCAAGGTTTCGGCCTGCGGGATGAACCGCTCTGCGCCGCGGGCTCGTTTCTTCTTTCGCACCCCTTCTACCGTGACGAAACTCGGGCAGAAGCCGTTGATGCAGGAAAAATCCTTGTTGCAGGTCGACTGGTTGACGCGCCGCCTGGTGCCCAGCGGGGTTTTCACCGGTTCGATGGACAGGCAGTTCGATTCCACCGAGCAATCGCCGCAGCCTTCACAGACCAGCTCGTTGATGACGGCAAACCGCTTCGGGTCTTCCAATTCGCCGCGCTTGCGGCGGCGGCGTTTTTCCGTGGCGCAGGTCTGCTCGTAAATGAGCACCGACACGCCCTCGATCTCGCGCATTTCACGCTGGAGCACGTCCATCTCTCCGCGGCCATGGATGGTGGTTCCGGCGGGGAAATCCTGAGCGGCAAATTTCTCTGGCTGGTCGGAGACCAGCGCAATGCGTTCAACTCCCTCCGCCCGGCAGGTTTGCGCAATTGCCTGAACGCTCACCGGCCCGTCGACGGGCTGGCCACCAGTCATCGCCACGGCGTCATTGTAGAGGATCTTGTAGGTGATGTTGGCCTTTGCCGTGATTGCCTGCCGGATTGCCATGGAACCGGAATGATACCAGGTGCCTTCGCCAAGGTTCTGAAACACGTGGCCCATTCCGGTGAATCTTGACGATGCGGCCCAGTTCACACCTTCGCCGCCCATCTGGATCAGCGAGGTTGTGTTGCGGTCCATCCAGCTCGCCATGAAATGACAGCCGATGCCGGCCAGCGCCTGCGACCCCTCGGGCACTTTGGTTGATGTGTTGTGCGGACAGCCGGAACAGAAATAGGGCGTCCGCGTCGCACCCTCAACCGAGATCGGTGCTGCCGGATCTGCCAGGATCGCCTTGGCCCGCCTTGAAAACATTTCGCCAGGGAAAATCCCGTCCAGCCGTGCGGCAACGATTGGCAGCAACAAGCGGGGCGACAGCTCGCCGGTCCACGGCACCAGCCGCTCTCCGGCTTCGTCACGCTTGCCAACCATGCGCTCCGGCTTGTCGCCGGGCCAGTCGTAGAAATACTCCTTGAACTGGCTCTCGATGATGCCGCGTTTTTCTTCGATCACCAGGATTTCCTGTTTGCCGCGGACGAAATTGAGCGCATCGCGCCGCGCCAGCGGCCAGACCATGCCGACCTTGTAGATATCGATGCCAAGCCGCCGGCAGGTCGCTTCATCGACGCCGAGCAGCCGCAGCGCCTCCATCAGGTCGAGATGTCCCTTGCCCGTTGTAACGATGCCGAACCTGGCATCGTCAACATCGTAAATGTACCGGTCGATCGGATTGGCTTCGGCAAAGGCGAAGACGGCATTCTTCTTCGCCTCCATGCGCTCTTCGATCTGCGGTCCGGGCAGGTCGGGCCAGCGATAGTGCAGCCCGCCCGGCGGAAGTTCGAATTCGGGCAGCACAAATTTGCGATCCGGCTGAAGCTCGAAAGACGCGGCCGATTCCACCGTCTCGGAAATCGCCTTGAAGCCGACCCACATGCCGGAGAACCGGGACAGCGCGTAGCCATATTCACCAAAAGCCAGATATTCCGAAACCGACGCTGGATTGAGCGTGGGTATGAACCAGGCCATGAACGCGACATCGGATTGGTGCGGCATCGACGATGAAACACAGCCATGGTCATCACCGGCAACGACCAGCACGCCACCATTTTGGGACGATCCATAAGCATTGCCGTGTTTAAGCGCGTCACCGGCGCGATCGACGCCCGGTCCCTTGCCGTACCACATGGCGAAAACCCCGTCGCAGCGCTTTTGCGGATTGGTTTGAACCTGTTGCGAACCGAGCACGGCCGTTGCCGCCAAATCCTCGTTGACCGCCGGCAGAAACTCGATGTGGTTTTCCGGCAAGCGGTTTCCAGCCCGCCACAATTCCAGGTCCACTCCACCCAGCGGTGAGCCGCGGTATCCGGAGACAAACCCCGCCGTATTCATTCCCACCTCGCGGTCCCGCCGTGCCTGGTCGAGCAGGATGCGCACAAGCGCCTGTGTGCCGGTCATGTAGACCCGGCCTTGATGCCGCTCGAACCGGTCTTCGAGCCGGTAATCAGCGATTATGTCTTTCGGGATCATGTTCATTGCGCAGCTCCCACAAAAATCGTCGTGGGTAGGATACCGCATTTCGAGCGAAATATTGTACCGATTTACCCGAATTCAGATAATTATCTGGTAAAATCTACCAATATATGTCAGAATAACGTGAATATTAACCAGATACCGGTATGCAGGTGACGACCCTTACCCAATACGATCGCCGGCTCTTGCGCGCCTTGCAGGCCGATTGCCGCATCTCCAACCAGAAGCTTGCCGAGGCAGCCGGCATGTCCACTTCCGCCTGTTGGCGCCGCGTCCGCCAATTGGAAAATGCGGGTCTCATCCGCCGCTACACGGCGATGCTCGAACCAGCCAAGGCAGGGCTCGGTTTTTCAGCCATCGTCCATGTCACGCTCACCCGCCAGACCTCCATGCATGTCGACACGTTCGTCCGCAAAATCGTCAAGCGGCCGGAGGTGCTGGAATGCCTGGCCACCACCGGCGAAGCCGATTATCACCTGCGGGTCGTCTGCGAAGACCTCGATACCTACAACGACTTTCTGGAGAACTTCCTGTTCCGCCTGCCCGGCATAGACCAGGTCCGCACCAATCTGGTGCTGCGCGAGATCAAGATGGAGACGGCATTGGGTATTTGAGCAAACGCTGATCCCCTCACCCGTCCTTGTGATAGTAGCTATAACTGTTCAGCGCCGGCGTCGCCAAACGATCAGGCGTGCGGCATCGCTGTTCCGTGATAAGCCGCAAAGCGGATTTCCATCGATTTGCGGTGCTCTTCTTCACATGCCGTGTCGTATTCCTCCTCCGGCACGGCCGGCTCGCCGATCCAGTGGCCATACCGGTCAACGCCCTGCACAAGCGTTGCCGTATCCCGGCCGGAAAGCGGCTTTACATGCGTTGGAATATACGTGACCGCCAGTGTCATGCGCCGCTGTCCGGTCGTATTACCCGGTGAGCCATGCACGGTTCGGATGTGATGCAGGGACATCTGGCCGGGCGACAGACACACGGGCACCGAGCGATCCAGCCCGGGGGGCTCGGGAATATGCTCGCCGCGAAGCGCGATATGCCTGCTGGCATCATCCTCGTCATGCTTGATGAACCCGCCCAGCTGGGAGCCGGGAACGAAGCTCATGGTCCCGTTGGCCACCGTCGTCTCGGTCAGCGCGATCCAGGCCCGAACGGCTTCCTCATTGGATGACAGATCCATGTGATAGCCGTCCTGATGCCACCGGATTTCCGTTGGATCGTGGGGCTCCTTGATGAACAGTCCTGCCGCCCACACCATGATATCCGGGCCTGCGATCTGCTCGACCGCCTTCAGCACCGCCCTGTGCCGCACCAGTTCGGCAGCCCATTTGAATAGCAGGTACGGTTTGAAGCGATAGAGCCGCTGCGCCTCGGGACCATAGCCGATCGGCCCGGCCTCCAGCGCCTCGATGCGTGAGCGGTAAGCCGCCGCTTCTTGTGCCGTCATCACGTCGACCGGAAAAGCATAGCCTTCGGTTGAAAACCGCTCGGCAATTGTGTCCGGATCGGCCTGTTTGTTCATCACATCCATGGGAATTCGAAATCCAGTGACATGCTCCGAATTTGCACTATAGCACAGACGGCGATCAGTACCGGATCGTTGCGTGAAATCAGCGGGACGACATCAGCCGTTGGTTCACGTGCTTCCCACCAATCCACTCACCGCCCGGTACCAGGTCGAGGTGAACAATCCATCCGGATCGACCTCGCGTTTCTTGGCCAGGAAGGAGGTGATTTCCGGATAGGAGGCCAGCAGTTGCTTGCCGGTATAGTGCAGCTGATAGGGCAGGAAGAACCGGCCGCCATGGGCAATGGCCGCATCGACCAGCCTGCGTGTCGCCGCCCGCATGGCCGCATTGCCCGCTTCGTCCGCACTCTGGTTGATGTAGAGCACCAGTGAGAATGCGTCCCTGGGCGCATAGGTGAGCGCGATGTCGTCACCATGAACGATGCGGACGGAAGCATTCAGCACCGCCAGTCCACTGTCTTTCAGGATTGCACGCGCATCTGCGATAAAGTCGTTGAACCGCGCCCGTGGCACGAAATATTCGTGCAGAATATCGGTGTCGCCCTTCAGATCGTTGAATAGATACGGCACTGAATCGTGCATCGGGTCGTTGCGCGAGACAAGACACGCCTCGCCCTCGCCCATCGCCGCCGTGCGCGGCACGGTGCAGCTTTCAACCTTCGGCTCCAGCGACTTTTCGGCAAACCATTTCAGGTTCTTGAACAGCGATCCATGTTTGGAGAGGTTGAGCAGCAGCCGTTTGATCTTCACCGCGCCCGGTTCGCCAAGTGCGGCCAGGTCGTCGGGCACCGGCACATCAGTGCGGTCGTAGCGGTAGACGATCATCTCTTCCATGAACGTGCCCGGTGCGGTCGACAAATGGCCGTAGAACAGGCCAAGGCCCGGATCGTTTTTCAGCTTGTCTTCAAAAAACGCCGGGAATTCATCCGCCGCGATGATCTGACGCGAGGTCCGGTACACCTCGTTTTCGGTGATATCGATCGTCGCGGAAAGAACAACGCCGAACAGACCGTAGCCGCCGACAATATGGCGGAAGAGATCGCCGTTGACCTCACGTGAAACCGGCAGAACAGTGCCGTCGGCCAGCATCACTTTCATGTCGCGGATGGTGCCAACCACCGAACCGGCATGATGGTCCATGCCGTGGGCGTTGACGGATATCGAGCCGCCGACGGAAAAGATATCGCTCGACTGCATGGCTTTGACCGCAAAGCGCGGATGCAGCACATTCTGGATGTCATGCCACGTCGCACCCGGTTGCACGGTCATGGTCATCGCATCCTCATCGACCTCGACGCGTTTGAATTTGCGCATGTCGAGCACCAGTGCATGATCGTCAAAGGCATGGCCGCCCATGGAGTGGCGCACTGCGGCCATCGACACTTTCAAGCCGTGGGTACGGGCAAAATCGAGCGCTTGGGCGATGTGTTCTTCCGTCGTTACCTCGACAACGCCATAAACAGGTGTTGCCGACAGGCAGCTCGCGTCGTTTATTTCACCGCCTTTTGAGAGCCACGGGAGATTGGGATCATGCGGCGGCAGATTGGCCGGCGCCTGAAGTGGCAGGCCGATACCATCAATGTCGGTCACGCGGCCGCAACTCTTCGGTCCGGAGGGATCGCGCGCCAGCCGCGCCAGCGTCGTTCCTCCCCAAAGTCCGCCGGCCGCAAGAACGCCCGCACCGATCAGCGTGGAACGGCGGGTAAGCCAGAAATGTTTTCCGGAATTGGACATGGTTCCCTCGTGCTCGATTCTTGATTTGCGCATCTTAGAGCGTTTCCGCCGAAGATTGAATCGTTTGACCGCAGGGTATCTGTTCGCTGGCCAGGCGCGTGCGGCGACGTGGTGCAAGCACCACGAGACCGGACGCAACGCCGCCAGCGTGCAGAGAACCAAGGTCAAGCGGTTGCGGTTTCCAGTTCAAAGTTGACCGGTCGCGCACAAGGGCTTGGGTGTCTTTTTCGTTTCTGCTGCGTCGAAATCCTCGCACGATGCTTCGGCATTGCGCTGCGGTATTCTCCTTGCATAAACAAAAAATCCATCCCATCAAACCGCTCCAATATCCGGTGGAAACGCTCTAGGTTGCGAGCCGGGGCTTTTCCAACGTCGGGTAAATTTTTGCTGTGACAATCAACACAGCGTCAAAGAAAAACCGGCCCCGTTTCCGGGACCGGTCTTGAGGGTTTGTGCCTGAGATTTCCTAAATTACAGCTTGTCGACAGCCGTCGCGTTGTTGGTGCCGTCATCGTAGGTCACGACGATGGAATCACCCTCTGCCAATCCACTGATTTCCACGCCTTCAGCGGCAACATAGGTCGAGCCGTCATCGAGCATGATGGTGCGTGTGGCTTCATCGACCGCCTGTACCTTGCCTTCCATCTGGCCGGCAAAGGCAGGCGACACAAATGCGGCGACTGCCACCGCAAGGATCAGTTTCTTCATTGTTTAACTCCCGTTGGTTTGCATCCGGTGGAAGGATGCCATGTGGCGGCACCCCGTCCGGACGAAGCGATTGCTACTCCCGAAACGACCAGGTCTGCAAAACACAAAGTATGAATTATTCCAACAATATCAGTAACTTATTTCCGCCATAATTCATGGTTTCGGCCCGGAATCATGGCTGATTTCCGGCGGCAATGTGATGCCGTCAAAGACGGTATGGGGTTGCAGGCACTTACCGTCCCCACGACTGTCAAAGTTTTGACCGCAAATGGCTGATTTTCGAGCCCGGTTGATCACAAATTGCAGAAGCTGCATTTTTCGGCCAACAATTTTCGTGACAAAGTTTAACCGCTATTGAGCGCAACACTATGGGCATTTTTCGCTCAAGCGAAATCAAAGGAGCGAAAAATGCTTCAATGGTTCCAAGCGGATAAAGGCGTTATTGCGGTTGAAAGAAACTGCAAAACGCCCCAGTTGAGTGAAACTGTTGACAGCCATCGACACGGAAAGGGGGGCCGAAGATGCGAACGGGTATATTGACCTTTGTTATGTGGCTTGTTTGGGCCGGAATGGCAGGCGCACAATCTGTTGACGATGATGTCAGCGCATATTTTGCCGCCGCCACGATTAGCGAACGTACCGCCGCCAGAGACCGCCTGGAAGCAGCTGCAAATGAAGGAAACGATCTGGCCGCCTTTGTAACCGGAACCGCCATGTTCTTTGACGCGGTTCAGGGGTTCGGCACCGAACTGGCCCGTCATGGTTTCGAAAGCCCAAGCTCGTTCATGGTGCCTCTGTTCCGCCTGCCGGTGCCCGAAAATAAGGACCCGGAACCGCTGGACTATGTCAAATTCCGCAAGATTTTCGAAGATTTTGAAACCCGGCTGGCTGCTTCGTCGGCTCGAATGGGAACCGTGTCTGAAACGGCTGATATCGCCATTGACGTCGATTTCGCGTCTTTCGGATTGGACCTCAACGGCGATGGGGCAATTTCGAAACAGGAATCGGTCGCAGCTATCATCCAGGCCATTCAGCCCGGTGGCAGGCGAAACAGCGATCCGCCGGCCTCTATGTCCTTCAGGTTCGACCGTGCAGACGGTTACTGGCTCCAAGGATACGCCAATTTTCTGATGGCTGCGCTGGATTTCTGGCTTGCCCACGACTTTGAGCTGGCCTTCAACCAGTCCTTTCACATGTTTTTCCCCGCGCTGCACTACCCCTGCAGGATGATCTGGTACCCGATTTCGAGGACGAACGGGATGCAGGGATGCTGCTATCCGAATGGAAGCTGATCGATTTCGTCTCTCTGATCCATCTGACCAACTGGGACGTCGCCCATCCCGAAAGGCGTGCAGACACAAAGCGTCATTTGCTGCAGATGATTGCGCTCAGCCGCAAGAACTGGCGCGCCATTCTCGCTGAAACCGACAATGAGCGCGAATGGCTTCCGGGGCCTCATCAGCCCGGCGTTAATCCGCTGACCGGTCTGGAAGTGGGCGAAGCACAGGTCAAGGGCTGGCATCAGGCGCTGCAAGTGGCCGAAGACCTTTTGAACGGCGACAAGTTGCTCGCGCATTTCAGGTTCTTCGGCAAGGGCTTCAACATTCAACGGTTCTTTGACGAGCCGCAGCGGTTTGACTTTGTAATGATGATGACCGGCCCGGGTGCGGCTCCCTATATGGAGACAGGTGATATTGTCAGTCAGCGGGAGTGGGCAGAGGTGACCCGTCAGTTTGGCCGCGGCGGCTTTACCCCTTTTGCGATCTGGTTCAACTGATCTGAGCGCAAGCCTATTCCAGCTCCACCTTTTCGCGTACCCATTTGTTCAGCGGCGCCATGGCTTGCATCAGACCGGCGCAATAGCCGGTGCAATCACCGGTGAACAGTCGCGGGTCATGGCCCGCCTCCTCGCTCATGGTACGGGCAACAATACCCTTGTAACGCAGCCAGTTGGCGCCGGGCGCCTCCTTGTCATAGCCTCGCGGAATGGTCTTGAGCGGCGGCTCATCAACATCGCAGCCAATGGCGCCGACACTTTTCAGCGCCGCTTCAAGCGATTTGCGTTTGCCGGCATCGAGCACCGCTGACCGGTAGCGCTCCAGCGCATCGCCCTCAAAGGCCCAGTGGCCGGAACCGTACCCAAAGCCGGCAGGCCCGAGCACGAGATGGATGCCCGCGGAGCGATTGGGATGGTCGCCGGTCCAGAAAATCATGTGGATGCGCGGATTATAGGGCGTCTTGTCCTTGGAGAAACGGACATCGCGGTTCAAACGCCTGAACGAGCCGTTCAGCTTCGCCGCGCCTTTGTGCGGCGGATCCAGGCTTTCGGCCACCGGCAGCATCGCCTCGATGAACGCCAGCGCCGGCTCGACCACATAAGCCTGATAGTCAGCGCGGTTGGCTTCAAACCAATCCTTTGAATTGTTCTTCTTCAAGCTCTTCAGATAGGTGGCTGTCTGTTTGGGAAATCCGTCAAAACCCATTTCGCTCTCCGTCTGGCACAATCATTTCGGTGGCAGGCTGCCGGCAAACTCGGCCGCAAAATCAATCCAGGTGTCGAGGCCGGCGTCGATCGCAGCATCAGCGTCGACCCACACCAGCCCCGGCATTGGCCGGCCGGTAATGTCCATCGGACGGGCTCCCGGCCGCGCCAACGCATCCGCCTCACGCTCCTTGCCGACCCGGAACATGAACTGCCCCACACCAACGCCACACAGCATGTTGCCGTTGAGCATCCAGCAGAAACCGCCGAACATTTTCTTCTCGACGATGCCGTCACGCTTCGACAATGCTTCGCGCATGAGGTCGGCAAGATGCGGATCATGTGGCATGGGAAACCTCCATTACAGGATCGGAATGATACCGGCCCAGTGCGCCATCAGGTAGAGCCCCCAGACGCCAAGCAGCAGGTAGTTGAGCCCGGCGCCGATTCCGATACCCACGGCACCGCCGGTTCCGTGGGTCGCCGCGGCGTGCACCAGGCGGGATACCAGCAACACAGTGCCACCAAGCCACAGCAAACCCGCTGACGTTCCCGCCAGTTCGGCAATTGCCATGGCAATGAGGATCATCGGCACATATTCGGAAAAATTGCCGTGTACACGGATGTGCTGCAGCAGTTTGTGATTTCCGCCGTCGCCCAGCGCGATGCCCGTTCTGCCCCGGTTGGCACTGACGACAACACCGAAAACGAGCTGCAGGACCAGCATCAACCCGGCGAAAAATGCGGTTACTTCCGGCATGTAGCATTTCCTTTCCTGAGATCTGTGACTGTTTGACCGCCCGCGGAATCAGCCCTGCATGCTTTCATAAGTGATCAGCGAAATGGTCGCGCCATAGGGATCGGTGATCGTCGCCATGCGACCGACACCGGGATAGTCCGCCGGTTCGTTGATGCCGGTGGCGCCGCCATCCAATGCCTTGGCGAACCGGGCATCGACATCGTCGACAGTGATGTAGATCATCCACGCCCCTTCAGGCACGGGTTGCGGGAGAAACCCGCCGACCGGCGCATCACCGACCATGATACCGGCATAAGCCGATCCGTCACCCATCGGCATGTCGGACACATTCCAGCCAAGTGTCTGTTCATAGAATTTGCGCGCTGCTGCCGGGTCGGAGCCCATGTGCTGTATCCAGCTCGGCGCGCCATGGGTTTGCATCGGGTTGGTCATGTTCCGTCTCCTGTTCACCAGTCCGCCGGTCGCGGCTTTGAACAGAAGACGAAGCGCAATGCGCGCTTCCTACAGATGAGCGGAATTAATTTTCCAACCGGGCTATCTTTCCTTCGATATGGTCACGTTCGGCAGTCGTTGGTTCCAATTCCAAAGCGCGGTCATAGGCGGCGCGCGCCTCTCCTGTCCGGCCCACCGCGGCAAGCATGCTGGCCCGTGTTGAGTGGAAATAGAGGTAGTTGTCCAACTGCCCCGCCAAGGGCTCAATGATGTCCAATGCCGACTTCTCGCCTTCTGTCTTGGCAATCGCCACGGCACGGTTTAGCGCGACAATTGGCGTCGGCTGCAGCGCGTACAAGGCGCTGTAGAGGTTTGCGATCTCGCTCCAGTCAGTTGAGGTGTCGTCAGTTGCGCTACAGTGGGTCGCTGCAATGGCGGCTTGTATCTGGTAGATGCCCGGCCGACCGCGCATCAGGGCTTTTTCCAGCAGCACCTTGCCTTCCGTGATCGCCTCACCATCCCATTTTGAGCGATCCTGATCGGCAAGCGGTATCAGTCCGCCATCTTCATCCATACGTGCCCGCCACCGCGAGTGCTGCAACAGGCACAACGCAAGCAATCCCATCACCTCTGGCTGGGCCGGGAACATCTCCAAAAGCAGGCGCCCAAGCCGGATTGCCTCCTCGCAAAGTTCCGTGCGTATGTGCAGGTCGCCACCGCCGGCGGAATATCCCTCGTTGAACAGCAGATAGACCATGGTCGAAACCGCCTCGAGCCTGTGTGCTCGCTCCTGCAACATTGGCGTATCGAGACGCGTTGCCACCGCGGCAGCCTTCTTCTTGGCGCGCGTGATGCGTTGCTCCATCGCCTTTGGCTTGATCATCAGGGCGCGGGCAATCTTGTCCACCGGAAACCCGACAATCACCTTCAATGCCAGCGCCAACTGATCGGTGACAGCAAGTTCCTCGTGACAACACATGAACATCAATCGCAGCACATCGTCCCTCAGTCCGCTGAGATCGATCTCCTCGGCAAGGAGCGTCTCCTGGTCACCGGCGTTCTCTTCAGCGGGATTGTCCCTGGCGTAATCCGCAAATCGCTTTTGCTTGCGCAGCCGGTCGATAATTGCGTTGCGTCCAACCATGATCAGCCACGCTGCCGGATCCCGCGGATTTCCCTGCTGCGGCCAGTTTTTGACGGCTCTTAGAGCAGCATCCTGGAATGCCTCTTCTGCCATATCCACATCGCGGAAGTGCCGGGCCAATGCGGCGACCACCTTGGCCCGCTGTGCTGCAATGAGCGCCCCGGTTGCGTGATCAAGCGCTCCTGCTGCTCCTGCGTTATCGTCCTGCGAGAGTTCGGCGGATTCAGCCATCACTCATATCGACAGCATTGCCCCCGGCCCAGCCCACGGGGCGAATCTCCAAGGATCCAAACCCTTGCGGCAATTTCTTGGCGTGCTCGATTGCTTCCTCAATCGTGTCTGCTTCAACCGTATACAGGCCCAGCAACGACTCCTTTGTTTCGGCAAAGGGACCATCCGTCACCACAATGCTCTCGCCCTGTTGTCTGACAGTCATCGCACCGGACCTGCCAATCAACCGGATTACCGGGCCAAGCTTGTTCTTCTCATTGAGCTCCGTTTGCAGGTCTCCATGTTTTTTCATGAAGGCCTGTTTTTCACTGTCCGGCAGCCGGTCAAAAACACCCTCAACACCATATATCAGAATCGCATAATACATCGCGCACGCTCTCCTCGCGTCAATTGTTTCCCAATCCAGACGAATTGAAAAGCGCAAATCCTACAATCTGATCGTGTCACCGGCCCTGCGGCAAAAATACATCGGTTGTCGAATCTCAACTCGGCATCAATTGAATTTCATACCGCTTTGCTACACTATCTATCGTTGCAACCGCCGCGTCATTGAGTCTGGGTAAAGTGAACATCAAACGTGTAATCGCCATATTTACCGCGGTGCTTTTGCTCACGGCCTGCGTGACAACCCGTCCCGAGGAAAGCCCGGCAACCAGGGCGCTGGTTCCGCTTGAAGCAGTGCTGGTGACTGATGCCCCGCAATTCGGGGCCGGAACCGGCAGCCATTCAGATGTGGATGGCGACGGGATCCACAACGTGTTGGCTCTGTCGAGCGGCGGTGCAGAAGGCGCCTATGGCGCCGGTGTCATGAAGGGGTGGACCGAGACCGGCACAAGGCCGGAGTTCGATGTCGTTTCGGGCGTCTCCACAGGTGCATTGATCGCGGTGCTGGCGTTTCTGGGTCCGGAATATGACGACGAACTGGAGCGCTTTTATACTGAAACCCGCGCCCGCGATGTCTACCGCATTCGCGGTCCGTTGTCGGTGCTCTCAGACAGCCTGCTCGACAATTCGCCGCTAAAGGCAAGCATCGAGGCCGTTGTCACCCGGGAGTTGCTGGACAAGGTAGCCGCCGAGCACAGAAAAGGACGCCGCCTCTATGTGGCAACGACAAACCTCGACGCCGGTGACCTTGTGATATGGGATATGGGAGACGTTGCCCTTGGCGGCCGTAGCAATGATGTCCAGTTTTTTCAGAAGATCCTGCGGGCCTCTGCGGCCATTCCCGGCCTGTTTCCGCCCGTCTACATCAAGCCGGTCCGTGGTATTCAAAAACGCCAGGCTCATGTCGATGGCGGTCTGAAAGCGCCGGTTCTGATAGGCGACTACATGTTTCCGGCCGATGCAAAGTCGTCCAATCTGTATGTTGTCATCAACGACTTTACGACACGCCTAAATGACAGTACTCCGATCCGCGCTTCATTGTTGTCGATCGCCCGCAAATCGATCGCCGAACTGATGCGTGAACTTTTGGAAGAAACCGTGTTTCGGGGTTTTGTGCTCTCCAGACAAATCGGCGCGGAGTTTTACCTGACATCGATACCGCAGACCGTTGAAATGTCAGACCAAAGTTTGAATTTCGACCCGGAACGCAATCGCAAACTGTTTGAGGCGGGCCGAAAGGCAGGACAGGCGGGTGCCGATACCTGGCACCGCAGTCCACCACGTGCCAACAATCGCGAAAAGCGACTGGCTTCCAACTAGAGCGTATCCCGATCCATCAACACCGCTCGGTCGCCCTGACCGGCCAATCCATGCTGGCGGCTCAACGAAGTTCCGCTTTGGTACCATTCTGCAAATGCGCGATCGCATTTGCATAATAGGCTATAAGCGCCGCCTCGCCGTCGGCTACGTGATAATTGCCTTCGTCATCCATCGAGACAACATGGCGCAGGACGAGCATTCGCAAACCTGCCTCCACCGCATAGTCGTGGTCGGCATGGGGGATATGAACATGAGCGCCGCCGGCAACAAGATCATCCATCAACCGGCCGGCGGCGGCCTTGATCGACAGGAGGCTCATTCCACCGTCATCCGCGTTCTGCAAGACCGCCGAAACCACAGAAACCGGCAGCACCGGAACAACATCGCCAACGGCGACCATCAAATCGCTGCCGATCGCCTCCACCAGGTTTGCCCGGCGCTTTTGCGACAGGTTTGCGGGATTCTTGATGCGGCGCTGCTTGAGCTCGGCCTTCATGGATACCGGCGATCCAAACGACACACAGGCGTAACCAAACCGGTGCCAGCGCCCTGCAAGCCGCAGTTTGAAGTTCTTCCAGATGAACCCCATGGTGCGCTTGAACTTGGTTGATCCCGATACCGGTTCGGATTTGCCGTCTATTTCAGCAATCAGTGTGCGGTCCTCGAGCACACGGTCATAGTTGAGCCCGACCGGAATAAACACGATGTCACGGCCTTCGGGCACATACCCATTGAGTATGTAAGACAAAAGGCCGAGCTTGACCGGTCTCAGTTTCCCGTCGCGCGACAGGCCGCCTTCGGGGAATACGGCCTGCGTTACCCCGGCTTCCGTCGCCATTGCCACATAACGGGCGAGAACCCGCCGGTAGAGGACATTTCGGGCATTACGGCGGATGAAATAGGCACCCATCGAGCGGATCAGGTGTTGCAGGATGGCGACCCGCGCCCATTCACCCACTGCATAGGAGAGCGCCGTCGAGGCTGATGCCAGATAGGTGACCAGCACATAGTCCATGTTGGAGCGGTGGTTCATCACGAAAATGACCGTTGCGTCGGGGTCGACACCGGCAAGCGCTTCCTCGTTGGTGTAGCCCAACCGAACCCGGTAGAGCGCTGTGGAGATAGCGCGCGCCAGCCGTGTGCCTACACGAAAATAGGCATAGGCATTGAACGAAGGCACGATTTCGCTGGCATATCGCTGCGCATTGGCCATTGCCACTTCAAGCGGCATATCCTCCTCTTCGGCATATGCTTCGGCCGCGGCAACAACTTCCGGGTCATAGGCAAGGCGGTCGACAAGGATACGGCGCTTGGTCAGTCCGAACGGTCTGATCTTCAATTTTAAAACCGTGTTGAGTTCCTCAATCGCGCGGTTGACCCGTCGGCGGAAGAACCAGCGCACAGCAGGGGTGAGCAACCGCTCGACGAAGGCGATCAGCGCCAGAAGCCCGGCAATGATGACGAACCAGAGCGGCAGTTCGATTGTAGAGGTCATGATGGTCCGGCGGGCATGAAACTATTTACCCCTTGGCAAACGCCGCCAAGCGCTCGCCCAGCATGGGACCCGCATCTTCCTGCAGGAAATGACCAGCGTTTTCGGTAGTGAAATGGTCTTGTCCTGCACAGCCCGGAATCAGCTTGTGGAGGATTTTCCA
Organism: Rhizobiaceae bacterium; assembly: GCA_040830725.1. GTDB lineage: Bacteria > Pseudomonadota > Alphaproteobacteria > Rhizobiales > Rhizobiaceae > JAWKWH01. Next base: position 32,777 of record JBFOMG010000036.1, read on the forward strand.
GGCGCCGCCCAGGATCATGTCCTTGTCGGCAAAACAGGTCAGAAACGGCTTGTCCCAGTTTTTCAGCACTTCCCATGCCGCGCGGTTGGCGGCCGAAGCCGGGTCATCCGGGGTGATAGGCACCAGCGCCGGAAATGCCCGTGCGCCAGCCTTGTAACTTTCATCGGGAAACGGGGCGTCATAGGCGGCAATTTCGGCTTCACTCAAGCCGTTGAACGTGCCGCGATGCACGATTCCGCCAATGCGAAACTCAGGCGATTTCTGGCTGAACTCACGCCATTGCAGGAAAGCATCGCCAGGATGATGGTCACCGGTCGGCAGCATTGTGTTGCCAGCCATGATCCTGTCAAAGCGATCCGGCATTTCGGCTGCCAGCCGCAGACCGATCAACCCGCCCCAATCCTGGCAAAACAGCGTTATGCCTGAAAGATCGAGCTGCCCGATCCATTCTTTCATCCAGTCGACATGCACCTGATAGGAATAGGCATTGCGGTCGGCCGGTTTGTCGGACTTGCCGAAACCGACAAAGTCGGGCGCAACCGCACGGCAGCCGGCTGCAACCACCGGCGGGATCATGTGGCGATAAAGATAGGACCATGTGGGTTCGCCATGCATCATCAGCACAACCGGTCCGTCACTGGGCCCCTCGTCGAGATAGTGCATGCGCAATTCGCCAAGCACACCGCCATCAACGGTAAGGTAGTTGGATTCAAATTCATAATCCGGCAGGTCGGCGAAACGCTCTTCCGGTGTCTTGAGGACGGTGCTTTCGGTCATGTCGGCGGCCTCTCGTGTCTATAGGGAGAGGTTGGCAGTTGAAGTCCGACTAAGCAACCGATTTCAGCGATTGCCGGTTGCACCGGTAAACTTGGGCATCCGGTTGAACATGCTATCGAAAATTTCCATAGTGCCGCAGTTTAGCCACGCCATCGGATTATTGGCACGCCATTCGACGGAGATTGCACCTTAAGCATGTTTTGGGGACTGGAAAAAAAGGCAACCGGATTGGCGGTTCTTGTTGTCCCAGCGATCGTGTTGAGCGCGTGCGCCAATCCGTGGACCAAACTGCCTGACAATGAGACCACCAGCGCAATTCGCGCAAAGCTGCATCGTCCCGGCAAACTGAATCACGGCAATTATTGCGGATTTGGCACAGTCGACGGAACCCTGCGCTACAAGCCTGTCGACAGGCTCGATTTCGCCTGTCAGGCGCACGATATCTGCTATATAGAAGGAAACGATCATTGTTTTTGTGACGAGTGGCTGAAACGGGACATGGCTGCGATTATTGACGACCCGAAAACGGACCAGAAATTGCGCCGCAAGGCCAAACTGGTTCGCTCGACATTTTCGCTGCCGGTCTGCAAGGCATTTCCCCAGGGATTCATGCCGCCGCGGGACAAAAAACTTCTCGAGTCAATCAGCGAGACCGAAGGATAGGCGGTCATGATGAGGGGCTGGGAAAAAATCTTGGGTATCGGGTTCTTTGCAGCGGTTTTGGCCGGCTGCTCCAGCCTGGGCGGCATCGATACCGTTTCCTGCGCTGGTTCCTCCTGGGATTGTGTGAAAAGCGAGCCCGCATTCGCCAGGCTGAACCACAACAACAATCCGCACGTGCCTGATCTTCCCGATCACCTGGCGCAGCAATATGACAAACGTCACCTTGCGCTTGTCGCCGCAGACCGCGCCCGGCGCATAGAAAAGGCGAATGGAATTGGGAAAAATGGCGCCAGTGCAAACAGCGGACTTAACTACCGGGACCGAAAACGTTATCGCGAGATTGTAGGCAACGGCCAGGTCTCAGGTGGTCGCCATGCCTTGACTGCGCCTGCCGAAACGACCCGGCAAAAGCGGCAATATGACCGGCGATGGCGGGTTGCACGCCAGGTCATGTATTTGGGTGGAAATCCGGATGCGAACACGTCGAAGCGTTTTGCATTTTCCTCGCTTCAGGCTTCCACAGCGGAAGTCTCGTTTCGATCGGTTGCGGATTTTCCGCTTCGCGTCAGCGGCGTTTGTGATGGTGACGCCGAGCTTCGCAGCGGACGGTCTTCAACAACCATTGAACCCGGCGAAGCATTTTCATTCTCGCTCGCTGCCAAAAGCCGCAATCGCCTTGCACAACGCCTGTCTCCGGGCAAGAAGACCGAAACCTGCACCCTGGATGTTTCGGGCCGCGGGTACAGGGACCGTGTGTTTCTTTCCCGCGATGACAACCACCACGGCATGGATGGCCGCTATGACATTTGCAAAACCCCGAATGTCGGCAATCTGCCGCCTCTGGAACAGGTGTTCTTCGCTGATCGTTGGTTGTCGCAAACCTGCGTGATGGGCCGGCAGAAGCCTGAATTTCTGGCCGATCCGCGCAAGGCTTTCAACGCCAAGGTGGAAATGCTGCTAGGCAGACCGCTGTCAGACGCGTTTTACGATTCCGGCGACCCAAAAGCGCCGATCGATTTCTCACGCGCGCCCGATCTCGATTTCATTTATGTTTCCTATCTGGACATCAAGGCCGACTTCACCGGAAAGGTGCTCGAACGGCTGCTGCGTCACCATGCGAAGAAGGGCACTCCCATCCGCATGCTGGTGACGGAAATTCTGGAACGCGGCAAGGATCGCGCGCTGCTGGAATCGATCGCCGCCGATCATCCCAATGTTCAGATCCAGGAATTCAGGTGGCTCCCGTCACGGGGATCAGCCTACAATGAGCGCGCATCCGGTCTGTACAAGACCCACCACATCAAATTATTGGCCACTATTTCGCGGCAACGCGGCGCAACACGCATGATCATCGGCGGCAGAAACCTGCATGACGGCTTTCTGTACAAACAACCGCTCGATCTTTCCCGCTATCCGGACCTTCAAACCTACAAGGGCACCAACGGGCTGTCGCTGAACTACTACTCAAACTATGCCGATTTCGACATCGCGATTTCCGATCCCCAAACCGTTCGCACCGTGGCTTCACATTTTTCAACGGTCTGGAACCGGGATTTCGAGACCAATGTCTCGCGCCCGTTTTCAATTCAGACCAATGGTGGACGGAAGCGTTATGGTGCCCGCCATTTCATTTCCATTCCTTATGCAGACGGAAAAGCGCTTGAAAATTACTACGTTGAACTGATCGACGCGGCTCAAAAGAGCATCGAAATCGTCAATCCCTACCTGAACCCGCCACCGGCAATCGAGGCAGCGTTCGAACGTGCAATTGCCCGCGGCGTTGAGATCGTCATCGTCGCACGCGTCAATCTGCGCGGCGATTTGGGCGGTCAGTTTCTCACCAAGCTGAACGAATTGTTTGTCGAGAAGTTCGCCGATCGCATCGAAATGTATGAATATCTTGAGGAGGACGTTGTCCTCCATTCCAAGCTGTTGATGATTGATGAAAAAATGTCGGTGGTTTCGTCTGCCAATTTCAATCACCGCTCGTTCATCCATGACAGCGAGAACGGCATGACCTTCTATGATCCGGCGGAATACCGTCGCTACAAACAGGTCTTCGAGACCTATAAAGCCGCCTCAAGACGGCTGACCTCGGACGTTGAAGTGCCGGCCCACTACCGCTTGTTGCTGTCGTCCAAGATAGTGCTCGAAGCGCTCTAGGGCTTCACCACTTCCCGATCCATCTCCAAATGCAATTCTTCGCCATCCCACGGATGCGCTTCACACACGGCCTCGTCCAGTTCCACGCCCAATCCGGGTTCGCTGGGTGGAATGACGTGACCGTCCTGCCACTCAATTTTCTTCTTGAGCAGCTGCGCATGAAAACCATCCCACTCCTTGATCGATTCGAGGATCAGGAAGTTTGGCAGCGTCGCCGCAAGTTGTGCATTGGCGGCACCGACAATCGGCCCGCAATAGCAGTGCGGCGCGACCTGCACATGATGCGCTTCGGCATAGGCGGCAATTTTCTTGGTCTCCAATATGCCGCCTGAGCGGCCAAGGTCTGGCTGAAGGATGGCCGCCGCTTTGTTGTCGACCACGCGGGCGAACTCCGTCTTGGTCGTCAATCGCTCACCGGTCGCAACCGGGATGGACGTTTTGGCGGCAACTTCGGCCATCGCTTCCGGCATGTCGGGCGGCACCGGCTCCTCAAACCACAATGGATCGTAAGGCTCAATCGCCTTCGCCATGCGAACCGCACCGGCCGGCGTGAACTGCCCATGCGTGCCGAACAAAATGTCCGCATTGTTTCCGACCGCTTCGCGCACGGCTTTGACCATGCTCGCCGACATGTCGATATCTGCCAGGCGCGGCTGGTGGCCGTCAAAAATCGTGTAGGGGCCGGCGGGGTCGAACTTTACCGCGTTGAATCCTTGAGCGACCGCTGCAACCGCGGCTTCGGCCGCCATGTCCGGATCGTTGTAGACGTTTTTTTCCTCGTCGGTCTCGCTCGGATAGACACTTCCCGTTTCCGGATAGAGATAGGTGTAGGACCGGAGCGCCTCATGCACCCGGCCACCGATGAGCTTGTGGACCGGTTTGCCGGCCGCTTTGCCGATGATGTCCCAGCAGGCAATTTCCAGCGCCGAATAGCAGCCCATCATCGAGACATCGGGGCGCTGTGAAAAGCCCGACGAGTAACAAAGACGGAAGAATGTCTCGACATCGTGGGGATCGCGCCCGACAAGGTAACGCCCTGCGACATCCTCGATCATCTTCGCCGTGACGTGCGGGTCAAACGTTGCGTTGTAGGCTTCGCCGTATCCGGCAATTCCGTCATTTGTGGTGACCTTGACAAAGATGAAGTATCGCCCGCCGGTTTTTGGCGGCGGATTGCCGACAACCCATGTTTTGATGTCAGTAACGTGCATCCATTGCGCCTTGAATTTCGAATAACATTCCGCCGAAGCTCGAGGTCGTGGTGAGGATTTAACGATTGTCTGCGTTGGTGTTCAAAATCGTTTCTGAACAGAAGAAAAGCGCAAGTAAGTGTCCCTCACTTTCGAGCATTTTCGACGCAGTCAGAGGCGATTTTGGCCCAACCCTTAACGGGCCGCGTGAAAATGAGCCGCTTTGGCGTCGCTCGTTGTCGAATATGCTCGGCATGTCCTTCCTCCTCGCTCCTAAAACCGGCTCATTTTCGCCAGCGGCGCAGATAACCGTTAAATCCTCACCACGACCTACAACCTTAACCGCATATTTGCACTTCCTGATTTAGATCGAATCGGGATAATTTGGGTGGGACTATGGGCGACAAGGGCTTTATGGCGCTGCTGAATCCGGCGATAGCGCTGCTTTTCTCGCTGACGTTCCTGGTTTTTTGGACCCGTCAGCGACACCGTCACTATATTTTGGCGTTTGCTGGTGCCTATTGCCTCTTAAGCCTTGGCTTTCTCAATTCCTACCTTGTTGACTTCTCCCAGCACGTCCAGCGCTCGATTGTATCCAACGGAAGCTATCTCGCTGGAACGCTGTTGATGGCATGGGGACTGTGCCACCGCGCCGGAGTGCAATATCCAAAAGCGATCCTCGGTGCGTTCACGGCAACGGGCGCTGCCGGCGCGTTGTGGTATGCGGCGGTGGAACCCAATATCGTCGGCAGACTGTATTCTGTGAACTTCGCAGTAGGCGCAATGTTCATCGCAACCGCCCTGAAGATTCGCCAATCGAAATCCACGGCCATCGTCGACAGGCTGCTGTTTTGGGTTGTCATGCTGACCGGGGTGCAATTCTTCATCCGTACATCGGTTAGCCTGTATTTCGATGCCGGCATGACCGCCGCGACCTATCAGCAGTCATTTTACTGGGAAATTCTGGCGTTCTTTGTCTCGCTGTTCTCGTTGTTGATGGCGCTCAGCATCATTGCTGCCTGCGCTCACGATATCATGCAGCAGGTCCATCAGAGCGCCGAGCGCGATCCGTTGACGGGACTGTTGAACCGCCTTGGCTTCGATCGCGCGATTGGACAAACATTGAACCCCTCAAAAACGGTACCTGCATCGCTGCTCATCATTGATGCCGACCATTTCAAGTCGGTCAATGACCAGCATGGCCATCCGGCAGGAGATGATGTTCTTCGTGAATTGGGCGGACTGGTTTCAGATGCGGCTTCCAGCAACTCTGTCTCGGCCCGCTTTGGCGGTGAGGAATTTTGCATTCTGCTGCCGAATGCCAATTTGGCCAGTGCAAGGCTTTTTGCCGAAAATCTCCGTACGATGGTTGAACGGCACAGATTTGATGCGCTGCCGGCAAGTCGAAAGGTCACCGTCAGCATAGGTGTTGCCGAACTGCAGGCAGGACAGAATTTCGACGAGCTTTATCGCGCGGCAGACCACGCGCTCTACCAGGCCAAGGATGCAGGACGAAACTGTGTTCGTGCCGCCGCTGCCTATTTCAAACCCGCATCGCCTGCGCTCAACACCATCCGGGTTGCCGAGAACCATTGACCGGTTCTCCAGTGCACTCTACCAGCACATCGCGAAGCAATTTTCTGGAGAGACAAATTGTCCGATGACGAGCAGCCCGGTGGCGAATTGACACTGCGAACCCTGGCCATGCCGGCAGATGCAAACGCCGCCGGCGACATTTTCGGCGGCTGGGTCATGGCGCAGATGGATCTGGCTTGCGGCATCCGTTCTGCTGAACGTGCCGGTGGCCGCGTCGTTACCGCTGCCGTGCGTGAAATGTCGTTCGCCAAACCGATGAAGGTCGGCGACACGCTTTGTGTCTACACGGATATCACCTCGATAGGCCGCACTTCGCTGGTATTGAAGGTCGAGGCCTGGGGACAGCGCTATCTGACCGATATTCGCGAAAAGGTTACCGACGCCGAATTTGTCATGGTTGCGCTCGACAAATCGGGCAAACCGACACCCGTGCCAGCGGAGCGCTGACCACGCGGCCGTTTTTAGCTAACGGCAGGCCTTGTAGCCGTTGCGGCGCTCCATCAGATCGAAATGAAAATGATCCTTGTGCGCCCGGTCGTAACCGGGACCGAGCACAGTGGTAAAGTAGCTGCAAGCGTCGCCGCGGATTGAATTCAGCAGCCCGCGCTTTCTGAATGCAAAAAGTGCCGGCCGCCGCACGGCGATCTTCTTGCCGTTCTTCAGTGTGACATCCATGACATCGAGCGCATTGCCTTTGGCATGTTCGGACAGACGGCCGCCACGCCTGTTGCCAATGGTGCGGCATGAATAGGACGAGCCCTGACGGATCTGGCGAACCCCGCTGAAATAACGCCGCTTGGATGACGGGTTCAGTTCGTTTTTCGTCCAGCGTGCAAACGCTTCGGTAAACTTGCAGTTCAGTGTGGCTGCCGGTGTCAATTCCACGCCGCGTGGCAACCCGGTCACTTCAATCGGATAATCAACGCGACACCCGCCTCCATCGTCGATTGCTGGCAGATCGCGGAACGTCACGCCAAGCTTGCGCAATCTGGCGCGGCATTGAAGCTCATCTTCCGGCATCAATCCTGGCTCAACGCGTGTGAGCGAGGGAAATCCCGCCCGTTGAACAAGCTGGCTTCTGTCCGGATCGATTTTTGGGCGCACCGAAGCGGTGCCGGTGCCGACATCAATCGCAGGCCGCAACACACCGTCCGCGGTGCAGGCGGCAAGCAAAACCGTGCCCGCCATCAATAGGGCACCAAAGGTGAAGTTTTGTGTTCGCGCGAACGAACGCAAGACAATCTTGTCGCGCATTGACCCGTCCCGATGTCAGTGGGGAGCAATCCTAACTGCCAAATGTAAAGGAAAAATCAGCAGTGCGTTTACATGTTGGGCGGGAATGTGTCGCTGATCGCTCAGGCACCGATCGCTTCAAGTCCCTCTTCAAGCCAGTCGCCAAGCATTGGCATGCCAAGCAGGTAGTTGGCTGCACTCTTGTTGGCGTTCTGGCGCGCTTCAGCTAATGCTTCCGCCCATTCGCGGCCGGTAAAGTCTCCGCGGCCCACCCAGGCAAGGGCAACCAACTCGGTCGCTTCGTCGACATTCAAGTCTCCAATGAGCGCCCGCAATTCCTGTTCGGTCAGATTGCCCTCTTCTTCCTCAGCCAGCCCGTCGTGATGATGACCTTCCGTATTGGCTTCGGTCAGTTCAACTTCGTGCTCGTGCCCGTCGTCATAGTCGTCATTGACCGCCGCGCTGATTGCGCGTGCCTTGAGGATGAACAGCCGCACCGTTTCCGGATCGATTGTCAGTTCCCATTCTTTCTCCCTGAAAACGGCCATGACCTGCCTCCACTCCAAACATTGCCTGATAATAGCTCAAAATCCGGTTTTCTGCCCACTGTTCTTTGCGCGAAGTCAAACGTTTGGTTTTTAACTCTCCGCATGCGCAAATGATGCAAACCGGACACGATCATGATAAAGTAGCACAATTATTTGAGCCAATTTGAACGCAGCTGAGGATAATTTTTTCGATCAGCGCGTTAGTTAAGCAAGGGACGAGAAAAACGCTGATTTACGGACCACAGGAGCTCCCCATCTGATGATACACAAATTCGCACTGGCTGCGGCCACCACACTCATTGCGATTCCGCTGGTCACCGCACCGGTGATTGCTGCTGGCGGCGGAAGCGACTCGCCTCCCCCGACCCCGGTGAAGAAATGCCCCAAGGGCGAAGTTCTGAAGAAGAACAAGAAAACCGGAAAGAAGGAATGCGTGGAGGCTGAGGCTGGAATTACGACCGATGACGAGCTTTACGAAGCTGCCCGCGCATTGGCCTATGCCGAGCAGTACGATGAAGCTATTTTCCTGCTCGAGCTGGCTGCCGACCGTAATGATCCGCGTATTCTCAATTACCTCGGCTTCTCGCACCGCAATGCCGGACGGCTCGAAGTTGGCATGGGCTATTATCAAGAGGCTCTTAAGCGGGATCCTGACTATGTGCTTGCGCGCTCCTATATGGGCCAGGCACTGCTGCAGAATGGCGACAGGGTCGGGGCTACCGTCCAACTGGCGGAAATCGAGAAACGGGCAGGCAAAGACAACTGGCCATACAAATCGCTGGCCTCTGCGCTGTCGACAGGTGCAGTGTATCGGCACTAAATGATATCAATTAACAATAACAAGGCGGGCCGGTTCACCGGCCCGCTTTTTTTGATTTCCTAGTTTGCGCGGCTGATACGGATGATCGCACCATCATCCTCGTCGGTCAAAAGCCACAGTGAACCATCGGGAGCGACATTGACGTCGCGAATACGCCCGAATTTTTTCGCAAACAGTCGTTCTTCACCGGTAATCTTGTTGTTCCCATCCCGGCTCAGGCGCGCCAACAGCCTGAATTTCAGGGCACCGACGAGAAAATCGCCCTTCCATTCGGGAAACATGTCACCGTCATAGACTGCCAGGCCCGACGGAGCGATGGACGGGTCCCAATACCATGCCGGTTGTTCATAACCCGGCGCTTCGGTTCCCACACCGATTTTGAAGCCCGAATAATGCCTGCCATAGCTGATGACCGGCCAGCCATAGTTCTTGCCGGCTTCGGGCTGGTTCAGTTCGTCGCCGCCGCGCGCGCCGTGCTCCACAACCCAGACCGATTTGCTGACGGGGTCGAAGATCGCACCCTGCGCATTGCGGTGACCTTTCGACCACAGTTCAGGCAACACGCCGGATTTGCCGACAAACGGATTGTCCGCCGGAATGGAACCATCGGGGTTGATACGGATCACCGCCCCGGCGTGATCCTCAAAATCCTGGGCGCGATCCCGGTCGCCGCGATCGCCCGTTGTGATGAACAAGGTCCCGTCCGGATGAAACACCAGCCTGGAACCGAAATGGCGCCCGGACCTGGTCTTGCGCGCCATCGAAAAAATCACCTGCAGGCCTTCCAGTTTTGCCGTGTCACCGGAACGCACCAGCTTTGCACGTGCGACCGCCGTTCCGGTAGTCCCCCCGGCATGGTCGGAATAGGAGAAATAAACCATGCCGTTCGACGAAAAAACAGGATCCGCAGCAACATCGAGCAGTCCCGCCTGCCCGCCGACCGAAATCGTCGGCAGGCCGTCAACCTCAATCAATTGGCGGTCCTTGGTCACCACCAGGAGACGGCCGGACCGTTCGGTGACGAGGGCTGATCCGTCCGGCAGAAAATCCAAACCCCAAGGGTGATCAAGACCCGAAACCAGCGCTTCGCTTTCGACCGTGACCAAATCGGTCTTGATCCGCTCGGCACGCAGCTCATTGCCGGTTGCAACAAGCAGACCCAAGGCAATGACGCTTGCGGTCAGACAGTGGCTTTTCTGTCGCAATTTCCAGTTCATACCAAACTTCCCTGAATGACATTCGCGATCACAAGTGTATCCTTTTCATACGACATTTGCGGCGAATCGGATGATTCTAGGCGAAAATGACAATTTAGCGGCACCGGCCGGCCACTCTTTCCGTGCATCGAAGGTTGCACTGTTTCTGCCGGTGGCCGTCATTGCTGCCGGCTATGGCCTGCTGCTTGTGTGGCTGTGGTCCACAGGTGAATTGGCAAGTGGCATCGCTCGCATGGCCGCCATTGTTTTGGCGTTCGGCCTTCCCCTGCTTATGGCCCACGCAGCACTGCGCTACGCGACAATTTACGTGCAGTTGCGCGACGGATTTGTCCAGGCAAGACCTGGTTTTCCACACAGGGGAACGCTCAACATTCCCTACGCCGATATCGAAGATACTGAAATAAAAAGGGGAATTTCCCGCTTGGCCGGCAGCTACGGTACGGTGGTGCTGCGGTTGAAAACCACCGAAAGGATTTCGATTTGCGATCTCCGCGATCCAGAAGTCATTTGCGGTGAAATTTTGCAGCGCGTCAGTTCATTGTCCGGGCACCAAACCGGTGTGGATGCAGAACCAGCCAAAACCGCAATAGCGGCGCCAAATCGGTAGAAAACATGATTTTTCTGGCAAATAGGTCAGTTTTGCTGCTATATTCCGGCCGAATTTGATGAAACGGTTCCGGTGTTGCAAGACACCGGACCGTTTTATTTTTGACCAAGACGTCACGCCACAAGGTTTCATCGAACACCTGCGGCTTATCTGGAAGGCGAACCGTAGCATGAACAAGGTTCCAATGACCGCGCCGGGCTTCGAAAAGCTCAAGGAAGAACTTCGCTGGCGCCAGCAGGAAGAACGGCCCCGGATCATCGAGGCGATTGCCGAAGCGCGCTCGCATGGAGATCTGTCGGAAAACGCGGAATATCATGCAGCCAAAGAGGCCCAAAGCCTCAACGAAGGCCGCATTTCAGAACTTGAGGACTATGTGGCCCGTGCCGAGGTAATTGACGTGGCCAAGTTGAACGGCGAAACCATCAAATTCGGTGCAACGGTCGTCCTTGTCGATGAAGACACCGAAGAGGAAAAGACCTATCAGATCGTTGGCGACCAGGAAGCCGACGTCAAATCCGGCCGCATCTCGATTTCATCTCCGATTGCGCGTGCGCTCATCGGCAAGGAAACCGGCGATGCGATCGAAGTCAACGCGCCGGGCGGCGCACGCGGATACGAAATCCTTGAGGTTCGCTGGGGCTGAGCCGAAGGGACAACATTGGTTCTGGCAAATGAACGCGCGCGAGCCGCTTGATGTCATCGTCACAAACTTCAACCGCAACTTTACCGGCGTATCGGCAACCGCCGCTGCAGTGATTGCTCGACAGGATCGCAAGCACAATCTCAATCTGGTCGGCTATCCGCTTCCCGGATGCCCGCAACCCGTCAAGCTGACCAACGCAATGGCGATCACCAGGCAAAACGGCGCAACAAGGCCCGTCATCTGGCATGTCAGGCGTAATATTGAAATGACGACTGCAATCTTCGCCCGCGACATCATGCGGCTGCCGATCAAGACCGTTTTCACGTCATCGGCCCGGCGGCTGCACTCAGCCATTCCGCGATGGCTGATCTCGCGTATGGATGCGGTCATTGCAACGACCGACCACGCTGCTTCATTTGTGCCGAATGTGTTCGCGGTGGCACCTCACGGTGTCGATACGGAAAATTTCAAGCCAGCGGACAACCGGCTCGAATGCTGGGCGAAAAGCGGTTTTCCGGGCACAATGGGCATTGCCACCGTCGGCAGGGTTCGTCCTGAAAAAGGCACCGACATCTTTGTTGAGACGATGATGAGCACGCTGCCAAGATTGCCGGGAGCCAAAGCCCTGATAATCGGCAAGGCAACCGCCGAACACCGGGCTTTTGAAGAGGACCTGAAACGCCGGATATCCGGTGCGGGACTATCCGAACGCATCATTTTTACCGGCGAGCTTTCATCGGACAGATTGGCCGCCTTATTGCCGGGACTGTCGCTTCTGGTCGCAACCCCCAGATATGAGGGTTATGGCATGACAGCTTTGGAAGCCATGGCGTCGGGCGTACCGGTTGTCGCGAGCAATACCGGTCACTTTGCCAAATTTCTTGAAGGTGGCGAATGTGGCTCCATCACTGAAAACGACGATCCCGCCCATATTTCCGACCTGGCGCTGCAATTCCTGACCAACCCCGACCGGTTGGAGGCCGCAGGTATTGCAGCCCGCGACCGCGCGGTCGACCAATTCTCGATCGACGGAGAGGTCGAAGCCATCGACCACGTCTATCGGGCACTCCTCGCCGGCAAGGCACCGTCGGGTGTCACAGATCTGGTTATCCAATGAAGCTGGCGGCCTTTCTCATCCACCTGAAACGGGCAACCCAGCGGCGGCCCCAGGTGGAACGCATCATCGAAGCCTGTCCGCTCGATATTGCAGTTGTCGATGCCGTCGACGGCCGGGCGATGAGTGAGGCCGAACAGGCAAAGGTCTACAAATTCGAAAAACAGTTCGAACCACCCTATCCATTTCGCATCGGGCCCGGCGAAATTGGCTGTTTCCTGAGCCATCGCCGATGTTGGCAGCGAACTGTCGATGGTAATGCCGATGCCGGATTGATCCTGGAAGACGATGTTGAGATCGACGCGGACGTTTTTGCCAAGGCAATCGAGTTGGCAACGGATCACATAGCGGAAATCGGTTACATCCAGTTTCAGGTGCGCGCAATACCGGGAGCAAGCAGGATTGTCGATGCACGTGATGGCCATCGCCTCATTTTCCCTGCTACGGTACCGCGCCGAACTTCAGCCCAGCTTGTCAGCCGCGATGCCGCCAAACACCTCCTGCGGCTGACGGATACATTTGATCGCCCGATCGATGGCTTTTTGCAATTGACCTGGGAAACGAAAATTCCGGTCGCCTGTATTGAACCATCGGGCGTGACAGACCGGACTGCACAATCGGGCGGCAGCACGATTACACCGCATGCCAAGGGTAGTCTGCTTGCAAGACTGTCCGGCAACATCTACAGGGAGGCCTTGCGGCTTTGGTACCGTTGGCAGGTAGCTTCCGCATCCCGCCGCCAAAGACCCTGAGTCGAACAAGCCGAGCATCCCTGACCTGGAACATGACCAAAAGCCCGTTTCTGGCCTGCTATACCAATCTTGATCGCGCGACGGACCGCAACGAAGTGTTTCTTGCAGAATGCCGCCGGGTTTCGATTGACCTGGAACGGCTTTCCGCCGTCGATGGACTTGAGATTCCCAAAGATGAAGCCGAGGAACTGGGCAATCAGGCTTCCGGAATGTATCCGGTCGGGCTTGGCCATATAGGCTGCTATCTGACCCACCGCAAATTCTGGGAGATGGTCGCCGATGGGCAGACGCCCTGGGGTTTCATCTGCGAAGACGATGTCCATTTCTCCGGCGATACTGCAAGGTTTCTGCGATCCGATGAGTGGTTGCCCGGCGGCTTCGACCTGGTAAAGGCTGAGACCGCCTTTCAGCGGGTCATCATGTCCAAGCAGCCTGCCGCACAGGTCAATGGTCATGCCATCAGGACCTTGTATTCCAACCATGGCGGAACCGCAGGGTATTTCGTTTCGAAAGCCGGTGCGGAAAGATTGCTGGAGCTGACCGATGGCAAATGCGATTCCGTTGATCAGCTCATGTTCAATCCCCAACTCGGAATAGCTTCCAAACTTGCAATCGCGCAGATTGATCCGGCGCTGTGCGTTCAGGATTATCTGCTCGCCAAAAGCGGACAGCATGCCGGTCTGGAGAGCCTCATCGACAAGCTGCCACTTGAATTTCATGCCAAAAACCCAAGCGCTGCAAAACCGGTCGGGTTTGAGCGCCGGGTCATCAAGCCATTGAGAAAGACCGGCGATTTTCTCAACAGAACCTTCGGCAATCTCTTCACATCGCGGCGTCACAAGAAAGTGCCCATCGAGGTCGGCGGGGTGACATACACCGCGTCCGGCGGGCGGACCTAGCGCAGTGAAAATCGCGATCCTCTATATCTGCACCGGTAGCTATCGCGTCTTCTTTGACGGGTTTTATCAATCCAGCGAAACAAACTTTCTTACCGGGCACGATAAGACCTATTTTGTCTTTTCGGACCAACCGCTGGATTCCACTTACGCCAATGCCGAATTTGTCGAACAGGAAAACCTGGGCTGGCCAGGTAACACGCTCGACAGATATTCGGTCTTCACAAAAATCCGCGACCGGCTGAAAGAATTCGATCACATCTATTTTTTTAACGCCAACTGCCAGTTTGTCGAGCCGGTTGGTGAGGAGTTTCTGGGTCAAGATGACGAGATAGTCGTCGTGCGCCATCCCGGCCACCACGACCGGGAAGTTGCCGGTCTGCCCTACGAGCGCGATGCAAGGTCACGCGCCTGCGTCGCATCGGGTGAAGCAAAATACTACGTCGCCGGCGGCATCAATGGCGGCCCGCGAGACGCTTACCTGCAATTCATTGAGGTCGCACGCGAGGCCATCGAAGCCGACAAGAAGGCGGGTGTCATGCCGGTCTGGCACGATGAATCGCATCTGAACCGCTATGTTATCGACCACCCGCACCGGCTGTTGGATCCGGGCTATTGTTATCCGGAAGGCTGGGATCTGCCGTTCGAGGCTAAAATACTCGTGCGCGACAAGGCCCGGTTCGGCGGGGCACTGACCCTTCGGAAAACCCGGCGCTGGCGCGCGCCCGAAAATGCAATCGTTATCGAACTGCTGGGACGCTTGGGCAACCAGATGTTTCAATATGCAACCGCGCGAGCCGCTGCTTTGCGCTGCCGTGCGGAAGTGGTCCTCGACACACGTATCCTGGCACGCTCCAACTGGGCCTACGATCTGGGCCGCTTCAACATCAAGGCGCGCATCGGCGACAAAAAGGACCTTTGCCCGCCAAAGGAGCGGCCACTGAAACGCCTGGCCTGGCGGACACTGGCCAAGGCACAGGGCCGGTTCATTCGCGAAAAACACAATCAATTCGAGTCGAAGGTGCTGGAAGCAAAACCCGGCACCGAACTACGCGGTTATTGGCAAAATGAGCGCTATTTTGCCGATGTGGAAGCGCAGCTGCGCGAAGATTTCACCTTCGTCGACCCGCCTAGTCCCTCAAATGCGGCCATGATGGAGAAAATTGCATCGACGCAATCGGTCGCCGTTCACTTGCGCCGTGGCGACTATCTGGCCGATGTGCGCACCCAGGGCGTCTATGCCCGCTGCGGGCAGGAGTATTACGACCGGGCCGCACAGATGATTGTATCGCAGCTGGATGAGGAGCCGGTTTTCTTCGTTTTCTCCGATGACCCCGATTGGGCCAGGGAAAACCTGCGACTGCCAGGTGAGTTGGTCGTCGTCGACATCAATGGTCCTGAAACGGCTTATGAGGACATGAGGCTGATGGCCTCGTGCCGGCACAACATCATCTCAAACTCGACATTCTCCTGGTGGGGAGCCTGGCTCAATCCGTCACCTGACAAGATCGTCATCGGTCCGAAGACCTGGTACTTGCACGAGAGCCTCTCAAACGAGTACATCACGCCCGAAGGCTGGCAGGTCGTAGAGAATGTGTGAGGCTTGGCGGCAATTTCCGGAGTAGGCATGAAAGAACCAAACAACGAACAGGCACGCGATGCCTGGGTTGAAGCCCAGCTAAAGGCGATACCGGGAGGAAAGAGTATTCTCGATGTCGGTGCCGGGGAATGCCAGTACAAGCCTCATTGTTCGCACTTGAACTATACCTCTCAGGATGTCGCCGAATATGACGGCGGCGGAAACGAACGCGGGCTTCACACCGGTGAATGGGACTTTTCCCAGATCGACATCGTCTGCGACATTCTGGATATCCCGGAAGACACCAAATATGATGTCGTTCTGTGTACGGAAGTGTTCGAGCACGTGCCCGATCCAGTGGCAAGCATCAAGAAACTCACCAAATTGGTCGGCGAAGAAGGGATTCTGCTTCTCACCGCACCTTTCATCTCAATGACGCATTTTGCGCCCTATCATTTTGCGACCGGATTCAGCGAATATTTCTACCGCGAACATCTTGAGGCAGCCGGCTTTGACATTGAAATCATCGAGGCCAATGGCGGATGGTTCGACTTCATGATGCAGGAACTGGGACGTAGCCGCGGCATGTACAGACAGTATCTCGGCCGCAACGCGAGCCCACTGACGTCCATGATATTCAAAATCGCGCGACAACTGATGAAGCAGGCAGCGCGCCTCGACGGACCGAGAGATGCCCGCACGTCCAGCGAATTCATGACTTTCGGTTGGCACGTTCGGGCCCGAAAGCGCAGACCCGGCGCATGAGCGAAGGCGTCCTGCAATGACGGCACAGGAAGAACATTTGGTTAGTGTGGGAATGCCGATTTACAACCGGCCGGATCTGCTGGAAAGCCGTCTCGCCAATGTGACCGGGCAGACCTACAAAAACCTGGAAATCGTTATTTCTGACAACGCTTCGCCTGATCCCAGGGTTCAAGAAGTTGCCCACAAATATGCCAACCGGGATTCACGAATTCGATACTTACGGCAGAATGAAAATGCCGGAATCAGTGCCAATTTCAGGCTGGTTCTCCGCGAGAGCACCGGGAAGTATTTTGCGTGGGCGGCCGATGATGATGAATGGGATGACAATTTCGTTGAGACATGTGTCGAGGGCATAGGACGCGCACAACTGTTCATGCCGAAGATGGCTGTCAAACATCTGAACAGCGGAAGCATCCAGAAAACCGATACTCCGCGATTGTCGCTTGACGAATCGGCTGCAGTCAACGCCAAACGATTCTTGAATGCCCTGCAGCCGGGCCTGATTTATGGCCTGCATGATCGAGAGGCACTGAACCGGATATTTCGGAACGAGGACACCTTCGACCTGTCCGACATTCTTATCGTGTTGCGTGCCATTCTCGCAGATGGAGTCGTCGTTGGTGATGGAGCAGAATACCGGGCCGGTGTTCCCGGTGGCGAGTACGAACCCAAACCAATCGGCACTGAGGACAATCCCAATCAGTTTTCTTATCGCGGATTTTTGCGTGCCGCGTTTTCTGCCATAGCTCGAAGTCCAAACCTGTCCGCCAGCCAGAAGATCATTCTATATACCCGGCTGGTTTTGGTGACGATGAAGCTGATGGCTCACCTGACCGAGATTTATCCGTCCTCATCCAAACCCCACCACAAGATTTATTGTTTTGTCAGGCGCGCACCAAAACGACTGAAGAACCTGCTGTTTTCGAGGCGGGTCAAACACTGACAAACGGATGCATCGCGGGACAATGTGCGCGTATTTTCGTATCCCAACCAGTATCATAATACCGGTTGGCGAGGCTCAGCGTTACCTCAATCTCTTGACATAGGCCGACGGCCAATAAGTCACCCGATTGCGAACGATACCCTCATTGAAGGGCCAATCAGGTTCGACAATTTCAAAGTTCGCATTGCTCTGGGCAAAATTGATCGCAGCCTGTTTCGGGTTGTTGGTAATCCAGTCTTCCTGCGTTCTCGGTCCGCCGGCAACTTGCTCCATGATCCCGTCGGTGGCAACGATGTAGGATCCTGGCGTAACAACATTTGCGTAGGCGTTAAGTTCATCGCCCACATGTTCATACGTGTGGTTGGAATCCAGAATTACCAAAACGACATCATCCGGTTTGATCAAACTTCGAACTTGGTCAACGACATCAGGAGCGGTCGAGGACCCATCAACCAGCGTTATCAATTCACCAAGATCATGGCTTTCGATCGCAGCCCGATTGTGATCTCGAAGGGCGAGTTCGACTCCAACAACCCGGCCGCGGTCCATTGCTTTCAGCAGCGTGGCATAAAAAATCAACGATCCGCCATGTGCAACGCCTGTCTCGACAATCACTGTTGGCTTGATGTCCCAAATCACCTCCTGAATTCGGATCATGTCTTCGGGCAATTGAATTACCGGTCTGCCAAACCAGGCAAACGAGTACACATACTTGGTATCCCAACCGGCTCTCAACCAAGCTGCAGACATCGCCTCGAATGCCTCTGCTGATTCCAGCGGATGGGATTTGCTCTCACTATCCGTAGTGACGGTCACGGTGTTTGCCTGATCATCGAAGGTCAGTTTCATGGAATTACCCACCGGTTTTTAATCTGTGAAATACGGCTGAAAACATCTCGCCAAACGGACGAAGTCTGTGACCGAACTCGTCTCGGTACCTGTCAATATTGATCTCGGGAAATACCACCTCGGCTGCGTCCTCATGAAACGCCACTTCCACTCCCAGCGACCGCAAAACTTCAGAGATTTCCGCATGAGAGACATTTGTGCCTGCGGCAACATTGTACAACCGCTCTTTGCCCTCCGACGCGATTCGGATCATCATTCGCGCCGCATCAGTGGCTTCGATATAGTCCTTGGATGAAGATGGCGCGGTGCGGAGCGTTACCTTACCGGTTTCTACCGCTTCTCCGAGAACAGAAGTAAGAAAAACATCCGAAACGTCACCCACTCCAATGACATTGGACAGCCTGGCGACTCTGACGCCGGGCATCCCGCTGGCCAGGCAAAGACATTCACCCGTCAATTTGGTGAGGTTGTACAATTCGTCGGGATCATTTGGCTGCACCTGAAGCGGTGCTGTCTCGCACGTCGAAGTGGCACCTCGATAAACACGGGTACTGGACAGATACAGCAAAGAACCAAATGTGTAGGATTGAAGAACGTGCCTGATCAAGTCGACATGCAGGCGGGCTGTTTCAAAAGGCTTGCTCCGAAAATCGGCCGTCAATCCGGCCGCATAGATGACGTTTCCCAAAAACTCGTCTTTGTCGGGCCAATTGTCACGCTGGACAGATCGCACGCCGGCGCCCCTCGCCGAAAGCTCCGAGACCAGATGCCGTCCGAGAAAACCCTCTGCGCCAAAAATCGTCCAATTGGACACCATCGGCCTATCCGCCTCTTACACCGTTTTTGATGAGCAACAGATCTTCGAGGTATAGCGCGTCGATGTTCGTCCCCAGAAAACACTTGATTGCATCCTCAGGCGTTTCAACAATAGGCTCTCCCGCGACGTTGTAGCTCGTGTTGAGCAGGACTGGAACACCGGTACGCTGATGAAATGCATCGATGATGTCGTAGAGATTACCGTTTCTTTCTTTGGTCACAGATTGCACGCGAGCGGTTCCGTCGACATGTGTGACGGCCGGAATCACAGTTCGCTTGTCCGGCAACACATCCGGGACAAAAAGCATATACGGACTTGGCCGATCTATGGCGAAGAAGTCTTGTGAGTATTCCTCCTTGACCACAGGAGCAAATGGCCGGAATGGCTCCCGAAATTTCACTCGGGCGTTGAGAGTATCAACATTTCCGGCTTCGAGAGGGCTCATCAAGATAGAGCGATGACCCAAGGCCCGCGGCCCCATTTCACTGCGCCCCTCGAACCGCGCAACAATTAGGTTGCGGGCCAGCATATCGGTCGCCGCCTGAAGTGCGTCCTCCTCAACGACTGAGAAGCCGTCGAAAACAGAAATGGCTTCTCTCACTCGATCACGATTGTAGCTTGGTCCCAGATACGGACTGATTTCTGCAACTTCGCGAGGTTGCCTGCCAAGTATGTGGTATCCGTACAGTGCTGCCCCCAATGGAATGCCGGTATCTGAGGCCGCGGGATTTATATAGACGTCATCGAATATCCCGGATTTCAGTATCACGTTGTTTGCAACCGAATTAAGCGCAACGCCACCTGACAGACACAGATACTTTTTTCCTGTGACATTTCGGGCATGATTAGCCAGGTGGAGCATTGCCGCTTCACATTCTTGTTGTACCTCGAATGCGGCGCGCGCCCGATCATCGAAGGAGACGGGCGGCTCAGTTCGTTGTTTCAGCGCATAAGAACCATCGGTGCAAAAATCTCCATAGTCGGTTTCGATCCCGTTGAACTTGCCTTTGAAATCATAATCCAGCGCTTCCAGGTTTTCGCCGAAAGGGGCGAGCCCCATGGTTTTGCCTTCTTGCAAATTGCCAAAACCCACGTGCTGGGTCATGGCGGCATACAATAATCCGATGCCGATTTTGTCCGTACCTTCGACAAACTCGACCGAATTGCCCGACCCGACAAAAAGCGACTGGGTCTGTTTGTCCGACCCGCGCCCATCGATGATGAGGATAGCTGCATCCTCAAACGGCGAGGTGTGGAACGCCGCACAAGCATGACACAAATGATGATCGACAATATGGATTCGGGACGGTTCAACCGTCCGCAAATAGTTTTCCGTTGAACAGGGGCGTTTTGCCTGATCAAGTCGCCAGTCACTGTTGTTTTCAATGTAGTCAAGCACGACTGCATCAAATTGCAAAATGTTGTCGATGCCGACCTCATTCATACAGGCATTTGTCGACATGTGCGGAAACGCCCGGCTGTCTTTTACCCTGTCCAAACGTTCTTCAGACAAGAAAGCAATTTGCCTTGAAATGCCCTCCCCGGAAATCGCGCATGCGCCTGTATTGTGCCAAGGATCCTTGTGAAGGCCCAGTATGTTCATTTGAGTTCCCGAAAGTAGGTTAAGAGCCGCGATTGCAATCTGAAGTGTGCAAGCGATTAGATGCGATAGGACGTATTACATGCCTTGTTAGTCAGCGTTGGGTAAGCGTCAAGTACGTGTCGCATTTTTGATTCAACCACCTTTGCCGGTATCTTGCGAACCGTGATCTGCATCAAATCCCGAGTGACCTCGTCCAATCCTTCGTTCGACAGTTTCTCGGCGTGGCTGCTGAACAAATGTGTAAGGTGGCACCACAAATAAAAAACCCTGTCTTCAAAACTTTCTTTTGGATTTCGAGCAAAGGCCGTATTGAAAATACCAAGAGCGATTGCCGTTTTGTTCAATTGACCATCAGCATCCACGATAACATCCAATGCACACTCGATTGCTCTGTATTCGGTTGCGATAGCGTGTTTGTTGGGCTCGATATTTATCTGTTTTTCATGGTGCCCGGCAGGTGCAACGAGCAAAACATAAGGATCGAACTCCGGTTTCAGAGACTTGCCCTGGAATGCGGAAAAATCGCCGAACTGGGCGATACATTTCAATCCCAACTCGGCGAGCAAACTCTCAAGTCGTTCGGGCGACCAGAATGTGACAACCGGTGCGACAAGGTCGTCGGTGGCGCGGTGGCGCGCCAGCGGATGAAGAGTGTTCTGCCATCCCGGCAATTCATTCAGACCACCCTTTGTCATAGCCCGGCACTTAGACACAATTATCTCGCGCAGACTGCCGCGGTCATACGCATAAATGAGCAAAGTTCCGTCTTTCCCGCATAGCCAGGATGCGGCTTGATTCAGGAGTTCTTTTGGATCTTTAACGTGGTGTAATATCCCATACAGGAAAACGATGTCGCAGGATAAGTTCAGGGGTGCATCATCTGTGTTGCCTGCAAGGACGGTTATATTGGGAATATCGTTTGCTTTGACATAGGTTGAAAAGCGATTCACCCCGGACTGAGATGCATCTACCGCGATCACTTTTTTGGCGCCTAAGCGTTGGAATGCAAGAGACCAGTTTCCTCGGCCAAATCCATAGTCCACCACCGTCTTTCCGGAAACTGCGTCCCCAAACACTTCGCGCAGATACCGAGAACAGTCATCGATCCATTGTTCGTTGATCTGCTCTCCGCCGAACATCGCCTCATGGTATCGCTGAACACTCATTGGATGTTACATGCCAATCTGGATGTAGCTGATACGGCTCGAAAAGGGGATCCGATTAACGGTTACTTCGCCCGCAACCATCTCCTGAAGGAACGCAAGGGTTTCACCGGGAAATGCCGGATGGTTCAATTCGTCAAATGCAACGATCGACCCCTTTTGCATGCGCGGCAGGAGCCTTTTCAGCACATGCGCTGTCGGTTCAAACAGATCGAAGTCCATATAAATCAGGGCTGGCAGAGTGTGAGGGCATCTTTCCAAAAACGGATCCAGAGTCTCCATGATATCGCCCGCTACAATTTCCACTTTCGGAATGTGCGGGATAAAGCGATTGGAATTCCAAATGTCGAGCGCCGCTTCCATGCGGTCCAGCGGCTGGCTTTTGAGACCCCCCACTTTTATCAAATCAGGATTGCCTTTCGTGTCTTCCTCACTCGTTGATGGAAAACCCTCAAAAGTATCAAATGTTACGATCTTGCGTGTGAGATTTTGAGGTTCGGATATGGACGAGAAATGACCAAAGGAGAATGTGCCCCCGCCATTGAAAGTGCCAAATTCCAGGATGTCGCCCTGAATCGGCAGTATCAACTTGAACAGCTCATATCTTGCCAAAAAATCTTCGATCACCTGGCGCGGAACATAAACGGGAAATGAGTACAGTTTGGAAAGCGTATCTGCTTCGTCAGATTCGAAAAAATTCACAACTCTCTCAAAGTATTTGAGATTGTCTTCGGTATTTCTGCTTGTTTGCAGGCCGGCTTGTTTAAACTGCGACATGGTTATTTCCTTAGCGCCTGCGACAGTTCCGCTTGTCTGAGAATTGTGGTTGTGTCTCCCATCGGGCATCCGTGCTCACGATAAAAAGGCTCCATGGCGTCACTGTGCCGTACTTGAATTGTCCAGCGGACGCGTGAATGCCGGTGCTCCAGGCTTCGGTGCAATAAGAACTGTGAAAATACCAAGCCGTCGCCGTAGTTCAATTGCGCTGCCTCCGCGCCGCTAACCGGTTCATCTTTCAAAACGATATCTGATGGAGATACGTGGCTGGTCTTTTCCTCCACCGTATCGTTCGTCGTTGAAAAATCTGACAATCCAAATTGGTGCGAGCCGGGCACCAGCTCAATCCCACCAAGTTCCTGTGACACATCCTGCAATGGTATCCAATAAGTGACGGAGTTCCTGGAACCTAAGAGATAGGTGTAGTCTTGGTGCCAATGGAACTTATTTGGATTATGCCCACCCACATCCATTCGGATGTTGCTGGCGTTCATAACGATGGGCTGCTCTAGTCCCAGTTGCTTGCTGAAACCACATAGAAGTTCGCTGTTAGCGAGACGGCCAAGCGACGGCAGATAGCGCAGGGAGCGATAGAAATTTGTACGATCGGTTCCCGGTGGCACATCGAACGATTTCCCACTATCTCCAAACGGAGCTGAAAACCCATAGGAAAGCGCCAGGCTGTCAATATCGTCCTTTATCTGGTCTGTTTCGGACTTTAATGCATCACAGTCAGTAATGGTGGCGTAGCCCTGCTCTTGAAAAAAATCCGCTGAAAGTTGCATGGAATTCGCTCCAGTTTGGAGATGTTCTCTCTATCGTACCATTCTGGCGCAAACAACCAGCACACGGCCTCGCTGATGACCAACCGGTGAGTACCGACTACCCCAGCCGTTGCGCACCGCATCGGTGGCGTACTCGACTTCGAGTTCGGTAATTGACGGTTTGGCGTAGTGAATTTTTTGGGTCACCAGACCTTCACCTCCGGTATAGCCCGCACAAACTTCGCACCCCAGTCCCGTGCATAGGAAAGCTGGTCCGATATCTCGTCGGCCAGGTTCCAGGGCAGGATCACGATGAATTCGGGCCTGTCCTGTTTCAATCTCGCCTCTTCGACAATGGGTATGCGGCTGCCGGGCATGAATTTCCCCTGCTTCTCCGGGTTCCGGTCGACAACGAACGAAATCAAATCACCGCGAACACCTGCATAGTTGAGAAATGTGTTGCCCTTTGCCGCTGCGCCATAGGCTGCGACCGGCCTTCCCTCGCTGTGCTGGTTGATTAGAAATCGCAGAAAATCATCCTTGGCTTTCTCTGTCCGTTTTTGAAAGCCCCGGTACCCTTCTACCTGGTCGAGCTTCATTGCCTGTTCTTCGGATTTGAGACTTGCAACGGCACCGGTTTCATCATGGCTGCCACTGTCGGCTCGCTGTGCAAATACCCGCAAACTGCCGCCGTGGGTGGCAAGTTTCTCGACATCGAAGACCGCAAGACCGTTGAGCCGAAAGATCCGTTCCACAGTTCCCAGCGACAGGTAGGAGAAATGTTCGTGATAGATCGTGTCGAACTGGTTATGCCTGATCAACTCGGCCAGATGGGGAAATTCGAACGTCGCCACGCCATCGGATTTTAGAAGCGCGGAAAACCCTGAGACGAAATCGTTTATGTCCGGCACATGGGCCAGCACATTGTTGGCGGCAATCAGATCGGCTGACCTGCCCTCCGCTGAGAGTCTGTCGCCCAGTGCCCGGCCAAAAAACGCTTCGACAATGTCGATGCCAATGTCGCGTGCTGCCGCTGCGGTGCTGGCAGTGGGCTCAACCCCATAACAATCGATGCCGCGCGCCTTCACAAATTGCAGAAGGTAACCGTCATTGGCTGCGATCTCGGCTACAACAGAACCAGGTCCGAGGACGAAACGCTGGACCATGTCACCAACATAGCGTTCTGCGTGATCGAGCCAGCTTTTCGAATAGGAGCTGAAATAGGCATAATTCTCATCGAAAAGCTGGTCGAAAGCGGCGAAGTCTTCCGTCTGCACCAGAAAACATTTGTCACAGACCATGACGTGCAGCGGATACCAGCGCTCCGGCGCTTTCAGCGCAGCAGGCGCGAGATAGGCGTTCGACGGTGGTGCACTGCCGAGGTCGGCAAACGTCCTTGTCAACGGTGTCTGGCAGTGTCGGCACTTCAAAGGCTCAACCCTTTGAACTTGTCATCGAGTAGTTCGTGGTTCCGGTCACGGTCGGAAAGGTCAGTTACCGGCAGGGGCCAATCAATCGCAAGCCTGGGATCTGCCTGGTTCAGCGCTCCTTCGCAAGAAGGTTCGTACGCGGCCGAATGCAGGTACAGCAATTCGCAATCGTCTTCCAGCGCCTGAAAACCGTGCGCACAGCCTTCGGGGATCAACAGTGCGCGCCTGTTTTCGGGTGACAACACCTCACCGTGCCATTGCAGAAAAGTTGGCGACCCGTCGCGAACGTCCACCGCGACGTCGAACACCGCCCCGCGAATGCAGGTGACAAGCTTGGTCTCGGCATGCGGCGGACGCTGAAAGTGCATGCCGCGAATAGCGCCGCGGCTGGTGGTCAGCGTGTGATTGATTTGTTTGATTCCGCCCGCAAATCCAAGTTTGGCCAGCTCGTCTTCAGCATATATACGAACCAGAAACCCCCGCTCATCGGCGATTGGCTTGCGTTCAACAATTGACACACCATCGATTGGGGTCGGCGATATATCGAAGCGGCTGCTCATGATGATTACGAGCCGTACCTGGAAATCTGTTCGCGGCAGACATCACCCATATCGCCTCTCTCGCGCCAGGCTTTGTGCCAGTCGAGCGTGGCAGCGAGCGCCTGTTCTACCGACCAGACTGGTTTCCAGCCGAGCTTGTCCCTGGCTTTGGTTGAATCGAGCCTGAGCAAACTGGCTTCGTGCGGCTGTTTTTCATTCACCAGGTTCACGCTATCGCCCCCCGGCATCAGGTATTCAACGACACGCCGCACGGTCCAGGCATCACCCTCATCGGGGCCAAAATTCCAGCCGCAGGCAAATTCGGCACCCTGTGAAGTGAGGGCTTCGGCCAGCAGCAGATAGCCTGACAAGGGCTCCAACACATGCTGCCATGGCCGCACCGCATTGGGTGAGCGGATGGTCAACGGTTCTCCGGCGTCCAGCGCTCGCAGCATATCCGGCAGAAGCCTGTCTTCCGCCCAGTCACCGCCGCCGATCACGTTGCCGGCGCGCGCGGACGCCAGCAATTTGCCGTCTCCGAAAAACGAACGCTGATAGGCTTGAGTCACCAGTTCGGCGCAGCCCTTGCTGGAAGAATACGGATCATATCCACCCATGGCGTCGTCTTCGCGAAAAGGATGATCCTGCTCGCGGTTTTCGTAGCATTTGTCGGAAGTGACATTGACGATCGACCGTACGCTTTCGACACAGCGGGCCGCTTCAAAAATGTTCACCGTGCCCATCACATTGGTCGAATAGGTCTCCACAGGTTCGGCGTAGGAGCGACGCACCAGCGGCTGCGCGGCCATGTGAAAAACGATTTCCGGTTCCGCCGCCGCCATCGTGGCACCAAGCGTTTCAGCGTCGCGGATATCACCGATCGTGTGCGAAGCGAGCACGCCTTCCACATTGGCCACTTCGAACAGCGATGGCTCGGTCGGAGGCTCAAGCGAAATGCCGTGAACCTTCGCTCCCAGCGCTTCAAGCCAGATCGACAGCCACCCACCCTTGAAACCGGTGTGGCCGGTCAGAAAAACCCGCCGGTCTTTCCAGAAGCCTGAAACCATTACCAGATTTTCCAGGGCGCCTCGCCGCGCTCCCACAATTGTTCCAAATGATTCTTCTCACGCAGCGTGTCCATCGGTTGCCAGAAGCCTGAATGCTTGTAGGCATCAAGTTGACCCGACGCAGCTAGCGACGATAGCGGTTCGCCTTCCCAGGACGTGTCGTCGCCCTCAATCAGATCGATGCATTTTGGCGAAAGCACGAAGAAGCCGCCATTGATCCAGGCGCCGTCGCCTTGAGGCTTCTCGGAAAAACCGAGCACCCGGGCATCATCCAAATCGAGCGCGCCATACCGTCCGGGTGGCTGCACGGCTGTCACGGTCGCCTGTTTTCCATGGGCGCGATGTTGCGCAACCAACGCCGTTATGTCGATATCTGCAACGCCGTCGCCATAAGTGAAGCAGAACGCATCTTCGGCCTCGACATAGGATTTCACACGCTTCAGCCGCCCACCTGTCAACGTGTCATCTCCGGTGTCGACAAGGGTCACATTCCAAGGTTCCGCATTGCGTTTGTGAATCCGCATATCGTTGTTTTTCATGTCGAAAGTCACATCCGACATGTGCAGGAAATAATTGGCGAAATATTCCTTGATCATGTAGCCCTTGTAGCCACAGCAGACGATGAAGTCGTCAATGCCGTGAGCCGAGTAGATCTTCATGATGTGCCAGAGGATCGGGCGGCCGCCAATCTCGATCATCGGCTTTGGCCGTGAGACCGTTTCCTCGGAAATGCGGGTTCCAAGGCCGCCCGCCAGGATGACACATTTCATTTCAGTTTCTTCCCGAGAACTTCGGATATTACCAGTTTATAGATTAGTCTCGTAAACCGAAGCTCGCCGGGACTGCAAGCTGCAAATCACGCCCCAAATCGGACGGACTCGACCGGACGTTCGCACTAGTGCGCTCGCCGGCACATCAATCGGGCAAACTTTTTTTGGCCTGCGAAGCAATTAGAAATACCACTTGGCCGGCTGAGCGAAGCAATCCTTCGCCTCGTTCGCGTGGTAGTCTGCGCTGTCAATGTCGATTGACACGAAATCTAAATCTACCGGGCAATCGGTGGGATCAAACAGACGATCAGGGAATTCTGTTGGCGTAAAGCCAACAAACGTTTTTACACCCTGGCTTCGAGATTGAGCGACACCAGTGTGCCATTCTGCTTGTCCATGTGCGGTAGATAGGCTTGGCTGTAATCATCCAAATCCGCGTGTTCAGTTGTCCGCCAATCCCATCGGTAAACATCTGAAAATCCAGCTTCTTTCAGATAGTTTGTCAAACTTCTCTCGTCGAAAACCATTTTATGGAAGTCATATTGATCGCGCTGACCACCCATCATGAGGCCCATTATCGTCGGCAAGCCTTCAGGTAATTTTCCGGCAAGATAAAGTTTGGCGCAGGCTTCATAGTCAGGAACCGCCAAACGCAATGTGCCACCTGATTTCAGTACGCGCCGCCATTCACGCAACACGTTCATGTATTCCTTTCGGCCGAAATGTTCGAGCAGATGACATGCGTAAATGTGTTCAACCACACCGTCCGGGATGAAGCTCAAATCATCCACCGGACCAATTTTATCGACATGCGGATAGTCAAGCGCATCGACGTGAAAATAGCCCGGGATGTGTTTCGATCCGCAGCCCAGGTGGAGTTTCGAATAGTCGCTTTGGCCCATAAAACCTACCCGCTTGATGTGCTGGTGAGCGCTGTAGCGTGAACGTTCTGTCGAGTCCATCCGGCCGGCAGCGTGATTTACAGCTTGCAGTCCGGGCGAGCTTCGGTTTACGAGACAAAATGTATTTCAGTAATATCTAATTTTCTTGGGAATGTCCTGGAAGGCCTGAATGGCATGCGCGACGGCTTGAACAGTAGCGCGGCAGATATCCTCGCGCACGCAAATAACGTCCATTCGCAGGAAGGTGAGGACGGCATCATCGGACATCTGCTTGGACTGATGCCAGAGCGTGATCACTGGTGTGTCGAGTTCGGCGCCTGGGACGGGCTCTATCTCAGCAACACATTGAATCTTATCGAGAATCAGAACTACTCGGCTGTGTTGATCGAGGGGGACGAAGCCAAATCCCGCGAGCTTGTGGCCAATATGGCCAAATATCCCCAAGTTACCTGCCTGAATGCATTTGTCGGTTTTACGGAAGCTGACTCGCTCGACACGCTGCTCGAAAACACAGACTGCCCGGAGGGGTTTGATTTCCTGTCGGTGGACATTGACGGCAATGACTACCACACGATCAGCGCGATGGTGCGCTACAGGCCCAAACTGATCTGTGTCGAGTTCAACCCGACCATTCCCTCGATCATCAATTACGTACAGCCCGCAGATCCTGAAGTGAGTCACGGCAACAGTCTTCGCGCATTCTACGAACTGGGATTGGAGAAGGGCTACAAGCTCGTTTGCGCCAGCCGGCTGAACGCGTTCCTGGTGCGCGACGATCTTTGGAAAGGGGACAGCCCGAATGATGCGGACGCGTTGTCCGATTTCCGTAAGGAAGAGCCGCCGTTGTCGGTTGTATTTGCCGGCTATGACGGTTCGGTCCGGCTAACCGAACCGCTCGACCTTTTATGGCACGACGAAACATTGACGCAAAAAGACGTGCAGATGTTTCCGGCCATTCTGCAGGACTATCCGGGCAACTATGGCTGGCTGCAATGGAAACTGTTCAAATGGCGCCGGCGGCTGAAGCGTTTGGGCAAGCGATAAAACGGCAAGCTATCCGGTCACCGTCAGTTCATTGAACTCATCGAGCGTCCGCCTGATTCCATCTTCAAGGTTGATCGACGGCATCCACCCCATACCGGCCAGATGTGAAGAATCCATCAGTTTGCGCGGCGTTCCGTCCGGCTTCGAACGGTCAAGTTCGATCTCTCCGTCATAGCCGGCCGCATCGGCAATCATTTTCGCAAGATCAAGGATGGTTATCTCGCGCCCGGTACCGACATTGACATGTTCGAAGTCAGAGTAGTGCTGCATCAAAAAGACCAGCGCATCGGCGCAATCGTCTGCATGCATGAATTCCCTGAGCGGGGTGCCCGTTCCCCAAATGGTGATGGACGGCGCTCCCGCCGCTTTCGCTTCGGCAACCTTTCTGATCAATGCCGGCAGCACATGGCTGGTTTCCGGATCGTAGTTGTCGCCGGGGCCATAGAGGTTGGTCGGCATGGCCGAAATGAAGTCATCGCCATGCTGCTTGCGATAGGCCTGGCATAATTTGATGCCGGCGATCTTGGCAATCGCATACCACTCATTGGTTGGTTCAAGCGGCCCGGTCAGCAGCGATGATTCCGCAATCGGCTGATCGGCAAGCTTGGGATAGATGCACGACGAGCCCAAAAACAGAAGCTTCTCCACGCCGCTATGATGCGCTGCCTGGATAACATTCGTTTCGATCATCAGATTTTCGTAAAGAAAATCAGCAGGATAAGTATCGTTGGCAAGAATACCTCCGACCTTTGCCGCGGCCAGAAATACTGCATCGGGCCGATTGTCATCAAACCAGGTTTCGACCTGCTCCTGACGGGACAGATCAACCTCGTCGCGACCGGCGGTCAGGATCTGGCAATTCTCGCTTGCAAGCCGCCGCACGATCGCCGAACCAACCATGCCGCGGTGGCCGGCAATATAGACCCGTTTTCCGGCAAGATCGTAGGGTTCAGCGGGCATCCCGTTTCGCCTCTTCCAAATCGGCGGCTGCCATTTCGCGAACCAGGTCGACGAACGATGTACGCGGTTGCCAGCCCAGTTCTTCGCGCGCCCGCGTCGGATCGCCAAGCAGTGTTTCCACCTCGGTTGGACGATAGTAGCGCGGATCGACGGCGACAATCGTGCGGCCATCCTGATCGGTGCCGATCTCTTCTTCGCCACCACCCTGCCAGGTGATTTTCAATTCCAGTTCTTCGGCAGCCGCCTCGACAAACTCGCGCACCGAATACTGCACACCGGTGGCGATGACGAAGTCGCTCGGCTCATCACGCTGCAGCATCAGCCACATCATCTCGACATAGTCGCGTGCATGGCCCCAGTCGCGCTTTGCGTCCATATTGCCGAGATACAGGCAATCCTGCAGTCCAAGTTTGATGCGGGCGAGTGCCCGCGTGATCTTGCGGGTGACAAAGGTTTCGCCGCGGATCGGTGATTCATGATTGAACAAAATGCCGTTGCAGGCATAGAGACCGTAAGCTTCACGATAATTGACCGTGATCCAGTAAGCGTAAAGCTTGGCGACCGCATAGGGAGAACGCGGGTAAAAAGGCGTGCTCTCGCGCTGTGGCGTCTCCTGCACCAACCCGTAGAGTTCGGACGTTGATGCCTGATAAAAACGGGTTTTCTCGCCAAGGCCGAGGATGCGGATCGCCTCGAGTAGCCGCAGTGTGCCCAGCGCATCTGAATTGGCTGTATATTCCGGTTCCTCGAACGAAACCGCAACATGGCTTTGCGCTGCGAGATTATAGACTTCGTCGGGCTGCACCTGTTGCAGGATGTGTGTGAGCGATGAGGAATCGGTCATGTCGCCATGGTGCAGGACATACTGGCCGCTCTGACCTCGCTCACCTTCTACCAGATGGTCGATGCGCGCGGTGTTGAAAAGGGAAGTGCGGCGCTTGATTCCGTGCACCTCATATCCCTTGTCGAGGAGCAGTTCGGACAGATAGGCGCCGTCCTGTCCGGTCACGCCGGTAATCAGCGCCTTTTTCGTTTGTTCACTCGTCATGAAGGCTCCTCGGCCAGCATACGCCCGGTAAGCAGCAGGCGGGCGGCGGTAACTTCTGGGTCGGCATATTGCGCCGCTGTATTCCGGTTTTTCAGTATCGCAGGGCCATGCGCTTCATAATCGCTGTCAGACAACCCTTTGACCGCGGCCTTGATATCGTCGAGATCGTTGCAGATCAACATGCCGCTCGTATCGAAATAGTGACCGATGTCGGGCGCGCCCCAATAGATAGGCACCGTGTCGCACAACAGGCAATCGATGAGTTTCTCAGTGAAAAAGCTCTGTTCGCGGACATTTTCGATGATGACCGAGTAACGGTAAGGCGCAAGACCGTCCGATTTCATGGTGAAGGGCTGGTAGCCTCGACCCATAATATCAGCCTCGACGCCACTTTCGCGTAACCAATCCGCCGTTGCGTGGCGCAATCGGTGTCCCTCATGCACCTGTTTCGACGATGCGATAAGCGACAAATTCTTGGTCTTGGTCCGGTCAAGGTTCTGGGTCGAGACCCAGGTGGAGCCGTAGACATAATGCAAGGCGTTGGGAATCGCTTCGATGAGCGCCCGATTGCAGGTCAGCACCCGGTGAAAACGCCGATGGTAAAGGCGCATCAGCTTCATGTGGTAACCGTGCACAGCCTCAGGTTCGACGATCACCACCGAAACGCGGCATCTGACGCCCGGGTGCGGAAGATAGTAAAGACGGCTGTTGGGGTATACGAGCAGGTGGTCATCAGGACCGAGATCACCGACTGTGCCCTCAAGCGGCTCCGGCACGCCAAGCGGCCATCTGAGCTCCGACAAAGGCAATTTCGACAGTGCTAATCCCGGCTTCTTTCCGTATGGAAGGATGGCGACGCTCAATCCGCTACATCTCCGCCCAACTCGTACAGCGAATTGTTCCGTGTCCGGGCGATCAAACGGTAACCGTGACGCCCAAAGGCATCTGCACAGCCCGAATAGTCTTCATCCGGTAACGGATGTTCGATGACGATCTTCTTCGGCAATAGCGATGGAGGCGCAGAATCAAGAAATGGCACCAAGGCTTTGTCTTCATGCCCCTCAATATCGATTTTCAATCCGCATATCGACGTCAGGCCCGCTTCACTGACAATCGACGCCAGGGTCCTGATGGGAATATCCCCATCTTCGGCTTCTTCAAGCGCAACGATGGCGACATCGTTCTTCCGGACCGTCAGCCTGGCAGCACCCTCCGTATCGCTCACCCCGCAAGCAAACATCCTGATGTTGTTCAAATTCGAATGTTCGGCATTCGATCGCAGCTGAGACGCCATCAGCGGATTGGCATCAATCGCCAACACCGTTCCCGCATCACCGGCTTTCTGAGCCAGCGGTAGCGTGTATAGACCGATATTGGATCCGACATCGACATAGTTGGCGCCATCCGGCGCACCGGCGATCAGGAAATCGATATCCGCAGCATTGTAGCCTGGGCTGAGCAATATACCGTATTCGATCAGATTGTTTTGCCCACGCAGCCTGAAAGCGCAGTTTCTGAATTCCACATCAAGCGGTTTGCCGGAAAACCCTTTGATCAATCGTGTCATGGTTCGCCGGAACAGACCGCGTCGCAAAGGGCTGTTTCTCACCACCGATATCAGCAGCCGCTGCAATGCATTCGGGGCAAACCGGCCCCAGGAGGGTTCGGACCCCGGGGCCAATTGCACATACTCTTCAACCGCAATTGGGCGGGTTTCATCCGACATCTATATCGACCAGCCCGTCATCCTTGATTTGCCTGATTGTCAGCGCGGTACGCACAGTGTCCACATTCGGCGCTGCGGTCAGAACCTCAATGACGAAATTCTGGAAGGTAGACAGGTCTGTTGCGACGCAATGCAAAAGGAAATCCGTCTCGCCGGAGACCATCCATGCCCGCCGCACCAATGGCCAGCCCTGCGCCAGCTGCGAAAACGACTTCAACTCCGCTTCCGACTGGTGGTGCAACCCAACCAGGCAAAACGCGACTATGTCGTGACCCAGGGCCGGGCCATCCAGCAGTGCGCGATATCCCTTGATGATTCCGCTGTTTTCAAGCCGCTTCAGCCGCCGCAGGCAGGGAGGAGCGGATATTCCCACCCGGTTCGACAATTCCACATTGGTCATGCGGCCATCGTCCTGCAGCTCGCGCAGGATTTTCCAGTCAATCGCATCAAGGTCGGCTTTGAGAGGCATCGTGCACACCCACGCGCAACAATCTGTCGCGTTTCGACAAGTTTGTTACCTGATGGCGGAGGATTATCCAAGCCCGCGGGAACAGAATATCGACCTAATTGTCGACATAACGCGCACGCCACTCGGTCCCATCGGACTCGACGAACATGATCTCCTCGCCGTCACGCGCCATGTCGTAGCAGGCCCAGAAATCGCTCGGTGGCCAGACAGAGCAATATTGATCACCCTGCACGCGCCAGCGGCCCTCAGACGGAGATGTTGAGCGGCCGTTCGTCTCACGATAGCTGGTCCAGCCACTGGCACGAAATTCCTGCCGCCATTCGCGTCCCTTTTGGTTGCCGGCCACGGTCTTGCCGGCCAGCGCTTCGGTGATTTCGGCGCCGCTCATCCTGACAGGCTCCGCACATGCGGTCCCCATGCCCGAAACGAGTGCTGTAACGGCGAGGAAATGACGGACCATGGCCTTTGCTCCACACGGCTGAAATTAAACGGCCTATATCACGGAGAAAGCCAAGCCTTTCGACACGTTTTGTTGAAGATGTTGTCGGCAAGACGAGAATTCCTGTCGACGAATGCGCCAAACCTGCTTCCGCATCTTGCAACCTGGTCCCCACCGTAACTACATTGTCGCTTTCCCGGATGCACACGAAACGTACCGAAAGCCAGCCATGACAACCAAACACGCGCCCGTATTGATCATCGGATCCGGACCCGCAGGCTACACGGCCGCGATCTATGCAGCCCGCGCCTTGCTCAACCCGGTTTTGATTGCAGGACTGGAACAAGGCGGCCAGTTGATGATCACGACGGATGTCGAGAACTATCCGGGATTTGGCGATCCGATTCAGGGCCCTTGGCTCATGGGTGAGATGCTGAAACAGGCCGAGAATGTCGGCACCGAAGTGGTCAACGATCTGGTGACGGAAGTCGACCTCGAAAACCGGCCTTTCCGGCTGAAGTGCGATTCCGGCAATGAATACACCTGCGACGCGCTGATTATAGCAACTGGCGCCCAGGCCAAATGGCTGGGAATCCCTTCCGAGCAGACCTTCATGGGATTTGGCGTATCCGCCTGTGCCACCTGCGACGGATTTTTCTATCGCGGCAAGGACGTTGCCGTCATCGGTGGCGGCAACTCAGCCGTCGAAGAGGCATTGTATTTATCCAATCTGGCCAAACAGGTGACTGTGGTTCACCGGCGTGACGAGTTGCGAGCCGAACGCATCCTGCAGGAACGGTTGTTCGCCAAGGAAAACGTCACCATCCTGTGGGACACGGTGCTGGAAGAAATCACTGGTGATCCAGCCAAACCTCCCATGCCGCCATCGGTTACCGGAATGCGATTGAAGAACGTCAAGTCGGGCGAGGTCTCGGACCACGCCGTTGACGGTGTATTCGTTGCCATCGGCCACGCGCCGGCCGTGTCGCTGTTCGAAGGAAAACTGAAGCAAAAGCCCAACGGTTATCTGGAGACCGAGCCGGATTCGACCAAAACCAACATTCCCGGCGTGTTTGCCGCAGGCGATGTAACCGATGATATTTATCGCCAGGCGGTTACGGCGGCCGGTTTGGGTTGCATGGCAGCGCTTGAGGCCGAAAAATATATCGCCGAAATGGCGACGCACCGCCAAGCGGCGGAATAAAACCAGAGCCGGCAAACCGGCCGATTTGATGAGATGGGAGGTGGCGGGCCATGCCGCTCGATTGGGACAAACTGCGCGTATTCCACGCTGCCGCGGAAGCTGGATCGTTCACCCATGCCGCCGAATCGCTGCACCTTTCGCAATCGGCAATTTCGCGCCAGGTCAGCGCACTTGAACACGACGTCGGCGTACCGCTGTTCCAGCGCCACGCTCGTGGATTGGTGCTGACCGAGCAGGGTGAACTGCTTTTTCACACAGCGCATGATGTTTTCGTCAAGCTCGAAACGGTCAAGTCGCAGCTCAGCGAAACCACCGACAAGCCGCAAGGCTCGCTGCGGGTTTCAACCACTGTCGGCCTGGGTGCCGGCTGGCTGACCGACCGCCTGCCGGAGTTCATTGATGTCTACCCGGATATCAATCTGCAGCTCATTTTGTCGAATGAAGAGCTGGACCTGACCACACGGCAGGCCGATTGCGCCATCCGGCTGAGGCAGCCACAGCAACCCGATCTGATCCAGCGAAAATTGTTCACGGTGCACATGCATTTGTGGGCGTCACAGTCCTATCTGGACAAGTTCGGCACGCCCAATTCGATTGATGACCTGGAAAAGCACCGCATTGTCACCTTCGGAGAACCGGTTCCGCAATGGCTGCGCAATTTGAACCAGCTTGAAAGCATGGGCATGCCGGAAGGGGCGCGCAGAAGCGCCTCACTGCAAATCAACGATCTGTTGTCAATCAAGCGTTCTGCGCAACGAGGCGCCGGGATCGCAATGCTGCCCGATTACATGATTGCCGACGATTCGGCTTTGGTGCAGGTGCTTCCCGACCTCGAACCACCTTCGTTCGATACCTATTTCTGCTATCCCGAAGCGATGAGAAGCCAGGCCAAACTCAAAGCATTTCGCGATTTTCTGCTGTCAAAGGCAAGAAATTGGGAATATTAGCACACGAACAAGCCATGCGCCTGACGCATAGGTGCAATGCACAATAGGCCATTGTGCAACTGCGTCCTAATTAACATATTAACAGCCAGTTACCGGATGCATTCCTCCTCCCATTGGCACCGGTAATGTTCCCTTTGGATGTAGCCGCGTTAATGGCTGATCCAGTTTCAAGGCCGGTCGGAAACGCCCGGCCTTTTCTTTTTCCCGATTTCACGAACACCTACATAAACAGGCTTTCGCCCTGCAAATCCTTGTAGAGGTGGGCAACCTGCGCGCCATAACCGTTGTAGAGCAGGGTCGGCACCTTCTCGCCTGTGTGCAGGATGCGTTCTTCAGCCTGGCTCCAGCGCCGGTGCGGTACTTCCGGATTGACATTGGCCCAGAAACCATACTCCTCTGGCAATATCTCTTCCCAGAAGCTGCGCGGGCGTTTGTCGGTAAACGTGATCTTCTTGATCGACTTGATCGACTTGAAACCGTATTTCCACGGCAGTGCCAGCCGGATCGGTGCGCCAAATTGCTTCGCTGCCGGCTTGCCATAGGCGCCGGTGACCATGAACGACAGATCGTTCATTGCCTCTTCCATGGTCACGCCTTCGACATAGGGCCATGGGTACCAGACCTGCCGCTGGCCGCTGGCCATTGAGGGATCGAGGAAAGTCTCGAAACGGATGTACTTGGCTGACCCCAGCGGTTTGGAAAACTCGACCAGTTTGGCGAGCGTAAATCCGGTCCAGGGCACGGTCATGGACCAAGCCTCGACACAGCGATGCCGATAGAGGCGCTCTTCCAGCGGAATCTTGCGCACCAGATCGTCGAAGGCGACAGTCATCGGCTTTTCGACCATGCCATCGATTTCGATATCCCATGGCCGAATGACCAAGGACTGCGCGGCTGCAGCGATGCTCTTGTGGGAGCCGAATTCATAAAAATTGTTGTAGGAGCCGTTGATCTCCTCCGGTGTCAATTCCCGGTCGAGTTTGAAAGCCTCATTGCGCATTGCCGGGTAGAGATCGGCGGTCGGATCATCTGCGCCGCGGGCTGATGTCGGTATCATCGACATCGCAGCTGCAGCGATCCCGCCCAAACCCATTCCGGCAAGGATCTTGCGCCGGTCCAGATAAACGCTTTCAGGCGTTGCAAGCGATTCAGCGATTGCCCATGCGGGCCGTTTGTGGATCGAGACCATAAGCGCCTCCCATGTCGCTCAGTGCGTTTTTCCGGTCGAAACAAATCGGCCAGGCACGGGCACACAATAGTCAGCCCCGTGCGCAAGGCAAACCAACGGTAATCACGATTGCGTGGCCACCGCTCCCAATGAACGGTGGCCCTCTGAGAGGCTATGCTGCTGCCTGTTTGCCGTGCTGGCTCATGACATCGTCAGCCAGACGGCCAACAAGCTCGGCCATATGGTCGAACTCGGCCGAGTAGCTCGCCACGCCCGCCGTCGCAGAGCGCAGTTCGATGATCAGATCGCGCATTTCGGCAAGCGGCATTGTTGCCTCGACCACATCCCATCCGTCCCAGCCGGGCTTGGCGTCAAAGCCGAGTATCTGGCCGCGCCGCTGCGGAATGATGGCGGTGATCTTGGCGGTCGTGTCATTCGGCGTTGAAATCTCGACCTTCATGATCGGCTCGAGCAGAACCGGGTGACACGCGGTCAAACCCTCCCTCATGGCCAGCTTTCCGGCCATCTGGAACGCCATGTCGGAAGAATCAACCGAATGATACGATCCATCGGAAAGGTTTACGGCAAGATCGACAACCGGGAAGCCAAGCGGACCGCATTTGAGGAAATCGCGGATACCGTGCTCGACAGAGGGAATATACTGTTTTGGCACCACGCCACCGGTGATCGTATCGGTGAACTCGAAACCGGATCCGCGCGGCATCGGCTTGATCTCCAGCACCACATCACCGAACTGTCCGTGGCCGCCGGACTGTTTCTTGTGGCGGCCCCGCTGGGTCGTTCCCTTGACGATGGTCTCGCGGTAGGGAATTTCCGCCGGGCTGGATTCAACCGGAATCTGATATTTGTTTTCCAGCCGCTCCCGTATCACCCGCAGGTGCATTTCACCGTGACCGGACAGGATCGTTTCACCAGATTCCTGGTTGTGCTCCAGCGTCAGCGATGGATCTTCCTCACCCAACCGGTGCAGCGCCGAAGACAGTTTGACCTCGTCCTTGCGTTCCTTTGGCTTGAGCGCAGTGGAGAACACAGTGTGCGGGGCAGCCATGGCCGCCAGTTGGGTCACGTTCGACTTCGGTGGCGCAACGGTGTCACCGGTCTGGATTTCCTCAAGCTTGCCGAGCGCAACCGTTTCACCAACCGGCGCATCGGCAATCTTGGTCTGGTCCTTGCCAAGCATCTGGTAAAGGCCGGAAACCTTGCCGGAACGGTCGTCGCTGGTGGTTAGTTCCTGGCCGTCGGAAATCTTGCCGTTCAGAACCCGCGCAATCGACAACTTGCCGCCATGCGGTGTGTGAACCGTCTTCATCACCTGCAGGCATGGCTCAGGCAGGGGCTCGCCAGCAGCCAGCCGTTCCACCGTGTCAGAAATATCGGGACCGTCGTGACGAATGGCCTTCAAAAGCCTGAGGACGCCGTTTCCGGCTTCTGCGGTGCCGATGAAGACCGGTGTGACGGTGCCTTCGCGAAGATCCGCCGAAAGATCATCGAACACCGCGTCCTGCGGCGGCTCAATTTCATCCAGCAGCTGTTCCATCAGCGCATCATCGTGGTCGGCCAGCGTTTCCAGCATTGAGAAACGGGCTTCCACTTCACGCGCTTTTTCATCATCGGGAATTGGAGTGATTTCACTTTCGGCATGCTCACGCCAGACATAGGCGCGCTCTAGCGCCAGATCGATCGACCCGATGACAATGCCATCCTTTCTGAGCGCGATCTGGCGCAGCAGCAGCGGATTACGGCTGGCCGGTTGCAACAGTTGCAGGGTGTCGCGAACACCCAGTTCGCTCTTGTCGACCTTGTTGAGGAACAGCATGCGCGGAACGCCGGCATCCTCAAGCTTTCGCATGATCAACTGCAATGCGGGAATTTTCTTTTCATCGGCCTCGGCCACCACGACGGCCAGATCACAGGCAGCCAATATGGCTTCTGATTCAACGGCAAACTCTACCGAACCCGGACAATCGACGAATGTTATGCTTTCGCCCATGAATTCGGTCGTCGCGACCGAAGCCTCGACGCTCATCTGGTGATCACGGGCTTCCTGCGAATGGTCCCCTACCGTATTACCGGAAGCGACCGTGTTCTGTTTCGAAATGGCGCCTGTACGGGCCAGCAAGGCTTCAAGTAATGTGGTCTTGCCACTTGCAAAGGGACCGACAATGGCGACGCATTTCGGTCCCGAGCGTCTTTCTCCGGCACGATTTCCCATGAATTGACCTCCTCCCATGACAACAACAAAAACAACCCACGGCGGCCGAGGATTGCCTGTCGCAACAGCAAAGGAGAGGCGAACGCACAACTCCGAGAACAACCGGTCTCAGCCGACACCAATCGGCCCGCGATACGGCAAGCATCGCTGGCCGTTGATGCATCGAACCACGGTTACGGGCGCGGGGCAAGTCCTGCAGCTTTGATGAATTGACCTAACGCCTTCCAGCCCGCACATTGTTTGCCCGTCCAGAAGGTCTGATGCCAATGAATTTGGCCCCGTCAGACGGAGCACCAAAACACCAGAACTTGGCTGGCGGCTGAATGCGGACAAGCCTGCCTTTCTTGTGACGTATCACAGGTCGGACACACACCATATTCCGGCGCCTTTCAGCGTTTGGTTCCCTAAGTACAGTTCACCTGCCGGCGAACGGCAAAAACGCCGCGACCCGGTCGAAGATGGATCGAAAACGGACCGTGTGAAGCCGCGAGAAGACCGTCAGACTTATCCGGCCTCAATTTCAACGCAATTGCCGTTGCCTTCATCAACCATGCCCGCCGGACAACCTTGTTCCGAATTGGTATTCACATCCAACCCGAAGAATTCAAAGCGCGCTTTCGGATCGTCTTCGCGATGCCGGGCAACAAGTGATTTCCCACTCTCACCGAAGTAGATGCGAAGGCCGCCACGCACAGAGTCAATGCCGCTGCCGAAAGCGCCGTCAGCATAG
The DNA here is from genome assembly GCA_040830725.1 of Rhizobiaceae bacterium. GTDB lineage: Bacteria > Pseudomonadota > Alphaproteobacteria > Rhizobiales > Rhizobiaceae > JAWKWH01. Next base: position 72,932 of record JBFOMG010000036.1, read on the forward strand.
AGCGAGATATTGTTGTCACCGAAAGGCAACATCACCTCACTGCCGAACCGGCCGAGCGTGTGGTCAAATTGGTGCACGATTCCGCCATGGATACGGAAATTGTCATTCGCATAATAGGCAAAGTTCAGGTCGCCGCTGAAGAAATCCAGATTGCCAACCGGAGCATTCAACAGATCGGCACCCGCGAATCCCTCAATGCTGATCCGGTCAAGATAGAGTTCCACTTCTGCGCCAAGCCGCCATAGATCGAGATTGGGTCCTCCGCCGCTGAACGAAAGATTTGCGTAGTGCCCGTAAATACCAACCAGCGCAAAATCCGGATCACGCCAGAACAAGTGAGCTGCACCCCCCGCCACGGTGGCGGATGGCGGTAGAGACGTGGCCTCAAAATGGGTTACGCCAGCATCGATTTGCAATCCGAACCGGTGGCCGACGGGAAGCGCGATCGAGCCGATTACCGAAGGCGAGTCGTAATGACCGGTGAGCGAAGAAAAATCGAGATAGTTGTATTGAATGTCCAGCTTTGCGTTGATGCCGGAAACCGCCGGTTTTGATTGTTCGATGGTCTCATCCTGATCGGCTGCAAAAACCTGACCGCCAAGGAAAAGACAAATCGCCGACGTCGAAGCCAGCGTGCATAGATGTTCGAACATGTTTGTTGATCCCCCGAAACTTTAATATGTCTTCGTGCCAAGACACGTCTTCATGCCAAGTTCTGACGAAGACGAAAAGCCGCTTCGGTGGACAAACTAATAAATTGAATTCAACCGTGATATTCCCGCAAAAATTGAGCGAATTCTAATTTACCGCAGTTCCCCGCAAAAGCGCTGGATGCGCGTGCACGCTTCCTCCAGCAATTCATCGCTGGTTGCATAGGACACGCGGAAATTCGGGCCCAGCCCGAAGGCTGAACCATGCACCACCGCAACCCCTTCGGCTTCGAGCAGCTCGGTGACAAAATCCTCGTCGGTTTCGATCGCCTTGCCCGTCGGCGAGATTTTTCCGATCAATTGCTCGCATGACGGATAGACATAGAACGCCCCCTCCGGCACCGGGCAGGACAATCCGTTGGCCTGATTGAGCATCGACACAACGAGATCGCGTCTGGCCTGGAAGATCGTCTTGTTCCTTTCGATGAAATCCTGCGGGCCGTTCAATGCCTCGACAGACGCCCACTGCGCGATGGTGCAGGCGCCCGAAGTCTGCTGGCCCTGGATCTTGTCCATCGCCTTGACCAGTTCAACTGGTCCGGCCGCATAGCCGATGCGCCAGCCTGTCATGGCATAGGCTTTGGAGACGCCATTCATGGTCAGTGTCCGGTTCTTCAGCGCCGGCTCGACCTCGGCGATCGTATGGAACCGGAAATCGCCATAGGTGAGGTGTTCATACATGTCGTCGGTCAGGACCCAGACATGCTCGTGGCGCAGAAGTACATCTGCCAGGGCCCGCAATTCGGATTTCGAATAGGCTGCGCCAGACGGATTGGATGGTGAATTGAACACAAGCCATTTGGTTTTCGGCGAAATTGCCGCCTCAAGCGCATCCGGCGTCAGCTTGAAACCGTTCGTGGTCGACGTTTTCGCAAAAACCGGCGAACCGCCACACAGCATCACCATGTCCGGATAGCTGACCCAATAAGGCGCCGGAATTACCACCTCGTCACCCGGATTGAGGGTCGCCATGAACGCGTTGAACAGGATTTGCTTGCCTCCGGTGCCGACAATCACCTGGGAGACTTCGTAGTCGAGGTTGTTTTCCCGGCTGAATTTTGCGGCAATCGCTTCGCGCAGCGGCATGATGCCCGATACGGGCGGATACTTTGTCTCGCCTCGCTTGATGGCGTCGATGGCGGCATTCTTGACATTGTCGGGCGTGTCAAAATCGGGTTCGCCGGCCCCCAGGCCAATGATGTCGCGGCCCTGGGCCTTGAGTTCCCGCGCCTTCTGGCTCACGGCTATGGTTGCGGAAGGCTTTACCCTTCCCAGGTTATCGGCAAAAAAAGACATTACAGGTTTCCCGGCAAATTGGCGTTGTGTCGACCGCCTGGCAGGTCGAAGGTTTCATGTCCCATCGTAGCCGATAGCGCAAGGTGTTCACGGTTTCAAATGAAGGTGTTAACCGCACGTGAAGTTAATCAAATCATATTTGCCCGCAGCAAAGGCTCCGGAGATTCCAGTTGTCACGGCAAGGCGAATTTGCCCAAATTTCTCAAAATGAAGATGGCACACGGGTCGCCGTCTGGGGGATTTTCAAGTTGCATTCGGCATTCCAGCCGATTTTCGCGTTCAATTCCGACGGCAGGCTGGAGATCATGGCGTTTGAGTGCCTGATCCGTCCTTTCCGCGAAGGCGCCGCTGTACCTCCCCACAGATTCTTTTCCAGCGTACCCCCCGAAGAGCGGGTTGAGGTGGAAACGCTGATGCGCAATCTGCATTTGCTCAACGCCGGCACCTTTATCGACCCGTCAGCTTTGATATTTGTAAATTTTGACCCGTCGCAATTTGCCAAAACAGAAAACATCGAAGCCGCTTTGCGTGGTATGCGTCTGGTTCTGCACGAGGCAAATATTGATCGTTCGCGCATCGTTTGCGAACTGACCGAGCAGAAGAGTGCTTCGCCGCTGGCGCTGAAAAACCTGATGATGGCGTTGCGGAACCATGGATTCAGGATTGCTGTCGATGACTTTGGTGCAGAAGACTCCGATTTTGACCGTATCATCCAGATGAATCCGGATATCGTGAAATTCGATGCCGAATGGGTCATCAAACTGCTACGATCGGCGGCAGGATATACGCTGCTGAAGTCGATGATTACAAAGGTCACCGAAAGAGGCATCCAGACGGTGATCGAGGGCGTTGAAGAGCCTTGGCAACTTGAACTGAGCGAGAAAGCTGGCGCATTGATGGTCCAGGGCTTCGGAATCGCGCGACCTCAAATTGCGCCATCGGAGTTTGCCATCCGCGCTGCTCCGGTCCCAACTGTTCCGCGGTTTCCGGTTTTCCAGGAAACTGCGGAACTGACAGCCGCTCCCGGCGGCCCGCAATCCGTGTTTGGCCGCAGAAGCTAGATGCTCATCACGATTTTGTGTTGGTGCTGTCTTTAACAGAATAGACACGCTTTTCATGCCCCAATAGGTCTGCGCGCCTTTCGGGGGAAAAGTCTTGGGCGAAATTCAAAGACCCGTTTACGTCAGCGAGGCGATATTCGCAGACGAAGTAGGCATGCAATATGGCCGATATGGCGACCATGTCATCAAATCCGCCTATCAACCGATTTTCAGCAAGTCTGAACAATGGCTCCGCCCGATCGCGGTCGAGGGATTGGCAGCGGTGTATCTTCGTGGCGAACGCATTCCATGCAAGGAATTGTTCCGGAAAACACCGCCCGAAGACAAGCTGTTCATAGAAAGCATGTGCCGCGCCCTGCACCTGCGCAACCTGCACCCTGCCGGGTTGAACAAGATCGACCTGTACTTCAATTTCGATCCCAGCTCGCATGACCGGCTCGAACCCTCTGTGCGTGAAATTCGCTACATGGCCAAACGGCTGACCGATATGCACATCAACCCGCGCAATCTGGTCTGCGAAGTTACCGAGAGCGCCGCTCTGGATGACGATGTTTTGCTTGAACTCGTACGGGAAATGCGGCGCCACGGCATCCGTCTGGCAATTGACGATTTTGGCACCGGTCAGTCCGGGTGGGAACGTTTTGAGCTGATCGAGCCCGACGTGGTGAAAATCGATAGCCGCTGGTTTCAGCGCCTGGTGGCAGAGCCCGGTGCGATCGACCTGCTGACCAGGCTGGTCGGGAAGTTTCACGAATTCGATATACCGGTATTGGTTGAAGGCGTCGAAACACCGCTTCATTTGCAATCCGCATTGGATGCCGGCGTGGAGCGGTTTCAGGGTTATTTGTTTGGCCGGCCGGCGCTTGCCGGGTCGCAGTTCAACGAACATCCGGTGTCCTTGGCCTCGCTGCTCGGCGCAGCGCCGCTCTATAGCCTGCTGCAGGCTGAGCAACAACGCCGAATGTATTTCTGAAGACACGCCCACTCTCGGCGTTCAGCCGCACTAAACGCAATCCCCAACGCAATTTGCTGGCGGCCCGTTCGGCCCCGTGTGTAGACTGTGCCGCCGATCTTCATTGTGCAAAGTGATTCCAATGCTCACCCTCTATTCCATGCCCAGCTCGGGAAATTCCTACAAGGTTCGCCTGCTGCTGGCGATGCTCGGCATTAGGTACCGGCATGTTGACGCTGAATACGGCAATGGGCTGACCACATCTGCGGAATTCCTCGCGAAAAATCCCAAGGGCAAGGTGCCGCTGTTGGAATTGGAAGACGGGCGCGTTCTGTCGGAATCCAATGCCATCCTTCTTTATCTCGCAGCAGGAACACGGTTCCTGCCTGAGGACACCTATGAGCGGGCACTGGTTCATGCCTGGATGTTCTTCGAACAAAATGCCCATGAGACCAGCGTTGCGGTGCGCAGCGCCATATTGACCTACCCGCAAAGGAAACATTTGCGCACACCTGAACATCTCGATCCGCTGCTGGAAAGCGGAAACAAGGCGCTGGAAACCATGGAAACCCAGCTTCGAGAAACGCAGTGTCTTGTCGGTGATCTGCCGACAATTGCTGACATTTGCCTTTACGGATACACCCATACGGCGGGGTCCAAAGGCGGTTTCGACATGACAAGATTTCCGGCGATCAACACCTGGCTGAACCGCATCGCCGCGCTTCCCGGATATGTACCACTGGATTGGCTGCCTGCAGACTGAAGGAAATGATGCCCTGCGAATGCGCGGGAATCTTGTGGCACAATCCGTAGCTCCGCAGAGCAAAGCCGGAATTTGTGATAAGGAGAAGAGATGCTCCTCATCGCCCGCATATTGCTGTTCATCCAAATCGTCATCATCGCCGCGGCACTTGGCGCGTTCGGTTCGTTTTTTGGTTTGATCTCCATCTCGCTATTGCTTGGTGCTGACAGCCGCGAGGGAGCGCTTGCCATGGGCGCCGCCGGCCTGATGCCGATTGGAGGTCTCGTGGGCGCCGGCATCGGTGTTTGGGTTGGATGGAAAGCAATCAATGGTCTGAACAGGGCCACGATCCTGGGCGGTGGCTTTGGTCTGTTGGCGCTGGCCGCAGCAGCGGTCGGCGGCTGGTTCGTTTTGCAAGAGATGGCCGATGGAGACCCTTATGATTCCGCCAGGGAGCCCACCGCACATATTGAATGGCGGTTATCCAAACTGGTGCCGGTGGAGCAAATAAAACCCGTTTACCGATACACGATGCGGTCGACCTTCATGGACTGGACCCTCAGCTCACACTGGGACGATCCATATTACCGGGAGGAGAACGGAAAAACCATTCTGCGCTTTCGCGCCAGCCTGCGCTGGCGTGAGGACGGCAGGATGTTTCAGGTCTGGAACTACCCCAAACATGATGACCGCACTACGGTGATCCTCGACATGCCGGACGATCCGTCACCCTCCGATGCGTTCAGCCCATGGCAGCCGGTTGACGGGGAGCACGGTGAAGCTGTGCGATGGCGGGTCGATCCGGTTGAGTGAGACGGCATTCGCAACAATGCAAACACTTTGCCGAAAGTGCGAAATCGGCTTCTCGAATTGACCAAGTGCTGGGCGAGATTGGGGTTGAACCGCCGCAATCCAGCCGTGGAGGCTTTCAATTTCGTAATTCGCTAGGCTCGTTGCCTGAAGAGGTTCTGACCGAACGACAGCAATGTGCTCTCGCGTTTCTCTTCTTCTGGCTTGCCAGCCTCACGCAGGACGATTTTTTTCAAGTCCTCGATTACGTTCGCCTTGGGATTCAGCACTTCTACGGCTACGCCGCGATCTATCGCGTTTCGGACCAGCTTGTAGTTGTTCGCAACGCCGCCAACAAAATGCTCGCCCAACAGCTCGATTGCATCATCAGCACTTATGTTTGTATTGGCCGAACGCCGCTCAAACCGGTTGATGATGACTTTGGGGTCAATGGGAATATCGGATTTTTCCAGAATGGCTTGAACCAGTTTTTGTGCGCGACGCATCGAAGGCACAGTCATCTCGGCAACGATATAAGTCTCATCAACACCCATCAGAATTGCCTCGGTCCAAGGCAACCAGGTTCTCGGCAGATCGATGATAACGTGATCAAATGAGACAGACACGACATCCAATATGCGCAGAACCAGATCCGCATCGATCAGTTTGGTTTCCGTCGGCGAACTGGGCGATGCCAAAATGCACAAGCCGCTGGCATGTTTTGAGGTCATCGCCTCAAGGAGGTTTTGATCCAAACGATCGGGTTGTTTGATGACTTCCTCAAGATCGAAATGCGGTTCAAGATCCAGATATTCCGCACAGCTACCGTCGTTGAAGTTCAGATCCACGACGCAGGTTCTTGAATTACCTGTGTTGGATTTATGGAGCAGAAAGGCTGTTTGGATGGCTAAGGTAGTGGCACCGTTTCCGCTGGCTGCCGGCATGAATGCAAGTACGCGGGATTGTTGATCTGCGTTGCTGGTATTGCGTTTCAACATTCCAAGACAGGCGCGAATGATGTCAGGCGCTGTAACGGGCTTGACGATGAAATCAGAGATTTTCAGGTGGAAAAGCACGCGAATTGAAGCGTTGCTGTGTTTCTCCAACACGGCAAGGATCGGCACCTGGCCGGAAAAACGCTTGCTGATGCGATGTAGTGCTTCCAGTTCGAGAAGCTTCGTCGCATCCATGTCAATAACGAATGCATCGAAACGACCTTCCGGGAACGCACTTTCCAGCTCAACCACATCTCTCTCGAAATGCACAACTTCAAACTGACTGTCGATGCCGAGCGCCGATCGAGCGATTGTCCAAAATGATCTGTCTTTGGATACAATGGCAATGCGTTGCATGTCTCAGATATTTCACCTTCCACTTCGTGTACCGCCAACACCAATCAGCACACAGCGTTCCCGCCGTGTCCATTAGCATCTGATGATCAATTTTTTCGAAATCCGTATGGATAAAAATCCGCTAACGGGGCGGGTATGTTCGGGGAGAACCCTGCGCAACATCCACTTCAGATCACACCAAAAGCAGGTCGGTCATGACAAATTGATATTCAGGGCTTTGTTCGGGTCAGGTACAATTCACGTGTCCGACGTAAACACATGATCATTCGCAGAGATGACAACGTGTAGTGCGTCTTATATAGCCGAGCCGTGTTTTTCCTCCATGGGTCACAATCAGCTGTTTCAAATCGAGTTGCTGTCGCATGCGGCATTTGGTGCACATGAACTCAAGCAAGTAATTTCGATCTGCCAGCTCACGCAAAGTGATACCGTCATCGAGTTCCGATGCTTCGATGATCAACATTGGTTGGCCGAGTCTCCGCTTCGATACGGACAAACCGTGTAATGTTCGAGAAACGCTCCACTCTTATGCCATGGTATACAAGCTTTGCAGGTGAACAATCCCGCATCGTTTCAAAGCGAGCTCTCAATTTGTGATCGCCCAAAATACGCGCCTCAAGCATGAATCATCTTGGCTATGATCAGCCCGAATGCCACCGATCGGCTTGAAATCGATCCTCGCGATTCCCATCGTTAGTTGGAAGATGAGGAGTGAAAGGCATGAGCCAAGACTACAAAGCCAATATCACACGATCCAGCATTTGGATGCGGTTGGTCTTCATGATCATTTTTGCAGTTGCATTCAACGTCGCTGAGATCGTCATCTTTATTGTGACGGTATTCCAGTTTCTTGCCAGCTTGTTTACTGGTGAACCCAATGACCGCTTGGTTCGTTTCGGCCGGAATTTGGCTAAGTATATCCAGCAGATCATCGCGTTCATGACATTCGCAACGGAAGAACGACCGTTTCCGTTTTCAACCTGGCCAGACGAGCCCGACAACGAAACCCCTGCGGATCAACCTGTTATTTTGCAGCCTGAAAAGACTGCCGCCGGCGAAGATCAAACCAATACCTCGACGAAGGCAAAACCTAGAAAACGAACGACAAGAAAATCACCCACGGGGCCAAAGACAAGAAGAAAACCAAGCTAATCACGCCCCGTAGTTTGGACTCAAGGATCAGTGTATTGCGAACGTCTGTTGCCGAGCAGACTTGGGCTGGCGATTTCTTGTCTTTGGTTTTTCACCTCGAAGCACCGACTGTGTTGATACCGTTCAATCTTGAAATCCGAATCACTCCCTCAGACAAAAAACTCTTTGAAAGTGTCTCCCAACGGACCTGATAATTGGATCAGGGGCGTCGTTCAGCGAGCCAAATCAGTGGATAGTCCAGGAAAAACAAGTCAATTCGCGAAGAGTGATTGTGAGAACGCTGGACCAATCGATCGTGAATGCACACAATGTCGGTCGGCACCAAATACGGGGATTGGACCATGGCGACACCACAATTCTATCGAGACGTAAACGCAGAGAAAGAGCGCATAAAAACGCGATACGATGAAATAGACCAGAACATCAGTGCCCTGGAGAACGAACGTCGAGCGATCCAGGATCGGGAAAAGCTGCTCGATGCGGTCGGTGAACTGTATCTCTCATCGCAGAAATTGATCGAAGACGCCCAAAACGCGCAATTGCGATTTAGTACAAAACTGGATCAAGTCTCGGAAGTCGAGTTATCGGATGCTGATCGGATTGGCATTGAATTGAAGACGGCCGAGCTGCTCGACAGCTAGGCTCAGGGCAATCGGCGCAATCAGAGATTTAGAATGGTGGGCGTGACTGGGATTGAACCAGTGACCCCTACGATGTCAACGTAGTGCTCTCCCGCTGAGCTACACGCCCATTCGCGCCGCGCATAGAACATAGATTTGGCGGCTGCGCAATAGTCTCTCGATCTGAATTTGAAGCGCTTCGGCGGCTGGAATGCCAGGCGATCAGGCCGCCTGCAGCATTTTTTCAACCTCGTTGACGAGATCGCGCAAATGAAACGGCTTTGACAGGATTTTCGCGTCTTTCGGCGCTTTGGAATCCGGGTTGAGTGCGACAGCGGCAAAACCGGTTATGAACATAACCTTCAGGTCCGGATCAATTTCGGTCGCCCGTCGCGCAAGCTCAATGCCATCCATTTCAGGCATGACAATATCGGTCAATAGCAGATTGAACGGCTCTTCGCGAAGACGCTCATAGGCGCTGGCGCCATTGTCGAAGTCGGTAACCTCATATCCGGCCCGCTCAAGAGCTTTCACCAGGAAGCGGCGCATATCCTCATCGTCTTCGGCGAGCAGTATTCTCGTCACGGATCCCAGTCCTCGTGATTCCGACGGTGTTCAAGCCTTAATGCATGGTCTTTGCCAATCTCACTATGGGGGTTAGACAGTAAATATCAAGTGAATGTGCGCCATTGCTGGACATGCAATCTCCACGGTGGCAGTCTCCGCACGCTATTCAATGGGTGATTCAGCCAGCATGGAAGGAATGCGCGTGAACAAACCGGATGACACGTCCGAGGCCCCTCCCTTCCATGTCAGCATGCCGGCACATCAATCCGTGCCGTTTGTGTTTAATTCCCCGCACAGCGGCCGCCACTACGCAGCGGAATTCCTGAAACAGTCGCGCCTCGACCAGATTTCAATCCGCAAATCCGAAGACGCTTATGTCGAGGAACTGTTTGCGTGCGCGCCTTCGCTTGGTGCTCCGCTGCTCGCGGCAAACTTTCCCCGTGCCTGGCTCGACGTCAACCGGGAGCCTTGGGAACTCGATCCGCGAATGTTCGACGATCCCGTTCCCTCTTTCGCCAACACCAGGTCAGCTCGGGTTGCAGGCGGGCTCGGAACCATTCCCCGTCTGGTTGGAGAGGGGCTCGAAATCTATCATTCGCGATTGCGGCTTTCCGAGGCGCTGATGCGCATTGAACAGGCATACAAGCCCTATCACGAGTGTCTGCAGCGCCTGCTCGCCCACACGCACGGCCGATTTGGCGCGGCAATCCTGGTTGATTGCCACTCGATGCCTGCCAATATCCGGGCCACTGAAGGCGGCGAGAAACCTGATTTCATCATTGGCGACCGGTTTGGTACTTCCGCGTCCCTGCAACTCAGCGAGCGGGCAATGAAGCTGCTGCGTTCAATGGGATACACGGTTACCCACAACAAGCCCTATGCGGGTGGTTTCATCACCGAACATTACGGCCGGCCGGACAAGGGCCTTCACGCAATTCAGATCGAAGTCAACCGCAGCCTCTACATGGACGAGCGGACCTATCACAAGCAGTCCGGATTCTCCGCACTCTGCGAAGACCTGGGCAGTTTCTGCCGCGAACTGATGAAATTCACGGCATCGGAACTCGGCGATATGCCGTTGGCGGCGGAATAGAGATCACCGATGCCGACCGACATTGCGTTTCTGAGACAACTGGCAAAAGCCGCAGCGGAACAAACCCTGCCCCGATTCAGGGCTGACGGCCATGTAACAAACAAGCAGCGGGGCGGTTTCGATCCGGTAACCGAAGCGGATCGGGAAGCCGAACGCGCTATCAGAGGCCTGATCAACAAAACCTATCCCCGGCACGGAATACTTGGCGAAGAATTCGGCGCGGAAAACACTGACAACAAGCACGTTTGGGTAATCGACCCGATTGACGGCACGCGCGCGTTCATTTCGGGCTTGCCGGTCTGGGGCACGCTTGTCGGTCTGACAGAGGATGGAAAGGCAATCGCCGGCTTGATGGCACAGCCTTTTACCGGGGAACTTTATATGGCCGCCGGCGGCGAAGGGATGCACGAGGGCCCAGGAGGCAAGACCGGACTCAAAACAAAAGACACCGCGTCACTCGACGATGCAATTTTGTTCACCACTTCGCCCAAATTGTTCGAAGGGCAAGAGCTGGAAGCCTACGAACGTCTCGAATCAGAGGTCAAATTGGCCCGCTACGGGTGCGACTGCTATGCGTTCGCTCTGCTTGCAGCCGGGCACATCGACGCGGTCGTGGAACCCGGAATCCTGCAACCCTACGACATTGTCGGGCTAATTCCATTGATTGAAGCGGCCGGTGGTGTGGTAACACGCTGGGACGGTGGCCCGGCCGAAACCGGCGGCAATGTCCTGGCGGCGGCAACACCGGCACTCCATGAGGCGGCACTGGCAAAATTGAATTCTTAGAGCGTGTCGCTCAGCTTTCACTGCCCGGAACGAACGCATCGAATGCCGCGAGCAGTTGATCGCGGTATCGGTCGGCCTCCTGCAGGATTTCGTGGCGGGCACCGTCGACAACGATGAGTTTACCCGAACGGAGACGCTGGGAATACCGTTCGATTGCGCGATTGGAGACGACCTCGTCGGCACCAGCAGCAATGATCAGTATCGGGATGCGAATGGAGGCCATGAAGTCAGTGTCTGACACGTCGGCGGAGGCGCGGCAAAACGCATTGACCCACGCAGCGGTCGGCCCTCCCAGGCCCAGCCGTGGCGCTTTTTTGAACAGTTCGGCATTGCGCCTGTATCGATCTGCATCAGTCGTCAGCTTGTTGCCTTCAAACGGCCGTATCTCGCTCGGACGCCGCCCGCCGGCCATGTATATTCGCCCAAGACCAATCTGGTTCAGCACACCGGTCACTGTTTTCAGTGCAGACATGGAAAATCGCGAAGTGTGCAATTCCAGGAGCGGCGCACACAGAACCATGCGGTCAACCCGGTTGACGAGAAGCGGGGTGGCAAGCAGCGCGACAAGCGATCCTGTCGAATGGGCCAAGATGTAGTAGGGCCCGGGACAATCGGGCAGAACGATCTCCTCGAAGAATGTATCGAGGTCAGACACATAGTCATAAAAACTGTCAACATAGCCTTTGGCGGGGTTGCCGATCAGCCGGTCCGAGCCGCCCTGCCCGCGCCAGTCCAGCGTGGCGACACACAGTCCGCGGTCTGCCAAGTCACCGACGGTTTCAAAATACTTCTCAATACATTCATTTCGGCCATGAAGGGCGATAACCGTCCCCTTTCTTGGAGACGTGACATCGCGAAACAGCGCATATCGCAGTTTGCGGCCATCCCGCGATCTGAAAAAATCGGCGACAGCCCCTTTGGGTACGGGATTGTTCTCAGTCTCGACCAGGTGATCCGCCATCTGTCACTCCATGGGGCTCCACAACGCGGTGATAAGGCCGCAAGTTGTGAATGCAAGCCCATTTGCCATTGAGGCAGCACATTGGGAAAGGTTGAAGGTGAAGTGAGCCTTGAAACCGGCCTCTCTGTCCCGGGAGGAAGGGACGTTACCCCCGGGACAGCGAGCCGGACCAGGTCAGGACCATCGGTCCGATACGATTCGTTGGAACCGTCGGATATCGGTCTAGCAATGGCGGGGTGAACGGATCCGGAAACGCCCGTTCATCTTGGGTTCATGCGATGGAAGTCCGGGAATTCGCACCGATATATGGTCCCCAGCGTTCGGGAACATCCGGTTGCTAGCCGGCTTTTGCCGCCTCGGGCTGCCCCCCGGAGACCTGTGCATCCAGTTCTTTCATGGCCTCGATCGTTGCTTCGATGATACTTTCCAGTTCATCGCACGACGCAGATAATATGGGTTCGCCGGATTTGGCTTGCTGCTCAAGCATCTCGCAATAAGCTGCCGCGCGCATCGCACCGGCGCTGTTGCATATCGACTTCAGCGCATGAACGAGTTTGGCAAGCTCTTCGTAATCGTCACCCGACAGAATTGCATCCCGAACACCGGATAGCGCCTTGGGCGCATGCTGCGAGAACAGGCCAAACACACGGGCACTTAGGTCGGCCCCTGTTGTCGCGCCGACGGAAGAGAACATGTCCAGTATCCTGTCTGACAGGATTGGCGCGTCTTCCGTCTCCTTGGCATCCTCGAGCTGGTTGGCAGCCGCATCTTGCGAAACCGGATCGGCTCCCAGATGTTCAAACTCCTTGGCCAGCGCCGCTATGGTGAACGGTTTGGCGATATAACCATCCATCTCCGCGCTGCGCCAACGCTGGGCTTCTTCACCCGCAACATGAGCGGTCAGGGCAACGACCCGGGTATGATTCCGGCCCGCCGCGCGCTCGATTTGCCGGATTTTTCCGGTCGCCTCGTAACCGTCCATTCCGGGCATGGAGCAATCCATGAAGATGGCATCGAATTCGCGCTTTTCAACGTATTTGATGGCTTCCTCGCCGCTATTGGCAAAGCTGGCGGTCACTCCCAGGGCTGTAAGCGCCTCTTTGAGAACCTCGCGGTTTACCGCATCATCATCGACAGCGAGAACCGATAGCCCGCCATATGTCGGGAAATCAATTTTTGTAAGTTCAGACTGGCTGTCAGAAAGTTCGGAGTAGTCTCCCGACGGCAATCCACGGCAGATGATGTCGATCGCCGATCTTGTCGCCGGCAGTGAAACTTCGCCAGCGATGATGTCCGTTTCGCCGCGGTCAATGCCATCCTCGCCATATCCGGTCATTATCACAACGCAAGGGCTCTGATCGTTGTCCTTGTCGAAATTGGGCGCAATCGACGTCCAGGAGCCGGAACGCACCAAAACCAGATCCGATGCCGGCAGCGAGCGATCGGCAGCACATTCGCGCACAGTGACTTTGCGATCGGTCAGCGCCGCGATAACCGATTTCCGCGAGACGGGATCATCATCGACAACCACCACGGTCCGTTCAGCGGCGCTCGGATCGACTTCACTGTTCCGCATTTCGCAGACAGGCAAGTCGATTTCGACATGGAATATGCTGCCGGTCCCCGGTTCACTCGTAACGCCAATCTCTCCGCCCATGATTTCGATAAGCTTTTTGGAGATCGGCAAACCGAGACCGGTTCCACCAAATTTACGCGTCGTCGACTGATCGGCCTGGGTAAACTGTTCAAATACACTGTCCAGCTTGTCGGCCGCAATTCCGATACCGGTGTCTTCCACATCAATGCGGATGCGCTGCACTTCGCCGTTTTTGGTATGAGGTGCAGCCGATACGTTGATCGACACACCCCCCTCATCGGTGAACTTCAGGGCGTTGTTGACCAGATTGGCAACCACCTGTCCCAACCGTGTCGGATCACCGTTGAATACCGACGCCGCATCGCGGCTGATGAACGATGTTAACGTCAGACCCTTCTCGCGCGCCCGCGCTGAAAAAAGGCTGACCGTGTCTTCGATCAGTTCATCCAGCGAGAATGGGGTCTCTTCCAGCTGCAGCCTGCCCGATTCGATTTTCGACATGTCGAGAATGTCGTTGATGATATTCAACAGCGAACGCCCGGACCGCGAAATGACCTGCGCATAGCGCAAATGTTTTGAGGATAACGGTGAAGCTGCCAGCAGTTCGGCCATGACCATCATACCGTTCATCGGTGTTCTGATTTCGTGGCTCATCGTCGCCAGAAACTCGGACTTCGTGGCATTTGCCTGTTCTGCCACCACCACCGCGTCCCGCAATTCGCGTGTTCTGGTCTGAACGGTTTCTTCCAGCGTGTCACGATGGCGCCGTAGCGCGATATCGCGCTCTTCGATTCCGGCAAAGGCATCGTTGAATGCCTGGGCCAGCACGCCGACCTCGTCACCGCGGTCATATTTGAAGCGAAGCGACAGGTCCTTGTTGTCCCGCATGTGGATCAGCTTGTCGGTCAGCTGACGCAGCGGTCCTGTGACGCGCCGGACCAACAGCGAGGTGGTCAGCAAGGTCACCACCACGACTACCAAGCCGACCAGCAGCATATTGGTGGCGCTGGTCAGATATTTGGAGCGGATGGAATTGACTTCGCTGTGTATCTTCAGCGTGCCGATTTGAAGGCCGCCCTGCACGACCTTTGCCTGGGTGGTAATGGCTTCGGAGCGGAATATGTCGATGAGCGATTGGCCATCTACTGAACCGTCCCGGCCAAGCAGCATCACGCCGCTGCCGATCTCGGCATATGTGCGTCCATCTGGCAATTCCACCGATACATAGGTGGTGTCGGGCAATTCACGAATTCCCCGCAATACCCGCAAGGTCGACGCCTGGTCTCCGGCCGCCACTGGTGCGGAGACAGCGGCGGAAAAGGCCGTTGCCGCCCCTCTCAGCCGCTCCTTTTCAGCCGAAATCGTCTTCTGAAAGTCCTGCACAAGAAAGACGCCGGAAATCAGGTAGATGCCTGCCAGGGCGCTCACACCGACAATTATTGCGAGACGAAAGCTCAACAGGTTGAAAAATCGGAGTTGCCGCATTTGCCACCCGTTTGATGGAGATGCGACGCATATTAAGGATAATTGGTTAACGAAGCCCGATCACCAGAACGCGCCGCTTTGAACGGGACGAGTCAATTACAGGCTGTAATCGATTCCGGGTTTCTACCATTACTTACTGAAAACATTACATTATCTCGTCAATGGAAAAATAAGGAATTGGTGATAGGCATGGTCCATTCCGGGGAGATATCTGTGTATAGCGAACCAGTTCTAGTCGTCGATGATGACCCGATATTTTGCGCTGTTGCGGCCGAAGCGCTGAAGGCGCGCGGCGTCGATCCGGTATATATGGCCGGGAACGGTGAAGAAGGACTGGAAATCATTTCACGTCCGGATCAGCCCCCGGGGCTGATTATTCTGGACCTAAACATGCCCAAACTCGACGGTTTAGCTTTTATGCGCGAACTGGCTACACGTGGGTTTGCCGGTCAGGTTCTGATCATGAGCGGGGAAGAAGGCGGCATCCTGAAATCCGCGATGAACCTTGGCAAAATGCTTGACGCCAACGTGGTCGGAGCACTGAAAAAACCGATCGACGAGGCGCAGCTGGATGCAGCACTGGCACGCTGCTC
This sequence comes from Rhizobiaceae bacterium, assembly GCA_040830725.1. GTDB lineage: Bacteria > Pseudomonadota > Alphaproteobacteria > Rhizobiales > Rhizobiaceae > JAWKWH01. The sequence goes on from JBFOMG010000036.1 coordinate 88,688, forward strand.
CGAGATCAATTCAATGGAACAGGCGGCCAACCATCCCGATGAATCATCGGATGCGGTTGAGCTGATGCTGGTGCCGTTTTACCAGCCGCAGTTTCATATTTCCGATAAAACGCTGTCCAGTGCCGAGGCGCTGACGCGAATAAAATTGTCGGATGGACAGTTTGCGCCGCCGCACGGTTATTTCGAGCGCATCAGCCACACCGATCGTGCCAGAACGGCAGCGATTACAACGGTTCGCAAGGTTTTCGCCGATATCAGCGAATGGCAGTTCGACGGCTTCGATTGCAATTTCGCAGTCAATATGGACGCCTCGGTTGTTGAGGAACCGGGCGTAGTCGAAGAGATTTGCGACCTGGCGCAGGAGTTTGCAATTCCCACC